>NZ_LT629731.1:2285556-2931056 GCF_900104575.1 Bacillus tuaregi
TAGTATTTGCAGCACTCACTTTTCTATTTGGTGACCGAAAAGAGAATAGTGTAAAAGTGGCCCTTTCGGAACAAATAAAAGAGGTCTATAAAAGCTATAGGCTTTGGTTTTTATGTCTCTTTTATTTTATTACCTTTGGCTCTTTTGTCGCGTTTACGGTGTTTTTACCATCCTTTCTCGTCAATCAATTTCAGCTGACAAGTGTAGATGCCGGCTTTCGGACTGCTGGGTTTATCATTGTGGCAACTGTCATGCGTCCAATTGGAGGCTTGCTCGCAGATAAATTTAATTCCTATATTATTTTGATTATCGTCTTTAGTGGTATCACCTTTGGCGGATTTATCCTTTCCTTTAAGCCTTCTTTAATGATTTATACAATAGGCTGTATCTTAATTGCTTTTTGTGCTGGTGTGGGGAATGGTACTGTTTTTAAACTAGTTCCTTTATATTTTTCGAAACAGGCTGGCATCGTCAATGGAATTGTTGCTGCTATGGGAGGTCTCGGAGGCTTCTTCCCTCCACTTATTTTAACAACCTTGGTTGACTTAACAGGCCATTATGCAATTGGTTTTATGGCCCTATCAGAATTTGCTCTCGCCTGCCTTGTGATTGTGATTGGTCTTTATTATCAGGATAAGTTGACCGTTTCTGATCGAATCATAGAGGGAACGATTGAGGGGATTATGGTTACTGATATGAAGGGAACTATCGAAAGAGTTAACCCTGCATTTATAGATGTCACAGGATTTGCTGAGGAAGAAATTATTGGTAAGACTCCTGCGGTCTTAAAATCCGGGAAACATGAGCCTTCCTTTTATTCAAATATGTGGGAGCAAATTAAACAGAATGGATATTGGCAGGGTCAAATTTGGAATCGAAGGAAAAATAATGAGGAATACCTCCAATTATTAACAATTACCATGATAAAGGATGAAAATGATAATCCTACACATTTCGTCGGGATGTTTAATGAATTAAATCCAGAACATTGATAGATTTTGTAGAGATGTCCTTAGGGCATCTCTATTTGATGTTTAGTTGTATTTATTCATGTCCATACTTATGCTGATAAAGCTTAAGTACAAGAACCTAAATAAAAGGAGGAAAAGAAATAGATGTCAGGTCCCTCACTATATAAATTAGATGCGCACCGTTCCATTCATGATGGCGTGGTAACAGAAGGAAGAGATTTGCTTAACCTTCTCTTAAAGGTTCGGCGGGAAAAACTTGAGAATCATGAAAAGCATGCAAGAATGACGGCTGAAGCCTTGATTGACCATTGGGAAACAAGATTAATTGCCCATGCCGATTCAGAGGAAGAAAATTTTTATAACGAGAAAATAAAGGAAAATCCTGAATTAGCAACACCTTTAACGATGTTAAAAAGAGATCATGATCTGTTTCGGACCATTATAGATGAAGTAAAGCAATTGATGAAAAAAGACAAAATTAGTGATGAGATGGTGGATTATTTTAAAGCGATTTATGTGCTGGCAAAAATACATAATCAGCATGAGGAAGGCTATTTATTCGATCAACATTGAAAAAGGAACCAACAATGGTTCCTTTTTACCTTTACCTATTTTTCTGCTCCGCGCACGGCTTTGCGTGGATTCATTTTACGATAGACAACATACTTTCTTGATAAATATTCCAGCGGCAAGCTCCAGACATGAACAAGGCGGGTAAACGGCCAAAGAGCAAACAGCAGAAAGCCCGTAAAAATATGAAGCTTAAAGCCAATTGGTGAGATAGCCATTAAATCAGGCATAGGTCTAAAGGTTAATATTCCTCTGAACCAAGGGCCAATGGTTGTCCGGTAATCGAAATCCCCACCGGTTGCTGTGTAGCCAACTGTATTAGAAAACCCGAGTAAAACGACAACACCAATCCAAAGTAATGTCATGAGATCCTTCTTCGAGCTGTTCTTCGAAACACGCTTGTTCGTCATGCGGCGGACAGTCAGCAGCAAACCGCCGATGACAGTGGCAACACCGGCTAAACCGCCAATCCAAACGGCACCAAAATGATACATATGCTCATTAATTCCAATCATATCATAAAGACCCTTTGGAATTAATACACCTGCTACATGTCCGAAAAAGACAAAGACAATTCCATAATGAAAAAGAATACTCCCCCATTTTAGTAATGAATCCTTCTGAATAAATTCACTGGACTTGGCCGACCAGCCAAATTGATCGGTATTATAGCGATAAATATGCCCTAATACAAATATCGTCAGGGTTAAATAGGGGAAAACTACCCATAAAAACACATCCATGAACGTTAACGAAATCACTTGGACACCCTCCAACAAGGACTAACCAGCATGATGGTCAATCCTTTCTTCTTTTCTTGGTAACAGGCTTTCAATGATGATTAAAGCCGCTTTGACTAAATAAGCATAGGGATTCATTTGCTTATGCAGCTCTTTATTTAACGCTTTAATCGCTTTTAAATGGATAGCAAGTACCTTTGTAACACACTTCAGTTCAGCAATGGAAGCGAAGTCAAGAATAAGCGGTAGATAATCCGGTAATTCATTTTCCTTTATATAAAAGCCTGCCTTCGCAAATTCAAGCTTAAGCTTGACAAATGCCGGTCCTCTTTCCCGGTTATCCCCAAAGATTCCATAGGTTAAATAAAGGGTCGTATTTTCCGTGAGATCAAACCATCTTACGTAATTCTCCGCAAGCTCCTCCCAGCTCATTTCACGAGTATAGTTCCAAAAAGAAAGAATGGAACTTCTCACCTCTTCGTTTTCAATCGAAAGAATGAGCTCCTGAATCTCCTCGTTATCCACCCATTCCTTATCAGGGTACCGAAGCATAATTGAGCATAATTTAAAAGTCAACTGGTAGTTGTCCATCCATTGTTCCACCTAGATCACTCCAATACCTTTCACTAAACGCATAAAGATCCTCTTCTCCACTTTGTTCCGGTCCTACACTGCAGCTATTACAGCTTTCCATAAAGGAATAGCCAGTTGATCCCTGTGCCTCGTACATATTTGCTGCTTTTTCTCGATGTGACTTCGGTATCACATAGCGATCATCGTATTTCGCAATGGCTGATAGCTCATACAGCTCAATCGCTGATTCTTTGGTCAGTTCAGCATTTTGCAGCAGCTGTTCATCATAAGACTTGCCAAGATTATGGCTTCTCATAAAGGTTCTCATCGCTACCATTCTTTTCAGCACTTTTTTAATCACTTCTGTATCACCAGCTGTCATAAGGTTGGCTAAGTATTGAATCGGAATTCTGAATTGGTCAATGGTTGGAAAAACAATAGCCGGATCTAGCGTATCAATTTCTCCGCCAAATTGATTGATAATCGGCGATAGCGGCGGCACATACCAAACCATTGGCATGGTACGGTACTCAGGATGAAGTGGCAGGGCTACCTTATGTTCTATCGCTAGCTTATAGACAGGTGATTGTTGTGCCGCTTCAATCCAATCCTCCGGAATTCCGTCACGCTTTGCTTGCTTTATTACGTCAGGATCGTTTGGATCAAGGAAAAGTCCAAGCTGTGCTTCATACAAGTCCTTTTCATTTTCAACTGCAGCAGCTTCTGCAACCCGATCAACATCATAAAGAACGATTCCGATATAACGAAGACGTCCAACACAGGTTTCAGAGCACACCGTCGGCTGTCCATTTTCGATTCGTGGAAAGCAGAAGGTACATTTTTCGGCTTTATTAGTTTTCCAATTAAAATAGACCTTTTTATAGGGACATCCGCTCATGCAAAAACGCCAGCTCCGGCATGCCTCCTGATCCGCGAGAACAATCCCATCCTCCTCTCTTTTGTATATAGCGCCAGAAGGACAGGAAGAAACACATGGTGGATTCATACAATGCTCGCAAATACGCGGCAGATACATCATAAAGGCTTGATCGAAATCCTGTATCACTTGGGCATCCACATTATTCATATTTGGATCACTTTTTCCTGTTTCATAGACGCCAGCCAGGTCATCCTCCCAGTTTGGTCCCCAGTCTAAGTCCATAAATTCACCGGTCAACAAAGATTTCGGTCGAGCTACAGGCTGGTGCTTCTTTTTAGGACTATTAATCAAGTGTTCATAGTTGTAGGTCCATGGTTCATAATAGTCATCGATTTTGGTCAGGTTGGGATTGTAAAAGATATTCAGGAGCTTATTTAAGCGCCCACCCGCTTTTAACTCTATTTTTCCATTCCGCAGCTCCCAGCCTCCTTTATGGGTGTCTTGATTTTCCCATTCTTTTGGATAGCCGATTCCCGGTTTCGTTTCAACATTATTCCACCACATGTATTCTGCGCCAGCACGATTTGTCCAGGTGTTATTACACGTCACACTGCAGGTGTGGCAACCGATACATTTATCCAAGTTCATCACCATGCCGAATTGTGCTTTAATCCTCAAGCCAATCCACCTCGCTTCTTTCTAATTTTCGAATCATCACCTGCTCATCCCGTTGATTTCCGGTTGGACCATAATAATTAAATCCATAGCTAAGTTGGGCATAGCCACCGATTAAATGGGTTGGCTTCATCGTTAGACAGGTTGGACTATTAAAGGTTCCTCCTCTTTCGTTTGTGATGGTTGATCCCGGAACATTTATTAATCGGTCTTGAACATGGTACATATAGGATATTCCTCTTGGCATCCGATGACTTACCACTGCACGTGTGACCGTTACCCCATTTCGGTTGTAGACTTCGAGCCAGTCATTATCATTGATACCGACAGACTGTGCATCTTCATTATTCAACCAAATCGTTGTTCCTCCGCGAAATAACGTTAACATTGGCAAGGTATCAAAATAAGTACTGTGATAGGACCATTTAAAATGGGGCGTTAAATAGCGCAGCCTGATTTCCTTTTTATTGGTTTCTGGCTTTCCGTCTTTGTCATAAAACGCCATTCGTTTGATTGGGCCTTTAAAAACTGGTAAGGCTTCCCCATATTCAAACATCATTTCATGATCCAGATAAAAATGCTGTTTCCCTGTCAGCGTCCGAAACGGAACCAAGTATTCTCGGTTAATCACAAATGGTGCATATCTTCTATTTCCTGTTTCAATCCCACTAAATACAGGTGATGTAATGACTTTTCTTGGTTGTGCCGAAATTTCATCAAAGGAAATATGTTCTTCAGCACGCTCATGTGATAAATGACTTAATTTTTGATTTGTTCTTTTTTCCAGTGCAACCCAGGCTTTTTGATTGGCAGAGCCATTTGTTGTGCTCGATAACGTCAAAATCGCTTCTGCTACATTACGATCAAACGATAAATCAGGACAGTCGTTATACTGGGCTGAATCCTTAGCTGTTCCTAAAATATCCTTTAATTCGTCATACTCCTCTTTTACATCCCAGCTCATTCCTTTTGCTCCGATATTTTCCCTCACGTTCGTGCCAAGGGCGACATATTTATCAAATACCTTTGTATAATCTCTTTCTACCACATGAACACGAGGGAAATTTTGACCAGGGATAGGCTCTGAACCATCCTGCTTCCAATCTGGAACCAATCCGAACTTCTGTGATATTTCATCCCTTGAGTCATGAAGAAGCGCATTTGTCACTATGTCCTTTACTGGACTTGGAAAATACTGCTTCGCCATTTCACTGAAGGTCTGGGCTAATTTCTTAAAAATGGCCCAGTCTGTTCTACTTTCCCATGGTGGTGTAATGGCAGGATTGAATGGATGAATAAACGGATGTGTGTCAGACGAACTGATATCATATTTTTCATACCATGTTGCAGCAGGAAGTATGATATCTGAATACATGCCTGTACCAGACATACGGAAATTTAAATCAATTAGTAAATCAAGCTTCCCTTCGTCCGGAATCGGGATATTTTCATCAACCTCTGTACAACCAAGACCGTTATAAGGCTCAGCTAAAACACCTGAATGAGTTCCCAACATGTATTTTAGGAAATACTCATGTCCCTTGGCAGAGCTACCGATTAAATTGGCTCTCCAGACAAATAAGGAACGTGGGAAGTTAATCGGATTACTTGGTTCTTCGACGGAAAACTTTAATGAGCCATTTTTTATTTGATTCACGACATAGTTCACAGCATCATCATTATTTTGGGCATTTGCCTGTTCATAAAGATTCAATGAATTAGCATTGAATTGAGGATAGGAGGCTACCCATCCCAGTCTTACTGCTAATGCGTTATAATCTGCCATATTTGAATAGCGCGGTTTTTCAAATAGTGGTGAAATATGCTCAGCAGGGCGCTGGTCATCATACCTCCACTGTTCTGTTACAAAGTAAAAGAAAGAGGTTGCGTTTTGCAGCCGCGGTGGACCGCCCCAATCACGAGCCATGGCAATCGTCTGCCAACCTTCGAGCGGGCGCACCTTTTCTTGGCCGACATAATGTGCCCAGCCGCCGCCATTCACACCTTCGCAGCCTGTAAGAAGAACCATATTTAGTATGGCTCGATAAATCGCATCAGAATGATACCAATGATTGATGCCTGCCCCCATAATAATCATGGACCTGCCGCTTGAATCTATCGCATTTTGGGCAAATTCACGGGCGATTTGCGCACATACCTTGCGATCAATTCCACTGATACTTTCCTGCCATGCCGGAGTATGTGGTTTTAGATCATCATAATCCGCTGGATAGTCACCTGGTAAATTTCCGCGCTTTACACCAGCCTGTGCCATGAGTACATCAAATACAGTTGTTACATAAATGGTTTCGCCATTTTGATTAAGCTTTTTTATGGGTACTCCGCGCTTTAGAATTTCGTTCTTTTCTGTGCCAAAATAAGGCAATTGTAATACGCCCGCTTCATCCTCCATGCCAAGCATCGTTAGTGCAGGGTCCAGTTCCTGTAAGCTATTATCGGAATCCTTCATTTCTAGATTCCACTCACCTTTATTTTCCCAGCGGTGACCGATACTCCCATTAGGAGCAGCAAGCTTTCCTGACTTTTTGTCATAAAAAACGGTTTTCCAATCGTTATACTCCAGATCCATTCCAATATCACTTGCCCGCAGGAACCGGCCAGCTGTATAGAGCTCTCCATCCTTTTGTAATGTAATTAAGTATGGGAGGTCTGTATATTGTTTGACATACTCCTCGAAAAATGGTGTTTGCTGATCAACATAAAATTCCTTCAAAATGACATGGGTCATGCCCATTGCCAGAGCTCCATCCATGCCAGCTTGAACCGGTAGCCATTGATCCGCGAATTTAACATATTCAGCATAATCCGGTGCAACACAGACGACCTTCGTCCCTTTATAGCGAACCTCTGTCAGGAAATGGGCATCCGGTGTACGAGTTTGTGGAACGTTTGACCCCCATACAAGTAAATAGGAGGAGTTATACCAATCAGATGTCTCAGGGACATCGGTCTGTTCTCCCCAGACCTGTGGGGAAGATGGCGGTAAATCAGCGTACCAATCATAGAAACTTAGCATGGTTCCGCCGAGTAAATTAATAAACCTCGATCCACTCGCATGGCTTACCATCGACATAGCTGGAATTGGCGAAAAACCAGCAATCCGGTCGGGTCCATATTCCTGAAGGGTATAGATTAATTGTGCACAAATCAGCTCATATACCTCATCCCATGAAGAACGAACTAGACCACCCTTTCCTCTGGCGCTTTTATAAGACCTTCTTTTTTCTGGGTCGTCCATGATAGATTTCCAGGCCTGGACAGGATCATTTATTTGATTCCGTGCTTCCTTCCAGAGTTTAATTAAATCTCCCCTGATATACGGGTATCTAACACGCAAAGGACTATATGTATACCAAGAGAATGTGGCACCCCGTTGACAGCCACGCGGCTCGTACTCCGGCATATCGGGACCTGTTGTGGGATAATCCGTTTGCTGCGTTTCCCATGTGATGATGCCATCCTTCACATGGATTTTCCAGCTACAAGATCCCGTACAGTTAACCCCATGCGTGGAGCGAACTACTTTATCATGCTGCCACCGATCACGGTAGTATTTTTCAGTATCACGATCAGCTCCCTGAAGAGCACTGTGCTCCGATAAATCCTGCGTTTTGCCAAAATACGTTAGCTTCTTCAGTAGCGGCGAGATTTTTTTTCGCATCATTTTGCTCCCTTCTTGGTGGATTTTTCCTATCCTTGCTTATCTTTCACGGTTTGTTATTTATTATGTAATCTGATTGAGAAAAAATGTCAGATACTATGGTTGGCTAAAAAAAAAAGCCCCCTTTCATAAGGAGGAGCTTTTAGTGACTTAGACTATTTATTTAGGTTAGGTGTGACAACAAATTCAAGTGGTTCATTTCGCAAAAATTGGGAAATGTTTTGAATGGTTAGGTTTCCAATTCTTTGAATTGATTCATAGGTAGAGCCGCCAACATGGGAAGTAGCAATCACATTTGGCAGCATAGCTAATTCATTTTGCGGCGGTTCCATTTCAAACACATCTAATGCAGCACCTTTAATTCTCTTCTGCTTCAAGGCTTCAATGAGGTCTTGCTCATGAATCAAGCCACCTCGTGAAATATTGATGAGAAAAGCCGCTGGTTTCATTCGATTCAACAATGCTTTGTTCACCATCCTGCGATTATGCTTCGTTAATGAGGTACTAACAATGATAAAATCAGATGCTGCAAACAACTCTTCTTTCTCAACAAAAGTAACATTCCATTTATCTGCCGTACCATAATCCTTGTAATTTCCCGATGCCAGTGTAGTCATATTGAAGCCATAGGCTCGCTTAGCAATGGCTTTTCCAATGGAGCCAAACCCCAGGATGCCAAGCTGTTTACCATAAATTTCATGACCAACGGAAAGTTCCCATTGATTGGTTTTAATTTCTTTATCCTTTTGCGGGATGCTTCTAGAAGCGGACAAAAGCAAGCCGAAGGCATGATCGGCAACAGATTCTGCATTAAGTCCAGGTGCATTTGTGACGGGAATCCCCTTTTGATCGGCATAATGAACATCGATATTATCATAGCCGGCACCAAACTTAATAATATATTTTAAACGAGGTGCCGCATCTATGACTTCCTGGTCAATCTTTACAATGGCAACAACAATGATGTCAACATCCTTTACTTCCTGAAGGAGATCCTCCTTCTTAATTCCATTGTCCGTGTATAATACCTTAACCTCATCTGCTAATCCCTTTGCGTCCCTAATTAGCTTTGGATATGCATCAACAAATGGGTCACGGATCATAAATAATATTTTCATAGTTCCCTCCCACTACATACTTACAACATAGTTTCATTGTAACCTAGTAATAAGCTTTTCGCTTTTTTTTATGCTTATGATCCCTTTTTAATAAAGATATAGTTATTATCGAATCTTCATTGCAACTTCGTTTGATTTTCGATAATTTAATAGTATAACCTAAATGGAAGCTGATAGATAGGAAGGGTATTTATGGTGGATTATAATGGAGAAACAAACAGATACAATCCTCCTGGAGAGATTGAAGGAGCTAAAAGAACCTTTTAAACAGGATGTACATCAAACAATAGCTACAATCGAAAAAAATAGAGAAATCATTGCGCTGAACCAGGAGCTTTATTTTAATCATAAGAAAGATGAGAGAGATAGAAAGCATTATTACCGCTCGTTATCAAATAAGAAAACTTATTTGTTTTCCAGCTATCATGAATTATTAAAGAAAACACATAAGCAAAAACTCCCTTATTTTATTAGTAAGGATCAATACCTATATTCATGGGTCGATATGCATCCTGACGGTACGATAAAAAGCATTTATTCAGGCTTGAATCAGGATCCTAAAAAGCTGTTACAGGAAGACTTTTTAACCATTCAGAAAAAATATTGGAAATTTCAAGAACTGCTTGAAACTCCAAAAGATGTATCAGCTCTTCGACATGAAAAGATTCCAAAGATTGATTATGAATTAAAATTTAATACCGAGCATATTGTACCGCAATCATGGTACGGAGCGGAGGATCCGATGAAGGGAGATTTGCATCATTTATTTGCCTGTCAGCCGGAGTGTAATATAAAACGCTCTAATTTTCCCTATGATGATTTTTCCTTTTATATTCCAGAATCTCCTCAGGAAAAAATCAAAAACCAATGTGGTGTTACAATGAATAATCGTTTTGAGCCTGAATATGGAAAAGGGACTGTTGCAAGGGCTATCATGTACTTTCTCGTCCGCTATCCAAGAGCGATTAAGAAGTCCTTTTTAAGAACGATAGATATTTCTTTAATGATTCGCTGGCATCAGCAGTTTGAGGTGACTGCCTATGAAAAACATCGTAACCAGGCCATATATACGATTCAAGGCAACCGTAATCCCTTCATCGATTTCCCCGAGCTTGCTGAAAGCATGAATTTTCAAATCACTGCCTCTAAGCATAAAAGAATGTAATAACGAAACAGAGATGATGAAAGTAGCACTTTTTTATGATACCGCAAAAAGGAGCTTGTTTATGCAAGCTCCTTTTTGCGGCATTATAGATGGAAAGCTTCATTCTATCGAAACTAGTTTCCAGGATGCTAGTTGTTGATTACCCTATACGGACTGACGAGCCTGTTCCATATAATTGGTCGCAGACTCCATATGGAATTGTGCTTTTACCGCATAAGGAATGGTTAATTCTTCTGAAATCTCAAGCTTCTTTCCAGCTTTTGCAGCCGCTAAAATATGATCACGAATAGCCTCATCCTGTTTCATGTAGTTCTCCAATGTCATGAGATATTGTTCTTTAGAGGATTTAATGTATTGCTGAGTGGCTTTTGGAAGGTTATATACATATGGAAGAGCATTAATTTTGTCGTAGGCCTTTTTAGTTAACTGAATTCCATGCTCCAGGTTATTCAGATATTCCTTACTTTGTGGTTTTACATAATGTCTGTACTTCTCATTTTCTGAATATTTATCAGAGAAATCATTAAAAATGGTTAGTAAGTACCCAAAGTAATGATCTACATCTTTAATCATTAATTCATTTTTTAAGCGTTTCTTCCCTTCCCGTTTTTCTCCTTTAAAAAAATGATGAAACATCCCCATATCATTTCCCTCCCCTGTATAAAGAAATGAATTGTTCATTATGATTATACAATTCGAGAAGGACAAGCCAAAATCCTGTCAAAATATTCGCTAAAAATAGAAATAACTGTGACAAATGGGTACCATAAAAGACCAAAATATCCTTTTGTCTTTTATGGTACCCCAGTAGGTTATTCTTTTGGTTTGAAGGTTTTGCAGCAGGTGTCTGCTGACTGATTTGCTTCTTCTTTTACCTCATTAAAACCAACCTCAGAAGCGAATTCTGTGTCATAATCTGAGTTGTGGTCCATGTCGATGGTTATTTTATCAGCTCCGCAGATGTTTCCTTTTGCGTGGAATGCACAATTGACGACAGAGCAGTTTACTTGTACATTTGGCATCTGTATCCCTCATTTCAAATAATGATTAGGCGTAACGGCAGACTCAAAATGATAAAGGTTGGTTATTATCTTGCGCTAATTATGTTCAATTATGATGTTAAGATATGACCATATCTGTTTCCTGTTGTAATTCCAAATATTAAAAGGTATTTATTTTCCTTACCATTAACAAAATAAAAGAGTCATTTGAAAGGTTAGCCGAAAACCATGGACCGCTAGGATAAATAACTCAAAGGAACGATTCATTCATGATTAAAAAGTTTTTTTCTCTTGTTCTTGTCCTTATGCTCACAGTTTCTTTACAAGTAAATGCTTTGACATTAGAGGACCAAGATACACCAAACAGTTTTCAAATTGAAATATTGCCTTGGACAATAGTCAATCATATTATTCCAAGAAAATCGATTTTTACGATTACAGATGTTGAAACTGGATTGCAATTTACAGTTCAAAGAAGAGCAGGGAGCATGCATGCGGATGTCCAGCCTTTAACACATAAGGATACGAAGATTATGAAGAAGATTTACAACGGTAAATGGAGCTGGAAACGAAGAGCTATATTGGTTGTGACAAAGGATCAGATGCTGGCTGCGTCTATGCATGGAATGCCTCATGGGGCCGGGGCATTGAAAAACGGCTTTCCTGGACATTTTTGTGTGCATTTTTTAGGAAGTACCACCCATGGTTCAAAACATGAGGATTTGTCCCATAAATTAATGATACTAAGAGCTGGTGGGAAACTGGATGATTATCTCCGCGTCATAAGTCCCTCACAGTTAATAAAAGTATTTGAAGCAGCTGTAAATCAAGGAGATCAAAAGATTATTCAAATGATTGTTGAAAATGGTGAAAACATAAATCACCTTCAGAAAAGGCTAGAAATAATAAAAATAATACGTTTAGGAAAGCCTGCGTTTGCCCTAGAGGAAGGTAGACAAGATGTGGTATTCCAGCAAGTATATGCTGATGCAGAACTGTATAGGAGTGATAATAGTAAAGAACAAAGACAGCTGTCCTTTACGTTTTGGAAGGATATGGTTTCAGGAGAGTGGAGAATGGATGATGAAATCATAGTGGATATAAAGTAGGGACTAAGTTTGGAAAAATAGAACATACATTAATCACTGTATGCTCTATTTTTCCTTATTTTTATCACTTTTCTTATCACTGATCGTCCTGTAAATTTGTGTATACATGCTCCCCTGCACAATATTTTCTAGAAAAAATTGACCAATCAGCTTTCCATACTCTTCATCAATAGACATTTTTTTACTTTGCAGCTCCATCTCTGCCAGACCCTCGTAGGTTGATAGAAGTGCATATGTATGGTCCTCTCCTGAGATTGGTGATAGTATTTCAACCTTGTGATCATAATTTTCATTCCGGAACTTTTTAATTTCTTTTAGATTATCAATTCCCTCTTTAAATTTATCCTGTTTAATCTCAAATGTCTGACAAACAATCACTGACATGAAAAGCACCCCTAGAAAATATTTACCATACCTGCTTTTATCATACCCTGAGAGATTGAATTTATACTTGGCTTCCATTTAGAAAGTTTCCTTCATTACCATAAAAATCAAAAATCAGGAAATTTTCTTGGACTCTATCCCTGTTTAGCCTCATATGATGTACAAGTTAATGGCTATATAAGGGAGGGTGTTTTTCTGAACTTTAGTGTGATGTTCGGTTATATTATTCTAGGTTTTACATTAGCTGCACCAATTGGTCCAGTAAATTCTGCTCGTCTAGATAAAGGAATAAAAAACGGATTCTGGCATGCATGGATGGTAGGGGTCGGCTCCATGCTGGCTGATGGAATCTTTATGCTGTTAGTTTACTTAGGTCTGGTGAAATTTTTGCAAATACCCATCGTACAGATATTTTTGTGGCTATTTGGTGGATTTGTCTTAATTTACTCAGGGTTTGAATGTATTAAGAGCGTTACTCAGCTTACACTCTCCTATCACAGAGAGAAGGCCTCTTTCTTAAAAAGCTTCTTTATTGGTTTTATCATGTCCATTACAAGCCCATTGTCTGTCCTTTTTTGGTTAGGAATATATGGTTCAGTGCTGGCGAAAACAGCCCAAACATCTAGTACTGAAGCACTATTAATCTATAGTTTGATGATTTTTCTTGGACTTGCCTGCTGGGATATCTTTGTTGCAGCCTTATCAACCGGTCTAAGGAAATATCTTACCTTAAAAACGCTAAAAGCTATTTCTATTATTTCGGGTGCCTCATTAGTCGGGTTTGGATTGTATTTCGGATATCAAGGCTTGCGTAGTCTATTGGGCTAATAGTTTCTGAAAAAAAGGGAGTTATTCCTCCCATGTAAGGAATAACTCCCAGGTACTGCTTATAAAAATAATAATTCCTCTTGCTTTTGGTTTAAATGAGGCCAATGGATATGATCCTTTTTAAACGCTTTCCTGATATCGCGGTAAAACTGCTCATCTTGTAAAATTTGTAATGTGACATCCTTATAGACATGATAAAATTCTACCCGATTAAGAATTTGCTCTGCCGTTGGAATTTCCTTGTCAAGAAGCCATTCAACAAAAGCCCTGACTTCAGTTTCCTCAATGCTTTTATGATGAATATGTAGCAGGTGATTAGGTGGATTCTCCAGCATGATGGGAGTGAAATAATCGATTAACTCTTGTTTGGTTTTTTCTATTTGGGTATTTAATATATCGATAATCTCCCGTTTAAATTGTTCGATTCTGATACTGATTGTATGAAATTCTCTTTCGAATGAAGCTTTGTCCTTAACCAACATGACTCTTCCAAACTTTTTTGAAAGTGCTCTTGTATACCGTAACCGACAGGCTGCAACCTGTTCCTTCATGGGTTTTGTAAATTTTGAGAAATTCTCATGAAATAGTGGATAGGTTGCTTTCAGCTTGTCTCCTAATCGTGAATCTTGTGTTATTTGTAACAGCTCGACAGGAATCTTAATGGTTGTTTTCTCTAAACGAGCTCCATTGAATGTGATCTCGACAAATTGAATCATGCTTCTATATTCATCTAGCAATTGCTGCTCATTGACACTCTGGTTCATAGAATCTCCCTCCTTTTTCATTATCTAACGGTTATTAACAGGCTGTTATTCTATTAATATGAAGGAGTTCAGAAAATAATACAGAAAAATTACTAGAATGATGTGATTGGACAACTAACAAATAGAACCCTCTTAAAGAGGGTCATCTCACATTTTTTAATTGCTCGGGAGGGATTTTTTAGTGAAAAATTGCAGAATTACTTTAAACACAAAGCCTATTATAACACCAGGAATAACAAACAGTATGGGCAGCCACACAGGTCCTAACAGCTTCCCGAAAATCGTTAGTTTTGGTGATAGAATCAAGCCTACTGTTACAGAATAGGCCGAGAAAACGAAGGGCATATACATAAATGGTATATTCTTTCCAGGTATTGCTTTATAGCTATCCCACATGGCAAAGAAATATAGACAGGGATAAAACATTAACCATTGAAAATTCGTTACTTCAATTGCCTTTGTAATTTCACCATGAAAGCTAAACAGAATAGCAATATTAAATTTAGCTTGTACATTAATTAAAATCTCAAGAGCAACAAAGATAAATCCCTTAACAAAATTTCCGTTTATTAGCTGAGAAAAACCAGGTAACGCGATGCTCCATAATAAATTTTCAATTGTTTTCTCTTTATCCTTATTCATAGGTTTCACATTAGCTCATGATCGCTAAAAGTATATATTGTTTGTAAAAAATAGGGATTTGAGATGAAATAAGTCCAATAGGTTTGCTGTTCTTCATAAGTTCCTCCAATGCTTGTCAACTAACGTTTTTTACTAATTGATTATATGTAGGTTAGTATCCATATTTTTACATTGAATTATTCTTATTATTTTAGGATGGATTGGATGAGTTAATATGAACAGTTTAGAATCAAATTCGCCCGTCGAATTTGCGTCCGGATTACCTGAGCTCGCTCGGGTAAACTACCTTTAAAAAATCCGTGACATCCGCCGGAGGCATAACTTCATTCAGCCGGGGTTTGAACCCCCACTGAATCGAAGGACCATTTGCCTTCATCCCCCACTTGTAGAAGTGGAGGACTTCTGTACCTGTCGCAAGCTTTCGGTACAAAAAGCATTTGCTGAATGAAGTTGAATCGAGGCATAATCAACATATATGCAGACGAAGGTGAGCTCAAAACCCCCCACCATTCGCCTAATGGGGCTCTTACACCATTATAGGTTTGCCATTATTAACTAACCGATTACCTATAGTAACTATGACCTACAGAAAGTTTTTCTACGTGAAGTATTCTAATTTAGCATTAGGGAAAAATTTCTCCATATAGGTATATAGCTTACTTTTTAAATCCTCCTCCTCATCTTTTTGATAAATATATTTGCCGATTCCATATTTCCCCCATTTATATCTGCGCTTTTCTTCATCTAATTCTAGTTTTGTCATCGGATAATTTTTTTCAATCACTCTTTTTGCTGGCTTTGTAAAGCGATGCTGGATAAACTCAAAGGTAATATCCTTTCTGGCATCTTCCGGTAATTCTGCATCCAAGCGTTCAAACATATGATAATAGCCTTCCTCCCAGCCTTCATGCATATAAATCGGAGCAACGATAAAGCCTAACGGATACCCAGCACGCGCAACCTTTCCTGCTGCTTCAATCCGTTTTAGTAAAGGAGATGTTCCGGGTTCAAAATTCTTGATCACATAATCAGCATTGACGCTGAATCGAAATCTTGTTTTCCCATTATGCTTCGCATCAAGCAAATGGTCGACATGATGGAATTTAGTCACAAACCGCAGTTTTCCGTACTCAGATTCTCCAAAATGCTCGATGGCTCTTTTTAATGTGTGTGTTAAATGATCAATCCCAACAATATCAGAGGTACAGGCCGCTTCAAACCGTGTGATTTCAGGTGCCCTCTCGTCCATATATTTGTCAGCAGCCCCTAGGATTTCTTCGACGTTGACATAGGTTCGAATATAGGGCTTGCTGCCCATCGTGGTTTGTAGATAGCAATAATGACAATGACCCATACAACCGGTTGCAAACGGAATCGCATACTCCGCAGACGGCTTTGAGGTATCAAATTTAAGCGTTTTTCGAATTCCAACAACAAGCGTTGACTTGGCCACCCGGTATTTTTGTAAATCAGTATCACCCGGTAGATTTCTCACCTGGTTATGGGAAGTTGTATAACGTATCTCAACATTCATTTTTTCAAATTTTTCCTTTAATTCAATTCCAAGAGGATATTCCAATGCTTTCGGTTCAAAATAGACAAGCTTAGGAGTAAAAGGCTTCATCATTCCACTCCCCTCTAACATCTCCATAATAGTACTGATAGGCCTGATTAGCTTCTTCTTCCGTTCTATAGATGGCCGTTTCATTTGTTAAAGGGTAATAGGTTTCGTATAAAAACAAGGCTAGTTCTCCCGAACTCTCGGGGTTGTTGACAACAGCAGCTGCCTGAACATTTGCGACATCCTGGGTATGAGGATTTCGATAAAAAACATACACAATATCTCCAGCTTGATAGGCCTGGTTTTCATTGGCCAAATCCATTCCATCACCTTTTTCCAAATAAATTTTGTTCTGCTATAGATTACAATATTAAAATTTTGCCTTGAATTCCTCTAATTATGTTTGCTCGTTTATGGTAAAAGTGTTAAACAGAGGCATTTTTATTCAATTAAATGGTTCGTTTAAACCGATGGTTTTAGCTAATAATAAATTTGGTTCATCTATAATATTAGGAATGGAGTTGAGGTAATGGAGGCTGGAAATTCTACAGAATCCGCTTTATTAAAATACAAGGAAGGTCTTGGGGCATTTACACAGAAGATGCCTGAGTTTGCAAGTAAATTCAATGACTTTACGGAGGAATGCTTTAAAGCGGGAACCCTAACTCAACGGGAAAAGCAATTAATCGCTCTAGGAATTAGTCTTCATGCACAGGATGAATATTGTATCATTTACCATACAAAGGGATGTCTCGACCAAGGCTGTTCAGAGCAGGAAATCCTTGAAGCAGTAGGCGTTACAGCAGCGTTTGGCGGCGGGGCATCGATGAGCCAGGGTGTAACACTTGTTCAGGAATGTATTCAGGAATTAAACCAAATGATGCAGTAATTTGTGATTTCTTTAATAGGTAGTACCAGCGCTTAAGGATGCGGTACTACCTATTTTATATAGGTTCTTGCTTATCATTCAATTTACATAAAAAAGGATTGCACACTAGGCACATTCCTTTTTTATATAAATATTAAGAATTCAGGTCAAAAAGACCTGGACTGTGTTCATTCGGCATGTCAGGCAGCACGGGAACCGGATAGCCCTGTGGCGGCGGAACAACCTGCAGATTTCCGTCCTCTCTACTAGGTGATTCCCCTTGGAAAATTTGCCCTATTAGGCTATCATCCAATCTGAAATTGAATTGTGCATTATGGAAGCCCATTTCTACATATTTACGGCATTCTGGATATTTATTGATATCATAGTTTGGTACAGGAAAAATCTGGCCCCAATTTACCCCAAGAGTCTCTAAAGCCTTTGCAAAGGCATTTTGATGGGCATTATCGCGAACAATCAAAAACGCCAACGTTTCTCTAAAGGTCTTATTTGAACTCATTTCATAAATCCGTGTTTTTTGCAGTACGCCTGTTGATTCTAATACTACATTATCCAATAAGTCGGCAACAAGGTTTCCATGATTGTATACATAGTTTCCATTCCATGGATTACCGGCAGCATCGACTGGCAGAGAGCTTTGTGCACCCATTATATAATGATGAGGGTTTGCGTGCTCTTTAACGGCATCCTCTAGAGGAGCTGCAGAACTTCCCCCTGCACCGACCGCTTCCTCACCTGAACCATTCAATAGCTGGTTGATGGTCGTCTGCACGAGTTCAACATGACTGATTTCTTCTAGAAAGATGCCGCGGATAAGATCACGAAATGGCTTTGCATTACCACGAAAGTTTGAACTTTGAAAGAAAAATTGCATCATCGTACGCATCTCGCCAAATCTGCCGCCCAATGTTTCCTGCAGTACCTTAGCGGCAGCAGGGTCTGGTTTATCAGGCACGATGATATTAATTAAATCTTCTTTGTAGAAATACAAAATGAAATACCTCCCTTTAATAAGTTACTAAAATAGTTTTTCCTAATAAATGGCGCTTATCCTGTTCATGAGGTTTGTAACTTATTGGAAGGTAAGTCTTTTATTCTGCTATATTCGTCATCATATCACTAGCCTTTGGTACTGTTTTAATTAATCCTGCTTCCTTCAGCCATTTGGCTGTTTCCTTCCATGACTGTTCGTCCTGTGAACCAAAGACAGCCCCTTCTTCTTCCATTTTTGGCAGCAATACCTGAAGACTTTCCTTTTCAATCGCTTCCTCTAATGGGAAGTTCACTTGATCTTGATTCGTTAAAAGGATATTTAGGGCTTCGTCTGGATTTTGTTTCATAAACTGATAGCCTTTTTCAGCTGCTTTCCAGAATGCTTGAATAGCATCCTTTTCTTTTTCCAGCGTTTCATCGCTTGTGACAAGAACAATTTCATTATAGGCCGGCACACCATAATCAGTTGGATTGAAGTATCGCGTTTTAAATCCCTTATGGTTTAAGACAGGTACTTCATGATTTATGAAGGCACCGCTGACAGCATCTACATTTTCCGTTACAAGTGAGGAATTTAATTCGAAGCCAATGTCAAGAATATTGACCTCTTCAATGTCTCCGCCATCGTGCGTTATCATTGTTTCAAGGATTGCCTCATTTAAAGGTATACCTGGATAACCTACTTTCTTCCCTTCTAAATCCTTCGGTGACTGAATTGAACTATCTTCTGCAAATACAACATGGTTTAAAGGTGAACGTACAATAGAAGCAACGGACTTAACCGGAATATTCTCATTTGCACGCGCCATGATCACATCAGGCTGATAATATAATCCTAATGTTACTTTACCTGCAGCTGCTAAATTTAATGGATCAGTCGGATTTGCCGGGAATTGAATATCAACCTTTACTCCCTCGTCCTCGAAATAGCCCTTTTCCTCTGCTACATATAAATAACTATGGACCGCATTCGGATACCAATCGAGCATGATGCTGACTTCCTTCAGCTCCTTGCCATCGGCTTCATCCTTTCCATTACCAGAGCTTTGCGAAGCATTACTCCCGCCACAGGCTGCTAACAATAAAACAAAGACAATACTTATAAGCATGAATACATGTTTTTTCATGATTCTTTTCTCCATCCTAAACATATTTTTTCTAACCATGTCACCAGTAAAAATAAGAGAATTCCAATAATCGATAGTAATACAATCGGAGCAAATACAGCTGCTCCGTCCATCTGTGTCATCATTCGCCGGCTGAAATAACCAAGTCCTGATTCCGCACCAAGCCATTCACCAATGGCAGCCCCAATGACACTGACGGTAACAGCCACCTTTAAACCCGAGAAAAAAGATGGCAGTGCGGATGGTACAGCTAATTTAAAAAAGATATCCTTTTTGGACGCCCCCATTGTCAGTAGCAATTCCTTTATATCCTTATTTGAAGAACGAAGGCCATCAAAGGTACTAACGGTTAATGGGAAAAAGGTAATCAAAAAGGTGACAAATACCTTACTCCAAATGGAATAGCCAAACCAAACGACAAAAATGGGTGCTAACGCGATGGTCGGAATCGTCTGTGAAGCAACAATCAGCGGATAAAAGGCTTTTTCCGCAATTTTACTCATGTTCATCCATACAGCAAGGCCTACACCAATCAGGATGGAAATAAGCAGACCAATGACGATGATTAATAAGGTAGCTGGAAGATGCTCGAACAGCAATATTATTTTTAACTCCCAGAGCTTCAATAAAATATCTATCGGTGACGGCAGGATAAAACTTTTATTATACATTCGTGCCCCGAATTCCCAACCAATCATCAGAATGAATACGAGGATGGTGGATGCAATATAGGATTTCATGCTGTTCATACGACCACCTTCGTTCGAAGCTGGTCAATCAACTGTTCCTTTAAAGTGATAATCTCAGGTCTACTAATATCTCGAATAGTACGCGGACGTCCGAGTGGAATGTTAACCTCTTTTATAGAAGTTATCGGTTTATTTTGTAATACCACAATTCGATCTGACAAAAATAGAGCTTCATCTACATCATGGGTAATAAATAAAATCGTTTTCTTCCGTTTCAACCATTGCTGGACTAGCCATTCCTGCATGGTTAACCTTGTTATAGCATCCAGTGCACTGAACGGCTCGTCCAGTAATAAAATATTGGACCCACTTAAGCTCGTTCTCAAAAAGGATACCCTCTGTCTCATACCGCCTGATAGATTACTTGGCAGAGCATTTTCTTGGCCTTCTAAGCCAAAATCATGGAGCAGCGCTTTGACCCGTTGTTGGGCTTCCGACTTTTTCATTCCTTTAATTTCTAATGGAAGCACCGCATTTTCCAATACAGTCCTCCACGGCATTAACAAATCCTGCTGCGGCATATAACCGACTGTACCTAAACGATTCTTAATGTTTTCTCCATTTAAGAGAATCGTTCCCTCTTTGGGCTGCTCCAGTCCGGTGATTAATCGGAATATCGTGCTTTTTCCTGAACCGCTGGGTCCAATGATGCTAACAAATTCTCCCTCTTGAATTTGGAATTGGATTCTATCCAGGATTGGCTGTTGCTTNCAGTAATAAAATATTGGACCCACTTAAGCTCGTTCTCAAAAAGGATACCCTCTGTCTCATACCGCCTGATAGATTACTTGGCAGAGCATTTTCTTGGCCTTCTAAGCCAAAATCATGGAGCAGCGCTTTGACCCGTTGTTGGGCTTCCGACTTTTTCATTCCTTTAATTTCTAATGGAAGCACCGCATTTTCCAATACAGTCCTCCACGGCATTAACAAATCCTGCTGCGGCATATAACCGACTGTACCTAAACGATTCTTAATGTTTTCTCCATTTAAGAGAATCGTTCCCTCTTTGGGCTGCTCCAGTCCGGTGATTAATCGGAATATCGTGCTTTTTCCTGAACCGCTGGGTCCAATGATGCTAACAAATTCTCCCTCTTGAATTTGGAATTGGATTCTATCCAGGATTGGCTGTTGCTTTAGATCATAATGAAAGGTTACTCCATTAAATTCTAGTGCTGGATTATTCATCGCCCGGCCACATTTCTTTGTGATACGCCATATCCCAGAATAAATATTCAAATCGGGTTGTGTTTAGAAAGATTTTTTCTAGCTGACGAAGCTCAGGCTCAGGCTTTCCTGCCGTCAATTTATCTAATAAATCAATACACCACTCTGCTGTTTGGCCAAATTCCTTTGAGCTGTACATGGTAATCCAATCCCCATACCATTCATGATCCGATGCACCAGGAATTTCACTCAAGCTTTTTCCAATTTCCCAATAGCTCCATGCACATGGTAGAAGGGCTGCCACTAACTCAGCCAGTGTTCCATTTTGCGCAGAATGAAGCATGTAATGGGTATAAGCAAGTGTGACCGGAGAGGGATCTGCATGCTCCAACTCCTCCTCTGAAATGCCAAACCGCGCAGCATACTGACGGTGTAGTGACATCTCTTCATTCACAGTCGAATGTAATAAAGCAGAGAATATCTTCATATCTTCAATATCTGTCGCTTTTACAGCCCCTAAGGCAAATAGCTTGGCATAATCAATCAAATATAAATAATCCTGAATCATATAGAAACGGAACTTATCTCTATCCAATGTTCCTGCCCCCATTTCCTGTACAAAAGGATGGACGTGATTTTTTCGCCAAATAGGCTGTAGCTTTTCATGTAAACGCTCAGAAAACTTCATTCTTTGATAACTCCTATTCTCACGATTTATTTTTTCGTATGACACCATTGATAAATAAACGTCAATATTACCTTTGTAAACCTCACGAGCTGTTCAATGGATAGTTGTTCGTTGACAGCATGCGCATGATGAAGATGTCCGGGACCATAGATTGCTGCCGGAATTCCGGCAGCACCAAACCAGCCACCATCCGTGACAGTTGTTGAAACATCTAGTGCAGCAGCTTCTTTCAGAACACTTTCATGTGAATGCATTAGAGCTGCGACAGCAGGGTGCTCGGGATCGACTTCAAGAGAAGGAAAAATTTCACCTTGATCTTCAATCATAGAGGAGCCGCCCCATTCAAAAATTGGAGGATTTTCCCGTAACCATGGGTCTGACTGTGCCACGGAAAGAATATGCTCCTCGATTTCTCTAGCAACCTGCTCATATGTTTCATTTGGATAAAAATGAACCGTAATCCATAACCGACATTCATCTGCAATAAAGGCAGCATGTCTTCCCCCTTCAATGACGGCAGGGTTAATGGTGTTGGTTCCTGCTGGAAAGCCTGGATAGCTTTTCATAACAGCCCAATGTCTTTCTAGCTCCTGCAGGCCTTGCATAATTTTCATCATTTTTTCAATGGCACTGGCTCCAAAAAGCTTTCCCCCGGCATGGGTCATTTCTCTTCGTGTTGCATCATGGAAGGTCTTCTTGCTTTTGACGGTAATCCAGCCAGTAATTACCCCGCCTTGACCTTGTATATGTAAATCACTTGTATCGACAACAACGGCAAAATCAGCCTTATATCCTCTTTTACAGCATTCCAATGTACCTGCTTCCCCTACTTCTTCCCCGATAACAGATTGAAAGGTCAGGTCACCTGGTAGCTCAATTCCGGCTTCATGAAGCAGCTGGATAGCAAATAACGCGCCGGCAAGACCACCCTTCATATCAGCAGCTCCCCTGCCTATTACGGCTCCATCTTGAATAATAGGAGAAAATGGATCTAATACCCATTCTTCATCTTCATTGATTTCGGCTACATCGATATGACCATTAATGATGAGACTTTGAAAATAGTCTGATTCACTGCCTTTTAAGACACCAACAACATTGGGGTCGCCTGGATATACATCCCATTGGTCAACCTTAAAGCCTCTTTCTTTTAGAAATGCGGAGACAAATCGCTGAGCTTCCTCTGTATTCCGGGCAGGCGGTGCAGGTGTTTTATAGCGAATTAATCTCTCTAGTAATTGAATAAGCTCTTCTTTTCGGTCTTCAACCTGATTTAGCAGCCCTTGTAAAGAATTTTCCATGCATAATCTTCCTCCTGATGACAATAAAAAAACCACTTCTCACATGAAAGAAGTGGTTTTCTGATTATCACATTGTTAATTCCATATACATACGTGTATAAAGACAACGATCTACCACTTTCCTTCGCTAGCATTACCTAGTGCAGGTTCAAGGGTTAAGGCCAATGCCTCTCTCAGCTTCAAAAGCACCCCTAGTGTTACTTGGTTAATAAAATTGTATATTCATATAGTTACATAATTTGGAGAGTAAATCAATAGCTTTATTTGATTTTTAATACTATTCGTATAATCTGGTGCCATACACTGATATTAGTGTATGGCTGCTTTGATTTGTTTTGTGTAGAAAAAGCGAACGATGAAAAAGTAAATCACTTGGATTACAAAGAAAACACCTAACACAATAACGGATTCTTTAAACAAATTATAATTGAACATATGAGAAAGTGCAGTAAGTGCTACGGCCCCATGGATAAGCGCCACAATAATGGGTGCGAAGAAAAGTATTGCTGTTTGTCTGTTCAACACCTTTTTTAATTCTTTTTCAGTTAAACCCATTTTGGCTATTGCTTTAAATTTTTGTTTGTCTTCGTCTAAGTCCGTGTAGAGGCGGAAATAAAGAAAACTCCCAGCAGAAACGAAAAAGACAATTCCGATGAACAACCCTACAAACATGATCGGTCCATATGTCTTATTTATCTGATAAACTTTATATTCACCAACGGTAATTTCATGCGGTAGTAGTTCCTCATACAAGGTTTCAGAAGCTTTTAAAACATTTTTTTCTCCATCTATGGCTTGCCATGCATGAAAGCTTATTTCTTCATTAGGAGTGGGAAGCTTTTCGTAATCATGATCTGTGATAACATAATAAGAATTAGGTGCAGGTAAGGCTCTTGAATAAATGACTTCATTTGGTTTCAATGTTACACCTGAGTTCAACTCAATCGTTTGGTTCATTAACTCTTCTGTCTGTCCATAAGCCACTCCTTCAAATTCTGCGACTACTATCTGTCCATCCTGAAGCTCAATCTTTTCTTCTCCAATCAAGTCTGCAAATCGGTTATAATCAGACTGCTTAGCTATTAAAACACTGGGACCTTTACCTATTTCATAGTATCGGAGCATCATCTGGGCTTTGTTTGTCTCAATTTGTGCGTCACTTAATGTTTTATTAATGAAAGATACATCTTGTTCTTCATTATCCTCAAATTCCATGTAGGTAAGCGTGTTGGGGGTCATTATTTTTGTTCCTTCTGTAAGTAACGTTTGAAATCCAAATAATGTCCCAATCGCACTGAACGCTACAGTCGAAACCATCGCTACCATGAAGAAAGTCCGTGCATTATCTTTCATTCGAAAGGAAAGATCAGAAAAGAGAAGCATATTTGTTTTATACCAGAAAATAGTATCCTTCTTCTTTAGTCGGTGTATCACAAAAACACTTAATTGCGTAAACAAAAGATAGGTTCCAAACATAACCACAATGATAACCGGAATCATCGCTGCGATGACGGTCATTCCCTTTACTAGTAAGGCAACACCATAACCAATTGCTAGCAAGGCTGCAGCCAGAATCGTTAAAAAGAGATTTGCCTTTGGCTCTCCCTTTGACTGTTTATCGCTTTTAATTAACTCAATTAATTTCTTACTTCGAAGAATATAGGAAACAAATAAAGAGATAAAGAAAAATAAGACAATAAACGAAATAAAGGTTAACAGGATGGCTAGTATCGGGATATAAAAATGTAGGTTTTCAATGATTAAAACATTTTCAGCCAATAATAATATCCCTTTAGCGAAGACTAGTCCAAGCCCAATGCCGCTGATGGTCGCAAAAAAGCCAATCACCATATTTTCCAGGAACACCATCGAACGGATTTGTCGCATCGACATCCCTTGCATCATCAATAAACCAAATTCCTTTTTGCGAGACTGTAAAAAAGAGCTCATGGAATATAAAATGAAGAAAAAGGAAAACACATAAATAATTCCCGCCGCCGTCATCATGCCTGTTTTGACATGTTGGTTCATTTCATTCCCGCTTAACACAGGATGGAATGAAAAAAGCGCAAAAGCAAAAAAGACCATGACAGTAAACAGGCTGCTTAGGAAGTAGGCTGCATATAGACGCTTATTACGAATTACATTATTAAACGCGAATTGACGAAAGGTCATGTGCATTCCCTCCCATCAAGGAAAGTGTATCAATAATCTTCTGGAAAAAAGCTTGTCGATTCGCACCACGGTGAATCTCTGAATAAAATTTCCCATCACGGATAAAAACGACTCGATTACAATAACTCGCCGCTAGCGGATCATGAGTTACGAGCATCATCGTCGTCCGCTCCTTTTGGTTAATCGATTCAAGCATTTCCATTACGGCCTTAGATGACTTTGAATCAAGATTTCCAGTTGGCTCATCGGCCAGCAATAGCTTGGGAGTATGAATCATCGCCCTGGCAACTGCCGCTCTTTGGGCCTGCCCGCCAGAGATTTCATAGGTTCGTTTCTCCATGATTTCGACAATGCCAAGCTTTTCCGCAATCGCATTGGCCTTCTCCTTCATCTCCTTTACCTTTTTTCCATCCAATGTCAATGGAAGTACTATATTTTCTTCAACCGTTAAGGTGTGGAGAAGATTAAATTCCTGAAAAACAAAGCCTAATTCCCGGCGGCGGAATTTCGCTAGGTCCTCCTTTTTTAATAAATGTGGATTTTTTCCGTTTATGAAAATTTCACCCGTTGTCGGTTCATCAATGGTGGCAATCATATTAAGTAACGTAGTTTTTCCACTTCCTGATGGTCCCATAATTCCAACAAACTCACCTGCTTCAATGGTTAAGTCTATATTTGTTAAAGCCCGGTAGGCGACGTTTCCTTCATAAATTTTACTAACCTGCTTTACATTCAGCATCACTAGATCCCCTTTCAACCATTTCATTTGATCTGTGATTAGTATATCGTTAATTACCCTGCCTTAACGATCGATTCTTCTTTCAGTATCCTTACATGTTTGTAAGGTTTTGTGTGGCAGGAAAGACAATACGAAAACTCGATCCTTCACCGACGATTGAATGATAGTCGATTCGATGTCCTAGATGCTCGGCCGCTTCCTTGGTTAAAAACAGTCCCATTCCGGTTGACTCTCTAAATTTACGTCCGTTTTCACCTGTATAGAATGGATCAAAAATTCGCTTCTTATCCGCCTCCGGAATTCCGACACCGAAATCAGTAACCTCTAAGACAGCTTCATTTCCTTTTTCATAAATAGAGATAATGATGCTGTTCATTCCATTAGAATATTTGACTGCATTATGTATAAGCTGTGTAAGCATGAAAAACAGCCATTTTTCATCGGTTTCAACGGTAATCCCTACATGGTCTGCCTTAAGCTTTGGGTAGACATGATTCCGAATATAAAAGCGTTTATTGTCACGATTAACTTCATGAACAATGTCAGCAAGAATGACAGGCTTGATATGAAAATCCTGCTCAATGGAGCGCAGACGAGCCATGTAGAGAATCGTATTTAAGCCATTTTTCATTCGCTCTGTTTCTTCGCGAATATTGGAGGAGTCAGGTTCATCTAAATTTTGTGCTGTCAATTCAATCACAGAAAGCGGTGTTTTCATCTGATGAACCCATTGATCCATAAACTTTAAGTGTTCATTTTGCTGTTTTTCTAATTGTTTGATTTGCTTTTGATAGAGCTTATATTGATTTTTTAATAGGCTGTCAAGGGCTTCAGAAATCGGAGTCTGTTCTGTTTTTTGCAAGGAAGCGTCAAGAGATTCGAGTGGCTGATTCAGTCGTTTGTAGAACTTTTTCCGACTAGTATAGTAGTATGTAAGATAACAGCCTAGAAAAAAACAGCCAAGAAACAAGGCATAAAGAGCTGTACTAATGTGTTGATGGCCAGCTAGCCAGTAAATAGAAATCAAAATAAAAAATTGCAATAGCTGTACAATTATTAACAATGAATACTCTTTAAAAAATAACTTCATTTCTCATCAATCCTTGACCAGGAGATGTTTAGCCGGTAGCCTGCACCCCTTACGGTTTCCACTGCGTCCTTAATCCCTAACTCGAGAAATTTCTTTCGTACTCTAGTAATATTGACATTTAGTGTATTTTCATCAACATATGTTTGTTCATCCCACAATTTTTCAAGTAGGTCCTCCCTTCCAGCGACCCGTGGAAAGCGGTCCATTAAGCTTTCGATAATATCAGCTTCTTTTTTGGTCAAGGAAGCAATGACGCCATTAAAGGAAATTTCTAGCCTTTCCGGATAGAGCTTAAGCCCTGCCTGTTCTATTATTCTCTCCTCTGTCTGCTTGCTATATTCTCCATATGCCCGGCGAAGGTGGCTGCGGATTTTGGCCATTACAATTTCCGTATGAAACGGCTTAGTGATAAAGTCATCCCCACCATTCTCCAATGCCATCACCTGATCCATTTCACCGATTCTTGCCGAAATAAAAATAACCGGACAAATCGATTCCTGACGTATTTGCCTGCACCAGTAATAACCGTCAAAGCTTGGCAAATTAATATCTAGCAGGACAAGGTCCGGTGTAGATTGACGAAAATCATCCATTATGTTGTCAAAGTTTGTTGCATGTGATACAGAATATCCGTATTTACTGATATGTGAGGTTAACAATTCAGCAATTTTAGGGTCATCTTCAATAATCATAATTTTGTGCACAAGAATACTCCTCTCATCATATAAAAAAGGCTAATAAGTTCTTAGCTTATTTTATCATTTTTCAATTATGTTGTTTAAGAAATACCATATACACATGAAAGGACCGACCCAAGAGAGCCGGTCCATCCACTTCTTTTAAAAAAAGGATCAAAGCATCATAAAGTAAAAAGCAAAAACGACTGCAATGATAATGACAAATGCACCTAGCACAACAACCGTAGTTTTAGGAGTACGGAAGGTTTGCTGATTGATCGCATTAATTTTTCTTATGTAGGCAATCGTTGCCAATAGAATCGTGATAATACCAAGTCCTACCGAAGAGAGGCCGATAATGTTAGCCAAATAGTCACTTATTGGCGACAATCCTGACCTAATATTAAAGTGCAGGTTTGTCACAAGAAAACCAACGCCAATGATCGCTATGGCTGTTCGTAGCCAGGCTAAAAAGGTTCGTTCATTTGCTAAATGCTGCTGAATATATTTTGAATCAATTGTCTGAGGGTTTTCCTTATGTTTGAAGGTTTTATCATGATTCATTCGTTTCACGCTCAATTTTTAGTAAATAAGATTATTTAAAATTATACTCCGTTACAATCTTTTCTCTATCAGTAATTTGATCGTTATAATATTCATACAAACAAATACCTAGATAGGAACCAGAAATATTGTATACATTAGAATAACCTAAATGCTGCAGAGCTCTTACAACATTGTAGCTTCTTTGACCGCTTCGGCAGTGAATATAAACGGGCTGATTATTAGGAATTTCATCTAAACGCTGTCTAAACTTTTTTTATTCATCACTATCCTCCTAGTTTTCTATTTTCGCTTTGTTTACCCATGACATCAAGCCGTAAGCCCTGTTTGTTACGTCAAATCCTCTTTGGGTCAAAAATTCACATGCCATACTGCTCCTGCTACCTGAATGGCAGGCTATATAATAGTGTTGATTTTTGATTAAATCATTTAGACTATCTGGAATATGACGTGCTCCCTGGATTTCCCATTTAGCAACTTCTCCATTGATTTTTCATTACTATGATTCCAAAATAGTGGATATATAATCGTGGATATTAATATTGAAAAGAAGTAGAAGAAAATGAACGGCGAAGTATAAGAAGAAGGAATTATGGCAAATTAAGTTTAGGTAATGCGAGGAGGAATAATGATGAAACACCTATGGGCCATATTGATAAAGCTTGCGGTTGTTGGAACGGTTGTCTTATCTGTATACGGCATTTTTGATCCTGCCTTTTTTACACTTGTGATGATGTCTGTATTCACTACCCTTGTTTCCTATTTTGCTGGAGATTTGTTTGTCCTTCGTAGAATGGGTAATTTTGCAGCTACTCTTGGGGATTTTGTTCTTTCGTTTGGGATCCTCTGGGTGATGAGTTTTTTATTTATTGATACAAATATTAATCGGCTGACTGCTTCCTTAATAGCCGCTTTCTCCATAGCGGTTATTGAAGTGCTATTCCATTTATATGTCAAAAGACATATTTTGTCTGACTCAGAGGACAGCTATATACCAGGTGTAACTCGAGAAGATCGTTTTGCAACCGAGTTCTCTGAAGAACTGAATGATCAAAAGATAAAATCAAATAAAAATAATAAGTAGAGTTTCTCAATACACAAAAGCCTCCTTTTAGCTGTAAAAAGCGACTTACTTTGTTTTATATTTCTAGGACAAAGAAAAGGGAACCATCATGGGCTCCCTATTCCTGCTTTATCCTTTTTTAATCCAAAAATAACAGTATATCGTCATTATCTTCATGTTTTAATAATTCATGTCCGCCTGATTTTACCCAAGCTGTCAGGTCATTTTTTGCTCCTTTATCTGTTGTATGAACTTTAAGAATTTGACCGGATTCGATTTCTCCAATGGCTTTTTTGTTTTAACGATTGGCATGGGGCACGCAAAGCCTTTTGCATCTTACAGTCTCTCCGTTTTGTAACCTCTTTTGATGTCATTACATTTATAGTCACGTCCATTTACCCATATAGGTATATTAAAGATAAAAAAATAACCTACTTTATCTCGCTATAAATCATTCTTACCCCTAATAGGTCCGATTTTTATATCAAGATAATTACGAATTAATACTTGTTGTTATACCCTTCCATTGGCTCATACCAGGTACAACATTAACTACATGAGAAAATCCATTTTCCACTAATTTTTGTGCCGCTAAATCACTTCTATTGCCTGTACGGCAAACCAAATAGATTTCATTTTCTTTGTTTAGTTCATGTAATCGTTCGTCTAATTCACCTAATGGAATCGAGATGGCAGATGATATATGTTGAAAGGCATACTCCGCAACTTCTCTTACATCAAGAACAACTACGTTTTCATTCCCTTCCTCGAGCTTCTTTTCAAGTGCTTCATTATGAATGACATGCGGATATTTTTTCTCGTTCATTTCATCATTAGAGGATTTCCGTAAATAGTGCTTCAGCACTTCATTTTCCTCTATAGTGCCTAAATATTGATGGCCTGAGCTGTCAGCCCATGCTTTAATATCTGATTTTGACCCTTTATCTGTTGCTTGAACCTCTAATATTTGTCCTGCCTCTAGAGTATTCATCGCTTTTTTCGTTTTAACAATAGGCATTGGACATGCTAAGCCTTTTGCATCTAGAACAAGGTTTACTTTTATATTATTATTCATAGGTTTATCCTCCTGACTTCATTCAAAGGTGGTGTATTTTGGTTCCCTTCCCAGGCTGTTAATTAAGACCAAGCATTCATGCCGCCTTTAACATTTGTCACTTTTGTAAATCCTAATTTTTTTAACTGCTTACTAGCTTTTTGGCTTCTCATACCACTTTGGCAGATGACAATAACTTCTTTATCCTTCGAAAGTTCTTTTTCTGCTTTTTGAGAAAGCTGATGGAGCGGTATATTTTTAAAGCCTCTGATACTTCTTCCCTTATATTCACCAGGTGTTCGAACATCAATAAACTGCTTGTTTTTGCTATTTAATTCATTTTTTAATTCGATTGTTGAGATATTTTTAACACCTTTAACTGGAATCAAACGTTGTATGATAAGAAAAAGAAGAATGGCTAAAAGGATATAATTTAAATAATCCATGATTTTTAGTACCTCCAAGTAGTTTTTGGGGAAGCGTTCTCCCCCACCTCTTATCAAATTCGCCCGTCGAATTTGCGTCCGGATTACCTGAGCATGCTCGGATAAACGACCTTTAAAAAATCCGTGACATCCGCCGGAGGCTTAACTTCATTCAGCCGGGGTTTGAAACTCCACTGAATCGAAGTACTATTTGCATTCATCTCCCACTTGTAGAAGTGGAGGACTTCTGTACCTGTCGCAAGCTTTCGGTACAAAAAGCATTTGCTGAATGAAGTTAAATAAATAAGTTTACATTTCCTTCTTGAGCATCTGCTAGATAGGCAGCAACCCCGGCATATTCAATGTTATCCAATAGTTCTTCCTGCTGCAGACCTAAAAGGTCCATTGTCATTGTACAAGCAACTAATTTAACCTCTTGCTCTTGAGCCATTTCAATTAGTTGTGGAAGAGGCATTGCATTATGCTTTTTCATAATATCTTTAATCATTTTTGGTCCAAAGCCGGCAAAGTTCATTTTTGAAAGTCCCATTTTGTCTGGACCTTTTGGCATCATTTTGCCAAACATTTTTTCCATGAAGTTCTTTTTCACTTCTATATTTTCATCTTTACGAAGTGCGTTTAATCCCCAAAATGTATGGAATATCGTTACTTCATGATCATAAGCAGCTGCTCCATTAGCAATTATATAGGCTGCCATCGCCTTATCATAATCTCCGCTAAATAAAACAATTGTTGTCTTCTTTCTTTCTGTCATGTTGTACCTCCAAGAAGTAAGTTTTATACATATTAGGGTATATTATAAGTTAAAAAAATTATCGCTTCTTAATCCAAAACTTTAAAACATCGTTTTCCTCTTCATAGCTTAATAACTCATGACCGCCTGATTTTGCCCATGCAGCAAGGTCATTCTTTGCTCCTTTATCAGTTGTATGGATTTCTAGAACTTGGCCTGATTCTAAATCATTCATCGCTCTTTTTGTTTTTACTATTGGCATCGGACATGCTAACCCTTTAGCATCTAATACTTTAACGATATCCATGTTGAAATTCCCCCTAATATCTATATACTATTACCACTATGGGTATAATGTTAATTCAAAAAAAAGATAGTGTCAACTGTTTTTTATAGAGTTTATTTGCAGTAGTTTAAAGTATTTATCTGAATATTGTTTTGTTCAATCATGTTAAAACTAATCACATGAAATCCCTGTTGTCTAAGTAATCGAATACCCATATTTTTTTCTACTAAGCTTGATGCGACAACATGTAAATCCATATCCGGTATTTCGTGATGATTTCGCTTTAGGTAGGCAATGGGAATATTAAGAGCTTCTTTAACAGGATCCTTATAAGATACATTAAAATCTCGTAAATCAATCACTTTTATATATTCCAAATCGAGGTCCTTCAAATGATTAAAAGGTACATCAGTAATTGGAAAATATCTTTTATACAAGATAAAAGCGATTAGTATAATACTTATAATCAGTAAAGCCATGTAAGAAACTCCTTCTGGTTATTTGTTAAGCAACATGTATTACTTTATACCCTGATAGGTATAAAGTCAATGGATATTTATATTTTTTTTGCAGATAATAGTTTAATAACCATTTATAAAATCTATTAAACACTTATATAATTTCCATTACCTGGCCTGGTTCAAGTGTTGTCATTTCTTTTTTTGTTTTTACAATCGGCATAGGATAGGCTTAGCCTTTAGCATCAAGTGTTTTATTAACAGTTACCTCCATGGCAATTCCCCCTTTCAGAATTATTATCTTTATATTCGATTTCCCATGCAGAGATCATCTCCTCCCTTAAACGATAGAACGGTCTCCAGGATGATTGAATATTGTATGAGTATGACTATAATGATCAAGAATGTGTTCTACATGTTTCATTTGCGTTTTTCATCATATTGGGTAAATCTGAGGAGGAGAATGAGATGGGGCTGTTTTTAGTTGCAGTGCTTCTATGGGGCTTGATGATAACTGGATTATTTTTGGCTACATGGGGTTTGTGGAAAACATCATGGAAAGCATTTGTTTGGAGCGGAGCTGCTTTCATCCTTCCATCCATCATACTGGCTACACAGAAGGGATTGTATAACCTATTTCTCCTCCTTCCGTTTCTTGTGTTGGGGGCAGCTTACATTACGTATAAAAGGAAAAAAGGCTAAGGTTCGACAAAATGTAAAAGACCAAATCGAATGATGATTTGGTCTTTTAACGTAACGGATAGACTTATAATTCCGTTGCTTGTAATTTATCTAATGCCTGTCCAGCATTTTCTCTAGCCTGTTCAACCGTATTAGCTGTTGATAAGGCAACAGCAATTCTACGACCTACTTTCGTGACTGGTTTACCAAATACACGAACCTGCGTGTTTGGGATAGCCAATGCTTCCTCCAAACCTGTTACAGTGTAGTCATTTGCCTCCGTCTTTGCCTTGAGCGGTCTGCTGGCACCTGGCGAAAGTTGAGTAATTTCAGGAATTGGAAAGCCTAAAATGGCTCGTACGTGAAGAGCGAACTCAGAAAGGTTCTGGGTTACTAACGTGACCAAACCCGTATCATGTGGTCTTGGTGATACTTCACTAAAATAAACCTTATCTTGAGCTAGGAATAGTTCGACACCAAAGATACCGAACCCACCAAGCTCATCGGTAATAGCTTTGGCAATTTTCTTTGCATCTTCTATCTGTGCGTCTGTCATGTGATGTGGCTGCCAGGATTCGATATAGTCACCGTCCTTCTGTATATGACCGATTGGTGCGCAAAACATTGTTCCATTCACAGCTCGAACGGTTAGAAGCGTAATTTCTGATTCAAAAGTGATAAATTCTTCAATAATGACACGACCGTTTTGAACACGGCCGCCTTCCATGGCAATGCTCCAGCATTCTTCCAGCTGTTGCTCTGTGCGGCAAACACTTTGGCCTTTTCCAGAAGAGCTCATAAGTGGTTTAATGACACAAGGAAATCCAATTTTTTTGGCGCCAGCCACAAATTCTTCATATGTATCCGCAAATTCATACTTGGCTGTCGGCAGCTTTAGCGTTTCCGCAGCTAACCTTCTAATCCCTTCACGGTCCATCGTTAGCTTTGCTGCACGTGCTGTTGGAATGACTCTGAACCCTTCCTCCTCCAGCTTGACTAGTTCGGAGGTGGCAATCGCTTCAATTTCTGGAACAATTAAGTCAGGCTTTTCCATTTCAATAACTTCTCTAACCCTCACGGCATCAAGCATATCCATACAATAGCTTCTGTGTGCGACCTGCATGGCAGGTGCATGCTCATACCGATCCACTGCAACGGTTTCCAGTCCCATTCGTTGGGCTTCGATGATGACTTCCTTCCCAAGCTCTCCTGAACCTAGTAATAAGATCTTTTTTGATTTATACATCCCGAACACTCTCCAGTTCAATAGTTTACAACTAAAAAAAAGTACGATTCCTTTGTATATATTTTACCCTTAAATATTCTAATTTTCGACAATATTTCGTCGGTTTTGTTTATTTTCCATAGATTATTAGTTTGTTTGATAAATCATTGAAAAGTGAAAATGAAGATTACCACTAAGCCAATGATTCATTTGCCGTTTCACATTGGACAATCCTTTAATATATATATGGTATCTCGAGAAAGAAAAGAGTGAATAGTAGTGGATGAAAAGTTCAAGGATTGTGATTGTGAAGGTGATAGCCTCTCTTCTGCTGATGATCTGAATGATCAGAAAAGGAAAGATACCATTTCCTTTATGACCTGGAATCTATTTATTGGTGCGGACTTATCCCCACTTTTTTCTGCATCTATCCTAGAAGAAGTTCCCCGTCGAGTAACAGAGGTATATCGGCAATTTTTAGCGACGAATTTTCCAGAGCGTGTTAAGAAAATAGCTCAACAAATAGAATTATATACCCCTGACGTTATTGGGCTGCAGGAAGCTGCTTGCTGGCAGCTACGTCAGCTAACAGTACCGGAAATGCCTGCAGTTACGTTTGATTATATTAAGCTGCTAATAAAGGAACTGGAAAATAGGGGATTAATATATGAGGTAAGCGCATGTAATCATAACATTTCCGCACAGCTGCGTTCAAGTCAGGGAAACTTCATCCGACTATTAGACAGGGATACAATATTAATTCGTAAAGAATCAGGGTTGAAGATTGTAAAAAGACGGGAAGGGAACTTCAAAACAAATGACACCACTAAGCTTGGGGGTTTGAATTTCGAGCTTCTTCGGGGCTGGTCAGCTGTTGACATCAGTAACGATAAACATAAATTCAGGGTTATTACAACACATCTCGAAACGGGTTCTCCTGTCATCAATCTCGTACAAGGGAATGAATTATTAGAGGGACCAGCCAATACAAGCCTACCCATTATTATGCTTGGGGATTTGAATGTCACCCGTGATGGTCAAAGTCCTTCAGCTGCATACAGCCATTTTCTCCATGCTGGATTTCAGGATGTATGGTTAGTAGCAGGTCAGGGTCAGGGCCTCACCTGCTGTCAGGATTACGACCTATTGAATGCGTTTTCAACTCTTAGTAGACGAATGGACTGCATCCTCTACAAAAACGGCTGGAAACCACTCTCCGTCAAAACCTTCGGAACAGAGCTACAGGACCGAACTCCAATTGCCCAATGGTTGTCAGACCACGCGGGCGTAATTGCCCATATGGAAGTATAGTGTTTTTCTTCTGCTTCCCCAATGAGATATGATCGAACTATTGCAAACAATCAAAGCAGAGAGAGACAATCCTCTGCTTTTTATCTTATGAAAAAAATCGTGATTGGTATCGTTAGCAAACTAATCAGTGTGGTAACTAAGGTTGTGAATGATACTAAATCGGGCTTTACATTAAATTGAACTGCTAGCATGGTTGTGTTGGCTGCAATAGGCATGGCTGCCAACAGAATAAAGACCTTGTGTATTAAATCATTTACCGGCATAAAGCTTACCAGCAAGACCGCAATAAGTGGTGACATTATCATACGTACAACGATAACACTATTTACATATTTTAAATCAAATTTGGCTGATTTTACCTCTGCCAGCTGCATACCCAAAATAAGCATAACGGTTGGGATAGAAGCAGAACCTACCAGACTTATTCCCTCTAAGATTGTAGGAGGAAGCTCAATTTTCGCTAACTGAAATATGACTCCGAGCAATACACCATAGATAACAGGCATTTTTAATACGCTCCTGAAGGCATCACGAATAGTTGTTGACCTTTCACTACCATAGGAAGCAATGAAAATTCCAATCGTATTAATCAATAAAGCGTGGATGACCATGATAATGACGGCATAATCAAAGCCGGCAGAGCCGAAGGCAAACAAGGCAATCGGTGCACCATAGTTCCCACTGTTTGGAAAAATCGTGCCTAGCTGCATGGCCGAAAGCTCTGTTTTATCTGATTTCATCCATCTTCCAAGAAGATTGGTAATACCAATAATCAAGAGGACAAGTAAAAGTGAAAAGAGAAACATATAAAAATACTCGATATTTAATTCATTCGTATAAAAGGTGTCGAAGGTTAGAAAAGGTAGCATTAAATAAAGAGACATCTTTGAGATAGATTTAATATCAAACTTTAATAACTTTTGTCCGATAAAGCCCGTCCCAAAAATAAGAAATGCTGGTAATACAATTAAAAGTAAATCCACAGACTAAAGCTCCTTTCAAACTTTCAGATTGATCTATAATGGTAGAATATTCGACATTTTAGAATAAGATTATACTAGATATATCATAGAAGCTATTAAATTTCAAAGGATATTTCATAGAAAACCCGACTATGGCTTACACCAATTTTTCCTTCTATAGCTATATCAAAAAAAGCAACAAAATGGTTCCTCTAGCTTTGGAGCCATTCTGTTGCTTGTGTTACCGGCAATGGTCGGCTGTAAAAATAACCTTGGACCTCGTCGCAATGATGCATATGCAGACATTCTAATTGTGCCTTCGTTTCTACACCTTCCGCAATCACCTGTTTATTTAATAGATGCGCCATGTTAATGATGGCTGCGACAACCGTAAGCATTTGCTCATTTTTATCGATATCATCAATTAAGGATTTATCAATTTTAATGAAATGAACCGGTAATTTATTTAAGTGATTAAAGGAGGAATAACCTTTTCCAAAGTCATCCAATGAAAGCTTTAGTCCTATTGATTTTAATTCTTCTAAGATAGAGATGACCTGATTAATGTCCAATACTGCCATGGACTCGGTTAATTCTAAATTAATGAACTGCGGATCGATGTTGGTTTCGTTAAGGATGGTTTTTATCGTAGAAATAAAATCACTTTGTAAAAACTGGCGGACCGATAAATTAACACAAACGATAATAGGCTCATATCCGGCATCCTGCCAGGCTTTGTTCTGTCTACATGCTTCTCGAAGGACCCAATTGCCGATTGCCACAATCGCATCGGTTTCTTCGGCGATAGGAATAAATTCTGCAGGCGATATCATTCCTTCCTCTGAATCATTCCAACGCAGCAGTGCCTCAAAACCGACTAATGTATTTGTATGGATATTCATTTTTGGCTGATAGTACAGCTCGAATTCTTCATTATATAATGCTCTCATCATTTTTGTTTCGAGTAAAGCCCTACGATCGTTATTTTTGTCTAACTCGTCATAATAGAATTGGAAATCATTTTTTCCTTTATGTTTGGCCTCGTACATCGCTAAATCAGCGTGTTTAATTAATTGGTCCGGATGACTGCCATCGTCTGGATATAAGCTGATTCCAATACTAGAGGTTACATAAATTTCGTGTGTATACAGCTTAAATGGATAGCTCAGCACATCCATGATCCTTTCTGCCACCTGGGTGGCTTCCAGTTTAGATGACTGATTTAATAAAATAATAAATTCATCCCCTCCCTGTCGAGAAAGAATATCATCCTTTGACAGGCAGCTTTGCAATCTAGTAGCCACCGAAATTAATAATAAGTCCCCCATTTCATGACCTAAGGTATCATTAACTGGCTTAAACCGATCTAAATCAATAAAGAAAACGGCAAGGGTTTGTTTCTCCCTTTCTGCGTTTTGAATCGCTTCTTGAAAGCTTTTATTAAAATAATTCCGATTGGGCAAGCCTGTAAGCGGGTCATGGTAAGCCATACGCTTTATTAGTTCTTCTGATTTTTTTTGTTCGGTTATATCACGAAAAAAGACCTGCACCTGTTTTTTTCCATTAGTGCTAATCGGGATTCCCATGATTTCAACATCAATGACCCTCTGATCGAGCCTTGTCATTTTTTCTTCTAATACTGGTACATGTTTATTCTCTCGCTTCATTTTTCTCCAGCGTTCCCTAACGATGGAATGAAAATCAGGATGGATAAAATCCAAAATACTTTTTCCGAGAATATCTGAGGCGCTCTTACCTCCAAGAGCCTGAATTCCTGCGGGATTGATGTAAATCATTTCACCAAAATTATGGATGGCGATGGGAAACGGAGAAAATTCAGCAAGTCTTCGGTACCTCTTTTCACTTTCAATCAATTCGTGCTCCAGCTTTTTGCGGTTGGAGATATCTCGAAAGTAAATTGATAAGCCACTATCCGAGGGAAATGTCCGAACTTCCAGCCATTCGCCTGTTGTCTTGAAATAGTGTTCAAATTCAACTGTTTCATTTTGTTTTATTTTTTCTAAATAATTTGCAAATAATGTGTTATTTACATTCGGGAAGGTACTGAAAAAGGGTCTTCCAAATAGCCTTTTTGATTGCATTCCTAGTAACTCGTTGGCTTTTTTATTAATATGAATGATGTTCCATTGCTGATCCAATGAAACAAATCCATCCGTAATTTCATCAAAATTTCTTTGAAATTGATAGGTGTGAACTAATAGTTTTTGATCGTGAACAGCACTTCCAATTAGAAAACCAACAATAGAAAGAATCACAAACAAAATACAAAGGCTGATCAGCACTTCATTCATAATCAACCCCTTTGGCTTTGTGAATGGGATTTCTTGTATCACAGCAGCCTTCATGGCAATATCATGCATGCCCCATATTCCCATACTTAACAGGAGTATGCTGCCAAGGAACTTCATGGCAAATTGCTTACGGTGATTATGTGAAAGTGTATGGGCTAAATAAAAGGCAAGGATGGAAAAGCCAATAGATGCCATGATGGATAATAAAACATAAAGCCTATGGTAGGAAATGGATGCTCCTCTAATTGCAGTCATTCCTACAAGATGCATCATACTGATACTAATTCCCATCATGACTCCACCCAGTACCAGATACACCCATTTCCCTTTTATTGATTTTTGAAATATCCAAAGGCCGATGGAAGATCCTAGGATGCCAAGGAGAGCTGAGATGAGCACTCGTGAAAGCTGATAGGTATAGAGGGGATGTGTATCGTCAGCCAATATTCCGACAAAATGCATACCCCAAATACCTAATCCCATATAGATACCGCCGACAACCAGCCAAAAGACTTGCTTCCAACCTGTAGAGGAACGAACTTTTCCAATACATTTTAATGTAATATAGGATGCTAGTACCGCTAGCATATATGAGACGAATATTAAAAAAGAATGTTCATTGGTAAGCTGATGCATGTCTGCCACCTCTATTCACTCCTTCCTCCCCGTAATGATTTTCCATTATTATCTGTATCATAACCTTGTTCCTATTCGTTAAAAGTAGAAAAGGAAGCTGATTTTCATAGAAATTGGAGCTGTTTTGGCTCATAAAAAAAGGAAGCAAAGAGGCCGTTCCTCTGCTTCCTATTTGACAATTAACACGGGGCAATGAGACAACTGTGTGACTCTTTGACTGACACTGCCTAGCATGATGCCTTTAATGCCTCCCAATCCTCTGCTTCCCATGACAATCAATTGGTAATTTCCTTCCTCAGCCATTTTCACAATGAGCGTAGATGGTTCTCCAATTACATAGTATGTCTCAATTTCTACACCATAGTCTTCTGCAAGTGCTTTGGCGTGATTAAAAAGCTTATCCGCTTCTTTTTTCATTTCACTGTACATTTCATCTACAACCTCTGATGACATGGTTTCGTAAATGGTGATATTTTTTTTAACATGCATGACAGTAACCTTCGAATAACGCTCATTTGCAAATTTCAAAGCGGACTTTAATGCTTTTTCACTTTGTTCCGAGCCATCTATCGCCACTAGTATTCGATTATACAATGTAAAAACCTCCAAAAATCAACATAATACTATTATACTATCAAAGCTAAACGATAAGTGATAATAGAAAATAGTACGATATCGTGAAATTATTCGTATTTTCATATTGTTAAAAGAAGAAAAATAAAACAAAAATACTCCAATTGGTGAAAACAGGAAGAATTTTTTAGCTACACTTGTTAAAAATAATTTTGTTTGGCCAAATACTTTTAGGAGGAATTAGATGATGATGAATCGTTTTGGAGCCCACGAATTTTTAGAAACACAAGAGTTAGTAAGATCACAAGCAGCCAATATTGAATTACATGCTGTATGTGCTTCGATGACGAATGATCAGGAATTAAAAACAATTCTCTATCGCCATATTCAAGGAATGGAGCAATCCTATCATCAAGCAGTTCATTTATTGCAAAATAAAGGGATTAGTATGAATCCATCTACCTATGGGATGCAAATTCAGAATCAGCCTCAAATAGGCTTGAATAACCCTGCGATGAATCCGCCGAACCCGCAAGCCCAGAAACTATCTGATATGACGATTTCAACTATTATTTTAAATTCTCATAAGGCTGGTTCAATTTTTGGCATGCAATGGGCAAATGAATGCGGTGATCCTCAGCTACGCCAGCTCCACATTACTTGCGCTGTAAACTGTAATAATATGGCTTATGAGATTTGGCAGTACATGAACAGAAAGGGTTATTATCAAGTGCCGCAATTAGCTGATCATACCATGCAAACGATGAATCAGGCATTCAATACAACTATGCCGAATCAACAATATCAATAAATGCATAAAAAAGAAGGGGTTATCCCCTTCTTTTTTATGCAAAAACATCCTCCTAAGCAATGGTTACATCCTGATGTTGGATTCACCATATACATTTAGGGGGTTACTCTTGCTAGAATAAAGTATTAAAGCTCTGACCTTGTGCCGATTGAGCGTTCTGCTGTCTTACCTCTTGAGTGTTTGTATTCGAGAATCCCGGCTGGAAGGCAGCCTGTGGTCCACTGAATTGCCCCATCCCTCCGCCATACTGTTGAAAGCCAGAAGATTGCTGATAACCACTGCCACTTTGTGCCGATTGAGCGTTCTGCTGTCTTACCTCTTGAGCATTTGTATTCGAGAATCCCGGCTGGAAGGCAGCCTGTGGTCCACTGAATTGCCCCATCCCTCCGCCATACTGTTGAAAGCCAGAAGATTGCTGATAACCACTGCCGCCTTGTGCCGATTGAGCGTTCTGCTGTCTTACTTCTTGGGCATTTGTATTGGAGAACCCAGGCTGAAAAGCAGGGTGTGCTCCGCTAAATTGATTAAAGCTACTACCAGCTGATTGCTGACCTATTTGTTGGAATTGGTTACCTCCGCTCTGGTTTTGAGCAGATTGAGCATTTTGTTGTCTTACTTCCTGGACATTTGTGTTCGAGAATCCAGGTTGGAAAACTGCGTGTGAGCCACTGTATTGAGTGTTTGACTGCTGAAATGGTTGTTGATTACTTTGGTTGAATTGATTAAACATATTAACAACACCTCCTAGGTAAATTATTAGCCATTGATTGTTAGATTATTTAAGATTTCTAACTTTAGTTAGATGTTGATTATATTCCTTATTCTTAAAAAAATAGGCTATATTAAAGTAAAATTAATAATTAAGTACACTTTACTATTTTCTTACTGCTGTTTTTTTTGTAAATAGCGATTGTCGTGCATAAACATTTTCCAAAAGTATATGAATCCGGGAAACAGGATGGCGAATCCTGCTATGTATGAAGCAAAGATGGCACGGAAGGAATTAGGATCTGTGAAACCTGATTCGATTGTGACATGTGGATAGACCATATAAGGTAAATGTGCACGTCCATAAACTAAACTTGCTAATAAATATTGGAGTGTTACGGCAATGACAGCAACCCTGGGCATACCCATTTCATTATTTTTTGAAAAATGAGGCAGGTACAGTGCCGCACCGGCAATAACAAAACAAATGACGGAAAGGATTAAATAAGGCAAATCATCCATCATTTTTATGTATATCCAATTTGCCTCTTGTTTTAATGTCAGCATGATGAGAAAAGCCATTACGAGAGAAATCGGTCCTGTTATCATGGCATCCTTACGATACACTCGATAAGCCTCTATCTCACCTGATACCTTAGAATAATCAGAAAGCAGCAAGGAAGATAAAAACAATGTGCTGCTGATGGCGAATCCGATGAAGGCATACTCATTTGGACTGGTGAACAATTTTCCTAAATCCAGCGTTTGGATGTTCCCTTCAAAAACAACAAAATTCCCGTGTGTGATTGGCAGTACGCTAATTAATAAAGCGGGTAATAGTATCCCGGCAATCCCAGAAATATAGGTGAGGATTTTCTTATATTCTTCGGCAATATGTGAAAATACGAGAAAAGCACTCCTCAATGCCAATAATAGGAGAATAATGCTTCCCGGAATGAGTAGAATGGTTCCAAGTGTGTAGGCTGCACCGGGAAACATGCTGTATACGGCAACGACGAGAGCGACGATAAATGTGTTGGTAACCTCCCATGTCGGGGATAAATATCGATTGGCAATATTTGTTGCACCGGTTTTGGTCCGATTAATATAGACCATCGACCAAAAACCGGCGCCAAAATCCATCGTTGCCATAACCGAATAAATAAACACAAACCCCCACAGGACAATACTGGCAATGATAGCATCTGACACGAAATTTCTCTCCTTTACGAGTTCGTACTAAATTGCGGAACACCTTTCGCTTCAGCTCGATGTAAATCATCTTCAACTTTATTTCTTTTAAAATAATATAGCAGGACAAATAAGACTGCTGCAGCCAAAATAACATAGACAATGATAAAAAACGTAAAGAGAACGCCAAGATTTCCTGCTGTCGTGGCAGAATCCGCAGTCGAAAGAATACGGTAAATGGTCCAAGGCTGTCTGCCGGTACAGGCAAAAATCCAGCCGCTTTCAATTGCAAGGACGGATAACGGTCCAGATAGGACTAAGAGCCACATAAGCGGATTTGGAAAGTGCGGCTTTTTCAGCCATTTGTGCCAGAAGAGAGTGAAACCTGCAAGCAGGATAAGGAGCGAGCCAATTCCAACCATGACATTGAATAAAGTATGAATAAACAATGGTGGCCACCATTCCTCTGGAAAATCATTTAACCCGATAACCTTTGTATCAAAGCTATTACCTGCAAGAAAGCTCAAGGCCCAAGGAATTTCAATCGCCCATTTCACTTCCTGTGTTTCCCTATCTGTAAACCCGCCTATTGCTAGTGGCGCATGCGTCTGCGTCTCAAATAATCCTTCTGCAGCAGCCAACTTTTCGGGCTGATACTCATGTAGATACTGTGCTGACGTATGTCCGTTTAACGCGGTTAGTAAAGAGAATACGCCGCCAATGATAAGGCTAAGCAGCAACGCTTTTTTGTGGAATAGATAAAGCTTTGAACCCGCTGTATTTTTTAACATTTTAAAGGCTGCAATAGAAGCAACAACAAATGCACCGGTTGTGTAAGCTGACAGCGCTACGTGTCCTGCTGTAACAATGAAGCTTGGATTAAAGAATGCTTTCCATGGATCGACATCTGTGATTTCCCCATTCACGATTCGAAAGCCGGCCGGTGTTCCTTCAAAAGCATGTACATTGGTAATGAGTACTGCTGAGCCAAGAGCACCAATAGCCACTAGCGTGAGACTGACAATTCTCATCCACGGAGGAATTCTGTCTGCCGCATACACATAAATGGACATAAATAGAGCTTCAATGAAAAAAGCATAGATTTCAATCTGGAAAGGTAGTGCCATTACCCTGCCAATCACCTCCATAAATCCCGGCCATAGCAAGGACAGTTGCACTCCAGCAATAGTGCCTGTTGGAATACCAACGCCAAGCAATACAGCGAAAGCCTTGGTCCAGCGTTTAGCCATTACAGCATATTGGAAGTCTTTTGTCTTCTGATACATTAATTCAGCCATTAATATCATAAATGGCAGTCCTACACCAATCGTTGCAAAAATAATATGAAAAGCCATGGTTGTTCCAAACATGGACCGTGCAATTACTAGGTCATCCATCCCATTCTTCCCTTTCCTTTTATAATCTTGTGATAGTATTTACATGTTATAAGGAAATTATTGATATTAGTTCCAAGTTTTGATACAACAAAAAAGCCAATCACCATTTAGGTAATTAGCTTCCTTCTAATACTTGTATAGCAAATGGTAGGATTACTTAATCCTGTTCCTTCAAAAAACTATCGATGACTGAAACATATTCCTCCTGTTCTTCCAGATAGGCCATATGTGCACTCTTTTCAAAAACATGGAATTTTGCGTTTGGTGTCAATGAGCTAAAATATTCAGTAGATGCTGGTGTAGCCTCATCGTAGCGGCCGCAGGTATATAATGTTGGGATAAGGATGTCCTTTAGTTGAGCTGTACAATCAAAATCTTTTAAATTACCAGTCACATAAAACTCGGATGGTCCCCACATGATCTCATATATCTTAGGATTTTTATATTTTACTCCTGTTTTAAGAAACTCAGGATAGGGTTGCATCCGGCAGACAAAGTGTGAATTAAAAACTCTTGTTGCTGCCTTGTATTCTTCGGAGTCTGTCATTCGATTTTCTTCACACGTTGATAGGGTCTGTTGGACATCAAGTGGAAGCTTTTTTCTATTTTCCACCTGATTTTTTGCCCACAATGGCGCACTTAAACATGGGCTTGAAAAAATGATACTCTTTACACTATCCGGATGTGAGAGGTAATAGGCAGCTGCTAACGTTGTCCCCCACGAGTGACCCAGAAGATGGAATTCATCGAGGGATAAAGCATTACGTATCTGTTCCAACTCCTCTACAAATCGCTCAAGCCTCCATAATGATGCGTCATCAGGCCGTTCTGATTTTCCGCATCCTAATTGATCATAAAAGATGACAGGACGTTGTTCTGCCAGTATTCTTAAACCCTGTAAGGAATAATGGGAAGAACCAGGTCCGCCATGCAAGATGACAACAGGAGTGTTTTGCTTCGAGCTGCCATGTATTTGATACCATATCTTCCCCCCTGTTACCTCAATGAATCCATCTCTTATTGACATTCCTACTCCTCCTTGCTTCTATTTATCTTACTTTTATTATTGTTCAAATAAAAAGAAATTGGAAGTGACATGATGGTTTTCACTCGATAAACTTGACAAAATTATGTCTAGAAACAGAACAGGACTCCCCATTTAGACTAATCTATAGAAATTGTAATTGTATTTTACTCATGGATATTTAAATCTGTAATAATGCTCTTACACATATGGCAATACTAACAGAGTAATTTGAATTGATAGTGTTTCCATTATCTAGGGGGAGAAATTTTGGATCAAACTTGGCTTTCTCTGATACCATTTATGATTGTGATTTCCATGGCAGTCTGGTTAAAGGATATATTACCGGGACTTGTAGTGGGTTTACTCGTCGGTTCTATTATCGTAACAGCCAATGTCTTGACTGGAGCGCAGCAATCCGTCACCTATATGGTTATGACGTTAGCAGATGAAAATAATATCAAAATCATAAGCTTTCTTTATCTATTTGGTGGATTAATAGGAATGATGAATATTGCCGGAGGAATCAAAGGGTTTTCAGAATGGATTGGCGCCAAAATAAAAACAGAACGCGGTGTGCTAGGCATTATTTGGCTGACCCTGCCATTTACCTTTATGATGCCGATGTTTCGAATTATGATGATTGGGCCTATCGTCAAAACCTTGATTAAAAAGATGAATCTGCAAAAGCAAAAGGTGGGCTTAACGCTTGATATTTCAACTGAGTCGGTAATTGTCCTTTTGCCGGTGGCAACAGCCTTTGTCGGGTTTATGGTGTCATTAGTTGAAGGAGGAATTAGGGGACTTGATTTAGGTAAGTCTCCATACGAGATTTTTTTATTAAGTATCCTGTTTAATTTTTACGCGATTATCATTCTATTGATTGGAGTCATTCAGACGATTTGGCCGTCAAGAAAGTTAAATACTCTTAGTCAAGATGTAAATCAGGACCAGCTTAATGAAGAAGAGCATGAGTATCACCGAGCTGGAATCAAAAGAGAATTATCACTCGTAAAAGCACAGCCCTGGCATTTAATCATTCCTGTGTTTTTACTGCTTGGCTTATCCTTATTTTTATTGTGGGAAAATGGTACTTCATTAGGGGCTGTAAGCTTGTTTGAAGCCTTTGCAATGGCAGATGCGACGTTTGTGATGTTATTAGCTGTTTTTATTACCCTTATTTTTACATTTGTTTTTTATATGGCTCGACGGCAGTCGTTAAACGAAATCATGTACCACTTTTATGATGGTGGCAATCAAATGATGCAGGCCATCAGCTTACTAATTCTAATTTGGGCGCTGACGCTAACGGCAGAGGATCTCGGCTTTTCTGATTTTATCGCTTCCACATTAGGGTCCTTTTTACCTGGGTATATGACTCCAGCCATTATTTTTTTAATTGGCTCTGTTGTCGGTTATTTTATCGGCTCCTCTTGGGGAACATGGGGCTTGTTTATGCCGCTAGGAATAGCCCTTGCACTTTCAACAGGAGCCTCTATTCCATTAACAGTTGGAGCCGTGTTTGCTAGTGGGGCATTCGGAGCCATCACCTCTCCATTAGGTGACACAACGATTACCACTGCCTCCATCTTGGACATGGACCTTGTTGAATACGCGCAATATAAATTGAAAATTTCAAGTATAGGAGCAATCATTGCAGCTATGTTGTATATTGTGGTGGCATTAATCATATAAGTGAACGATATACAATAGAGAGGGGCTGTCAATATACAGCCCCTCTCTATTGATAAAAGGATATCTAATGATAAAGCCCATGCTCAAGTGCGTATTCCAACGCTGGCTGTGGCACTAAATAGCGTACGCTCAGTCCGTCCTTCATACGAGAACGAATTAGTGTCGAGCTCGTCTCGATATTGACACCTTTGCTGAGGCAGTCGAAACGATGTTCATTTTTGATCAGAAAGGAATCCTTTGCGATGATATCTGCCATATCATAGCCCTCTCTTCCCATGACAATAAAGCGGTTGCTTTCAATCAGCTCATGTCCTTTATGCCACCTGACAATGCTTTGCAGATTATCAGCCCCCATCACAAATAACAGCTCATCGTTTGGATATTCCAGCTTCAGCTTCTTCATCGTTTCATACGTATAGGTTTCCCAGCCTTCTGCTACCATTTCAATGGGATTCACCTGAATTTTTGGGTTATCAGCAATAGCCAGCTTCGCCATATTTAATCGATGCTCATTTTCGGTTAAATTTCTTCCTTTGTCCCTACGTTTTGTTGAAGATGGTATGAGAATCATACCGTCCAACTTACGTCTATCAATCACCATTTCCATTGTGACAAGATGCCCAATAGTAATAGGATCACATGCTGAACCAAACACACCGTAACGCCCCATGATTGTCTTCCTTTCCTGTAATAATTACTTCAGGCTATCCACTTTTTTTCGTACCTCTTTTATACTGTCCATTTTATTCTCCCAGCAGTTTGGACTTAAATCGATTGGATATTCTTCTGGATTTAATGGACGTTTATATTCATCCCAAAGTAGTGCTAGATTATCATGTGCAAATTGTTGTATATCTTTAAGCTTTGGACACTTGTAAATTAAAGACCCATTTACATAAATATCCTGATGCAGGTCTCTCGCTTCAAAATTGGTGACTACTTTACTTATATAGGTATGAACAGGATGGAACATATGCAAGCTTTCTTCTTCATTCGGCTTTTCTACCTCTAAGGTAATATAATCTCCTTCTGCCTTCTGGTCCTTTCTATCGATAATTCGATAGACTCGTTTCATTCCAGGTGTTGATACCTTTTCAGGACTGGAGGAGATTTTAATTGTATCCTCGAGTACACCATTTTCGTTTTCAATCGCCACCAACTTATAGACAGCACCTAATGCTGGTTGATCAAAGGCCGTTATCAACTTCGTACCCACACCCCAGCTGTCAATTCTCGCTCCTTCCTGCTTTAAATTGATGATGGTTTCCTCATCTAGGTCATTAGAAGCCACGATTCTTGTGTTTGGAAAACCAGCTTCATCCAGCATTCTTCTTGCCTCTTTTGAAAGATAGGCTAAATCACCACTGTCGATTCGAATTCCCTTGAAATCAATCCTATCGCCCAGTTCCTTTGCGACTTTTATGGCTGTTGGTACACCTGACTTTAAGGTATCGTAGGTATCAACTAAAAAAGTACAATCCCTATGGGTTTTTGCGTATTTATGGAAGGCGGTATATTCATCCTGATATGCTTGGACAAAGGAATGGGCATGTGTTCCGGCTACCGGAATGCCGAACAGCTTACCGGCACGGACGTTACTTGTGGCATCAAAGCCTCCAATATAGGCAGCCCTTGCGCCCCAGATAGCAGCGTCCATTTCCTGCGCCCGTCGCGAACCAAATTCCATCAGGATGTCATTTTTTCCTGCCACCTGTTTAATCCGGGCTGCTTTAGTTGCAATTAAGGTTTGGTAATTCACAATATTTAACAACGCTGTTTCGACCAATTGTGCTTCAGCCAACGGTGCCTCGACTCGAACAAGGGGCTCGTTTCCAAATACAATTTCACCTTCCTGCACTGATCGGAGGCTGCCGGTAAAGTGCAGCTCCTTTAGATACGCAAGAAAATCCTCCTGATAGCCTAGCTTTCGCAAATATTCCAAATCCGTTGTGGAAAACCTAAAACTATTTAGATATTCAATTACTTTTTCCAAGCCGGCAAAAACCGCAAACCCATTACCAAACGGCATTTTGCGAAAATAGAGATCGAATACTGCCTTGCGATTATGAATCTTGTCCTCCCAATAGGTTTCTGCCATATTAATCTGATATAAATCTGTATGAAGCGTTAAACTGTCATCTAACTGATTTGCTTTCATAACCATACCTCCTGCCATCGTTTATGCCGATCGTTCTTAAAATATTATTTTTAACAAAAACGGATAACTTATGTCATCTTAAACTACTTTTGCCCCCATCGAAGAGGTAAAATGCTGTAACGCCCAGTCATGACCAAGCGGATTAAAGCTTGCTACGGCATTTTTGTGAATGACAAGTTGAAAACCTTTATTATAGGCATCAACAGCTGTATGCAGTATACAGATATCGGTGCAGACGCCTGTTAAATGAAGCTCAGTAATCCCCCGCTCTCTCAGCTTTTGCTCTAAATCGGTTCCAGCAAAGGCGGAGTAACGGGTTTTATCCATCCAATAAACATGTTCCTCATGCTGATGCTTCTCGTAAAGAAATTTCAGTGAGCCAAATAAGTCACGTCCCGGAGTTCCGATGATATTATGTGGAGGAAACAGATTCGTTTCAGGGTGATACTGATCTCCTTTTCGGTGTGAGTCAATGGCAAATACAACAAAATGCTGTTCTTCGATAAATTCCCTTGTAATAGCTGTAATGGAGTCCTCTATATCCTGGCCTGGTTTGCTGCAGGTCAATGCCCCATCTTCAGCTACGAAATCCACGGTATAATCAATTGAAAGTAACGCTTTTTTCATTGTTCTATCTCCCTTCTATTGGCTAACAATTAACTAAACGTTAATCAAATTCTTCAAAAAAATTTTTTTATCAATATTTTGCACTATAAATAGAAACAAACGGCTCATAATCATTAAAGGTATAAAGCTGTGCATTACCCTTTGACCATTTATTTGTCTTTTTCGGTTCTCCGTTCACCATAACTTTTTCAATAAATGGGAGAGATGGTGCCTTTCGAAAAAACTGAGAGTCTAACTTAATCCAAGGTTCATCCAGTACCGTCAATAAGACTCCCTGCAGCTCTGAAAGAACAAATTCCTTAGGTAAAAAATTCTTAGCCAATGTTGTTAAAGACATGTCTTTCTTGATAAACCAAAGGGCATCATCAATAATTTGCGCATGGTCAAAGGCAAGCTCAAGCTTCCCGAGTTCATGCATATCAAATAATTCAACCTCTGAGGCATCATCGGCAGCCTTTCTTTTTTCCACGAAAGTCTCCGGAACAATCGCATAATGGGCATTGGAGATAATCCAGCCGCGCCGGTCTCTGCCTAACTTATCATAAATCCCAAAATGCTTTATTTTAACTCCATTCACCCCTGTCTCTTCTTCGAGCTCACGGACGGCCGCTTCAAAAGCTGATTCCTCCGGTTGGATAAACCCACCTGGTAGCGCCCATTTCCCGCCCTCAATATTCGGATGGCCTTCACTATTCGTTGTAGTCCGTTTAATCAGCATAAGCTTTAATGTTTTTCTTGGTGGCTTATAGGCTGCTACCTCCTCTGAAATAATCGTAAATACTGCTATATCCGAAGTATAACCGTCAGGTGTTCTATATTTACTCGAGTCATAATGCTCAATAGCCTCTTCATTTGACTGAAAACTAGACAATATATCACCTGCTTTTCAGTTATTAATTAACAATTTGTTAATTGTTATTTTTAATATATGGTAACGATAATGAAAATGCAACGATTTTTTACCTAAAATTATAAAAGAAGTCCACTTACTTTTTGTAGTATATGCAATCTTCGACTATCTATGTTGATGGACCTCTTACCCTTCTTGTATGATTGGTTATTTTCTAGTATGTAATTGAATTGTACGTGGGTTATATACTGATATTTAATTTAATATGGGCGAGGTGATTTGTTATTTTATTGTGTAATTAGCACATTGTAAAATTAGATAGAAATATTGAATTACGAATAAGGGAAGCTTGCCAATGATTGAATAGTTTCTTAAAGAACCGAATCATCGAAGTAATCATAAAATAATCCAGGAATTATGATCAAATTCGCCCGTTGAATTTGCGTCCGGATTACCTGAGCTCGCTCGGGTAAACTACCTTTAAAAAATTGCAAGACTCGCCGGAGGCTTAACTTCATTCAGCCGGGGTTTGAACCCCCACTGAAACGAAGAACCATTTGCCCACATCCCCCACTTGTAGAAGTGGAGGACTTCTGTGCCTGTCGCAAGCTTTCGGTACAAAAAGCATTTGCTGAATGAAGTTAAAGGATGTGAAAATATGATTTCTTGGTATCGGAATCAATCGATGATTGGTCAGGCCTGGACCGGCAGACATGTGATGGTTGTTCAATGCCAATTGAATCCTCACAATGTATGGAATGTTCAAACCAGTTATTATGCCCCAACAGAGCCAATCAAAAAAAATTGTGCTGAAACCCTGTCCCAGCACTTAAGTATCGGCTATAAAATTATTGACATGACGTTTATTCCGCCAAATTTGGTTCAATACCTGTTAGTGTTGGAATAAACTCAAGAACCTCTAATTTGATGCAGCCTGTTCGATTTGCTCCGATGGATAAATATGGATTCCTGTTTTATTCATTTGCGCAATCCTGTACATCGCTAATGAAACCGTTCTGCCCTGAATCGCTTTGTATTTTTTCAACGGCCCAATAAATAAGCATGCAAAAAAGGTAAAGAAGATCTCTCCTGCCTTCTCACCTAATCGAAATTCGTCTCTATCACCTAATAGTAATGATGGCTGCATAATCGCGATACTTTGAAATGGAATCTGGTTTATTTTTTCTTCAAGCTGTCCTTTCATTTTTGGATACCAAATCGATGAGTGAGGATTCGCATTCAGCGAACTGACGATGAGAAATTTTTTCGCTCCTTTTTCACTTGCCAGCTGCGCCATCTGGACGGGATATTCTACGTCAATCTTGTACATAGCCTCCTTCGTTTTCGCTTTCTTGATGGTCGTACCTAAACAGCAAAACACGTCATCGACAGCAAAAAGCTCTTTATCGTGATCCATTTCATCAAAGGATATAATTTTTTCCTCTAGCTTAGGATGTGTTATGTTTAATGGAACTCTTACAATGGCTGTAACCCGATCATATTCAGCTCCCTCTAATAAATAATGGAGCAATTCATTGCCAATTAACCCACTAGCACCTGCAATTAATGCAGTTTTTTTCTGCTTCAATCAAATCCCTCTTTCTCATTTCGCTACTATAGTCTACTGGATTTGCTTCGTAGAAACAACTATGTTTCATGCAAGCATACTACTAAAAGCATTTACGCTTAAGACAATAGGAATACAGTACTAGTATCTCAGCGATAAAGATGAGAATGGGTGGTGATTACATATTGAAGCAAAATACAGGAAAATAGAACCATACACAAGGTAATAATAGTGTTAAACCAATAAACGAGGAGTGATTGATCATGTTGGAATCTATTCATGACGAGCTACTAGAAATGATTAATATAAAAAGAAAGAATCTTATCGAAATAGGAATGAAGAAAGGCTTAACAGACCTTGAAACTGTCAAATGCAGTCAAGAGCTCGATGATATGATCAACTCATTTTATAGGAAGCAAGAGAACCTAACCCCTGCTTCCTTAAGAAAAATCGTTTCATAAGTAGACAGGCTGATAAAGGTGGTCAAACCATAGCCACCGATTGGGTTGATAAAGGGTTTTGATTGATTTCAAGAAAAAAGACTTAAGAGGGTAGCCTCTACTTTCTTTAATATGCCTTTATTCTCGTCTTCACTAAGTGTTCCAATGCTTCCGAAGAATAAATGCTCCATTGGTTCGATGCCGACAAAATCTAATATTCCGATATCAGAGGTAGCCTTCATCCCTTCTGTCATACCCATCGCATCGTAAACATCGTTAGGATGACCTTGAGTATTAATAATCAACCCTTTTTTTTCTGTTAACAGCGGAATATGGCCTTTTTCACCTATTCCATATGCAAAGCCCTCGGCAAACACACGATCTACATACCCCTTCACTATAGCTGGAAGACCTGTCCACCAGATTGGATAGATAAAGGTTAAGACTTCAGCTTCTCTAATATATTCCTGCTCTTGTTGAATATCCTTCGGCATTGTACCTGCTCTTATGGCTGTCATGTCATTAAGTGTAAGAACAGGCTGAAATTCCATCATATACAAATCACGAATCACATAGTCATGCCCAAGCTTCTCTAATACAATCGCAGTTTTGTCTAATATGGCATGATTCAAGCTTTCATGGTTTGGGTGTGCATAAATAATCAGATGCTTCATATATAACAAACCTCCCATAATATGACTTGCTGTTAAACAGTGTAATCAAGTATGAGAGGAATAAACATCTTACATGGTCGAACGATCACAAATCATTGCATTCCTTTTTTCCGGTGTCGAAATAAGATTTGGAGTGTTTAATCCTTTTTCATTGTTATAATGAACTTGTAGAGAATATTTCAAACAAATAGGCTATTATGGGAAAGACTGTGTTAATTTTAGACAAAGGAGGCGACTAGGATGAATAAAAGGGTTCCCTATTCCCGAAGGCAGGTATTCAGAGATGAATTACGCCAGTTAAAGGTTCATGATTATATTGATGAATTAGATTTTCAAAAAATGAACAATGCCTACAATCAATATGTACAAGACCTTGATGAACAACAGCAAATAATGGAGGCAGCCGCCTTTAAAAAACGGGACATCGGAAAAGAAAAACCTAAACCTGTTAAAACGAAAACAGCTTCAACTCCGGAACAAATAAGAGAAAGAAATATTACCTGGGCTTTAATACTCGGAGTTATCCTCCTTTTTATCGGCGGATTAGTATTTGGTACCAGCAAATGGAGTTCCTTGAACAATCTGTTTAAAGTAATCCTTGTATCAATGGTTTCGGGCGTATTTTTTGTCAGCAGCTATGTTGCCGATAAATATTTACATATACACAAAACGGCATTTGCCTTTATGACTTTAGGAAGTTTATTTCTTCCCATTACCATTATTTCAATTGGGTTTTTTGAACTTTTAGGAAGCTGGCTCTCTTTTTACGGCTCTGGCAAATATGTATTGGGTTTTATCGGCAGTATGTTTTGCTTATCACTTTATTCCTATATCGCAGCGAAATATAAGCACCGGCTATTTGTTTGGTTTTCCTATCTGACCGCAACAATTGGCGTTGGCTTTTTACTGGGAATGACCTATTTACCACGGGACTTTTTTTATTTCGGAATCATGCTCTACAATGCACTTTTATTATTCGGCTATTATAAAGGGAAAAATCATCAGCGTTTTGAATTATTTATCAGGGAATTGCCTCTATACTCACAATTAAATTTAATTGTCAGTACGTTACTGATGTTATTTTTCTATGAAAATGCGACTTTTTACAGTTTTAATATATTAATAACAGCTACGTTATATATTTCGATGGTTTATGTGAATAAAACAAAGCATTACCATTATATTTTCACTGGGCTCTTTGTCTATGGAATGTATCAGCTTATTGAAAATTCCTTTCTGCAATCTATTCAATATATCGGCTTTGCCTTGATTGGAATTCTATATTTGTTGGTGGAAAAATTCACGGATCAAGAGGCTGGTTTGAAAAAAATCTTTCAAATCACCAGTGGTATTATTTCCTTTTTTGCGTTTATTTTTATCAGTATCCAAGGACTCTTATTGCACTCCGATGAGGATTCCGTTGTGCTGTTTGCAGCCTATCTCATTATTGCGATTAATTATATCTATTTGTCCAATATCGCAAAAGCTAAGATTTTCCGATACTTAGCCCCGTTTTTCCTGATTACAGCAGGTCTGCAAAGCTATTTTATTGTATTTAAGGGGATTGAGGGTAGCTACGTTGATCTCTATTTATTTGCCTACGCAGCGATTGTATTTTTTGTTTTTTATGTAAAAAACAGCTTTACTTTTCTAATCCCAATAAAAACTAGCAGTTTTATCGTTTCGCTTGCGACCATGATGTTGATGGTCCTAACCGCTGTTGGGAACGGTGAGTTAAACCATGCTTCGATTCTCTTTTTTGCTCTTGGTCTTATTGCGCTCTGGACCTATAGATATCCAGAGAATGAGAAATGGATAAAGGTTTCCACCTGGGTCTATTCCGTTAGCTGGGCATGCTCGTGGATTTGTCTCTTTGACTACTTAGACGGACAGTTTGCCTTTTACCGCTACCAGGTAGAAATCATTGGTCATTTAGCGTTGGGTGGACTGCTGTTATTGGCCATTAGTTATGTGTGGAGGTCGAAAAATCATCAGCTAGTAGATTTGTGTACTTTCTTAACTGCAGTAACAGTCTATACATTAGGTGTGCTGTCAACCCTTCTTGAAGGCTTCGAGCATCCAATGATGACTTCGTCCATTTACGGAGTCGGAATTGTCATCTATGTACTGCTTGTCTATAAAGTCAAACTTCAAGGCTTATGGACGCTCGTCAGCGTGACGACGATTGTTTTCTTAGCGTCGCTTGCTAGAGTATTTCAGCTTGAGCATTACAACACGTTAGCGGTCATCCATTTCTTATTGATACCAGGGGTCCTACTTGCGGTTTATGAATGGGTTGGCAGAAGGGTAAATGAATTAAAACCGTATTTCTTCTGGACTGCACATGCTTTTTTAGGACCAGTCCTGCTCGTTGCCATCTTTTATGTATTCTTTGCCCAATTACAGCCTGCTATCCTCTTAATCGGGTTAGCACCATATCTATACAGTACATTAAACCGTAAAAAGGAATGGGAAGTGAGATTATTTCTGTATCTTGGCTTCACTGTCCTCCCCTTCATTCTATATGTATCGATCAGCTTTTATCAGCTGGAGCAGGTGTTCAAGGATGAGCATTTACTTCTACTCGTATCAGGAATTCTATTGATCATCTGGCTGCTCGGAAATGAAATATGGAAAAAACGAATCGATTGGTACTTGGTGCCACAAGCCTGTCTTGGTCTATTCTTGTTTATTCCGATTGCGGATGGACGAAATCTACTGAATTTAGCTCTTGTTGTTTTATATTCGGCGGTCATTTTATATTTACTGCATCGCAGAGCCTGGCAGCTATTTACGATTATTCCATTACTCATCACAACGGTTTACATATTCGTTATCCTAGCGTTTTTTGATCAATGGCTCCAGATGGCTATTGTTATGGTAGTGTATTTAGCGCTTCATTTGTTTGGACGTCATGCCTTTAAAGTACTGTATGCCTTAAAGCCGATATCATTTGACTGGTATACAATCATTTCAGGTATTTATATCTTGATGTTATTTTTCGTGATTCATAGCGGTGAACCCTTATGGCTCAAGCTAGTTCCTTCCCTATTAGTCGTATATTTTTTCTATAGTCTCATTCATCGTCTTGCCTCAAGAGTCGAACAAATGATTGTCAGAACCATCACGGCGGTTTCTGTTTTATTACCATATTATGTTACATTGGTAGAATTTGAAATCAATCAATACATTGAAACCGAGCTGTATACTCTGCCGTTTATCGTGTTAACGATATTTTTGAGCAGGCATACGTGGAAGGATTATCAAAGAGTGATGAGAATCATCCAATTCGCCGTGCTGCTGATTGTAACAGTGATTCTGGTAACAGACGCATTGTACAGCAATACGATTTATGATGCGATTATTATCGGGGTATTGTCTCTTGCTTCTATTTTAAGCGGAATGCAATTCCGTATTAAAGCCTACTTTTTTGTCGGCATCAGTGTATTACTCTTGAATGTTTTACTGCAAACGAGACCATTTTGGGGTAGCTTCCCTTGGTGGGGCTATCTCATCATTGCGGGACTAACCTTAATCGGCTTCGCCAGCTCCTACGAACTGCAAAAGCAGAAAAAAGACAGCAGCACTAAATCCTTTATCCAAAGGAAAAAGGAGCAAATCATTAGGATGTTTAAGAATTGGGATTAAACACAAAAAAAGATCAACCAGAAAAGGAATCTGGTTGATCTTATCTATTTTTAGCTTTAGGAATATCTCAATGGCTTACCAACCATCTGTCTCTTATTATATAGAAGAAATATTACTATAAGATATTAGCTATTTTAATAATCATAACAATTACATTTCATAAACGTGTTTTCCTGTAAATATCAAGACAAGATTTTACAAAAAAACATTTTTAGCGGAACACTGATAACGGAACATCAAAGGTAAACCATAAAAATAAGATAAAGATAATGGCAATAGGCCAAGCTATTAACGGCTTTCGATAATGAATATATATGCAGACAAACATTACCGCATTAAATATGACAGACCATTTGAAGCTCCAGCCATTGTAGTATTTTATTAAATGAAAGGATAAATCTATTAATTCATTTATGGAATAGAGTAATACCCAAAACATAATAAATAGAATCTGCTTTATTATGTTCCGTTCAGGGAATTTTGATAAATAAATGAAAATGGTTGCAGGATATTTGATGAGCATGACGGATAACGAGATATGCGTATTGGTCAACCCATGTTTCGCATCACCTTCAGAAGGGTTGTATCTCCACATTGGATAATGATCAGACAATAAATAAAGATAAATAAAATCCCCTATGAGAAAAAAAAGGAGAGTTGGATAATATTTTTCCCAATTCTTCCAATCTCCCCATTTCCATAAAATAAAAAACCAAACGGAAGCATAGATTGCATTTGCCATAAAGAACTCTCCTAATTGAAACATAGCTGAAATTTTAAAATATTTTGATATCTTATACTAAATATTATATTGCAATGATTGAAATCCTACTACCATACTTTTGTATCATTGTTGATTGCGTTTGCATGACAATGTAACATTATTTGTAAATAACACTTATAAAGACTTAGAAAAAAATAATACTTAATTAGAAAAAACGTTTCTCAGCCAAGAATCGTCTTAGTTTTTCAGTTTATGAACGATTATCCAAATTGGTGAAAATTAGTCCTTTTTATACATTAGGATTGAACCAACAAATCAGCTTTTTTAGGCTCAGTTAAAGGACCTGGTTGATTTATTACCTTTCCTAATCCTTTCAACAGCATCCTTCAATATCCTCTTCCATTTGATAATAGATATTCACTATTTTTATCACTAAACCTAGAGATAAAGCAAGATTCAAGGGATATTGCCGAGAGAAAAGAGCTTAAAAAGAAAAGGACTACGTGAGGAAATGTTGAATTATTAAGCATGGGAAATAGAATCCCCTGAAATCTTTTCGGAAAGGTAGTGATGAAAGAATGATATTTCTAATTCTGCGTCGACGAAGGATTCCTGTTCCAGCCACCGTTAAAAAAGGAGAAGGAAACGGAAATCCAGTCCGGAAAGTTATGATTCCAATGAAAATTCTAACCATGCTGAAAGCAAGGGAAAAAGAAGTGCGAGCGTTCAAAAAACTCGCTTTACAAAGCATCTATATCTCTCAGGAAGGCACTAAACTGACAGGATGGATCCGAATACAAATGGAGGACGTGAAAAGAAAAGTGGTGCTCTGTTCCCCTGCCGCATTACGATTTATTGGTCCGGGTGATCATATAGATAGAGAACAAAGGAAAGGGGTGGTAAACAAAATCATTGCAGCATGATTCAGGATAATGACAATTTAATAATTTCATTTTAAATAAAATATTGGCAGCGTTCGCTTGCTGCACTAATAAACGGAAAAGCGCTTCTTGGTACCGGAAGCGCTTTTTCCGTTTATTATTTTAGTCTTTTTCAATCATTATCTCATTGAGGCTGAGATGTACTGGATTAGCTAAGGAATCACCAACAGGACAATGCTTTTCGATAAACGCTACAAATTCCTCTATTTTTTCTTTAGGACTATCACTTTTGATATGGATGTTATAACGAATGTTACTATAACCTGGGCGGACCCCGGGTAAATCCTTTAATCGGTCTTCATCAAGCTCACCAATTACCTCAACCCAAAAATCGTCAAGCTGAATATTGAATCTTTTCGCGAACGTACGAGCCACAATAGATTGGCAGGCTCCAAGCACACCAAGCAAGAGCTCCGGCGGGTTCATTGCTGTATTAGTTCCACCGCTTTCAATTGGTTCATCAATTGTCACCTCAAACCCTCTGGCTTGAATTTTTACCTTCAAGCCTTCCTGAAGATGTGCTGAAGCATTCAATATTGTTTTGGCCATTGTATACATCTCCTTGATTTAGTGATGATCACATAACTACCCCTATCGTAACGCTTGCAAAAAAGGATTCACATAGATAAATTGTGAAACTTCAAACAAAGAAGTTCAGGAGTCTTTTTATGCCTGCTGGATTCGCCAATGCCAAATATCGCGCTGAGGAATGGAATGAATGCATCACACACGGCTTCATTATTCTACCATACTAAATCTCTGAGGTTAGTTAGAGTAATGATTCACCTTTCGTCAGACAAATAGGACTTGTTTCGCCCACTTTCTCCATCTATATACAACTTAACGGAAAAATTTTAATGCAGAATTATCAGAAAAGTCGTATAGTTTGAAGGAATAGTTGCTTACAATAGCAAATATATATAGTATAAACCATTTTAAAAGGGGCTTGAAAACAATGTCAATACCACGTTCAACTATGAAAGGTTCGGATCCAATTATCATGACACAGATTCAGGTAAATCAAGCAATTGCAGCATTTTTCGAGAAGAAGGGATGTACTGTTAAGTTTGCAAAGAATGGAACTGATGTCGATCTGATTGCCGAATATAAATCTTGTAAATTTTTAATTGAATCGCGTGGAAATCAAGCAGTGACTCAAACCGGTACGAATCAAGTTTTCGATAATTGTCAAATAGGACTCCACTTATCTGAACAGCTAGAGCAAATTATGAGATTTCAGCAGCAATTTAATTTCTCCAATACCATCTTCTACATTTTAGCAAATCCTGATATTCCAAGAATTAGAGAACGTGTTGGAAAAATCAGCAAAGGTCTTGATAAGCTGGGAATCATTCAAGCGTGGGTTCAGGCTGATGGAAATGTAGTATTTGAAGGTGAGAAATCAATCTTATTAAATAATTTATTATTATAAAAGGAAAAGGTACTGCTACATTCACCAGCAGTACCTTTTCCTTTTACCATCATCAGTACTCCTCCCATACATTACAAACGTCACTACCAAATCAGCATAGAAAGGAATATAATAAAGTCTCTCTATAGGATTAAAGAAATCAACAAATTCAAATATAGATTTTACTTTTCTGCAATTCTGTAAATGGTAGCGAATAAGGAGGTTACACTGAATGGCAAATACTCATGTCTTTTCAAAGGAAGAAGAAATATCCAATTCAATCACCCATGGGATTGGTGTGATTCTCAGTATAGCAGCACTAGTCCTATTAATTGTTTTTGCCTCCCTATACGGGAATGCCTGGCATATCACAAGCTTTACAATATTTGGAGTCACCATGGTACTCCTCTATACATCGTCAACACTCCTGCATGCTCTCCGTCCAGGACGAGCTAAGGACTTTTTCGAAATTATGGACCATACGTCGATCTATTTCTTTATTGCTGGAACCTATACACCTTTCCTTTTTCTGGCTGTTGATGGTTGGGTTGGCTGGACATTATTTGGAATCGTCTGGGGACTGGCTATCGGCGGGACCATTTTTAAGTCATTTTTCGTCAAAAAATTTCTGTTTACCTCTACCCTGCTATATGTGTTCATGGGCTGGTTAATCGTATTTGTGTGGCAGGATTTAGCAGCTAATTTGCACCCAACCAGCTTAAGTCTCTTAATTATTGGTGGCTTATGCTATACTGTCGGAGCCGTTTTCTATATGTGGAAGCTTTTTAAGCACCACCACGCAGTGTGGCATGTCTTTGTTCTTGCTGGTACAGTCCTTCATTTCTTTTCCGTGCTTTATTTACTTCCATAACTATAAGGCGACACACAGTGCTTCTAGTCATTGTGTGTCGCCTTTTTTGTTCTCTATTAACTAATTCGTACATCCAATTCATGTAACTTGGGTTATTTTCGAAATTTTCGAATACTATAACATATAAGCTATGCAACAGATGTCAGGAAGGTGAGGAGAATGAATGACGATTTTAGAAGTGAAAAATCTTAAAAAGACATTTGGGTCGGTTCGTGCTGTCGAGGATGTTAGCTTTTCTGTGAAAGCCGGCGAAATCTTTACCATCATCGGACCAAATGGAGCTGGAAAAACAACATCACTTGAAATGATTGAAGGATTGGTTTCTCCTGATGAAGGTGAGATCTATTTTGGAGACTTAAACTGGAATCAGCATGGTCATAGGATTAAAAAAATGATTGGTGTCCAGCCTCAATCGAGTGCCATGTTTGATCTATTGACACCAGAAGAAAACCTCAACCTCTTTGCTACCTTTTACGACCATGCACGGTCAACCCATGAAATTCTTGAATTGATTAATCTAAACGAACATCGTCGGCAGCAGGTTAAAAAGCTTTCCGGAGGTCAACGGCAGCGATTGGCCATTGGACTTGCGATGATTAGTGATCCTGACATTATTTTCCTAGATGAACCAACGACAGGACTAGACCCTCAAGCACGCCGTAATATTTGGGATATTATCCTACAGCTCAAGGAGCTCGGCAAAACAACGATATTAACGACTCATTATATGGAGGAAGCTGAGCAATTAAGTGATAGGGTGTGCATCATTGATCAAGGAAAAATTGTAACCGTAGATACCCCTGCCTCTCTCATTGAACAGCTTACAAAGGATCGAGAGGTACACTTAACGTTTCTTGATGGCCCTGAAGCAGCTAAAGAAGCCCATCACTTTACAACAAACCTTGAATCTGTGATTCGCAGTGAAGTGGAAAAAGCATCGTTAACACTCTGGACCACACACCCTGAGGATACTTTATATACCCTTTTTGGTTTCACAAAGGAAAAGGATTACCAGGTCGAGCAGGTCTCCATTCGAGATATGAGCTTAGAGGATGTCTTTATTGCGTTTACTGGAAAGGAATGGAGGGATTAGCTTAAGATGAAGCAATTTAAGCAAATGTTCTTAGCGCAATTAAAGCTAACCTTAAGAGAAAAGCAAGCCTGGTTTTGGGGAATCTTCTTCCCTGTTATCCTCATGGTTATTTTTATGACTATTTTTGGCGGCAGCTCTGATAATGATTTTTCAGCTAAAGTAGTCATTGTGGATGAAAATCCGAATCCCACTTCAGATACGCTGTTAAATCAGATTGAACAAATTCCAGTGCTGGAGCTTGCCAATCATCAACCCATCAACCTAAATGAAGCGGAAAAACTGGTTAAAGACCAGGAGGTGGATGCTGCCATTGTCTTACCTCCATCACCTGAAGCTACGTCCATCCTTCTAGTTGTTAATAAAGAGGATGAACAAGGTGTAACCGCCCAGGCTCTTTCAGGAATGCTAAATGATTTTGTTCAAAGGGCAAATTTATCTGCCGCCGGAGCCCCTCCTACCTTCGAGCTGCAGTTTGAATCGATCACATCCAGTGAACAGGAGTTGAATTACACCGATTTTCTGCTCACAGGAATGATTGCCCTGTCAATCGCCCAGGCCGGTATGTTCGGCATGGTTGATTTAGTTGACATGAACCGGAAGGGTTTAATCAAAAGGCTTCGTATGACACCAGCCAACATGAATATCTTTGGCTTCAGCGATATGGTGATGCGTTTGTTATTCAGCATCGTACAGGTGATTTTATTATCACTTATAGGAGTATTTGTGTTTGGTGCGAAGCTGTACATTAACTTTCCCAGTCTCCTGGTTGTCTTCTTATTGGGCGCCTTGTCCTTTAATGCACTTGGTTACTTTTTTTCCTCGTTTAGTAAGACAACCGAAGCCTATATGGGAATCGCCAATATTGTCAGCTTCCTGATGATGTTTTTGAGCGGCATATTTATCCCGATTGAATCCATTCCAAGCTGGATTCAGCCGATTTCAAACGTCCTTCCACTCACTTACTTTGTTGAGGGCTTAAGAGACAGCATGGTTTATTCAACCAGTATTTTCTCTAGTACACTATGGGTCGGAATTGGGATTTTAGTAGTATGGGGTATGATGACCTTTCTATTGGGCTCCTGGTTTTACAAAAGAAAATCAATTGTCGCGACAAGATAATCTTGGACCTCACGTAAGACATCATCGAAGCAATGGATGATGTCTTACGTTATTTACTTACCAAGTATTTGATTATTCAATAGATATAAGAAATTTTTTTGAAAATACTCGTAGATTTTCTATTGCTATTTTTTAAATTGCTTGTTATTATAAAAAACGTGATTTGGAAAGCTGCTATTTGAATATATTGGGATCTTTCCAAGCAGATAATTTTGACCACTTCCCTCAGGGAATGTTAAGGCAACGGTGTGCCGGGTCAAATGCCGATTGGCAACTTTGGTTGCCTTATTGATTGAGTTAAAAGCTCAAATTTTATAAGTTGGTAACTTTATAACCAGTGCATCTGCACATCAACTTGTGAAACGGTCAATAAGAGTGGTAAAAGTAATTATTTGCTATATAGACTCTGATCCTATGAAGATTTATTCAAATATTAAAGGGCTTTCCGCGTAAATAGCCTTAGGCTATCTTGTGGACGTATGCTTATGATGGAATATCATAGCTATACATACTTTTTAATATGAATATTATCCAAAGCAAGTAGAATGCGCGATGTGGCGTTTTTTACTTGCTTTTTTTGTTAGCTAACGGGATCGACCGAAGAGGCGTTTGAAACTACTGTACGTACTACGTGTATTCAATCTTCCTCTGCACTTACTTCAAATCTATTATGTTAGGAGACAGGAAAATGGGAAAAGCACTTATTATTGGTTGTGGCGGAGTAGCCTCCGTAGCTATTCACAAATGCGTTCAAAACAGTGAGGTATTTGAAGAAATCTGTATTGCCAGCCGAACAAAATCAAAATGTGATGCATTAAAGGAAAAATTAGACGGCGGCAAAACGAAAATTACGACCGCACAGGTGGATGCGGACAATGTTGACGAGTTGATTGCCTTAATTGAAGAAGTTAAGCCGGACATCGTCATGAACCTGGCTCTTCCTTACCAAGATTTAACCATCATGGATGCCTGCCTTGCCACGAAAACAAACTATTTAGATACAGCAAACTATGAGCCTGAGGACACAGCGAAATTTGAATACAAATGGCAATGGGAATACAAAGAGCGTTTCGAAGAAGCAGGCATTACAGCTCTTTTAGGTAGCGGCTTTGACCCTGGTGTGACAGGTGTCTTCTCTGCTTATGCACTTAAGCATTATTTCGATGAAATTGAAACGATTGATATTCTTGACTGTAATGGTGGTGACCATGGCTATCCATTTGCAACTAACTTCAATCCTGAAATCAATATCCGTGAAGTATCTGCAAATGGACGATATTGGGAGAATGGCGAATGGATTGAAACAAAACCGATGGAAATCAAACGTGTATACAACTTTGATGAAGTCGGCGAAAAGGATATGTATCTGCTATACCACGAGGAGCTTGAATCTCTTGCGAAAAACGTTCCAGGACTTAAGCGTATCCGTTTCTTCATGACATTTGGCCAGAGCTATCTTACACACTTAAAGGCGCTTGAAAATGTCGGCATGACTTCTATTGAGCCAATAGAATTTGAAGGAAAGCAAATTATTCCATTACAATTCTTGAAGGCAGTATTACCAGATCCAGCAACACTAGGACCTCGTACAAAGGGGAAAACGAATATCGGCTGTATCTTCAAAGGGAAAAAAGACGGTGTTGAAAAAACTTATTATGTATACAATGTTTGTGACCATGAAGAATGCTACCGCGAAGTCGGCTCACAAGCTGTTTCTTACACAACAGGCGTTCCAGCCATGATTGGTGCCATGATGATGTTAACTGGTAAGTGGAACAAGCCGGGTGTATTCAATATTGAGGAATTCGATCCAGATCCATTCATGGAAGCTCTTAACAAATGGGGATTGCCATGGAAGGAAGACTTCAACCCTGTGATGGTAGACGAAGAGCCAGTAAAAGAAAATGAGACTGTGCTCATAGGTAAATAAAAGCTGAAAAATAGGTGTCTCACCTATATTTCATCATGAAAGAGGGCATTCAAATGGTCAGCATAATACCGGCCCATTTGAATGCCCTTCTCTTTTAGAATTTTGAATGATAGTTTTCGATTTCCCAAGTATGAACGGCGGTTCGATAGCTATCCCACTCTGCCTTTTTCATCGATACATATTCATTATATACATGGTCGCCTAATGTATGATAAGCAAATTCACTTGCTTCCATTTCTGTTAAGGCTTCCTTTAATGAGCCAGGCAGATTGTCAATTCCAAGTATTTCCCTTCTCTCCTCAGCCATATGGAAAATATCCTCATCGATTGGAGCTGGTGCCTTTAGGTCCTTTTCGATTCCATCCAATCCCGCTGAAGCTATGACAGCAAAAGCTAAATAAGGGTTTGCTGATGGGTCAGGACAGCGTAATTCGACACGAGTAGCAAGCCCTCTTTTGGCTGGAATCCGAATCAGTGCCGAACGATTCGATGCAGACCAAGCAAGATAGCAAGGCGCTTCGTAGCCGGGTACAAGACGCTTGTACGAGTTCACAAGCGGGTTGGATACTGCGACAAAACTTTTTACGTTTTCAAGAACCCCTGCAATAAATTGGTAGGCTGTCTCCGATAATTCCAGCTTATCGGAGGAATCCGTAAAGGCATTTTCATCTCCCTTAAAGAAGGACATATTCACATGCATTCCAGACCCATTAATTCCAAATACCGGCTTCGGCATGAAGGTTGCATGCAACCCAAATCTTTTTGCAACCGTTTTTACTACCCATTTGTATGTTGTTGCTAGATCTGCTGCGTTCAGGGCATCACCATATTTAAAGTTAATCTCATGCTGACCTTCTGCCACTTCATGATGTGAAGCTTCAATGCTGAAACCCATTGCTTTTAGAGCACGATAGATTTCTAATCGTACACGTTCACCCAAATCCTGTGGTGATGGCTCGAAATAGCCTCCCTTATCACTAATCTCTTGAGTTGGGAACCCATTATCATCTGTTTTAAATAAAAAGAATTCCAGCTCAGGTCCAACAGAGATAGTAAAGCCTTTTTCGGCAGCTCGTTCCATCGTTTTCTTTAGGACGTTTCTCGTATCACCATCAAAAAGAGTTCCATCTGGAGTAGTAACCGAACATAAGAATCGTGCCTCCGAATAACAATTCTCCACTGACCACGGGAGGACAGCAAAGGTATTTAAATCTGGCTTTAGGTACAAATCTGATCGGTTGATTGGAGAAAAGCCCTTAATGGATGACCCATCAAACATGATTTTCCCTTCCACGACGTCCTCTAATTGCTCAGCTGTTACTGTTATATGCTTTAAAATCCCTTCAATATCAACAAACTGTAAATGTAAAAGTTCAACACTATTTTCTTTGATCGTCTCTTTAATTTTGTTTAGTAGACTCGTTTCATTAGTGATTAGCATATCAGTCATGTTACATTTCCCCTCGCATTCATGTTATGTTTTCTAACATGTTATTTGATATGTTTATTATATGCTGATTCTGCTGGTTTCGCAAGTAATTTTTAGAAAATTCAAACTAGCTTTTTATTATCGGAAAGATTACATTGGATTTATGTAAGATTTATTTACATCAATCCATTTTTCAAACAACAAAAAAGGAAAGCTACAAAGCTCTCCCTTTTGTCAAAAATATTGAATTCCGAGTATCATACAAAAACAGTCATGTGAAAGTCATCAGCAAATGAGCTGTGATCGAAATAACATATTATTTCTACTAAACCAGCAAAAAAATGACTGAAGTACTAAAAAACACTATTAATCTACAAATTTCGCAACAAAAACGCAATGAATCCTTAACTGAATTCGCATCTAGGAGCTAATTAAGCTCATAATTTCATTAAACCAGTTCAAGTACTCTATCTTGTTTTTCCTGCTTTGTATCTGCTAAACCAAGAGCCTTCGCTGTTGATTGATGGACTTCTCTTAGTAATTCAGGGTTTTCCAATAATGACTTGCCATACGATGGAATCATTTCTTTTAACTTTGGTTCCCACGCTTTAATATGCTGCGGGAAGCATTGATTTAAGACCTTCAGCATAACAGATACCGCTGTAGATGCACCTGGTGAAGCGCCAAGTAAGGCTGCAACCGATCCATCCGCTGCACTGACAACCTCTGTACCAAATTGAAGTGTACCTTTTCCAGCATCCGTATCTTTAATGACCTGTACACGTTGTCCTGCTACGATTAGATCCCAGTCATCGCTTTTCGCATCTGGAATAAATTCACGCAGCTCTTCCATCCGCTGTTCTTTCGATAACATAACCTGTTGAATTAAATATTTGGTTAGTGCCATCTCCTTTGCACCTGCAGCCAGCATGGTTAAGACGTTGTTCGGTTTAACAGATGTGATTAAATCCATCATCGAGCCCGTTTTTAAGAACTTTGGTGTGAAGCCGGCAAATGGTCCAAATAGTAATGATTTTTGATTATTGATAAAACGTGTATCAAGATGCGGAACAGACATTGGCGGAGCACCCACCTTTGCTTTTCCGTAAACCTTCGCATGATGCTTCTCGACAACCTCAGGGTTATTACATACCATGAATAGTCCGCTTACAGGGAAACCACCAATATGTTTTCCTTCCGGAATGCCAGATTTTTGCAGCAGATGAAGACTTCCGCCCCCGCCGCCGATAAAGACGAATTTAGCTGTATGCTGTTCAACAGCACCGCTAATTTGATTCTTTATTTTCAGCTCCCATGAGCCATCACTTGTGCGTTTAATATTATCAACACTATGATTGTAATGAACATGGACATCCTTAGTTTCCAAATGTTCAAACAGCATCCGCGTTAAAGCACCAAAGTTTACATCCGTGCCGGTATCGATTTTCGTAGCCGCGATCGGTTCATTGGAGGTCCGATTACTCAGCATAAGCGGAATCCATTCTTTTAACTTTTCGGGGTTATCAGAAAATTCCATCCCCTGGAATAGCGGATTATTTGATAGCGCTTCAAATCTTTTCTTTAAGAAGGTTACATTTTCTTCCCCTTGCACGAAACTCATATGTGGCAGTGGCATAATAAAGTCCTGCGGATTACGTATTAGCTTATTATTTACTAAATGGGACCAAAACTGCATTGAAACCTGAAATTGCTCGTTAATATTGATTGCTTTTTTAATATCTATCGATCCGTCTGGCTTTTCAACTGTATAGTTGAGCTCGCATAATGCGGCATGCCCTGTTCCCGCATTATTCCATTCGTTGGAGCTTTCCTCTCCTGCGTTTGCTAGCTTCTCGAATACTGTAATTTCCCAGTCCGGTACTAATTCCTTCAGAAGCGATCCTAATGTTGCGCTCATAATTCCGGCCCCAATTAAGATCACATCTGTCTTTGTTTGTCTGTTACTCATATTCTACCATCCCTAACCCTAAAGATTTACAGAAAGGATGTAAGCGCTCCCCACTAGAAACCAAAGCAAGCCAGGGTGCGACTTAGTCACACATCATTTCTGGACCAAGTATTACCACATTATAGTGTATCATTATTGTTTAAATATTAAAATATCTTTTTACAATTCTAGTATATAGTAATAATAATCAATTTGAAAGCAGACTGTTTCAGATGCAACAACAACAATCATTCAAATTTCCATTCTATTAAGTCCTATATGTTTCTATATTATATCTATTTATTCACCAAATCGTCAAAATATATTTCATTTTCAAAGAATTTTTTTTAAATATTGGCTCTGTTAAACATAAGTGTTGATTTTCGTTCCAGGCACTTCGCTTTCCGCAGGCGACCGCCGAGCCTCCTCGACACTACGGGTCTGCGGGGTCTCGGCTGTTTCGCTTCTCCTGCAGGAGACTGCGCTGCGTGCCTTCCACTACAATCAACCTGCTTGAAAATCAACATTGTGCTTTAACACAGCTTAAATATTAGACAGTCCTAATGAATAATAAAAAACTCGTCAGATTTTGACGAGTTTTTTCGCTAGTATCCATATAATAACTCCACTTAATTGGTAAACAACCAAGTTAAGGTACCAGCGTAACAGGACAAGGAGCAAGCTGTAAAACTCCGAGACTCACACTGCCAATAAAGGCACTTTTGACCGCACCTAATCCGCGAGTACCCATAATGATACAAGCAGCATTTCGTTCTTTTGCTAAATTTGTAATTTCAACCTTCGGAATTCCTGTACGAATCACTTTTTCTGTATGAATTTCCTGATTTGTTATGGTTTTTATGGCCTTTTCTAAAATTCCATCACCTGTTTCTTGTATATAGGCTTGAATCTCTGCTTTCGATACAAATTGATGAAAATTGGGTGAGGAATCGTAACTTGGCTGAACATTAACAAGAATAATATCAGCGTTTGATTCCGTTGCTACCGTACAGGCATATTTCAGAGCTTGATGAGAATGAATCGAATCATCAATTGGAACAATGATTTGTTTTTTCATGTGTATCACTCCAAATTTTTATCGAGAAGTAGTTTGTCATGTAATAAGAAAACTTCTTCTATATGACATCATTCGACAACAGTTTGGCAAATCCCTTCTTTTTCCAACATAATCAGTGGTAATCCCGCTCTACAAAATTTACCTAAACTTACTTAAATACTACTTAGAGGCAAGTTTTCCAGTAAACCTTGCTCCCTTGGTCAAGCCATAGGATTCAATTTATTTGCACCGCTATTTCTAACGGATGCAATCGGTTTCTCATGATTTGCGAACAAATCATACCTTACCGCATAGGTGATACAAGCGAGCTTCCACTTTTTCACCCAGTCCGAGCCAGACAATATTTGTATCTTTTTAGCCATATTAATGGCACTATTTAAGTCACGAACAATGGTATGTCCACAAGAAAGACAAATAAACAAACGAACCTCCGGTTCTTTCTTTTCTTTATGACCACAAACACAACATTCTTTGGTTGTATTTCTTTCGTTTACCATTTTATATTGTTTCCCACGTTTAGAAGCAACCCACTGTAATATTTTACGGAATTCACCAATATGTGTTTGATTCAACATACTTCTTTTCATATTTTTAGAACGAGCTGTGCCATTCGTAGGCGTATAATCACCAATAATCACTAAATCGTAGTGATTATATAACCAATGTGCGATACTATATAACGCGACTTTAATTTGTTCTCGTCGTGTATGGTACGCTTTATTCAAAGTATTATTGTATCGAGCCCATCTTTTGCTTGGCTGCCAGTAAGCGTTGCCGTGTTCTGTTTCTATTTTGATTGATTTTCTCTCGCAAAAATCTCTTTTACTTTTGATTTCATCAATCTTTTGATCCCAGAATTCTGTTTGATAAATTTTACTCATTTCATAGGAAACTCCTTTGTAATCTACTGCTACAAAGAAATTTTTATGATTCGGATCTAAACTAACCCATTTGGTTCCCTTCGGGAACCTTTCTTTTGTTTTTGATTGTTTTTTCTTTTTCTTCGAGTGATAAATCGAATGTGTATGTAATAACTTTTTCTTTAGTTCTTTAAATGTTTTTTCTATTTGTTTTTGTTCTTTTTCCATTGTTTTATATCTTTCAATGGTAAATATCCCATAAAAACGATTTCCTTGTTGTTTGCATAACCGAAAGGTTTTGATTTCTTCTTTTTCTTTAATAAAAAAAGGTTCACGTAACGTTCCGTTTACTGTGAGTTGTTTGCCTGATATATCTTTCCCAAATGAAATCCTAATCGTTTTAGAATCGAGTAATTTAAACCCTTTGTTTGGCTCATCAAAGTATAAAGAAAACCACTTCTCCTTCCAACTACGGAACTTTGGATATCCATTTTGCTTTTTAAAAAAACGGTCATAGGCATCTTTTAAGCGCAAGGCCGTGTTTTTTAACGGGGAAGAATGCACGGTCCGAAGGAATGGATGGATTTTTTTCAATGTTGTAGCGTAATTTCTTAAATTTCGTCCTTCTAACAACTTTAAAGGGGAACCATTCTCATAATCATTTTGGGCAGCTTGAATTAATTGATTATACAGCCAATTACATATTTTACTTTGACCGTCTAAGGCATAAGTGGTTTCTTTTGGAAAAATAATTTCCACCTTACGATTGAACGTTATACTCAAGTTTTCTCCCTCCTTTCTTTGATAATTAACCTAATTATAAGATTATTCAGGTGATATTTCAAGTAAGAATAAGTAAGTTTGAATAATTTTATTCTTTTATAACTTCTTCCACCATTTGTTTTAATTTTTTTGACTTATGGCTTCTACTTCCATATAACCGACTACTAAATACGGTTAAAATGGATAATATATCTTCTACCATTTCTTGTTCATATGTTTTGTCTTCTGTTTGATTAATGACTTCTATTTTCACATCGTGAAACTCGCAAATTTGTTCGATTAATTCCATACCAAATCGAATCAACCGATCTCGATAATTTATAACCACACGTTCCACTTGATTCGATTGAATCATTTTAATTAATTTTGTTAAACCTTTTTTGTTATAGTTTAATCCACTTCCCAGATCTTCTATTATTTCGAAACCGTACCCCTTTGCCGTACAATACATACTCACCAGTTCTACCTGACGTTTCAAATCTTCTCTTTGATCAGAAGAAGAAACGCGACAATAACCTACGGTTATTTTTTCATTTAATGGCTTCACTTTTTTTATTTTAGATAATTCTTCAACAGTATACCGACGGTGGTTGCCTGTTGTACGAACGGACTTAATTTTTCCTTCGTTTTCCCACCTTCTTAACGTAGATGTTGCCACTCCTAACATTTCCGCCGCTTCTCTAATTGTGAACATAATAAAAACACCTCACCTTTGTAGATGAAGTGTAACATATTTACTTGCTTAATTTAAGTAATTTAGATTAACTTTGGATAATTTTAAACAAACAGTTATCTAGCCCCTCACTCTTAGGAAACGACTGAATAAACGCTACAGCTGCTTTTATCCATTCTATTTATCAGTATAATAGTCAGTAGAGTTCTATAAAGAAAAGGAGAATAGAAGTAATGACAGAAGGGAAAGATTGGAAAAATGGCGCAAAGGGGCATCGTTTTGTCGCTTCCTTTAGTGGCGGTAAGGATAGTGTACTCGCGCTTTATAAGGCATCACAGATGGGAGATGCCCTTGGGTTGATTGTAATGATGGAGGAAGAAGGGAAACGTTCTAGGTCTCATGGAATGCCACCTGAGCTGATTCAGGCCCAAGCTGAATCGATTGGTTTACCTGTTTATACAAGAGCAGCAAGCTGGGCAGATTATGAAGCGGTTTTTATAAAACTTTTAGAAAAAGCAAAAAGTCAAGGTGCTGAGGTGCTGGTGACCGGTGACTTAGATATGCCTGAACATGGCTGCTGGCATGAAAAGGTGACCGAGAAGGCCGGTTTAAAGCTAGCAATGCCTTTATGGGGTATGAATCACCGTGAAGCTGTCGAGGAATTCATTCAATTAGGCTTTGTCACTATGATTGTCACCGTTAATTTGTCTTTAGGTATGATGGAAAAGGATTTAGGGCGCATTCTAACCCTTGAGTACATAAAGGAGCTTGAAGCACGTGGAATCGACCCGTGTGGAGAAGGTGGCGAGTTTCACACAACCGTAATCGACGGCCCTATTTTTCAGCAGCCGATTCCGATTCGAAAGGGTGAAATCGTTAAGGATGGAGATTATGCCTTTTTACCGTTAAAGCTAGAACAATGAAAATACATATTTGTTCAGAGACATCAAATGCCAGCCCCTTTTTGGGACTGGCATCTTGTTTAGTTCCACATAATGAAAAACAAATCCTTCAAACGAGTCCAGAACCCCTTCTCTTCTTCTTTCAGTACAGGTTCTTTCTTTGTTTCCTGTTTCTCGTATTCGATACTTTCTGTTTTTAAAACAAACTGGACGGATTCTACATGCTCATTTTCACTGGATACAAAGGATTCAGCGTCGAAATCTGACTTGTCATAATCTGCTATCATTTCATCCACTTTTTCCTTCATTTGACCAGGTAAATCACTTGTAGATTCATATAATTCAGCTGTACCATCATGAAGCTCGCCAACTCCATTGTCCAGCTTATCTGTACCACCGGACAGTTCGACAATTCCATTATGCAGCTCATGGTAGAAGCCCGGTAATTGGCTGACACCCGAAGTATAGTCCACTAATCCACTGTGGAAGAGCTTATAATTAGAGGAGAGTGTAGTCAGTCCCTCCTGAAGCTGTGCGAAGGAATTCGCCATATCATCCTGCTCCAGGGAAGCGGTTAGCCCACTTGCCATATTATCAAGATTCAGAGTCATTTCGTTAAGCGAGCCGATGACTCCCTCCAGGGTTGTATTAACGGCAGAGAAGGCTTCTTTTACATAGGAATAGGTACCCTTGGCAGTTTGTGCTGCGCTATACGTTTCTATTAAACTATTTAACACTTCAGGATCTGCACCGCTTGAGTACAGGCCTTGAAGTTCTTCTTCTGTTAGATTAGCTGCCGGAATGGCTTCCATTGCCTGTGCTAAGGCTCCATTAGCGTTCGCGTAATTCTCTTTCAAAATGGCTAATCCCGCGGCTGTTTGACCTAAGCCATCAGAAATTTGAGTGAGTCCTTCTACAAGCTGACCAAGATCGCCAAGACCCATCTCTCCTGTGTTTTCCTGAAGGAAAAGGCTGATTGATTCGAGCGCTTGATCAATACTTTGGGAACCATTAACCAGTTCAGTTGAAGCTCCATTGAATTGTGAAATACCATTTTTAAATTGCTCGGAGCCATCACGTAAACTAAATACCCCATTGTTTAATTCAGAAACGCCGCTTTTCAATTCGCCAACCCCGTTATTGACGGCTTTAATGGCATCGCTTAAGGATTCCATATCACCGGTCATTTCATCTACATTAGGGGCCTCGATTGGCATGGCGGAAGGAACCGCTGAAATATCAATTCCCTGAAGCTCAAAATCAACGACATCTGCTTCAAGAACAAGCTCCTTTTCTTTTCCTGGCATGACCGTAAAGTTGACCTGCTTGTTTTTACCCGCATTGGCAATCATCCCGCCATCTGCGAGAATGTTGCTGTACACATCCTGATTAAGCGTTAAGGAAACCTGGACAAGATAATTGTCAAAGAAGATGGGATTGACTTCTTCATTTTCAGAAAGTGCTAACCTGATTTGGATATGTCCGTCCTTGCCGGCAAGCTCACTCGGATCCGTTTCTTTTCCATCTAACCAATAAGATATATTGATATCCCATGGTAGAGGTTCCTCCGTCATATTCCCTTGATAATAGAATTTTCCTTTAGGTGCCGTGAACTCTACCGTATCGCCCTTCTGTGTGATTTCTGACAGGTCGGTTAAATTTTTTAGACTGGAATAGGTCCCATAATCGATCACTCTTCCTGCTTGTTCGATATCTAAAATATTGACAGTGTAGATTTCTTGTTGTTTACCTGTCGCATTAAGCTTTGCATAGACAACTTCATCCTTGGAAGAAATCACGGCCTCTTCCAAGTTTTTTCCTTCAGCAGACTGGCTGGTATTTTCCGCTGCTGTGACAAGAAATGACGGCAATGCAAGAGTGGCGACTGTATACATAACAAATAGCATTTTTGTTCTCTTCATCCTCATTTCTCCTTATAAAAATTTGCTTTCCACGTTGTTTTCATGATAATTCGATCAAATACCAACAGCATCGCTGGCAGGAAGCAGATAACGGTGATAAACGCTAATAATGCCCCTCTTCCCAGCAAGAGTCCTATCGACGAAACAATCGGATTTGATGAAGTAAACCATAAGATAAAGCCGACGCTTGATAAAATAGAAGCAGAAATGGCAATCGAGAACATTTTACCATCTACACTTTTCTTAATTGCATGAAGTGCACTCATTTCCTGTCGCCGTTCTTTATAGTCATCAGTCAATAAAATGGCATAGTCCACTGTTGCGGCAAGCTGTATCACGCTGATTAAGAGATAACCGACATAGACAAGAGATGTATCCGTAAAGTACGGTACGGATAGGTTCACCCATACAGCAGATTGAATCGTCAAGAGCAGCACCAATGGAATGGTAATCGATTTAAAGGTAACAAACAGAACGATGGCAACCGTAATGATTGTTAATAGGTTCACCAACGTGTTGTCCTTTTGCACCGTATGCTTTATATCATACAGCGTCACGCTTTCACCTAAGAGATATGTGTCATCTTCATAATATGGCTTGACTGTATCTTTTACCTTTTCAATTAAGGAGAATGCCTCGCTCCCCTCATTGTTGGTTTCTGTTTGAAGAATGATTCGGCTATAATGCTCTGAATAAAATTGCTCGATGATCTCCTTATCGAGATATTCCGGTGGAATAACGGTTCCGACTGTGTTGCTGTACGATAGTACACTGGAAACATACTGTAGCTTCTCTAAGTCCTGTACAAGCTCTGACTCCTTTGCGACGTCCCCTTTTGGGACAAGCAGAACAATCGGTATATGCTTGCCGAATTGCTTTTCTATTTTAGCTAAATCACTTCCGGATCGTGTATCCTCTGGCAGCTCGCCAATCCCATAGGTGAAGCTTGTCTGACTTTGCGCTAAAAAGGCCGGAACAATCAAAAGCAAGACAACGATAATACTGAGGACTCTGATTTTGACAACGCCGCTTCCGATTTTTTTGAAGCTTGGCAATAACGGCTTGTGCTGTGTCTTATCAATCCATTTATAGAACATAAGAGTCATGGCTGGTAAAAAGACCATCACACTGATAAAGCTTAAGAGAATTCCTTTTACAAGATTAATTCCTAAATCAGAGCCAATCTCAAAATTCATAAACGATAGGGCAATAAAACCGAAGAAGGTAGTAGAAGCACTAGCAGCAATCGCAGAAAAAGATTTCTTCATCGCAAGCTTCATAGCTTCCTCCGGGTCTTTTGTTTTCTTTCTGTAATCTGAAAAACTATGAAGCAGAAAGATGGCATAATCAAGTGAGACCGCCAGCTGCAGAATCGGTGCTACCGATTGGGTCACAAAGGATACTTCGCCTAGAAATACATTCGTTCCCAAATTAATAAGAATGGACACTCCGATAGCGGTTAAGAAAAATAACGGTTCTGCCCAGGAATTGGTCGATAAAATCAGGATGAGGATGATAATCGGCACTAAAAAGGCTGCCGCATACATCGACTCTTTCCCTGCCATTTTTTGCTGTGTAGCTGTATTGAGTGCTTCTCCAGCCATGGCATTTTCTTCACCAATTAATTCATAGACGGCATCTGTTACTGCCACTTCCTCCCCTTCAGGGATACTAAAGGAAAATAAAGCATGGTTGTCCTTATAATAGGTTTCCACAAGCTCCTGATCGGCCATTTCAATCGGGGTTGTAATTCCTATGGCATCATCCAACCAGGTCACATCGGATACTCCGTCGATGTTCGCAAGCTTTTCCTTGAACACAAGTGCTTCCTGTATCGTAACGTCATGAATCATGACTCGTGTATTTGGGACAGAGCCTTCAAATTCCTGCTCCATAACATCCATTGCTTTCGTCGATTGCGCGTCCTCTGGCAGGTAATCGGCCATATTATAGTTAACTGCTACAGTAAACTGGGCAATCGTACCGATAACGGCTATCAGCATAAAGGCAATCACAACGAACTTTTTGTGCTTCATAATCCGTGCTGCTAGACCTATAATCATTCACCCTCTCTTGCATTATTTTAATTTCAACTCTATCATTATATAAAACACAGTGTTGTTTATTCAACAAACAGTCACTTTAATATCGTTCAATTGACAACACTTTCTCCATTTATGTTGTTTAATGTCGAAAAAGAAAGGAACTTCCAATGAATACCTCTAAATTAGATAGACGAAAACAATATACAAGAATGATGTTATAGGACAGCTTAATTCAGCTATTAAAGCAAAAGCAGCTGGCAACGATTACGGTTAAGGAGATATGCGAGCGAGCAGATATAAATCGCTCCACCTTCTACTCCCACTACTCGGATCAGTTTGATCTTCTTGACAAAATTGAAGCAGAAATTATTGAGGATATGAATGGGTACCTCAGTCAATACAATTTCGAAAAAGAAGAAGAATCCTTACAAATGACTGAAAAACTATTTGAATATTTCGCTGAAAAAAAGGATGTATGCCAAACTCTTTTCAATGAAAACGGAGACCTAACCTTTCAAAAAAGAGCCATGGATGTGGCGTATCAATTCATCATGAAAAATTGGATGGAAGTCAACCATCTCGATGAAGACGTTTCCGGTTATTTAAGCACCTTCATTATTAGCGGAAGTATCCGTGTGATGAAAAGCTGGCTTGATAATGGGATGGATCGAAGTCCTAAAGAAATGGCTGAGCTAATTAATAGCTTTATTAATAAAGGACTTTCGTTTGTGAAATGACGCAGATAAAAAGGAGCTGTCCTCTACAGCTCCTTTTATTATTCCTTTATGAACGTTCGATTTCCATTACTTTAGTCTCTTTGTTCGATTCAGTAAGAATCGTTTTTAAATCATTCCCAGATGGGTTTTGGAAGACTCGAAGTCCGAATTCTGGCGCAACGGCGAAGAGATGATCAAAGATATCTGCTTGAATCGATTCATATACAGCCCACTGAGTATTATTGGTAAAGGCATATATTTCTAATGGCAGACCATGCTCTGTCGGTGCGAGCTGGCGCACAATGATCGTCATGTCCAGATTAATTCCCGGATGATTTTCTATATAGTTGCTAATGTATTCTCTAAAAACACCAATATTGGTAAGGGCACGTCCGTTTACACGATTACTAGGGTACATATCATATTTCGTATTATATTGCGAAATTTCTTTTTCCTTGTGAACAATATAGTCTCTTAGGTAATGAATCGTTTTTAGCTTATTCAGCATTTCCTCTGTACAAAAAGTAATTGAGCTCGTATCAATATAAAGTGCCCGCTTAATCCGTCTGCCACCAGAGCTTTGCATGCCTCTCCAGTTCTTGAAGGAATCGGATATCAAAGCATAGGTGGGAATCGTCGTGATCGTTTTATCAAAGTTTTGCACTTTTACGGTATTTAAAGAAATGTCAACAATATCCCCATCCGCACCATATTTTGGCATTTCAATCCAGTCTCCAACACGGACCATATCATTGGCAGTCAGCTGGACCCCTGCAACAAGTCCTAATAATGAATCCTTAAAAACTAACATGAATACAGCCGATAATGCTCCTATACCACTTAGAAGAATGAGCGGACTCTCGCCCATCAAATTAGCAATCATGATAATTATCCCTAATGTAAAGACAATAATGTTGGCTACCTGAATATATCCCTTAATCGGTCTGACCTTCGATATTTCAAAGGTCTGGTAAATATCATTTATCGCATTTAATAGACTGTAAATTACCATTAAGCCAACAATAATAATATAGGTAACAGCAGCCTTTTCTATGATGGTTTGATAGCTTGGAAACGTTGATGAGAAATAATAAATGACTATAGCAGGTACCACATGTGAAAGCTTATGGAATACCTTTCTGTCTAAGAGAATATTATCCCACGTATATTTGTTGTTTTGCACAAAATGTGTAATCACCTTAATGACGATTTTCTTCGTGATAAAATTCACAACGATACAAATAAGTGCAATAAATAGAATCATAATCATCGTGGAGAGATAGCTCGTTATCTCTGGAGCCAGTCCCCAATCCAGCAGCTGATTATTTATAAGTTTCATATTTCCTCCCCCGTTATCTGCTATAGATGGCTAACAGAATCCATATTTCTAATTAATAGGTTTATAGAGTTTTCCAACATCAGCATTATGATGTCATCAGATGTACTCGATAAAGCTAGTATAACAAACATTGAAAAAGAGAGACAATGGTCGAAATACTCTCCTTACGGCAAGACACATAGTGTCATATCAGGGTTTTTGAGGACAAAGTTCTAAATTTTAACCATGATTTACCGGAATTCCTTCAACTAATCCGCAGCATTATTTAAGACATTAATCTTTGTTATTTGAAATTTCAGAATAATATGGTATTATGTATACCAAATATAAAATACATAAAAGGAGAATTCAACAAAGATGGAAAACCTATTACTAGCACTTGGAATTACTGTTTCATCGGGAGCTATGATTGCACTGCTTAAAATTATCATGATTGATATCATTCTTTCCGGTGATAATGCGATTGTCATTGCAATGGCAACAAAAAACCTGCCAAAAGAATTACAAAATAAAGCCATTTTCTGGGGAACCGCAGGAGCTGTTATTTTACGGATTGCCTTTGCAGCTATTGTTGTCTACCTGCTGCAAATTCCATACGTCAACCTAATCGGTGGTGCTCTACTGCTTTGGATAGCCTACAAGGTGCTAGTTGAAAGTGAAGAAAGTGCCAACATCAAATCACATAATAGCATAGCAAAGGCCATTCAAACGATTATTATTGCGGATGCGGTCATGAGTCTTGATAATGTGGTCGCAGTTGCTGGGGCTGCACATGGTCATATCGGTATGATTGCCCTGGGTGTCATTATTAGTATCCCCATTATGATTTTCGGCTCAAAGTTTATTGTGAAAATGATGGAGAAATACGCATGGATTGCCTATGCGGGTGCAGGTATACTTGCTTGGACTGCTGGAGAAATGATCTTAAAGGATAAAAACTTAAATAGTTTAGTTGACATTCCACATGGTCCATTATCCTATGCCATTCTAGCTGTAGCAACAGCTATGGTCCTAACAGCAGGCTATATTAAAAATCAAAGCAAGGAAAAGACTGTCGAGGGAAAACAAACAGCTTAATAACCGGTTATTAAGCTACTTCTAATCAATGAACAGGGCATTACAGAACATAATCAAGTATACCAATCTAATCGATTATGTTTTGTAATGCTACCTACTTAAGCATTATGAGTAGAGTAAGAAACTGATTTCAAAGGGATAGCTTGAGCTATCTCTTTTACTTTCAGTTCCTCCTCATCAAACCGTACGTGAGGTTTTCCCTCATACGGCTTTCCGACGTTCTTCTTTCTTTGGCTTTACGGTGTCTAACCAGCCAATTTCACTAAAATATGATCAACTTCTTCTCTAACATCCTTTAGTTTTCCGTGCTTCTTTCGATTGTTCCTCTTTTTGTTATAAAACAAGACGAGGCGTTCTAACACATACCAGTCAATACGATTCAGCCATTTCTTTGCGTGAGTTGATATAAGGTAATAGTTCTTGAAACCTTGCAGTTTCCTATTTAGTCCTTTCACTAACTCTTTGATGTCCAAGAATAATTTATTCCTTGGTTCTGTGTAGGCTTTAATCTTGGAGCGCATTTTCTTCATTGCGTCCCTCTTCGGTATATGTGACATGACATATAACGTGTTTCCTCCTTTTCGTCTGATTGGAAACTTCCGATTATGAAAACCTAGAAAATCAAAACCATCTATGTCATTCCACAGATTAACTAGTCTCGATTTGTTTCTATTAATAGTAAGGTCGAGTTTTCCCATTATTGATTGGATAACCTTTATACTTTCAAGTGCTTGTGATTTGGTTTTGCACATGATGACGAAGTCATCCGCATACCTTATGAGTTCACCCAAGTCTTTGAACTTCTTCTCCCAAAGCATATCCATTGTATTTAAATAGATATTCGCTAAAAGAGGTGAAATTACACCACCTTGAGGTGTACCAGTAATCGGATTTCTTATTTTGCCTTCCTCCATTATGCCTGACTCTAACCATTTTCGAACAAGTTTTAAAACCCGTCGGTCACTAATCCTTTGTTCTAATAATTTCATCAACTTATGTTGATTGATATTATCGAAATATCCTTGGATATCGACGTCTACTACCCAAAAACATTTCTTACTGGCTTTTCTTATCTTTGCCATTGCTTGATGGGCATTTCGTTTTGGACGAAAACCAAACGAACAGTCATGAAAGTCAGCTTCGAATATTGGTTCAATAACCATTTTCGTTGCCATTTGTGCGACTCGGTCTTTAATAGTAGGAATTCCTAATGGACGTTTCTTACCATCATCCTTTGGAATATAGGTTCTTAGGACTGGACTAGGGTGATAACGTTTCTCCTTTAATTCTAGATAGAGTTCGTTCATAAATTTCTTCTCACCGTACTCCGAGACGATTTGTTCAATCGTCTGTCCATCGACACCTCCACTTCCTTTCTTACGTTTCACACGTTGCCACGCTTCCCATAGAATATCAGGACGATAGATTTTGTCATATAAAGCGTGAAATCTTCGAGTTGGACATTCCTTGGCACAAAGATATAACGTCTTCCAGAGTTCTTGAGCTTTTACATTATTGGTGTAGTTAGTCATTTTCCTGACATTCACTGACTCTTACCTCCTTCTGACATATGAACGAAGTAGGGTAATGGCTAACGCCGTCCTTCCCTAGACAATGTTGTGTTGTCATTGTCATCATTGGTACTATGACCCCCTCCGACTCCCTCTCATCCATCTACCATTTCGTTTGCACTTATAGGTTTCTGCTTTACTTTCTTGAGAAAGTGATGAGGAGGGTATCCCCAGTTCCGTTAACTACTTTCCTAACATGTCGTTCCCCTTACCCCGAGAGATTCTTCGGTACTGCTGTTCCAAGTTCTTCACACCTTCCATGGTCTTCGCCCATATTCACAAGGCTCGACTTCTCTTTAGCCACCGTAGGTGGGTTCTTTTGACGAGACGGCAGGATTCACTTTATGTTACAACCTGTTAGTTTGCTCGCACTCTGCTAGAGAGTTACTTTGTCACAGGGCTTCAACCTTAGAATTTCTTCACCAGTTGCCTGTCAGCTACTGAGCGTCTTGGTACTTACTCAGATTGGACTTTCACCAATTAGCAATTAACGGCTTGCTGGGCACGCTAAATAAAAAGAACTCGACCTAGTGACGAGTTCTTTTAATCTGTTTCCTCCGTGCTGTTTGTTTCTTCTCTGATGACTTCGTTCAAATTTTCCAGTACACGTTCTGCAATTAATTTATAGCCGCTTGTATTTGGGTGAAAAAAGTCTTCAGCTAAAAGCTCTTTGTTCGACTCGTCAAATAAATCAGCGACTGGAATATACTCTACATTGTGAAATTCTTCTGTAACAAACCTGCCTGCCTCATTCCAGCTATCGGAAATCATTCGGAATTCCTCTATATCGCCAAAGAATTGTTCAAATGGGTTGTAAAAGCCAACCAAGTAAATTTGTACTTCTGGATTTAGATCGTTTATTTTCTGAAAGATGTCTCTTAATCTTTCAATATATTCTTCCCTTTCCTTTTCAAAAGGCTCCAAGGTAAGGTTGGTCAAGTGACTTTTGACCACTTTCATAATATCATTTGCACCAATTGTGATGATTACTGTATCTGCTTTTTCTATTGAGGAAGCAATCTCTTTATTATCAAGACGCTTTAGGAGCTGGTCTGTCCGATTCCCTCTTTTTCCATAGTTTTCAATTGAAATATTTAATTGATTATCTTCAAAGCTGTGCTTCAGGATTCCGACAAAGCCGCCATTCCCTGTTTCATCTCCTACTCCCTGTGTAAGCGAATCACCGATGGCCACTACTTTGAGATCTTTTTTAAACAAACGAATAGTCCCTTGTATAACTTCCCTAATTTTATCCTTAATACCTTCTGTAAAAGTTTGCTTGCTGGAATCATGATCTGCTTCTTCTTGGCCCTCTTCCTCTGCCAGGCTAATCAATGTATCTGTGTCCAGTTGCTCTTCTTTTTTATCCGTTGCATAACTTGAAATAGTAATCTCGGAATCATTTTCTTCCGCTGCAACCATTATTTTTTCTTTTGTCGATGCTTCGATTGTCGAATTTGCTTGTTTTACTTGAGCGATATTTGAAAAAAATAGTACAAGCAAGAGACTTCCAAACAGCAGGCTGGCTAAAATAATGATGACTTTATGTTTATGCATGATGATTCTACACCTGCCAAAATGTATTCTATATTTCTATCTTTATCTTATCATTTATGGGATTATGACGATAGGTAGAATAATATCTAAAGCTATCTTTTTTACAAGAGATATGGATTTAATATCATTATATAAAGGTCCGATATAAAAAATGTGTGCTTTTTTGACATTTGTAAAGAATAGGTGTCAAAAAACGATTGCTAGGTGGTTCATAAGGAAAAAGCGTACAGCCAATGAGACTGAACGCTCCCGCAATTACTCAAGGCTGATACAATATAAAATGGCTTTTGATTTAGCGACAAGCTCTTGTTTATCGTTATAAATGGAACACTCCGTATGAATTAAGGTTCTGCCCTGTTTTTCAATATGGGCATGTGCAATCAAATAGGTGCCAGTAGCCGGTTTGAAAAAGGAAACATTTAAATCGACAGTTAATGCTTGTTGGATTCCATCTTCATTAGCTGGGATTAAATTGGTCATGGCGACATCTGCCAAGGAAGAAATAACACCTCCATGAACAACCCCTGCACTATTAATAAATAAATCCTTAATCAATAATCGCAATTCCAAATTGTCTTCATCAATCTTTTTGTATTCAACACCTAAAAATTCATCCAATGGCTGCTTTATGAACATACATTCACCCCGGTAATTATAAATAACATTTTGAATATTATAACATAGTTTTATATCGCAACAGATAGTAGAATGTCAACCTTTGATGAGTATTAGGTACAGATTATTGCTATTACTATCCTGTATATATCTACTTAACTGTGATTATCTTTTATTTCCCCTAGGAATATTTTATAATGAGGTCAGTAAAGGACTGTTTTTCAAATACTACGTCAGGAAAATGGGTGCAAAAGGAGGTCATGTTTTGATCGTTTATGCTTTAGTAGGAAAAAGCGGTACCGGTAAAAGCACAAGTGTTTTGCAATATTGCCATGAACATAATATACCTGCGATAATAGATGACGGAATATTCATACTAAACGGAAGTAAAATCGCGGGAACCTCGGCAAAGTATGAAAAAAATTATATAAAAGCAGTGAAGCGGGCCACTTTTTTTTATGAAGATCATTGCAAGGAAGTAATGGATGCGATTCAAATGACCTGCGTTGCGAAAATCTTAGTCGTTGGAACCTCGGTCAAAATGGTTAATTTAATCGCAAGCAAGTTAGAGTTGGGAAAGATTAATAAATATGTGGACGTCTCGGAAATCCGAACAAGTATGGAAATCAATATGGCTCGTCATATGCGGAACACTCAAGGAAAGCATGTGATTCCAATTCCCTATACGCAGGTAGAAACAAACCGATTAAAGAAAATTATTCAAAAAGGGAAAAAGCTATTCTCCAAACAAGCAAAATATATCGGCGAAGTGACGGTAATACAGCCTCGTTTTACTAAGGGTACGATTATGATACATGAAAATGTCTATCGTGATGTCATCATACATACCTGTAAAACACTCCATTTTGTTAGAAATGCAAAAATTGTTGAGAGTGATTTTAACACCTTTCAAGGTGTTACGATTGAAATCGAATTGAACTGGCAGCTTGAGAAAAACATCTATGAGCCTCTGGAGAAAGTACAGGAAATGGTGAATGAAGTGCTTCTCTCTTATTTTGAGATTGAAATGAATACAATTGATATACAGCTGGCTGCTATTAAGCTAGAAATATAGCGATAAAAAGGAAATTCCAAAAGGACGATTCAAAGCCGTCCATTTGGGTTTCCTTCTATTTTTATACATTTGTGAAATTTATGATGCTTAATTTCGTTTAAAATTGGGTTTTCTTTTTTCAACAAAAGCTGAGACTCCTTCAGGAAAATCATAAGCATCAACACTGGAATCAAGTCCTGTTTCCCATGGAATGGTCACAGTTGGATTATTAAAGGATAAAGCTCTTTTCACTGCTAGTACTGAGGCCGGGGATTGCTCCATAATCTTCTTTCCTAATTCAATGGCATAGTGGTTCACATCTGTATCCTCATCAATAAGATAATTAATGAGACCTAAATCATAGCATTCCTGTGGGTTGTATAGTCTTCCCGTATAGACGAGATCCATTGTTCTGCTCTTCCCAATTAAATCAGCAATTCTCTTAGCAAAGGCTTGATTTAAAGTGATGCCTAATCTTCCCACCGGCATGCCCATCCTTGTATTCGGTGTTCCTACCCGAATATCACAGGCTAAGGCAAGCTGGAATCCTGCACCCATCGCAGGACCATTAATCACACCAATGGTTGGGAGCGGAATTCTTTCGAACGTGGAAATGGCCTCCTCCATCATGCGAAAGGCATCATTCGCTTCCTCCATTGATAAATGATTAAATTGCTTTAAGTCTGAACCGGAAGTAAATAGCTGGTCCTTTCCTCGCAGAATGACTACTTTATTTTTAGGATTTTGAGTAATGCGTTTCCCAACGGTCTTTAAATCCACCCACATCCGATTCGTTAACGCGTTTTTCAAATCAGGACGATTAATGGTGACAATCGCAAACCCACCGCTTTCCTGTAAGGCAATGCTTCCGTCCTTTTCGGTTCTTTCAATTGTAATTCTCATTCTGCCTGCTCCTCCTACTAAATATTGTCAATCTAATTTTAACAAATATCTTACCTTAATTGTCGAAATATTGGAAGAAAAACATCTTTTGCCTTAGCAGTCTATTCATTTACAAGGGAAAAGGAGAGTAAGCTTAATACATAAAAGCTTAGGTTGTGAGTCATAATGTATCTATAGGTTTTATGAAATTCAAATCTTTAAATATAGGTGATTAGTTGCAGATTAAATCCATATTATTGATCGTGAATTTATCTTTGTTTTTATTAGCATATAGCAATCAAAATCTTATTCTTGGTGATTGGAAGCCTCTTGAAGGGAAAACGGGTTGTGGTGATACCTTAACCTTTACTGAAGACAATATCTTTAAGCTTTCGTTAGAAGGCCAAACGATCATTGAAGGTACCTATCAAAAAGTCCATCAGCAAACATATTTTCTTCAATTTTTTAATGGTGATCATGCAGAAGCAAGGGTAAGATTGAATGACCACCACCTCCTTCTTGTAATAAAGAATGATGGTCAAGAGCTTTGCCAATGCTACAAACTGATTGTAACTGATGATATACCTATAAAATAAAATTGCTGTCTGAAAATAAAAGAGTAACCCATTAGGCTACTCCAGCTTCTCATTTATTAGAGGTAAGGTGACTTCGAATCTCGTTCCTGCTCCAGGCTCACTCTTTACTTGGATGAAACCATTCATTGAATGAATGATACTAAAGGATACCATCATACCTAGGCCAGTTCCTTTAGCCCCTTTTGTAGTAAAGTATGGTTCACCTAGTCGCTTGATTTGTTGATCAGACATCCCTTTTCCACTATCTATAATCAAAAGAGTGACGGAATCCTTCTTGAGTTGTATTTCGATATGTAATACTCCACCATCCTCAATCGCTTCGATTCCGTTTTTCGTGATATTTAAGAGGCATTGCTGGAACGATTGCCGGTTTCCTTTTATGTAGGCTGAAGATAATTGAGAGGTAATCTCCACAGCATGCATATTGGCTAAAGGACGAATCACTTCAATGACACGCTTACACTCCTGTTGAACATCAAATGTTTCCTTCCGATCCTCAAGAGGTTTAGCAAAGGTTAAATAATCGGAAATAATTTGTTCCGCACGGTCTAACTCTTTAATGGAAATGGAAACATATTCGTTTTTCTTTTCCATGGATACATCATCTAACATTAGTTGCATGAAGCCACGGCTAACGGTTAGAGGATTTCTTACTTCATGTGAAATAGAGGCAGCTAAATGGCTGATTAACTCAATTTTTTCGGTTTGAACAATTCGTTGTTTCATTTTAATAATGCTGTTAATTTTTTCAAAAGCATAGGTTACAACCCCCGTACCTGCTACGTGAAACAAAACAAATACACTGAATATATAAATAATATCCTTATGGGGAAGACCATTTTCCAAAAAGCCCTTATCAGAGGAAAGAATGATAAATATGGCTAATATCAAGGAAGAAGCATATAACGCCAGAAACATCGACCAGATGACTTTCTTGCGGATATTCCAGGTTAAGTACCTTTTAGAGAAAATAAGACTAATAATAATAATTGAAATACACATACTAATGGCCCCGACAATTCCTACTCCACCAAGCATAAATCGATAGCCAAGCGTAAGGATGGCCAAAGGAATCGCTGTCTGTATCCCCCCATATAAAACTCCAATCAGCAATGGGATTTGTCGTAAATCGACAATAAATTCATCAGTCAGCGGTACAGTAAAAGTCATACTAAAAAGGACACAAATAGAGGTATACACAAAAAGCATTACTTTTTTTTCTTTCTCAGTCCGCTGTTTTCGATCCAACCAAAATTGGTATATAAACAGAATGACCAAGATAAATAATAAATGATTAAATAAAAATAGGACTTGTTCTTTCATCGATGCTTCTCCTATTAATCTTCGATAACATAAGTAAATTTAATCATTATTGTAATGGAATGTAAATGCTTAAATTCGCAATATTCGACATTGTTTATCATTCTTCCAAAAGTGATAGGTTTTCCTATACTTTTGTTAGGAATAACGTTCAATTATCACTATAGTGATGCTGAAAATCACCCTATATAACGGCTTGTCATTTCTCTATTAGCAAAACATTTCTTGTTTTCCTAGTAAAATAAAAACCCAGGCGTCGCCTGGGCAATCAATTTATCTTGTAAAATAGAACAATACTTTAAATTTAGGATGATTTTTTAACATACTGTAATAAATATTCCAGTTCCTGTTCATCCTCTATCACAAGGTTCTTAGGTATTCTTAGATAGATAATAGGGACTTGATGTTCAATCGGATCAAAGAAGGACGATCCTTCGCCAGTAAATTGTGTAATCGTAAATTCGCTTTTCATCATCGAAAGGTTGATTCCGTTATCATATGCAGGTGGATATATCTCAAATTGGTCGTTACTTAGCTGAAAAGTAGGTGCGGTTAGCCTATCAGTAAAATCCATACCGTTTATATATAACCCGCCTGTGTAGGCATAGGCATCTATGGCACCGTCATTCACTGTTTTTCTCTCAATCAATAACTTAGGCATTACAGCTCCGTTCATCCTCAAATTGATTGTAGGCCGACTATAATCAAAGCTACTGTGCTTAAGTAAATGCTTACGATCAATTTCATCTACTTTACCTGTGCTTAATTGCTTTTCTAGTTTCACACGACTCTCTCTCATGCTTTCTTCAGAAACTTCCGTAACAACCTGAGAGTCACTCATGACAAAGACTACAGCAATTGTTGCTAAGGCAAGAACAACCGTATATACAAGGAGAAGCCAATAGGTGAATTTTATTGACACAAGTTTCTTTCCCTTCAGAATAATCGCCACGATGATTGCAATGATTATCAGTAAAATGGCGATAGGGAGTATCGTCAGCATCATTTCCTTACCTCCATTCGATTAAGAATACTAATCGCGGTGGCAAAAAGTAGTGCGCTTGAAATGACTACCTTTATCGTGAAAACGAGAAGAGACGGCTCTGTAAAGTAGAATTGAAGAGTTTTCATCATCAGTGGTTCCCTTCCCAGCATACCGTCGAGAAACAGGCTACCAACAAACAATACAGGTACAACCAAAATAAAGAGTCTGCTTACTTGGACAAGGGTACCAATCAAATAGCCGATCGAGCTGATAAAGAAAATGTATAGCACGCAGGCAATGAGACCAACGACAAAGTCACGAGCATCGAGAAACTGACTTTGGCCATCTAATAGCTGAAAGCCTAAAAAGAAGTAACCGATTATTATCAGTAGTCCTTTTGCCAGCATTGCCGTTACTCCGCCAATGAGAGAGGCTGTAATTAAATAAATGATATTTGAAAGACTACTTGTGACGCGGTTTGTCACAAAGCTGAAATCATAATACCTGTAAGGCTTCGTAGTAATCGTGATAGCCGTTACAAGTCCCCAAATCATGGTGAAGGCAATCACCATATCAGCCGAAAAATATTTAATTGAAATGGACATCCCCTCACTGTGTGTGCCCTGCGATGCGACTCCACCTAATGAAAAAAGAATGGCTAACAGCTGAATCCAAACAAGCGAGCTGAAGGCATCAATATTAGACTTAAGTTTTAAACGGTATTGCTGCTTCACCACTTTTGCCGTATTAATCGTCGATAAAGACATCATCAATCCCCCTTTTCGTTTCACCAGTTAGATAGACGCAAAGATCACTAGGTCGAACTGACGTGATTTCAACTGTCTCGGCTTTTGCCCGCTGCAACTCTTCTTGAGAATAATCATTTCGTACGACAGCATACATCATATTGTAGCCAATTTGATTTCTATAAAGAATTTCTTTATCCTTTGTCATGCTACTAATCGTTTCCTCAGGACCTTTTAAACCAACAGCCCACAGCTTCAGTTCTTCTATTGGTAAATGAAGGAGGCTTTTGCCATCCTTAAGCAGCAGAACATTCTCAAGCAGGTCCTCTATCTCCTCTAAATGATGGCTGGAAAGAATGATAGTCCGCGGGTGAGCTATATAGTCCTTCAATAATGCCCGATAGAAATCCTTTCGTACAGCAGCATCCATTCCTGTTGTCGGTTCATCAAAAATCGTTAATGGTGCCCGTGCTGCCAGACCAATGATGCTATTAAAGGTACTCGTTTTCCCTTTCGAAAGCCGGTTATGGTATGCTTTAGGATCAAATGAAAAATAGTCAAACAGCTTTTTGGCAAGGTCCATATCCCAATGAGGATAAAAGTTGCCGGCAGTATCGAGGATTTCATGTAGTTGCAATGGAGAAGGAAAGCTCATTTGCTCATCAACAAAGATTGAATTAGCCGACACTAATAAACTATTAAATGGTCTTTCTGAAAAAACCTTCATTTCTCCTGATGTTTGTTTAATAAAACCGGCCATGATTTTTAACAGTGTCGTTTTCCCAACGCCGTTTCTTCCTATCAAACCGGTTATCGTATTTTCTTCAATCGAAAATGACAGTTGATTTAAAACACTCTTTCTTAAATAGGTCTTTGTCAAATCCGTACATTCAATGACCTTCATGAATCTCCCCCCTCTGTTTGTACATGTTTTATCATGGTAATTAATTCACGATCTTCGATTTCCAGACGTCGGGCCTCAAGTACGACCTCCTCAATCAAACGCTTTAATGTTTGATTTCTGCGCTTTTGTATAATACGCTCCTTCGCATTCTCGGTAACAAACATGCCCAGCCCCCTTTTTTTATAAAGGATATTTTCATCTGCAAGCAAATTAAGCCCTTTTGCCGCGGTGGCAGGATTAATTGTGTACATCTCGGCTAATTGATATTGAGAATAGACCTTCTCATCTGTTTGGAAATGTCCATTCATAATTTCCGTTTCAAGCCATTCGGCGATTTGCACATAAATAGGCTTTGTTCCATCAGTATTTAGAATTGTCACCGCCCCCTGACATAGTGCATTACTGTTGTAATGTACTATACTATATGTTGGAACATAATTCAAGGTGTTAGAGTAATGGAAACGATAAAAACGGAACAATAAAAAACACTCACAAACATGGAAATAACCACATTTGTGAGTGTTCTTTATTGTTTAGCCTTCTTATTAAGGAAAACCCTTAATTAGGCAATGTTTCTTTTCTCGCTCTGTTTGTTTACTAAAATATCCTCTAATTCCTCCAATGACTTACCCTTAGTTTCAGGGATAAACTTCCAAATGAAGATAGCTGAAAGTAAACTCATAATACCGTAGAAGGAATAGGTTGCGCCTCCGCTAAATTCCATCATGGCTGGGTAAGTGGAAGAGATGAAATAGTTGGCTGCCCACTGTGCTGCCACAGCGATGGCCACAGCTTGTCCTCTAATTTTATTAGGGAAAATTTCAGCAATCAGAACCCATACCACAGGTCCCCAAGACATCATAAAGGATGCTGTATAGATGATGATAAAGATAAGTGTGCCGATTCCAATCGCATTTGAGAAGGCCATACCGGCTACTCCAAACATACCAATGGTCATACCAATCGAACCGATAATTAACAATGGTTTTCTACCAAACTTATCGACAGTAAAAATAGCAATTAAAGTAAAGACAACGTTCACTAAGCCCATCACAATCGTTTGGAACATGGAAGCGTCTCGTCCTGCACCCATACTTTCGAAAATACGTGGAGCATAATAAAGTGCCACATTAATACCAACAAACTGCTGGAATACAGATAAAAGTATTCCGATTACGATAATTAATTTACCATAGGTAAATAGCTTTGCTTTCGTATCATCCTTAAAGGAATTCTTTATTTCAAACATGGTCGCTTTTGCCATGGCTTTATCATACAATCTTGATAGCACAGCCATCGCTTTTTGATCCTGATGCTTTGAGATTAAATATCTAGGTGTTTCCGGAACCGTGAACAGGAGAACTAGGAATAGTGTTGCAGGGATTGCTTCTGATAAAAACATATAACGCCAACCCACATCATTAATCCATTCGATTGATTGTCCTCTCGCAATTCCAAAGTTAACAAAGTAAACCACTAACATACCGAAAATGATTGCAAATTGGTTAAGAGAAACCAATGTACCTCTAATGCGTGCAGGGGCAATTTCTCCAATATACATCGGTGATACTGCTGATGCAAGACCAACACCGATTCCCCCAATAATACGATAAATATTGAATACAACTAATAGAGCAATTGATGGCTCTCCTACAGTGAAAAATAAAAATTCAGGATATGCTGAGCCTAAAGCAGATACTAAAAATAGAACCGCTGCTACTACTAGTGAATATTTTCTTCCTAACGTGCTTGATAGTTTACCAGACAAGAACCCTCCGATAATACATCCAATCAATGCACTGGATACAGTAATTCCATGTATGAGGGAACTAAGACCGAGACTGTCGGTAAAATACCTTTGCAGTGACCCCTCCGCACCGGAAATAACGGCTGTATCATATCCAAAAAGTAAACCACCAAGAGTCGCGACTAAAGTAATTAATACAATGTACATATTATTTTTCTTCATAGATGACAAGAAAGAGTTGGACCTCTTTCTTTATCCTCCCTTCAATAGGTTTATAGTATATTGTTAGCCCTTACAAAATTGATAATCATAGTATACGAGCACCCTGTAGGTGACTCTAAACCCTATACCTCCTCATCTCAATACAAAAGATATGCTGGTTTCAATTAAGTTATTTTATTAACTGACTCTCTATATGAAAGCCTTATCAATACAAATTAAGATTATCACGAAAGCGCATTCTTGGTAGCCCTTTCATCTTCACTATCTTGTTAATATCTAGACTTTCTTGTTATTTACTTTTACGTTGCTGTAAGATGACAGCAAAAAGGACTAAAGAATATTATCGCTTCTCTAATCCTTTCGGTTTGATTATTTATGAAATTGAGATCGGTATTCTCGTGGGCTCATCCCGGTTTGTTTCTTAAAAGCTCTGCTAAAATAATTAGGATCTTTATAGCCAATATTCAATGCGATTTCCTTTAAGGCCATTGTTCCATCTAACAAAAACTCCTTTGCTTTTTCCATCCGAATGTTTTTCAAGTAATCGCTAAAGGTGACCTGGAATTTTTCTTTAAAAAGCTTACTTAAATAGTAGGAGCTAATCCCAATCTGCTCTGCAACCTCTTCAAGCGAAATCGATTTATCGTAATTTTTATCAATATATTCCTTAGCTTGTAGCAAGAGCGTACCTATACCGTTTGCTCGCCAATCACTTAAACGTTCGGTAAGATACAGCAGATGTGCTTTCGCTGATTCTTTCATTTGCATCACTGTATCAAATTTTCCTAAAACAACCTGTAATTCTCCATCATAGCCAAGCTCATTAATGGAGCGATTTAAGACAACAAAGAAATCCTCCAACCCCTTGTGAAGGAGCCGAACCTGGTAGTCAGCAGCCTGTTGAATGGACTGAAAATAGGCTTCAAACAATTGCAGAGCTTTTTGGATATCACCCTTCTTAACGCTCTCAATTAATTCTTTTTCAACCTCTAATGGAACGAGCTCCTTTCGCTTTTCCTTCAAGCGTTCATTGTAGACTAGATAGGTTGCACTTGGATGACTGTGAACAAGCTCTAGCGCAAGAATCGCTTCCATATAAGAGTCAGAAAAACGATTGATGTCCGATTGGACACTCCCGACTCCTGCAGAGAGTCGGAAATCTGCATGATGTTGAACCTGGTGGATCATGTTGCGTGCAAATCTCTGTCTTAAATCATCATCCGTCACTGAATCCTCAGCTAATAATACAAGTACAGGAACCTGGAACCCTGTTAGTGGTCCCATCAGACAATCAAAAGGTTGCTGCTGTAAAGCCTGTTTTAGTGTTCGATACCAGTGATTTTTTTCCTCGCGTTCAGGCTGCAACCGATTTGATGTAAATGAAAAAACAGCTACAAAACCATTTTTATGTTCAATATCTATCCATTCATCCCAGTCCTCCTGCTTAAATTCATGAACATGGTCCATAATGAGAGAAACAATGAATTCCATCTCAATCACCGAGCTAGCCCTCTCAAGCCGATGATTGATTTCTTTTCGATCCGTGATTGTCTGTTTTTCGCTTTCGATTTCCCCTACCATACGGTCAAAGGCTTCTAGAACCTCAGATACCTTGCTTGGTTTTAGCAAATACTCTTTAATTCCATATTTCATCGCTTCACGAGCGTACTCAAACGTATCAAAAGCTGAAACCATAATCACCTTTGTGTTCGGAAGCATTGGAAGGATCTTACCAACTGCTTCTAATCCATCCATTCCCGGCATTTTTATATCCATAAAAATGAGGTCTGGCTCATTGGCTAACGCTAATTCCACAGCCTGATTACCATTTCGAGCCTCCGCAATGACCTCAAAATTAGAACGATTTCTGTTAAGCATAAGCTTAAGACCTTCTCTTTCAAAGGGTTCATCGTCTACCAGCATAACTGTTATCACATAGGTTCTCCCTTTCCCTCTATTTTTGTTAATTGAATACTCACCTTTGTTCCTTTTCCAACCGTTGACGAAATGTCAAACCGACTGTCCTTGTCAAATAATTTAAGGCGTTCCATGACGTTCTTCATTCCTATTCCCGTCGAATGGCCTGAGCTATTTTGGGATAACGACAACACATCCTTCTTCCTTTTACCAAGTAATCGATCGATTGTTTCTTGGTCCATTCCGACGCCATTGTCCTTTACATCAATACACACTCTATCCTGATCTTGATAAATGTGTAATTCAATCTTTGCTCCTTCATCCATCGCTTCAATCCCATGGATAAAGGCATTCTCAATGATCGGCTGAAGCGTCAGACAGGGAAGTGGTGTTGAAAGACAGTTAGAATCAATGTTTTCAATAAACTCAACTCGATCACCAAAGCGTGTTTTTTGAATGAAAAAATATTCCTTAACAATTTTTACTTCATCCTTCAACAGAGTCTGTCGATCAAGCTGGCCGATATTATATCGCAGCAAGGCCGAAACAGAGGAAATCAAATCACTCGTCCGTTCCGCACCTTCAATATAGGATATTTTTGAAATGGTATTTAACGTATTAAAAAGGAAGTGGGGATTGATCTGATTTTGCAGGCTTTTTAACTCCATTTCCTTTAATAACTGAGCCATTCTTGCCTTTTCTTCGATTTCACTAACAGATTCTAAAATATTCTTTTTCATTTCATTAAAGGTCTTCGTTAAGAACCAAAGCTCATCCTTCCTTGAAACAACCACATCCACCCCAGTATATCGACCTGTTGAAATCTCTTGTGCCGCCAACGTCAGACGGCGAATCGTTCTTGTAATGCCATTCGAAAACCAAAGGGCAAATAGGATGCTTAGAAGAATAATGGAAAATAGAATAGCCGTCCCCATCTTTTGCGTATTTTGAATTTTCCCATCCATTAGTAATGATAACTCTTGATAGCTTGTCAGTTCGTTATTAATTAAAGCAAGTGTTTCTTCATGAATATATCCTGATGTTATCTCTGCTTCATGCAATGTTAGCGAATATTTCTGAATATCGTGTCTCCTTACTTCCTCGACTGTTTGATTCGCTTGCTCCAGGAAGCTTATCATCATATGGAGGTAATTTTCTTTATGAATTCCTGGTTTCTCGTTCTCAGTAAACTTTTTCTTAAGCTCGAGAAGCTTTTTTTTATCCTGTTGAAAAGCAGCTAGGTTTGCAGGTAAAGGTTCATAAACATAAATTTGCAGTGATTGAAAGGTTTCATTCGTTTTTTGCGTGATTTCATTTAAAAGAAATAAATGTTCTACATTCTCATCATTAAGCGCTATGACCTTTTGGTTACTTTTTTCATTAACAAAAAATAAAACCAAAATTAATAATAATATGGTAGCAAAATAAATAAGCAGCTTCGTGCGAATTTTGATCATGTGGAGCTTCCCCCTTGAATAGGGAGATCTGATCTTCGAATAATCGATAAATCCGTATGATAGACGTCTTGAACCCCTCTGTTATCAAGGATGTCCATCATCACTTCCACACTTTTTTGACCCATCTCATATGGCAACTGTTCGACAATAGCATTAATCTCACCTGTTTCAAGTAATTGAAGATTCTCATCGATGTTATCGAAGGTAATGACATACAAATCATCCTGTCTCTTCAAAGATTTTGCTGCTGCCACAATTCCAATACCATTATAAGAACTTGTTCCATAGAAGGCCGTTATATTCTCATGCTCTATTAACATTTCATATGCTTTTTCCTCAGTGTCAACCCTTGTAATGTTTGATTCTTCAATCGCTACAATTTTAATTCCTTCGTACTGTTTGACCACATCTATGAAGCCTTCAACACGCTGCTGATGATGGGTATTACTTAGGCTACCCGTAATAATTCCAACCGTAGCTTTCCCTCCTGTATCCTTCACTAATGCTTCTCCCGCTAATTGTCCGGCTTTATAATTATCGGTGCCTATATAAGCATGTCGCAGGCTTCCCTTTATATCCGTATCAATTGTAATCACCGGTATACCTTCATCTACTGCCTTATTGATAAATGGAATAAACTTGTCGTTAAGTGCCTGCACAATAATCCCATCTACCTTTGATTTAATCGCCATATCGAAGAGCTTTAGCTGTTCCTCTGGATTGGAACGCTTTGGACTCTCAAATTCTACAATCACGTCATATTCTGACTCCGTCTTCTTAGCACCCTCCCCGACCAACCGCCAATATTCATGATTCATTTCCTCACCAATAAGGGCTAAATGATAGGTCGGGAGTGCTGTTTCAGACACAACCCTCTCTTCCACCTTCTGATCATATGCCTTGGCTTTTTGATAGTAATAAAATGAAAAACTGATCATCGTCAAAAATGACAAGATTAAGAAACTATAGATAATGGATGTTCGATTCATACTGCCCTCCAAAATAAAATAATAATCATATCAAAATACTATTGAAAATCGATTTACTTAAAGAGTAAAGGTAAACCTATTCGTCATTCACTTTTCTAGTATATCAATATTTTCGCTTATTGGATAAAGCAAAAAATAGTGCTTTATCTATCCTTATATTCATCTATAATAGAGTGTTGAAAAGGAGTTATTTTATGCTATGAAAGAGAATTTTAATGGGAAAGAGGTGATAACCATTTTTAAGCTTTCTCCCTATCTATTTATTCTTGGTATCACGTTAACTGTAGTAGAAGGATTAAGGATTTTCTATACCTATCATCCTTATACGCCCTATCCAACGGAAAGGCTTGAATACTTCTCAATAGGAGTCATTTTAACTTTTATCTCTTCGTTTTTTGTGTGGCGGAATGGGAAACGTTCAAATGATGAATATGATCCTTCGAAACGAGAAAAGGATTATCGTACATATATCAATCAATTATGGAAAAATAGAAGGAAGCTGGGGAATCTGTTTGTGGTGGCTACCATCCTGGGCATCCTTAGTACAGAGCTTTTTTTCATTGAATTATTGTTATTGATTGCAGGAATTATTTGGTCCTTTATCTTTATCATGAGGGATAATGAAGAAGAGGATGAGGCCTACATTGAAAAAAGAAGCCGTAAAGTGAAGGCTTTTCTAGCAGTAGTAGATTACCGAAAACATCCGTTCCATCTTCCAATTATTCTATTTATTCTCATTATCATTTCTTTCTTGTATGCCAATCATCATGAAATGATTTTGAATCATTTAGATAATGGAGATAGTATGTATGGTTGGAGCTTTCCGTTAGGGATGATTACGTTAGCGGCAGCTGTATTTGCCACTGCCTTTATTTTTATCATTCATAATAGTGATTTCTTTGGTATCCGCCAGCTTAAACAAAATGAGGAGAAAATAATCGGCCTACATTTTGCTGATTTGGGTGTTAGCGGATTGGCCCTGTTTGTTTGGCTCATTACCTTTTGGACAGCTAATTAGTCTATGCAGCCATGAATAATAAGGGTGGGTTATGGTATTGAAAAAGGGAAAGAGCCCTATTCTGCTCTTTCCCTTACTCATTAAAACGTCCTTGCTTGCTCACTATATAATATATTGTCTGCCAATTTTAAAGACAGCTTCGGTTTTTTCAGTTACTTCCTCGACTGTAACTCCCTCTTGGGTTTCCACAAGAATCATTCCTTCTGGAGTGAAATCAAATACAGCCAAATCTGTAATTAACCGGTGGACTACTTGTTTTCCAGTAAGGGGAAGTGTGCACTCTTTTTTGACCTTTGATTCCCCGTGCTTGTTCACATGGTCCATGATGACAACCACACGTTTGGCTCCGTTTACTAAGTCCATGGCACCGCCCATTCCTTTGACCATCTTCCCTGGAATCATCCAATTTGCCAGATCACCTGTTTGAGAGACCTCCATTCCGCCTAAGATGGCAAGGTCAATATGACCGCCGCGAATCATGGCAAAGGATTCAGCACTGTCGAAGAAAGAAGCACCAGCTACAGCTGTTACCGTTTCTTTACCGGCATTGATTAGATCGGGGTCTTCTAATCCTTCAACCGGATAGGGACCAATGCCCAATAAGCCATTTTCTGATTGAAGTAGGACATTATATTCGCTTGGAATTTCATTGGCAATAAGGGTAGGAATCCCAATACCTAAATTGACGTTCATGCCATCCTGAATTTCTTGAACCGCACGTGTTACAATGATTGATCGTGCATCCTTCAAGCTACTCACTCCTTTTCTCTCGTAATTTTGAATCCATACACATCTGTATAAGAAGGTAAAGACTGCTCTAATAGAATACGTTGTGACCTTTTATGCTTTTACAACCGTTCTTCTTTCAATCCGCTTTTCATAGTTTGTTCCGAGGAGAACACGTTGAACGTAGATTCCAGGTGTATGAATTTCATCAGGATCTAGCTCTCCTACTCCTACGATTTCCTCTACTTCGGCAATCGTAATTTTGCCAGCCGTAGCCGCCAATGGATTAAAGTTTCGTGATGTTTTTCGGAAAATAAGATTTCCAAGCGGATCGGCCTTCCAAGCTTTCACAAGTGCGAAATCGCCGACAATTCCCTCTTCTAACAAATAGGTTCTTCCATTGAACTCCTTGTGCTCTTTTCCTTCTGCAATCGGTGTTCCGACTCCAGTAGCTGTATAGAAACCAGGTATTCCAGCGCCGCCGGCACGAATCCGTTCAGCAAGAGTTCCTTGAGGGACAAGCTCAACCTCAAGCTCCCCACTTAAATACTGCTTTTCAAAGATTTTATTCTCACCGACATACGATGAAATCATTTTCTTAATTTGCTTATTCGCGAGCAGCAAACCAAGTCCCCAATCATCAACACCGCAGTTATTACTAACGATGGTTAGATCCTTCGTTCCTTGATCTCTTAAAGCAAAAATCGCTTTCTCTGGAATACCAGACAGTCCGAAGCCACCGACAATAATGGTTGCCCCGTCCGTAATATCTTGAATTGCCTCCGCGAAGGAGTTGACCATTTTTCCATTCTTCACAGGCTCCGCCTCCATAGTAGATTAGTTGTCTACACGTTTGATATCAACGATTAGACCGGATAAACTGGGTGTTTTCGTTCTGAGAAAATAAGGTATTTGGAAGAATACGCCTCAAAACGTTTTGTAAGCTCTTCACGTAATGAGTTTGCTGGAATAATTCCATCAATCACCATTTCAGAAGCTAAACGGTATAAATCAATGTCCTCTTTATACTCCTCACGCTTTTGTTCAATAAAGGCGGCACGCTCTTCTTCAGGAAGTCCAGCAATTTTATTCGCATAAACAGCGTTAACGGCTGCCTCTGGTCCCATCACAGCAATTTGGGCAGAAGGCAAAGCAAGACAAGCATCGGGTTCAAATGCAGGACCAGCCATTGCATAAAGACCGGCACCATAGGCTTTTCGGACAATAACAGAAATCTTTGGAACACTTGCTTCAGCCATCGCTGAAATCATTTTCGCACCATGGCGAATGATTCCTGCCCTTTCTACCTTTGTGCCGATCATAAACCCTGGAACATCAACCAGGAATAATAGAGGAATATGGTAGGCATCACATAGATTAATGAATTTTGCCGCCTTATCAGCTGAATCATGGAATAAGACTCCACCCTTCATACGCGGCTGATTGGCAATGATTCCGACAGGTTTCCCATCTATACGGGCAAGCCCTGTAATCAGCTCGGCAGCAAAAAGCTTTTTGATTTCAAAGAAGGAGCCTTCATCAATAATCTCATTTATTAAATCCTGCATATTAAAGGGTGAATTCTGATTGGCCGGAATCAGTTCCTCTAAGGATTTCTTCAATTGCTTAGGAGCCACTGCCTCGCGAACTGGCGGCTTCTCGGAGAAATTTGCCGGAAAATAAGATAGATAGTTTCTAGCCAGTGAAATGGCGTCCTCTTCATTTTTCGCAAGTACATCACCGCAGCCTGAAACAGAGCAATGCATACGAGCTCCGCCCATTTCCTCTAAGCTAACCTGTTCACCAATGACCATTTCAGCCATTCGCGGTGAACCAAGGTACATCGACGCATTCTTGTCAACCATAATGACAATATCGCAAAAAGCTGGAATATAGGCTCCGCCCGCGGCAGATGGTCCAAATAAAAGGCAGATTTGAGGGATTTTACCTGAGAGCTTCACTTGATTGTAAAAAATTCTTCCTGCACCACGACGCCCCGGGAACATTTCGACCTGATCGGTTATCCGTGCTCCTGCTGAATCTACCAGATATAATAATGGCACCCGGAGTTTTTCAGCTGTTTCTTGAATACGAATGATTTTCTCTACTGTCCGTGCCCCCCAAGAACCGGCTTTAATGGTGGAATCATTGGCCATGACACAGACCAGCTGACCATTTATTTTTCCCATTCCTGTCACGACACCGTCTGCAGGAAGGTCACCTGCCATGCAATTGGCAAACAGAGCATCCTCCAATTCAAAGCCAGGATCGAATAATAAGGATAAACGTTCACGGACAAATAATTTCCCCTGCTCCTGATTTTTCTCATGATATTTGGGAGCGCCGCCCTTTTTAATTTCTTCAACTCTATCCTGAAGTGTGCGCTGTAATGGCTGCATATTGACTGTCATACTATTTCCTCCTCTATTACTCTCGTATTATTCTCCAATGAAGTTTGGGGTACGCTTCTCCTTGAAGGCCTGTAATCCTTCCAAACGATCCTTTGTTGGAATAGTGACCTCATAGGCATTTTGCTCAATCGCAAGACCGGTGTTTAGATCAACATCAAAGCCTTTTTCAATGGCAAACTTCGCTTGTGCCACGGCAATCGGGCCGTTCCGAGCGATTTGTCCTGCTACTTCTAATACTTTATCTTGTAAGCTTGCAAAAGGGACCGAATACTCTACTAATCCAATTTCAAGCGCTTCCATTGCATCAATTCGTCTAGCCGTGAAAATCAGCTCTTTTGCACGACCCTTTCCTACTAATCTTGGTAAACGCTGTGTTCCACCTGCACCTGGAATAATTCCCAGTGATGTTTCCGTCAGACCAAGCTTTGCCGTTTTAGAGGCAATACGGATATCACAAGCAAGCGCAAGCTCCGTTCCTCCTCCAAAGGCAACCCCATTCACAGCCGCTATGACCGGTAGAGGCAATGATTCTAAGGCGTTAATATTTTCGCGAATCAAAGAGACTGTCTTCCTCACTTGAACGGGACCCATGCCAGCTCGTTCTTTTAAATCAGCTCCAGCACAAAAAGCTTTCTCCCCTGCCCCTGTAATCACAATACAGCGAGCTGATCGATCATATTTACATGTAAGAATAGCATCATGCAATTCCTCTAGCATCTGTACGGACAAGGCATTCGCTGCTTCCGGTCTATTTAATGTAATCATCACAATTCCGTTTTCCATCCTATTAACTACAATCGTTTTACTCATGTTTTCACCTTCCTTACACGATATTCCCAAGCTTTCCTTCCTGCTGCGAGCATTCGACCTGAAAAGTTCTACTAGGTAACGCTTTACCTAGCCTTTCCTGAATGAATTGGGATGCTTGAAATAGCTTATGCTGGTCAACACCTGTTTCAGTTCCCATTCCAAGTAGCATATAAAGTAAATCGTTTGTTGCTACATTTCCGGATGCTCCAGGGGCATAGGGGCAGCCGCCTAAGCCGCCAAGGGAAGAATCAAAAATAGTGATTCCCATTTCTAACGATACTAAGATATTGGCCAAAGCTGTTCCCCGTGTATCATGAAAATGCATGGCAAGTTTATCAGCAGGAAATCTTTTTAATAAAACGTCCAGTACTTCTTGGACCTGCGGTGGATTGGCGACACCGATTGTATCCCCGAGCGATAGCTCTGAAATCCCCATTTCGAATAAGGTTTCAGAAACCCGAATCACTTGCTCGATATCCACATTCCCTTCATACGGGCAGCCAAACACGGTTGAAATATAGCCTCTACTTGATTTTCCTGCTGAAACCGTTTCTCTAACCAAATCTTGTAAAATGGGGAAAGTCTCGTTAATCGTTTTATTGATGTTTTTTCGATTATGTGTTTCGCTTGCTGACATAAATACAGCAGCTTCATCTATGTCAGCCTTTAATGCTCGTTCCAAACCTTGATGGTTTGGAACGAGTGCTGTATAGGTGACACCTGGCTTTCTTCTAATGCCACAAGCTACGGCATCTGCATCTGAAAGTGCAGGAATCCATTTAGGATGAACAAATGAGGTAATTTCAATATGCTTTAATCCTGTTTCTGACAATTGGTTAATCCAAGCAATTTTATCTTCTGTTGAAATATATGCCTTTTCGTTTTGCAATCCATCACGAGGACCAACCTCTTTAATCGTTACCTTTTCAGGCCACTTCATTTCTCCATCTCCTTTCTAACTTTTTCCATGCTCTTATTCAGCTACAATAATGAGGTCGCCTTCATTGACAAAGTCGCCTTCGTTTACTTTTACTTCTTTTATCGTTCCGTCGAATTCAGCGGCAATGGGAATTTCCATTTTCATCGATTCTAGAATCGCTACATCCTGACCCTCTTCTATCTGGTCCCCTACTTTTACTAGTACCTTCCATACATTTCCTGCCATACTTGCGTATACTTCATTCATGATTATTCCTCCTATTTCACTTTTTTTATGTTTTTCGATTGTATATACTTGTTCACAAAATCTGTGGTCGTATCGCCTGAATAGAATGCCGAATGTGCGATAACCTCTTGAAGCATGGGGATATTTGTTTTAATCCCTTCAATCTGATAATCAGCTAATGCTGCTTGCAGTCGATTGATGGCTTCATCACGATTGCTGCCCTTGACAACAAGCTTTGCAATCATGGGATCATAGAAAGGAGTGACGGCGGATTGACCGTGTATGGCTAATTCATGTCGAACTCCAGGTCCGTTCGGCAGCTCTAATTTGGTTATTTTTCCGGGAGAAGGGAAAAAGGTTTTAGGATCCTCTGCATAAATTCTTACCTCAATGGCATGGCCCTCACGTTTTATCTTCTCTTGAGAAAAGGTCAGCGCTTCACCCGCAGCAATATGCAATTGCTGTTCGACTAAGTCCAAACCTGTTATTTCTTCTGTAACCGGATGCTCCACCTGCAAGCGGGTATTCATTTCAAGAAAATAGAAATTTTGCTCTTCATCGACTAAAAACTCGATGGTTCCCGCATTTTGATAACCTATAGATTTTGCAGCCTTTACTGCGGCCTCTCCCATCCTGGCTCTAGTTTGCTCGGTAATAAAAGAGGAAGGAGCTTCCTCGACGACCTTTTGATGACGACGCTGGATAGAACATTCACGCTCCCAAAGGTAAACGGTATTTCCCTGACTATCTGCTAGAATTTGAATCTCAATATGCCTTGGATTAGCAACAAATTTCTCTATATACATCGCTCCATCGCCAAAGAAGTCTGTAGCCCGCTTTTGGTTCCCTGCGAATGCTTTACGGATTTCATCCCCGTTTTGGGCGACCTGCATGCCAATACCACCACCCCCAGCGGAGGCTTTCAGCATAACTGGATAACCGATGCGATCCGCCACTTCTACCGCTTCTTCTACATCTGCGAGCGGGTAGGTAATACCTGGAACAACAGGTACGCCTGCTTCCTCCATCACCTTACGTGATTCGATTTTACTTCCCATTTTCGACATCACCTCTGGAGAAGGACCGATAAAGACAAGACCTGCTTCCGTACAACGGCGAGCAAATTCGGCATTCTCAGAAAGCAAGCCATATCCCGGGTGAATGGCTTCCGCATTGGTTAACTTTGCAACCTCTAGTATTTTATCGATATTCAAATAGCTTTCTGCTACGCGTGGACCTCCGATTAAATGGACCTCATCTGCCAGTTTTACATGTGGAGCATCCACATCAGCTTCTGAGTATACTCCAATGGTAGATATCCCTAAGGCCTTGCATGTACGAATGACACGAACAGCAATTTCCCCACGATTAGCAATTAATACTTTTTTGAACACGCCTTTTCACCCTTTCACAAGTTATTAGATTGATTCAATCTTTCCTGCCTTTGAGTCGTTATGTAACATCCTATTCAATTCCTTCTGATTATTCCTTTTCTGGAACCAGTCATTTGCCTACATCTTCTGACAAATGACTGGATCTACTAGTTCTAACGATTTACAGATGCTTTTTCAGCGAGTATTTTTTGAATTTGTACAACTGTAGTCGGATCTTCTAATCCTGTAATGTCGCCTTGTACCTTTCCAGAAACAACAATTTCTTTTAGCAAACGACGCATGATTTTTCCACTAACTGTTTTCGGCAGCATATCAGTTACAATAACCGATTTTGGAGCGGCAATTTTACCTATTTGCTGAATAATCTGATTACTGATTCGCTGTTTTATCTCTTCTGTTTCTTCATAGCCATCAGCGAGTCGAACAAATACTAGGGGAACCTCTCCTTTAATTTCGTCAGGAATTCCTATGATGGCTGTTTCAGAAACGCCCTCAATTTCTAGTGCAGCGCTTTCCATCTCCATGGTGCTTAAACGGTGTCCAGCCACATTAAAGGCATCATCCGACCGGCCGACCACCCATAAATAACCATCTTCATCTAGTAAAGCCAGGTCACTGGCATAATAGCAACCATCCACTTGGCTAAAGTAGGATGCGTAGTATCGTTCGGGTTCTTTCCAAAGTGTCCGGCAAAGCATAGGAAATGGTTTTCTAATCACAAGATTTCCTAACCTACCTGGTTTAACGGAATGACCTTCTTCATCCACTATATCCATAACTGCACCTAAAAACGGAGTACCTGAGGAACCTGGTTTCATAGGGGTTAGCCAAGCGGCTCCAGCAATCGGTGATCCAGCGGTTTCGGTTTGTCCCCAAGTATTATTGATATATATTTTCTTTTTTCCAAGTACTTCGTATGTCCAGTGCCAGGTTTCAGGATCGAAAGGTTCACCAACAAGGGAAATGACATCGAGGCAGGATATATCAAATTTCTCTAATGTCTTTTCTCCCATACTTTTTAACATTCTTAAAGCGGTTGGGGCTGTAAACAGTTTATTCACTCTGTATTTTTCAATGATTTGATAGAAGCGATCCTTTGTTGGGTAATCAACTGCGCCTTCAAAGACAACCGTTGTAACACCATTTGCTAAGGCACCGGTTATGCCCCAAATATGCATCGTTAACCATCCGATATCAGCAGTACACCAGAAAACATCGTCCTGATGGTGATCCATATGATACTTAGCATAGGTGTAATTTTGCGTGACAAACGCCATCCCGGAATGAACAACACCCTTTGGTTTGCCAGTCGTTCCACTTGTATAGAACACAATGCCGCTTTCATTGGCTTCCATTCGCTCAGGCTCACATACGATACTTGCCGCGCTGGTCTCTTCATGCCACCAGTAATCCCGGCCCTCCTTCATCTGAACCTCTGTACTTAATCGGTCTACAACAATGACCGCTTCAATAGAAGGAATCGACGGAACAACCACATCGACCTTTTCTTTTAAATGAATCACTTTTCCTCTGCGTTCTGTTGCATCCGCAGTGACCAGGACCTTTGGCTCGAAATTGATGAGTCGGTCTGTCAATGATTTTTCGGAATAGCCCGAGAAAATCGTATTATAGACAGCACCAATTCGGAAACAAGCTAGTACGGCAATAAAGGCTTCGGCCAGATTGGGAAGGTAAATAGCGACACAATCACCTTTCTTCACACCAAAGGATCTAAGAACATTCGCAAAACGGCTTACTTCTGCAAGAAGCATCTGATAGGTGTAGAATTTGCTGTCCCCGTTTTCACCCTCCCATATGAGAGCGGTTCGGTTTCCTGCCCCATTTTCAACATGTCGATCAAGCAAATTGACACTCGGGTTACTAATGCCGCCGGAAAAGAAACGAAAATCTGGGAGCTGTCCACTAATCGTTTCCTTCCATGGCTCATACCAAACTAGTTCACGGGCAGCACGATCCCAAAAGGTAGCAGGATCTTCTTGGGAAAGCTTCAGTAGTTCTTGAAAGGCCTCGCTGCTTCCAATGGAGGTTGAACGCACTTTTTCTTCTTCCGGAAAAATAAGCTTGCTATTTGAAACTACTTGTAAAATTCCACTAATATCCATGTATTCGCTCCTTTAACCTTTTAATTTCAATTGTATATTAATGTTTAACAACCAATTTGCTTAGCAATGACCATTCGTTGAACCTCTGATGTTCCTTCTCCAATTTCCAACAGCTTTGCATCACGGAAGAATCGCTCTACTTGGTATTCCTTCATATAACCGTATCCGCCGTGAATTTGAACGGCTTGATCACATGCACGCATGCAGATTTCTGAAGCAAATAATTTCGCAAAGGCTGCTTCCGTTTTAAAGGCTCTTCCTTGATCCTTTAACCAGGCTGCTTTGTATACCATATTCCGGGCTAATTCGATATTCATAGCCATATCAGCTAATTTAAATTGGATGGCCTGGAAGTTCGATAAGCTCTTGCCAAACTGTTTTCTTTCCTTTGCATATTGAAGCGCTTTTTCATAAGCTCCTTGTGCAATACCTACAGCCATGGCCCCAATTCCAATTCTGCCGCCATCAAGCGTAGCTAAAAATTGCTTGTAGCCATTCCCTTCTGTTCCTAGCAGATTTTCTTTCGGAACTCTGACATTCTCTAAAATAAGCTCTGTAGTATTAGAAGCATGCAGCCCCATTTTTTCGTAGTTGTTTATGACTGTAAATCCTGGAGCATCTGTAGGAACAATAAAGGCGCTGATTCCATTGATTCCTTTTGAGCGGTCTGTTACCGCTGTTACGGCAAGGTGCTTTGCAAAGCTAGCATTCGTAATAAAGCATTTCGAGCCGTTAATAACCCATTCGTCACCATCCTCTACGGCCGTTGTTTGGGTACCGCTGGCATCTGAGCCTGCATTCTGCTCAGTCAACCCAAATGCTCCGAAGGACTCTCCAGTACAAATCGGTGTTAAGTATGTCTCTTTTTGCTCATGAGTACCAAATAAATGAAGCGGTGCGCCCCCTAATGAAATATGGGCTGAATATGTAATACCTGTGGATGCACAAACACGGCTAAGTTCTTCAACGACAATAGCAAAGCTGATTGTATCAGCATCAGCTCCACCGTATTCTTCGGAGAAAGGAAGACCCATGATTCCTAACTCAGATAATTTTGAGAAGATTTCGGTTGGGAATTCTCCTGTTTGATCGCGTTCATCCGCTCCAGGAGCAACCTCTTCATTAGAAAAATCCCTGATTAACTTGCGTATCATTTCTTGTTCTTTCGTTAAATCGAAATTCATGAATTTCCAACACCCTTCTGAATAGACTCCTTGTTTACTTCATAAAAAAATTCCTTTCAACAAAATCCCTCATCATAACCCTATATCTTGCAACAATCGTGATATTTCCACTATGTTTTCTTTGCATAGCTCCCTTCCAATATATTCAAAATTTTCTTATAATTAGAATACAGCAACATTTATTTCTAAACCATATGTAATTAAATGAATATTCTGACAATTTTTTTGTGCTTTTTACACAAAAACGCAAAGGGGATTTAATTGTAATTGAATGGATTGCATAGAGAAAGGATGTGGAAAGATGCAGGATACATTAACTCGTCGGCAATTGGAGTCCTTAATCCATATGTCTAACGTCATTAATTCGAAATTAGATATTGATACTATTTTCGATTCGATCATTAATGAAGCGATTTCTGTTGTTGAAGCTGCAGGAGGAGGTTCGATATGGGTATTTGACGAAAGCCAGGACCGACTCATTGCAAAATCAGCACAAGGATTATTTTATCCACATATTTTTCGGCAAATTAAGTTAGTTAGCGGTGAATCTATGACAGGGATGGCCTTTTCGGAAAGACATTGTCTCTTTTTTCGGAATGAAGAAGAAGTGAAACAAGCACTGACCACATTAACACCCGATAACAGAGATTTATTGGAACGTTCTATTCCAAGTAGTTTTCACTTTACCTCTGTCATCTCTTCACCTATTTTACAAAATGGAAAATGTATTGGCGTGATTACATTGGACTCCTTCGAGCATTCCCTACAGTTTAAGCAGGAGGATATTAATCTATTGGAAGCCATTGGCCACCAGGCCGCGATTGCGGTGGAAAAATCGAGTCTATATTTTGAAAAGGAAAAAATGGTCCAAAAGCTTTCCCATTCAATCGAAATACATAGGAACTTGGCAAATCTTGTCGTAAACGGCGAAGGAATTCAATCCATTCTGAATTTTATACATAAAAAAATGGGACAGCAAATGCTTCTTTTTGATGAAATAGGAGAGCTTAAGGCTTCTGCCTGCCATTCTTCGATTTCAATTGAAATAGTCGAATATATGAAAAAATACGCAAAACAAATGATTCCATCATTAGAAAACTCACATACCGTTACGGAAATAACCTTAAAGGATGATCCATTCCAATTAGTTGTATTGCCGCTTGGCTCTAAGCAAAAAGCCTTAGGCGGGCTCGTTATTCTCTCTAGGCAAAAAATGAGCAAGGTAGATATCTCCGCTCTTGAACATGCTTGTACCGTTATTTCACTTGAACTGGTAAAAGAGGAAGCAGTTTTGGAAACACAGCAGCGATTAAGAGGAGAATTCGTAACAAAGCTCTTCTCAGGTCAAATGGATGAAGTACTGATTCAGAAAGCAAAACATTTACATTTTGACCCTAACTGGAACTACGTCTCCCTTATTATTCATTTTGAAGACAAAGGAAACGAGCAAAAGTTCCTTGATGATCACATGATCAAGAATTTACTCCATATGGCAAATATGATACTACTCGAAAAAAACCTCCAGGTTACAACAGTAAGGGATGAAAACCAAATTACAGCTCTTCTATCCTGGTCTTCCAAAGTTTCTTCATCCAATATGAATGCAGAAATAAAGGAGCTTGCTACCAAATTACAGCAGAAAAGTAGAAGTAAATATAGCGAGATAGTTGTCTCGATTGGGATTGGAAGAATGAAGCAGGGGCTTACCTTTGTCCATGAGTCATTTGTAGAAGCGACAAAGTGCATAACTTTTCTCAAAAATTATGAGTTTGATCAAAGAGTTCTAAGCTATACAGATCTTGGAGTTCAAAGATTTATTTTGCAAAATTCACAGGAGGAATTAATCGATTTTATAATGGAGGTATTAGGTCCCCTTATTGAATATGAAAAATCTCGAAAAGGAGAATTATTGAGTACACTGGTTGCTTATTTAGAGCAAAACAAGAACATCAAAAAAACCGCTGATTTCTTACATATTCACACGAATACCTTAAACTATCGTTTAAAACGGATGGAGGAAATTCTAGTAACGGATTTAAATGATAGTCAACCATTATTTAATATTCATCTAGCAGTCAAGATCTATCAGTATATTAAGGATAAAAAAGCTCTACAAAAAAATAGGGGCTAAAAATAAGTCTATTATATACTTTTAGGCTGCCTTTATTCTAATGAGGCAGCCATTAGCTTGTACTTTTTGTTTCGTCATTAGTGATAATACTTAGTTTGGAGAACCTATTTTCACCCAACTGGCTTGGAACGATCATAGACGATTCGTCCTGCCACAACGGTTTTCAACACTTTTGCTTCTAGAATAGCTTCTGAGGAACCTTCGAATAAATCACGATCAAAAATAGAGAAATCAGCCTCATAGCCTGGTTTAATCAGTCCCCGCTCATGCTCTTTATGAATAGCTTGGGCACTTCCAAGTGTATAAAGCTGGATGGCCTCGAAACGGGAGAGTTTTTCACCTGGTAAGTATCCATTATGGTCTTGATTGGGTTTCTTACGTTCTACAGCAGCATAAATAGTGGCTAAGGGGTCGATGTCTTCTATAGGAGCATCCGTTCCTGCTGCACACATAATTCCCCGGTCCAACAATTTTTTCCACGAATAAGCCCAGTCGAGCCGCTTGCTACCAAGACGTTGGATGACCCATGGGAAATCCGACGGAACAAAGGCTGGTTGAATATCTAATACAACCGGTAGTTTTTCTATACGTTCTACTAAATCCTGCCTTAACACACAGCAATGAATCAGACGATCTCTTTTGCCCTTAGTTGGCGGATTTTTTTCAATCACATTTAGGATTTGTTCTGCTCCTGCATCACCAATGATATGAACCGCTACAGCTTCATGATGCTTCCGTGCTATTTTCACTAGGTTCTCCACTTCTTCCTCTGTATGAATAAGCAGACCGCTGTTGTTTGGTTGATCATCATATGGCCTTGATAGAGCAGCAGTCGAACCACCTAAAGCACCATCAACAAAGATTTTCATTGCACCAGGTTCAATAAAGCCATCGACATAGGCAGGATTCGCTTCCTGCATTTCCTCGAAAACAGCATGATGGCGCAGCAATGACACTCTAAAATGTTGTTTTTCACCCACTACACGATAAAAGGCCGTTAATGGAATTGTATATTCCCCAAAGTAGTTCATGTCCTCTGTATGTCCGCCTGTTAATCCTTTCGCAAGCATATCATCAATCGCAATATGTAAGGCCTCTGTTAATGAATCAATATAGGCTTCCCCTTTCTTTGGAACTGCCTCAGTTACGGCTGTCATCGCTTGGTCATATAAAAGACCGTTTAAATTCCCTTCTCTATCTCTTCCGATTTTTCCGCCTGCCGGTGCATGGCTATCTTCATAAATCCCGCCAGCATTTAGCGCGGCTGTATTCCCTAAGATCACGTGGTGGCAAACTCTTGTTAAAAGTATCGGCTCTTCTCTTATCGCATCAAGCTCTTCTACCGTTGGAATTCTTTGATCAGAGAAAAGATTTTCATTCCATCCTTCACCAAAAAGCCAAGCATTTGTAGGAGCTGTTTCTGCCGCTGCTTTAACGAGCTTAAGCAGTTCTTCAGCCGATTTGGCCTTTCTCAAGTCAAGGCGAAGCAGCTTTTCCCCTTGAAAAATCATGTGAAGGTGACTGTCCACGAAGCCTGGATACATGGCTGCACCTTCTAGGTTAATCAGTTCATCTGCTTGTAAGTGAAGCTCGTCAAACGTCCCGACAGCAATAATTTTATCCTTTTCTAGAAGCACCGCTTCAACGACTTCATACTCCCTTTCCATTGTATAAATCTTACCGCCATACCATAGCTGTTTCATCCAAAGCTTCCTTTCCGTTGTATTTTGATACGATTATCATATGATATTCGAGTTCAAATGCACAAAACCTTTCCTTAATAAAAACATAGAAAAAACTCGTCAAAAATTATGACGAGTTTTTCGTTAATAGGGATCAGCTTCATGGCTTTTCTTAACTGCATCCTTTGTGGCTTCGTTCGCTGCAATGGAACCTTGGCCGTATTTCGATTGACCTGATTCGCGACCTGGTACCTTGTTTTCCTGCTCCATCCCTTGTAGCTCTTTCATTTTCTTTTCAATACCTTCTTTGACACGACGACCATAATCTTCATCTGCTTGTGTAAAGTGTTCAATCATGGCATCTTGAATTCGTTTATCACAGATTGCTAGGGCATCGGAAAGATTCTTAATCAATTCATTGCGCTCCCAGTCCTCGAAGCTGCGATAAGTGTGACCAGCCTGTCCGTAGTTGTTCGGGCGATCAATCGGTGCGCTCATTGCCGCCGCATTATACATTGGTTGATGCGGCGCCCGCCCTTCTGTGTTCGCCTCCTGAAGGCCGCCAAGCATGGATGGTTCATAATTAATATGTGGATCTTCCCCAGACTCTTTCGGGTCACGAATATCCATTTGGCCGCGTCGCTGATTTGTGCGGACTTCCGTTTTCGGTGCATTGACAGGAAGCTGTAAATAGTTTGCACCGATGCGATAGCGCTGTGTATCGGAGTATGAAAAGGTTCGACCCTGAAGCATTTTATCATCTGAAAAATCCATACCATCAACAAGCACACCTGTCCCGAAGGCAGCCTGCTCAATTTCTGCGTGGAAATCAGCTGGATTGCGGTCGAGCACCATTCGTCCTACTGGCAGCCAAGGGAATTTTTCCTCTGGCCAAAGCTTTGTGTCATCAAGCGGATCAAAATCGAGCTCCGGATGATAATCATCCTCCATAATCTGAACAAAAAGCTCCCATTCCGGATAATCCCCGCACTCAATCGCTTCATATAAATCCTGTGTCGCATGACCAACGTTCTTTGCTTGAATCCTGTCCGCCTCTTCCTGGGTTAAATTACGAATGCCTTGTTTCGGCTCCCAGTGGTATTTCACCAGCACTGCCTCGCCCTTGGCATTCACCCATTTATAGGTATTGACTCCTGAGCCCTGCATATGGCGGTAGGTGGCGGGAATTCCCCATGGTGAAAAAAGAAAAGTAATCATATGTGTTGCTTCAGGTGTTCGGGATACAAAATCAAACATCCTCTGTGGATGGGAAACATTCGAAGCCGGGTCGGCTTTAAAAGCGTGAATCATATCTGGAAACTTCATCGCATCGCGGATAAAGAAAATCTTCAGGTTGTTCCCAACCAAATCCCAGTTTCCATCTTCCGTATACATTTTCACCGCAAAGCCGCGCGGATCTCGTGCCGTTTCTGGTGAGTCCTTTGCTCCAGCAACAGTAGAGAATCGCACCATTAGAGGAGTCCGTTTCCCAGCCCCTGAAAATACCTTTGCCCGAGTATATTTTTCTACCGGTTCATTGCCCACTTTTCCATAGGTTTCAAAATATCCGAAGGCTCCTGTTCCTCGTGCATGTACAACACGCTCCGGAATTTCTTCACGGTCAAAATGGGATATTTTTTCAATGAAATGGTAATTCTCTAGTGTTGCTGGACCTCGGTCACCGATGGTCCGAATATTTTGATTATCAGATACTGGATGCCCCTGACGTGTGGTCAACGTCTCACGCTTTACTTCCTGTTCATTCCTATCTTTGTTCTCTGCCAAATAATAAAACCCCCTCGATATTCGTTACCCTTATATCTTGTTTGTTTTTGTAAAATTTATACAATCGGAGAGATGGTTTTTACAAAAAATACAAATTGATTTATAGGATTGATAACAAAAGTGCTTGCGTAAACTGGCATTCCTTAAACAAGCAAGAATAATCCCTGCAGAGTGACACCACAGGGATTCATGAAAAATGATTAAAAAGTGTAACGATGATGTTGCCTTATAATTTATACCAGCCTGTAAATTCGCCTTTTTCTCTAGCAATCTCCACACATGTTTCGACTGTTGGAGCTGTAATGATAAATAAACCATCGCTGAAAAAGAACCCCATTTTAACCATAAATATCCCCTCCCTTCTTCATATAAAAAGGCTGCCTCATAGGTAGTAGGCAGCCTTAGATGGAAACGTTGGGAAATGGAAAAAAACGAACGTCTCCACTTCCTAGTCCCCGAGAAAATGTTTGATTGGTTTTATGCAGGCAGGTCTCCTGGCTTCGCTTCATTCTACGATTCCCTTCCCGAGCAAGAGCACAGTGGTCATGAATCATCGTCAGCATTACAGTTGCGGGGACAGCGTCGGAATTACACCGATCTTCCCTATTAAACTACATTACGTAGTACCTTTATAAAACGAATATAAAATTGTAATTCTACCAACATTATTGTAGCATATAAAAATAGTTAAAACAATTATATATATTCTGTCAATTCATTTTTGTTGAATAATTTTTGAGGTGGTCGTTTTCAGGAACTGTTGAAATTTCATTTTTTTGACTAGAATCATGCTGCAAACAATGGCTTTTTCCTCCATCCTCCCCACTTAAAATAAGAAAATGCAAAAATGCTGCTAAAAATGAAACTAATTCCCATGCCAAGAGCAATCCCATTCTGACCTATTAAATGTGAGCAAAAAAAGGTTAGAGGATAACGAAGCAGCCAAAAGGACAGGATGTTCAGGATTAACACCTGGTACATGGCTCCTGCCGCCCTAACAATTCCATTGAGAATGAAATTGAGCCCGATAAAGGGATAGAAGAAAGCAATGATTTTTAAATAATCCGTACCGAACCTTACTGTATCGGTTTCTTTTACAAATAAAGCTGTAAGGGCTTCTGCAAATAAGTAAACTACGGAAGCAATCACTAGCATAATGATCACATTATACACCGCGCCATATAGGGCAATTTGGCGGACACGGTCCCATCGATTGGCCCCAATGTTCTGTCCTGCCATGCTGTTTACAGCCGTTCCTAATGCCATGGCTGGAATGGTAATTAAACTGTCAATTCTTTGTGAAGCGCCGAAGCCTGCCACAACTGCTCCATCAAACGAATTGACGACTGTAAGAATGGCTGTGATACCAGCATAGATGACCATCATTTGCAGTCCGGCCGGGATGCCTAATTTTAGGATCAGCCATACCTCCTCCCTGCTCGGTAGCGTAGGAATGGAAAATGGCACCAGTCTCCGGTGAAAGGTGTAAATCAATGCTAGTAGGAATGAAAACCCCTGCGCCAATACGGTCGCATACGCAGCACCTTGGATTCCCCATTGAAACACTTCGATGAACAATGGGTCCAAAACACCATTCAATACAACCGCAACAAACACAAACTTTAATGGTGTTTGACTGTCACCTAAAGCCCTAAGGACCGTTCCGATAAAATTATAGCCCATGATAAAGAGAATACCCAGGAAGTTGATGCGGAGATACAGGTTTGCTTCATGTAGCATTTCATTTGGCGTATGAAGCAGTTGTAACAGCTGTTCAGAAAAAATAAAGCCAAGTAGTCCGACCAGAATGGAGAGTGTAGCTAACAGGACAACAAAAGCATTGATGTACTTCTTTAGCCCGCTCTTATCGTTCATTCCTTTTTGCTGCGATAATATCGTTAATGTTGCATTGTTTATCCCAAGGATAAAGGCCAGAAGCGTGACCACAATCGTAGAGGAAATGGTTATCGCTCCAAGTGCATTTCCTCCTAACAAATTCCCGACCCACAGACTATCAATAAATTGGTAGGATACCTGGAGAAGATTGGTAAGCATGATCGGTCCTGCGAAAGAAATCATTTGCCTTCGAACAGAGCCCTTTGTAAAATCGTGCTGCGGCAAAACGTAACACTCCTTGTCTTATTATATCTATGAATCACGTATATCACTTTGATTATGATACCATATGATGATGAATCAAACGTATTCCCTGCTTGATGGAGGGTATTAGCCTATCATAAGCATGCTAGGCGATATAGATGGAAGAGTTAATCTAGTCTTAGTACGGCAGATGCAGGTGGATTAATATGGGAAGAGATGGTGAAGGGAAGTGTTTTGTAAGAGGAAAAGAGGGATTGATGTCCTATTCATTTGGATGCTGGATTATTCTCCGAAACAAAGACATTTCCTATCTTATTGATGATCGAAATGTCTAACCCCTCTAATAGGAAAAAATGGTCCGGCATGAAGATGCTTTGTTTAGTTTAACTGCAGGCTTTTCTTCGAATTCATGATGGCATCAACCACATAATCGGCTGTAACGACTTCGGCTGCATCTAGAATATTGTCCTTTGAGACCCCATTATGCTCCATACAGGAAGAGCATACTTTTAACTTACCACCCTTTTCTAAAAATGTTGGCAGGATGTCCTTAATCGGCTTAAACGGTGCACCAATATCAATTTTATCTGCGTACCCTTTTTCCGCTAAATGTACGGCATGTGATAATAATAATATTTCAACACTATGACCCTTTTCTAACGCCTTAGCCCCCATTGTAAAGGCAATGGTTACATTATTGGCATCATTTTCATGCGACGTTAATGTGATTAATAAATCAGTAGCATTCATTTTTTCTTTTCCTCCCTAGAATGGTTCATTAAATATAATGGTATAAAAATACCCTTATAGGTATAATTATAACACTTTTATTTGGGAATTCAAACCATATATTTTTAATAAACAACGGAATGGCAGCGCTATTGGATCATCATCCGTTCCCAATCCTTCGGCAATAGCTCTTTAGCGTAACCGTATAGTTCCCCCATTTCTGAATTAAAGCCGATGGGGACTTCAAATGACATAAATTTAGAAATATAAAAATAAAGATATGCTTCCTGTCGTTCATAATCCGCTCTGGCTTCAATTCTATTAACTGTTTGATGGATAACGGTCCCTAAGTAGTAATCATCAAACGACAAATCATCGTCAGCGGGGATTTCTTGATTCATGGCTATTTCAGTTGGGTTTGCGATTCGATAATGGGTAGTTAAAATGGTTCCATCGTCCATTTCAATATCACCGGCTACATAATTCCGATCTATGTAGGGTTCTTCGATATTTTCCACAGTTGTCCCAATCAAGTGGTCAAAATAGTTTTCGAACCTTTTCCCATAAATAGCGATGAATTGATCTAACGTGTACATCAATAATCAAATCCTTTCAAAAATGTGTTCAGGTATATTATTTTTTGTTGTTTCTTGTTAAAAAACTCCCTTTTTGTCCATTTGTTTTTCTTTAAGCGTATATTACTGATGGGATAGAATGAAGAATGGAAAAAAGTCAGCTGGCTGTCAGAACAAGGGTTGTCTTCTGACAAGGATGAGGAAAAAAACCATCCGCCTGTCAGAACAAGGGTTGTCTTCTGACAAGGATGAGGAAAAAAACCATCCGCCTGTCAGAACAAAGGCTATGTTCTGACAAGGGTTAAGCAAATTTTACTTTGGCTGTTAGAACCTGTTTCGTATTTTTAGCTAACTTCAGCTCCCTTCTATTCCCGCCATAATTTAGTATAATCCTCTTTATCCTTGATATTAAATTCGATCATCTTCTCGAGCAAATCGTAATCGACTGGCTTTTTCCACGGAATTCGAAACAAACCTTTAGTAGCGCTATAGCCTGCTTGGGCAATTTCATCGGTAAATTGTGCAATGCCTGCATCCTCAGGCGATACACTCATATGCTGCTTCGATGTCGAAAAGCCGATAATAAAGGTGCCATGGTCAGTAAACATGGGGGTATTCCACTTCATTTGCGGCTCCAGGCTTGGAAATGTATCTGCCACCCACGTTAAAATTTCTTTTGTTCGTTCACGGTGGTCAGGATGATCGATACTTGCTAAAAATTGTTCAAACACTTCCATTTTGATTCCTCCTATCTTTATACCGTCCAATTTTTGACCGATATATCTACTGGATTGAAAATCACTGAAATATACTGCTTTACTAATAAATTCCTTTAAATTCCTTTTCAAATAATGAGTGTTTATAGAGAATGGGAAACCCATAATAAATAGGATTTCCCATCAACTCTACCAATGATTAACTAAGACAATCTTGCCAACTGCTTTTTTCGCTTCATAATAGTCATGTGCCTCGGAAACCTCATCAAAGGAAAATACTCTTTCATCAATTAAGGGCTTTAGCCTTCCTTCTTCAATCAATGGAGTCAACTTCTTTAAGATGTCTCCATTGATGTGGCGATATTCTTCATGTAGAATCGGCAGCTCGATGAAAACGACATGGAAATCTAAAGCTTTTAAGAGAAATGGAGTCAGATTATAATTCTGACTGACCGCAATGGCCACAATCTTCCCATATAATGAGGCTGCTTCTATTGAATTCTCTAAATTTTCACGGTCCACTGTATCAAAGATATACTTAAATCCTTTTCCATCTGTATACCTATTCACATAATCTTGTACGGGTGTTTCTTTATAATTAATAACAACATCGGCACCAAGCTCCTTCGCAATCTGAGCTTTTTCTGTTGTAGATACGGTAGTATAAACCTTTGCACCGAGCCATTTTGCCAGTTGAATGGCCATATGCCCAACGCCGCCTGTTCCGCCGTGAATGAGTATCTCATCTCCTGCTTGAAGGTTGGCCCGTTTCACTAGAGCTTCCCAGGCTGTGAGCGATATAACAGGCATGGCAGCTGCTTCTGTAAATGTTAGGTTTTTTGGTTTGCGAGCTAGCAATCTAGCATCGGCAAGCATGAATTGGCCTAAAGCACCACTCGTGCCTTTTACACCGCCGGCAAAGCCATAAACCTCATCCCCGACCTTAAATTCGGTTACTCCTGCGCCTACTTCCGTCACAATCCCTGCTACATCACCGTGTAAAACAGCCGGAAATTCAGGGGCAAATTTAGCAAAAACACCGCTGCGTATTTTGGTATCTATTGGATTCAAGCTTGTCGCTTTAACCTGAATCAGGACATGCATCGGTTTTACTTCTGGCATAGAAAGTTCAGCTAATTCAAAAACAGCTGCCTCCCCGAACGAACGAATAACCTGCGCCTTCAAAAGAATCACTCCTTGAAATGTATAATTTTATAATTTTCAATTTTATCTTATTTTTTTAAAAATAGATATTCATTTGTTTGTTTCTTGAAGTGATTCATTTCATTAATAGGTTTCTTACATGCAGTAAGGAGTTAAGGCTTGCGACTCTAGTCTTGGGGGCATGTCAATAGTCATCAAACATAAAAGGCCCTCGTGCTTCCTTTTGTATTTTACCATAGAGATGTTTGTGGATATCTTTCAAGAAAGCTTTTATTCATCTTTTCCAGTTTTTCCATATACTCAAAATAGGAACGGCTTAATATTTTTAAGTTATTAATAAAATTTTCATAGTAACCACTGCTTTCTTGAAGCTCTTGTAACAATTGTTGTAATCGATATACTGGTGTTGACTTAAATTCTGTTGAACCACGAAATTGAATATATGTTTCAATCTTCTGTTGATTTATAGCCAGATAGCTATCTAAATCCTCGACTGCGCTTAGCAGAGCAGTATTCATATTTTCGATATCCTCCTGCTCCATTAAGGGCATGATACCTTCTAAAGATTCTTCCAATTCTCTGATTATGCAAACATGGTCCAGAAAATGAATCATGTTTGCATAGGCCTTTTCCTTCTCCGGACTATCAATTTTTTCATTAAGAAATGGACCGAAATGAATGGCCAAGTACAAACCGTATACTCCAGGAAAAGACCGAACTAATTTTTCTTTTATGGTTAAAGTAAGGTTAAGGTTCTTTTCAATATATTCTTTTGCCTTATCCACACTGTAGTTTTGAATTAACTGCTCTAAGCATTTTTGCTGTTCTTGTATTCTTTGTTGCTTTACATCCATTAAATATTTGTACTGTAACAGTGCTGCTGCTTTGTTACTGCTGGCAAGAACTTTTTTGATGTCAGAAATCGTTAATCCCAAGCTTCTTAGAACAAATATTTCCTTTAATATGGCAATATCTTGATCAGTATAGTTTCGATAGCCGTTTTCTTCAACTTTAGGTTGAAGAAGGCCATGTTTTTCATAATAGTATATGGCCTTTTTCGTTAAGGAGCATTTTTTACAAACCTCGTTTATAAGCATATTTATCACCTCATGATCATCATAGACTGAACCCTTAGGTAACAGTCAACTCTAGTTAATGAATTTCTTGACAGTTTATAAGTTTACGAATAGGATTTTGCATACATATGCACGAAAGTATAAATAGTGATCAATATTATGTGATACATAGGAATAAGGGAGGATTTATGAATGGCGCTTTATCTAGAAGATTTACATGTAGGTGATACTTTTATTAGTGAAAAATACCATTTAAGTGCGGACAAGATTAAAAGCTTTGCTCGTGAGTTTGATCCTCAGGTTTTCCACTGTGATGAGGATCTAGCAGAAGATACTTTTTTCAAAGGTTTAGCTGCGAGCGGTTGGCATACGGCAGCGATTACAATGAGACTGTTGACGGAAAGCTTGCCCTTTGCACATGGAGTTATTGGAGCAGGGGTAGAGATTAACTGGCCACAGCCAACACGACCAAATGATATTTTATATGTTAAAAGCAAGATTAAAGAAATGAAAACTTCGAAATCAAAGCCAAACCAAGCGATTGTATTTGTAGAGTGCGAGACAATTAATCAACACGATGAGGTTTGTCAAACTTTGGTGGCAAAACTATTAAGCTTTAGCAGGAAGGAGGATTAGAAGGAAGGAAGTAAAATGATGTAGAAAAAAAACTCCATTCTTTGAATATCAGCAGCAGGTTTTAGGTTCCGTATCAAATTCGCCCGTCGAATTTGCGTCCGGATTACCTGAGCTCGCTTGGGTAAACTACCTTTAAAAAATTCCGTGACATCCGCCGGAGGCTTAACTTCATTCAGTCGGGGTTTGAACCCCCACTGAATCGAAGGACTATTTGCCTTCATCCCCCGCTTGTAGAAGTGGAGCACTTCTGTACCTGTCGCAAGCTTTTGGTACAAAAAGCATTTGATTTGCTGAATGAAGTTAATAAATGTTCGAGAACACTAACGGTTTTGCGCTTGCATCATTTCATATATCTTACGAGCGGTATTGACATTTCTAACTGTAACTTGCTTATATATCTTCGATCCAATAATTTTTGACTTTCCACTTCTAGTCACATTCTTCTTGTCGACCGACCATAGGATGGCACCGGGGACATATGTTACCGTATCAATCTCTTGTTTAATGACCAAACTCTCCAGTACCGTTTCATCATCAATTTCATCCCAAAGAAACATGACATCACTTGACATTTCTTTGTCATTTTTCCATGTCTCAGGAATAGCCCGAATGATTACTTTCACTTCATCAACACTACGAATGACTACTTTAATCTTTAACCCAAAACCCTTACATATCGCTTCTTCCAGCATACTGGCAAGTTCGGCTTTTGAATGCTCTTTATTGAAAAAAATAATATTACCTGTATTGATGTATGTCACCACATCCTGCATTCCAACTCGTTCAAACATTTGTTTGAGCAGCTTCATATCTATTTTATTTTTTCCGCCTACATTAATGCCCCGAAGAAGTGCAACATAAACCATAAACAGCCCTCCTTTCAACTAATTCAAATTTCTTAATAGATTTACCTCTATTGACTATTATGACAAATTGTAGCTAAATGATAATGGATGACTTCCTTCACCTTTTCCGCAGAGTATATATCAGACCTTAACAAAGCATGGATGGACAGGCCTTCAAGCAATGCCGATAATCTATACGTTTCTACTTCTACATCAACGGAATCCGATAAAATCCCTTTTAAAACGAGTAGCTCGATCATGGAATGGGCTAATTGATACGTACCGTTCGTCATTTCCTCTTTTTTTTCTTTTAATGTATCACTTGTAAGGGAACGAAGCGCGAAAATCCACCAGACACTCGTTTCAATTTTCTTTTCTTCGTCAATGGGTACAAGCTCTAATAAAACCTCCTCAACAGCCTGCAATGGGTTTTCTGACCAATCTTTATCTTGTGAGCGTCTTTTCCCTTCCTCTAGGTAGTAATTCATAATAAATAATAACATTTCATCCTGTGTTGAAAAATAATGTCTTAACGCACCCGCTGACATCCCTGCTTCAACGGCCACTCTTCGAATTGACGCTTTCTCAATCCCTACTTTCTTAATAATGTTCCAAGCTGCCTCAGCAATTAACTTCTTCTTTTCCTCATGATTCACCATTTTTGGCATAGGTAATAATCACTTCCTTTTTTTAATACAGTGTGTTATTATCTTTTTAGCACAGTGTATTATAATGATGATACCACATTATAATAAGGAGGGACAATGTAGCTGATTGAAACGGTTGAAGCAAAGCTCTCCTCTTTTTTCTATCGGAATTTAGAAGTAAATTGAATAAAAAAAGTAATGAGGTGTTTTTCTTGAAAGAAATAATGAATGTTCTTAGTTTATTGCTTATCATCCAAGGTGTTGGCGGGTTGATTAACCATCTCACTAATGGAAGCAAAAGCTGGTTTATAGTCAATTATATTGATGCTTTTCAAGGGTTCGAAATCGTAATAGATATTATTTTTATCATAATTGGCCTAATCATCGGTTTGGCCTCACGTAAAGTCGATAAATAAGCCCCCAAAAAAACCAATACAGAGTTGATAAAATTCTCGCGCTGTATTGGTTTTTATTTGATTTAATTATACACAGCATGTACCCATTCTAAATATACTTCGCAGTTACCGAACAATCACAACTCTTTAGACCTTCTGGCGGACCTTCATATAGGATTTCTCCACCGCCTGTACCGCCATCAGGACCTAAATCAATGATCCAATCGCTGTTTCGAATGACGTCAAGGTGATGCTCAATGACAATGACGGTATTGCCCTTTTTCACTAATTGATCGATAATGTGCAGTATGTTCGAGACATCTGATAAATGCAATCCAGTGGTGGGTTCATCTAATATATAGATATTGCCCTTTTTATTTAATTCCTTTGCGAGCTTCAGTCTTTGACTTTCTCCCCCAGATAATGTGTTTAGCGGTTGACCTAAGGAAAGATATCCAAGGCCCACAGTATCCATGCTTTTCAGCTGTCTCTTAATGTCCTTTGCTTCAAAAAATTCCAGTGCATCCGCGACAGACATCTCCATAATATCGACAATACTTTTTTCCTTATATAAGTATTGCAATACCTCCTGCTTGTAACGGTTGCCCTTACAATCACTACATTCAATAACGACTTTATCCATAAAAGACATATTAAGCTCAATGGTGCCCGTCCCGCCACAGGTTTCACAGGCTCCCTTTGAGTTATAGCTGAATAACCCACTTTCTACATTATTTGCATCTGCAAAGGCTTTACGAATCGAATTCATAATGCCGGAAAAGGTTGCCGGGTTGGAGCGGATGTTACCATGTACCTGATTTTGGTCAATTCGAATCGATTCTGGAAAATCCTTTGCGAACACTTCATTTACAAGGGTACTTTTACCAGAACCCGCTACACCGGTTACCACCGTAAACACCCCTTTAGGTACGCGCATGCTAATATTTTTTAAATTGTGAAGGCTGCTCTTTTGACTTTCCAAAAACTCGTTCACAGGTCTTGGGTTGGGATTGATGTCCATTTTCTTGTTTAAATACTGAGCAGTGAGCGTATCCGAGGATAGTAGTCCCTCGTAGCTACCACTAAACATAATTCTTCCTCCGCCAGCCCCCGCCTTCGGACCCACATCGATAATATGGTCGGCAATCTGGATTACATCTGGATCATGCTCCACAACTAGTACCGTATTCCCTTTATCACGAAGCTTAACTAATAATTCATTTAAACGATAGACATCCCGTGGATGAAGCCCTGTGCTTGGTTCATCAAATATGTACATTAATCCTGTCAGGTTGCTTGATAGATATTTTACCATTTTAACCCTTTGGGACTCTCCGCCAGATAAGGTCGGCGTTTCCCTTGTTAAGGTTAAATAGCTTAATCCAATATCACAAAGATTTTTGACTCGCTCAATCATTCCATTCAAGATCGGTTTAGCATTTGGTAGATCAAAGGATTGAAGTACATCAATGAGCACATTTAGCTGTATCGCTGTCAGGTCGTAGATGGAGTATCCCTGGATTTTGGAGGACAGTACCTTCTCATTGTAACGAGTTCCATGGCAGCTGAGGCATGTCCCCGTTGTCGTAAATTCTTTCAGCTTCTTTTCAGCAGCTTTAGAGGTATCTTTATCCCGATTGACATTTTGTCGCATAAATCTAAGAGCCAAGCCTTCATATGTAGTATTAATCTCCCCATTCATATAACTGACTGTGACTTTTTCCTCTTCGGCATAGACCAACTTTTCATATTCTTCTTTAGAATAATCTTTGATTTTTTTATCATTATCAAAGAAGCCTGATTCCGCGTAGGCTTTCCATTGCCAGGTGCCAGGTCCAAAGCCGGGAAGTAGAATCGCCCCTTCATTCAAGGACTTTTCCTTATCTAAGGCTGCATCCAAATTTAACGTAATCGTCCTGCCAATCCCTTCACAATCAGGACACATCCCCGTAGGATCATTGAAGGAATAGGCGTTACTAAAGCCTATCTGTGGCTCGGCAAAACGAGAAAATAATAGTCTTAACAAAGAATTTATGTCAGTCACCGTTCCAAGGGTTGATCTTGCATTTCCGCCAAGTCGTTTTTGGTCGACGATAATTGCTGTCGATAGATTATTCATTTCATCTGCTTCTGGCCTTCTATATTTCGGCAGAAATTGACGGGCAAAGCTACTGAAGGTCTCATTTAACTGGCGTCCAGCTTCCTGTGCAATGGTATCAAAAACAATCGATGACTTTCCTGAACCAGATACCCCAGTAAAAATCGTGATTTTCCCCTTTGGGATTTGTACATGAATATTTTTCAGATTATTTTCTCTTCCATTAACGACTTCTATAAATTCCTGTTCCATTCAGCTTCATCTCCTTCTTTAATATTTTCCATAACGTACAATGTAACCAATCCATCGTTATCATTTCAAGTATAGCGGGACATCATTGTACCATGTTCTATCATTCTAATCATGTATTAACAAAAAAGAACAATCAGTTAGTACTAGTAGAATTATGATGGTATAAATATTACAGTGAGATACTAATTTGCTTAATCGCTTTATAAAGTTGAAAAAAATACAAAAAGCAATCCCTGTCGAGTATGGACTCCATTGGGATTGCTTTGTATTCCCTTTTCCAAGTTCATTGTTATCATTACAAAATGGCATTGGCAATTAGCTTATCGAATTTCCTTATATCTACACCTTTTTTTAAATGAATCTTAATATGTCCCGCTCTAGTCCAAAGCTCGACTTCTGCATTCAAATCTAGAAAACTTCCTGCATTTTCTGTAGACCACATGTTGATAGATGCATATGGAAGGGAATAAATCTCGACCTTTTTACCTGTTAAACCTTGTGCATCCCTAACAATTAATCTCTTGTTCGTAAAGATTGCACTATCTCGGATTGTTTTGTAAGCAGCAACGGCCTCTTCCCCATTGACCAATAAATCATCAACATCGTTTGGAATTGGGCATTCAGAAATAAGGGTCCACTCTAATATTCCTTGCGTAGCAGCCATCGAACTTCCTCCTTTTGTAAATTATATTTCTAGTATATCCTATTAGTTCACCAATATCCTTAATTTCCCAATATTAGTTTTTGTTTTTCTCTAACCTATTACATAGTAAACTAATAATCCAATTGACAATCCCTATCTTTGAATTTAATCTAAACATTGGTGTTTATTTATATATTAAGATTGCTGGTGATTGATAGTGCAACAAAATGTTGAAATCCAAAGAAAGCAAAAAATGCATCTAAACCTTGGCATTTTGAAAAAGGATAGAGTGTTCACCCTTTCCCTTTTGTTGGCCTTCGCAAGCTGTTTTGTGCAAACGCCAAAGCTTGAATATATTAATCTTCATGTCATGGTCAGTTTATTTAACCTAATGATTGCCATAAAGGCTCTTGAAGAACTGAAGGTACTGGATAAATTTGCGATTACGATCTTAAATAAAAGTCGTAACAGCCGAACGGTGTCATCTATTCTTATCTCTCTTTGCTTTGTGAGCTCTATGTTCGTGACAAACGATGTGGCTTTACTTACATTTGTTCCGCTTACCCTTATCATTAGTAAAAAAACTGACATTTCTTTATCCGAGACGATTATCCTTCAGACGATTGCGGCCAATATCGGCAGCAGCCTTACACCTATGGGTAATCCACAAAATCTGTTTCTCTTTTCCCATTTTGGTATGAAGGCTTTGGACTTTTTTGCGACCATCCTGCTGATCGCTGCTGTTGGCATCGGTTTGTTGATTATTTTTACAAGTAAACTACCAAAAAGCGAAATAAAAATAGAGCTTCCTTCTATTATTATAGCGAATCGAAAGGAAGCATGGATATGGGGCATCCTATTAGCAGTGATTATCGCTTCCATATTTGGTTTCATCAGCTATCTCCATTCGTTTTTGATTACTGTGATGGCTGCGATTATTCTCAACCGGAAATTATTATTGAAAATTGATTATTTACTGCTCATCACGTTTATCTGCTTTTTTGTTTTTATCGGAAATCTTTCGAGCCTTAAAGCCGTTCATACTGTTGCAAGTGCTGGGCTTCAGGATAGCACGTCAGTGTTTTTCAGTTCGATTTTTCTCAGCCAATTTGTCAGCAATGTTCCGGCAGCCATTCTACTTGCGAACTTTACCGCCGATTGGCGGTCACTGCTGCTTGGTGTAAATATTGGGGGTCTTGGAACCCTTGTTGCATCGCTTGCTAGTGTCATATCTTATAAGCTATTTGTGCAGGCTAAACCGCTTGAAGCAAAGAAATATCTAGTCAAATTTAGTATATATAACCTCGCGTTTTTAATCATTCTGTGTGGTATTCAGTATGCGTTATTTTTATTGTTTTAAGCCATAAAGGAAAAGGTAGTGCGATAAAAGCATTTTCATGCTTTTTATCACACTACCTTTGTTTTCATTATTAAACCATTTCTTCTTTTATCTTACCATTTTGTTTATCTTTATATACTTTCTTTGCCACACCTATTAGAATCGATAAAGCAAACAATGTTAATAATCCAACAAACAATTTCTGAGCTCCACCTGTAAGTGTCCCTCCAACATATGAATACACGAGGGTCGCAGGTAATTGACCTATCCCTGTTGCTAGGAAGAATGACCAAAATCTCATATTCGTTAGACCTGCCGCGTAACTTACAAAATCAAAGGAAACAAACGGTAATAATCTACAAACTAATATGGTACGATTTCCATATTTTTCGAAGAAAACATCTACACTTTCCATTGCACCCTTACTCGTTAGCTTTTCTACAACATCTCTACCTAGTACTCTCGCGATAAAGAAGCATAGTGCAGCCCCCGCCATGGCAGACGCCCAAGAAAGTATGGCTCCTTGCCACCATCCAAATATCGCTGCATTTGAAAGGGTGATGAGGAACGCAGGAATGGGTGCAGCAATAGATTGAAGAACCATAAGTGTAAATGATACGACTATAGCTAATTTACCGTATGAGCGCAAATATTCAATGACGATTTCTGTATCTAGCTTTGATATCGTACTAAATGCATGATTTAATCCATTATTAAGAGAAGGAATGGCAAAGTAGCAAATCATAAAAATAGCGATTCCAACAACGGCAACGATTCTTCCCTGTTTTCTTCTTTTCTTAACTTTTGCCATTTCCTCTGCATCTTGTTCTTCCCTTAAGTCACTTAGTTTTAACTGTTGTGCTTTTAAAGCTTTTCTTTCTTCCTTCGTATATTCCTTTTGGTACTTTCCTATCGTACGTACAATATAGAAGTTCACTAAATTGATTATAATTGCAGCTATAATGAAAATCGGTCGTATCTCTGATACAGGATTTGTGAATCCAAGCGTTTCTTTTGTAATATATAAGAACTGTTGTATTCTTCCTGAAAATAAAGCAATCAGAATAACCGCCAGCTCAAGGTAAAAAAATAAATACTTCCAATCAAGTCTTGTCTTAGCAATAGCGACCATTAGTCCGAAGCCTGTAAAAATAAACATGACTAATCCTAGTCCTAGCATCATTTCCAATGCTACGTTAAAAAACAGCAGCATACAGAACAGATAGCCTAGTGCTATTCCTGCAGTAGTATAGTAAAAAATGAGTCTTAATTTTAACAAGACTTCACCTCCTGAATCATTCTGTAGGAAAAAAATGATACTAAATGTAAGCTATATTATTTTGCAATGGAATAGACTGTAGCGACATAAGTTCCGTCTTCAGGTAGCACCTCTTGATTTCCAGTAAATTCAACTTCTTTCGTATTTTCCACTGCACCATAGGAATAAGCAGAGTTGGATATGATTCCAACTGGGCAGCTGTCAAGACAAGTTAGGCATCCAGTATGTTTTTCCATTGAACGATCATGATTTCCACCAAATTTGAAGGTGATTTTGTTTCCATTGCTATCATTAATTACTTCATTAATATCATATTCCTTATCAGCGCCATTCCAAGTAACCGTTAAATCAATCGGTGTCCCTTCAACTTTAGTTGTTGAGGCATTATCAGGCGTCATGTTGTTTCCTGGCTCAGCACCTATTTCTACAAGTGCATTATAGAAGTCTTCATGCGTTCCATATGATGTAAAGACAGATTTCGCTCCATTCGATCCATCCCTGAATACTGAAGCGTGACGTGTTGCCTCTGTAAAATACTTCCCATTTACTTGAGAAAGAACCGTTACCGTACCGGCCTCTTTGTCAACTTTTATCGGATTTTCTAGTGATACACCACCTACATGATCGGGTGATTTTGCATTCGCTTCACCTGAATTCCCTCCATCGTTAGAGCTACATCCTGCAAATACCATCATGATAATAATTAGTAACACTGAAATGATGGTTTTTTTGTTAAATTTCATTACCTTTTCCTCCTTCATTAATACATCTGATGCAATGTTTCTATTACGAACTTTTTGCTTTTCCGATATTTTGCAAATTATCTAGTTCTCGTTAGATCTTTCCACCTACCTCACCTTTTCATTTTCAATATTTTGTTCAGTTACAATAACAAGATGTTGACTAGAGTCATTTCCTAATGGTCCATATCAATATCGAATACTATGTTACTATAATTACCTCAGACTCTATTATTATAATTATAAAAAATAGCATATAGTGTACATTTTTTCGATAGTTACTGTCATAACTTATCGCTTTTATAGATATCATGTCCAAACCCTTATCTCATCAAGTGTGACTATATGCAAAAAATTCTCCTCTTCACAAAACGTCCATTTATTCCTCTAAATTGAAAAAGCCGAATATACAATACGATGTATCGTTCGGCCTTTTTTCAGTAATTTAGAAATAGTCAGAGATAGTTCTCACGCTTCAGCAAGTAGTGCCTCTAAATATTAGAATGACAACTCTGTTTCTAAGGAGTTTCCTCACGATCATTGTCTGAGGGTATGCTGTTATCTACAGGATTCGTATCACTATGATCCTTTTCTTCAACTGTAACGGAAGTTTGTATGGGTTCACTTTTCCCTGCCTGATTTGATGCTGTTATCGTAAAGACATAGTTACTCCCTGGCTGAGGGCTATTAAGTATAGCCTGTAATTGTGAGGTTGAGGCTAACGTTCGCGTATGACCATTAACAGAATAGGTAATGGTATATTGGACATTTTTAGTAGCATCCTGGTTGGAAGCCCAACTAATCACAATTACATTTGTGCTTTTATCATAAATTGCTTGTACATTACTTGGGCTATTAGGAGCTTCCTCTTTTTCCCCAACCGTTATGGATGTTGAAGTTGGGTTACTTTTTGTATCTTCGGAAACAGCAACAATAGTAAAGGTATATTCTTTTCCTTTTTCCGGACTTTGTAACACAGCCTGTAGCTCACTTGTTGATGTTAATATTATCGTATCTCCTCCATCTGCTATATAAGAGATATCAAATGTTAGGTCTGAATGATCATTAGATGCATACGTCCAAGATAATAAAATACTATCTGAAGCTTCGTCATATTGGGCGGATACATTCGTTGGTTCATTGGGCTTAGGCGCCTTCGGCTTTTCTCCACCTATTACATAGTATTCATTCCCTGATTTCGCCACACTTTTTGGTTGTTTGAACTTTTCAGAACTCGTTGCTGTCTTTGACAGAATCGCTTGAAAGATTAACTTTGAAAAATTCTCACTCGTGCTGTTTAAATAGTCGTGAGCTGATGTTGTTTTACCATAGCCTGTCCAGACGGCTCCCGTATATTGCGGAGTATAGCCTACAAACCAAGCATCCTTTACTGCATTGCCTGGTAAGCCGTATTTTGCTTCTGTTTGTTTATCAAAGTTTGTTGTTCCCGTTTTTCCGGCAAGGTCTAGATTTGGAATATTCGCCTGCTTCCCCGTACCTGAATCGACAGCGGTACGAAGCATATCAGTAATGAGGAAGGCCGTGTAATCCTCCATCACCTTATTCTTCTCAGGTTCGAGATTTTGCTCGATTCCATCCTGATAGATAATTTTTGTCACCGTATGTGGTTCAACATAGTAACCGCCATTCCCAAAGGCAGCATATGCACCAGCCATCACAACCGGTGAGGCAGCGTCAATGCCGCCAATGGCGTTGGCTTCATTAACTTTTTGCTCGTCGGTAATCGGAAATCCCAGACTTCTGGCAAAATCAGTGGCATCGTCCACCCCTACTGCTTGAAAGGCCTTTAATGCGGGAATATTTCTCGACCATGCTAGATGATCCCGAATGCTCCTATTTCCGGCATATTTACGATTGGCATTTCGAATTGGAGTTCCATTTGCATACTGATATTCCTCATCCTTTAACAGATGTCCAGTCGACCATTTATGATTGTCAATCGCTGGTCCATAATCAAGAATCGGCTTTATTGTTGACCCCGGCTGCCGTTTCATCATCGTTGCAAAGTTATATCCACCGTTTTGATAATTTCTACCTCCACCAATCGCTTTAATTGCTCCGGTTTGTGTATCTGTTATGACAACAGCAGACTGCAGGTTATCATGATCTGGAAAACTGACATAGTTATTGGTTGAAAGCACATCCTCCGTAATTTGTTGAATTTCCGGGTCAATGGTTGTATAGATTTCCAGGCCGTCTTCAAAAATATTGGTATCTGTTTTTACCTGTACCTCTTTGATAACAGTATTAACAAAAGCTTGATAGTGATTGGTCTTTGGCATTTGAATATTCAGAGTCTCTTCAATCGGGGTGCTTTGCGCTTCCGTCATTTCCGATTTTGAAAGATATCCATGCCGATTCATATATTGAAGCACCATATTTCTTCTTTTTTCAGCTTTCTCTAAATTATCATCCTCGGTTGGTATGTATCGGTTTGGACTTTGGGGAATCCCAGCTAATAGTGCGGCCTGCTCAAGTGTTAGCTGGTCAAGCTCATCAGGACCTAATCCAAAGAAACGCTCTGCCGCTTTGGCTACGCCATATACATCCCCGCCATATAAATTTTTATTAAAATACATTTCTAATATTTGATCTTTGGAAAATCGTCTCTCTAATTGAAGTGCTAAATACCATTCTTGGATTTTCCTTGTCGGTGTTTGTTCAATCGATAAAAAGGAATTTTTCACAAGCTGCTGGGTAATCGTACTACCCCCGCCCCCCTCAAAGGAACCAGAAGTGATGATGTTAAAAATCGCTACTAAGGTGCGTTTCACATCGATTCCATGATGCTTATAGAAACGAGCATCCTCTGTGGCAATCACCGCATCCTTCAATACGTCCGGTATCTGTTCCACCTTCACAGCATCCCGTTTTTCTGTGCCAATTTCAGCAATAATCGTCTTTTCATCACTAGCATATAACGTGGATGATAAAGGTGCCTTTAACAACGTTTCATCAAACTTCGGCGCATCTTTGATAATCCATAAGAATGCTCCTGCTCCAATAATAAACATCAAAGTACCAATGACAAAGGTAGTGTATAACATTTTTTTCCAAACTCTTTTTTGGGACTTTGGTTGTTGCTTTTTTACTTTTTTCCTTCGCTCCATGCGTGATTCATTTTCAGCCATATTCTTCTCTGCTAAGTAGATAAACAACCATGATAAATTTGTTGATCTACACGCTATTACTAGCAGAATTTTCACCTCTTTTATTAGATTCAAGTAATCCTTGTGAAAGTTAGCTCTATTACCCTGGATGGAGTCCCAAAACCATAGAAAGTCTATTTTTAGGAATTAAAGTAATCACTGTTCGTTTTATTGCTTTTTTATATTTCACTTTTCAATCCTCCTTATTCATTATAAGATGAGATGGACAAGGGTAATTCAGTATATAAACTATAGTAAATGAACAGCTAACCAATCAATGGAATGATAATGATAAATGACTAATAAAATAGAATTAGAATGATTATGTTTAGGAGAATCTTATGAAACCATTAGCCTATTTAATTGTGGAAAGTGGCTCCCCTTTTGAAAAAGGTGCCTTTATTCCAATAAATCGTCCGCAAATGATTGTCGGTCGAAGGGGCAGTAATTGGCAGCCCGATATTTCCTTTCACAATATTTTTGTTTCAAGAAGACACTTTTCCATTTCCTTAGAAAATGACATATATTTCATTAAGGATTTAAATAGTAAGCATGGTACATTTGTGAATAATCAACCATTAATCCCAAATGAGGAATTTATTCTTAAAAATTCAGCAGAAATTTCTATCGCAAATAAGCTGATAAAAATGAGTTTTTCAACATCAAATATTGAGCAGACAGCTGATATCGTTCCGACCGTTCAAATGTGTAATTGGGTCAATAGCTTTGCTTTAGACCCTTTAAAACAAGAAATGTCCATTCAAGGAAATGCTTATGTATTTACGGACAAAGAATTTAAATGCATCGAACTGCTTTTATCAAGGAGCAACCAATTCGTAGCTATTGATGAATTGAAAAGCAGTGTCTGGAAGGAACGGACACAAATGGTAGGAGAACTTCCAGATGTCAGCTCGGATGAGGTAAACGCATTAATCTACCGAGTTCGAAAAAAAACACGGGACATCATTCAAATTGAAAATATAAGAGGAAAAGGATACATTCTTTCATTCAACAAAATCACTGGACTTATCGGGTGATTACGTATTGTAAACGATAGACTTTTATCGAGGCGTTCACTGTTGTTTTCGTTTAGTGGTCATTCTTTTGTGATTGAAGGAAGTATTTCATTTTGCGAAAGAATCACAGCAGAGGATCATTCTAATGTCTCTGCTGTTCCTTTTATTCATGTTAATCGATATACCATCTTCTTTAATTTTTCTGAGTCCTCCCTTTTCTATTAACAAATCTATCATGTACAATACTGTAATTGATTTTTGTAAATGTACACTCTTTCACACAAACAGTGCATCCCTGCTGGGAAACAAAAATGGGCAAGCATTTTTCTCTGTTGATATGCGTTTTTCGTCCTGATTGATGTTCAATAGGTTCTTCATAAATAGCCTGGGATGGACATTTCCTAATACATTTTCCACAGTTTTCACAAAAATCACCTATCCAGGAATGGTAATTCTTTTCTGAGAGAGGTAGATTTTCAATGTTAACAAAAATAGCGGCAATTCTTTGTGAGGCGCCAAATTGTGGCGTGATTAATAGTCCATGTCTTCCACACCAGCCAAGCCCTGCCTCAACAGCAAGCGGAGGATATACGACCAATCCCCCAAGCGGATGACTGGCCTGTGCTTGAAACCCCATTATTCTCAACTGCTCGGTTAATAAATTCGTAGTCTTTCCTAGCGTATCATATGTAGACATGACCATTTTAAAGGTGTCTAAGCTTGGTGCCTTCATGACCGCCTCTTTATTCATTTCCATGATGAGAACAATCGCAGTATCATATAAAACAGCCCGGTCTTTAAAAATCAAATGATGCGGAAGCTTTGTATATCCAATTGCACCTATCCCATTCTCTTTAGCCATTGCTTCAAATTGTTTTAATTCAAGGTCATCAATGATGGTTTTGCCTCTAGCCGGATTATTAGAAAGGGATTTTATTGCCTTATTTCCTTCCTTAATACTCGAGCTTAGGCTTGGTCCTACAATAGGGATATTCTTGATGCTAAAAGGAACCTCTTTCCCGCTTGGAATTTTGTCAGGGTTTGGCCAGCTCTTTTCCGGTGAATCCTCTACAGAGTGAAAGACGCCATCTAATTTTTCAACTGAACGCTCTAGCTCAAACCAATTAGACACTTTATGCTTTATTTTCTTTAAGATGATTTTTTCAACTACATTCATTCTTATCACTCCTTATCAGTGGAAATGCTGTTGAGGTTCAAGAATACTTTTCTAAGGACACTCTTCGCCATGTCAATCTCCTCCTGCTCGATTCCTTCCGTAGCTTCTTTCATGAGCTGTATAACAATCGGAATGATGATGGAACGAATCCGCTTCCCTTCTTCAGTTAAGTGCACATTGTAGTTTCGGCGATCATTTTCATCTGTTTTCTTGATTACATAGGATTTGTTCATCAAACCACCAAGTAAACGGGTGACTCGTGTCTTGTCCTTCAATGTTTTTTCAACTAATTCTGTTTGGGGAATCCCATCACTTTCCCAAAGCCTGCTGAGTAATGCAAACTCTTCAGGCGTAAGCTCTAACCCTGCCTCCTTAAGAGCAAGGTGCAGACGCTTTTTAACAATAATAGCCGCTCTATTTATAATCGAACCCAATGCATCTTCAATGAGGAAATGACTGATGTTGAAGTCCTGTTCATCGCTCATATTACTCACACCTTCTTTTATACTATAGTTATATAATAGATTAATTAGTTGCTAATAGCAACTAATTGCCTAAAAAAGGTGGTAGTTGGATTTTTCATCATTTTTATAAGATACCATTTATAATTGGCACCATCCACATATCGTATTCTTTACTTATAATTACTATTTACATATAACAATTATTTCGCTACGATTCTAATAGTTACAACATGAGAGGCTGATATGTATGTTTTTTGATTTAGACCCATCGTTATTATTGATTTTGCTTGTTTTTGGCTTTTTAGCAGCATTTATAGATTCGGTTGTTGGTGGTGGCGGGCTTATTACATTACCTGCTTTATTATTTACTGGATTGAATCCAGCTGGAGCCGTTGCTACTAATAAATTAGCGTCGACTATCGGTTCTTTAACGAGTACATTCATATTTTATCGTTCCGGAAAAATTGATATGAAATCAGTGATTAAGCTATTTCCTCTCTCTTTTGTCGGATCGTTGCTTGGTGCATGGACCGTTCATAGGATGAACCCTGATGTGCTAAAGCCATTGATGCTCGTTATGCTTGGTGCAGTGGCTATTTATACGATTTTCAAGAAGGATTGGGGCAGTATTTCCACTCCGAAAAAGCTATCCATTCGTCACTTCATCATTTTTCTGGCAGCCATTTTGGCGATTGGCTTCTATGATGGTTTTCTAGGACCTGGGACAGGTTCGTTTTTAATATTTTCTTTTTTATTAATTGGAAATGACTTCTTAAAGGCTGCGGGGAATGCGAAATTTTTAAACTTCAGCAGCAATGTGGCTGGATTATTGATGTTTATGTTTTTAGGGCAAGTGAATTACACGTATGGGTTGATCATGGGACTAGCCCAGCTTGCCGGTGCGATTTGCGGCTCAAAATTTGCAATTAAACGAGGTAGCAGCTATGTTCGTGCCTTGTTTATTACCGTCACCTGTTTATTGTTAGCGAAAAATATCTATGATTACATGCTTTAATATATAAACTTGACAATGCTAGTGAGGCAAAGGATTATCCCTTACGATTTTGGATTACTAGAAATCCTTTTGTATCAAGGAAAGGTTGAGACACTCCCTTCCTTGATAGGACTTCACTAGGTTTGTATACGCTTTTATCTCTTTTTCTTTGCTTTCTTATTTCTTTCAATCACCTTTGTATCTAATAGCTTCCAGCCATTTTCTTCGTAAACCCATTTTGATTCAACAAAGGCAATTCCATCAGCATGGTATGCCCCGCTTATTTGCTGAATACCTTTTAATCCATATACACCGTCCTTAACTAAGATTGGCTTTAATGAACCATAGGGATCAACCATGAGCTCTCTAGGCTCATTAAGCTTACCATTCAAATATAATCCTAATTGGTCATAATCCTCTTTCCTATTAATCAAGTTAAAATCATAGGATTGGCCTGTATTATCAATCGTCATAACCGCTTTATAACCATCCTGGAATTCACTTGTAATCATAAGCGGATCAGGTACCGCGATATTAGTTAAAGTAAAATCCTTAAAGGTATATAAAAAATGATTAGCAATTCCACCGCTGCTACCTGTTGGAATGGTGATATACAGGTCGACTAGTCCATCATGATTTAAATCCACAAACTTAAGTTCTGGATCAAAGCCACTGTCTAATTCAGCTGTATAGGTTTCCCCATTAGAGCCCTTAATAACAAGATTGATTTCCTTTAAATACGAGCTATCTTCTTCAAATTGGATTCCGTTAATTTCAATGATATCTGCCTTTCCATCACCTGAAATGTCCATTTCTTCCTTCACTAAGTTCATAGGCTTTTCAACAGGACTCTCAACAGGAATCTGATTCCTGTCTCCTTCTACCGCATAAGCACCTGTAATCGCATTCAATGACAGAAAAAACAGTGCTAATAAAACCAACCCGAATTCTTTTTTCATCCTTACTCCTCCTTCGTGGTGGATTCTATTAGCTATTGTGTCCAAAATTGGTAAAAAGATGTAAAAAACCCCCCTGAATTTTTTCAGGAGGTTTTAATCTAGTATTATTTTTCTTCAGCTTCTGTTTTTTCCTTATGTTCATGCGTCCAAATGGCTTTTGCTTTTCCATTCTGCTCCATATCATAAAGGAAGGAACCATTGGAATAACGGTCATTAAACCTCAGTCCAGATGCATTTGTTTGTTCAATAATCCCTTTTTCAGTTTCCACAAAAATTTCATCCTGTTCGTTGACAAAGACAAACCCAATTACATAATGTGGATTTGTTTTCAGCTCTCTTAATATCACAACTCCACGTTTGGCACGAGAGGCTATTTCAAATTCAGTTAATTTCATTTTTTTTATGGAACCACGCTGAGTGATAATGACAACAGCCGGTTGCTGATCACTATTCTTAATCTTACCAGCGGTCACATAGTCACCGTCTTTAAGATTAATTCCTTTAACACCGGCGGCACGAATACCGATTGGGCTAATTTCCTCTTCCTTAAACCAAAGGGCATAGCCATAATAGGTGGTTAAGAAGAGCTCTTTTGACCCATCTGTAACATGCACATCAATCACTTCATCGTCATTCTTTAGATTGATAGCGACAAGGGCCTTGGAACGGCGCTGTGCATGATATTGCTTTAGCTCAGTTTTCTTAACCATACCATTTTTCGTTACGAATAAAAGATAGGCTTCTTTTTCAAAATCCTTAACAGGTACGGCTGCAATAATCGCTTCATTACGATCAATTGGGATAATATTGGCTACATGCTGGCCAACATCCTTCCATCGAATATCCGGAAGCTCATGAACTGGACAGAATAAGTAATTGCCTTTATTCGTAAATAGTAAAAGAACATCTGTTGTATTCATTTCCAGCTTGGAAATCAGCCTATCTGAATCCTTCATGCCAAAATCCTGACCATTTGAAGCAGCGTACGAACGCTGGCTTGTACGTTTAACATAGCCTTCTTTTGTAACTGTCACAATCACATCTTCACTTGCTATCAATACTTCTAGATTAATTTTTATTTCTTCGATTTCCGCTTCGATTTTCGTTCTTCTCGTATCGATAAATCGTTTTTGGACATCCTTTAATTCCTTCTTTATGACAGATAAAAGCTTTTTCTCACTGTTCAGAATAGCGGTTAACTCTTCAATAAGCTTAGCCAATTCTTCTGCTTCTGCTTTTAAAGCGGTAATATCTGTATTGGTTAAACGATAGAGTTGTAGAGAAACAATCGCTTCAGCCTGTGGCTCACTAAACTGAAATTTGGCCATCAAATTGTTTTTGGCGTCCCGCTTATCCTTTGAAGCACGAATAGTGGCAATCACTTCATCTAAAATGGATAAGGCCTTCATTAAACCTTCTACAATATGGGAACGATCTCTTGCTTTTAAAAGATCAAACTCAGAGCGTCTTGTCACAACCTCTTTACGGTGATTAATATATGCATCAAGCATTTCACGGAGTCCCATTAGTTTTGGACGCTTATTATGAATCGCCACCATATTGAAATGATAGGTAATTTGCAGGTCACTATTCTTAAAAAGGTAGTTTAGAATCCCTTCCGCATCCGCATCTTTTTTCAGCTCAATGACAATCCTTAGACCTGTTCGATCGGTTTCATCCCGTACCTCTGCAATACCCTCAACCTTTCGATCCAGGCGAAATTCATCGATTCGTTTAACTAAATTAGCTTTGTTTACCTCATAAGGAATTTCAGTAATCACGATTTGCTGTTTCCCACCGCGAATCGTTTCAAATTCTGTTTTTCCGCGAACAATGACCTTGCCTTTTCCCGTTTCGTAGGCTTTTTTTATTCCATCAACACCCTGAATAATACCGCCGGTCGGAAAATCAGGTCCTTTGACAAATTCCATTAATTCATCTACTGAACACGCTGGCTTATCCATACGATAAATCACGGCATCTATGACTTCACCTAAATGATGAGGAGGAATTTCTGTTGCATAACCAGCAGATATTCCGGTTGACCCATTCACGAGCAGATTCGGGAATGCGGCCGGTAATACTGTTGGTTCGTTTGCTGTATCATCAAAATTTGGCACTAAATCAACTGTACGTTTATCAATATCACGTAGCAGCTCTGATGAAATAGCGGACAACCTAGCTTCTGTATAACGCATCGCTGCAGGAGGGTCCCCATCAATACTACCGTTATTTCCATGCATTTCGATTAATACATTCCGTACCTTCCAATCCTGACTCATCCTTACCATCGCTTCATAAACAGAAGAATCACCATGTGGGTGATAGTTACCGATTACGTTCCCGACCGTCTTGGCAGATTTTCGGAAGTGCTTATCATGGGTATTCCCTTCTACATGCATTGCATAAAGAATCCGGCGCTGAACGGGCTTTAATCCATCTCGCGCATCAGGAAGGGCACGGTCTTGAATAATATATTTACTATAGCGGCCAAAGCGGTCTCCAATTACCTCTTCTAAAGGTAAATCATGATATTTTTCCACTGAACTCACGATGGATCAACCTCCCCTAAGACCGAAATGTTCTCATTTTCAAGAATACTGCCATCTTCCTCCAAACCAAACGCCACATTGGATTCAATCCATTTACGACGTGGTTCAACCTTATCACCCATTAGTGTCGTTACTCTTCGCTCTGCACGTGCCAAGTCATCTATTCGGACACGGATTAAGGTTCTTGTCTCTGGATTCATCGTCGTATCCCAAAGCTGATCAGCATTCATTTCACCTAATCCTTTATAACGCTGTAGAATATACCCTTTACCGACTTTTTTAATCGTATCCTGCAGGTCATCATCACTCCAGGCATATTTAATGACTTCTTTCTTTCCGGCGCCCTTGCTTACCTTATAAAGCGGCGGCAGGGCAATATATACTTTACCAGCCTCTATTAGTGGCTTCATATAACGATAAAAGAAGGTTAATAGAAGCACCTGAATATGGGCCCCATCCGTATCAGCATCCGTCATAATAATGACCTTATCATAATTGACATCTTCAACTTGAAAATCGGCCCCGACACCAGCACCAATAGTATGAATAATCGTATTAATTTCTTCATTTTTGAAGATATCTGACAGCTTTGCTTTTTCAGTATTAATCACCTTACCTCGTAGTGGTAAAACGGCCTGAAAACGGCGATCACGCCCCTGCTTCGCTGATCCTCCGGCAGAATCTCCCTCTACTAGATACAATTCATTTTTTTGTGGATTCCTTGATTGGGCAGGTGTTAATTTTCCTGAAAGCAGCGCCTCTGAACGTTTTCTTTTCTTGCCGCTCCTCGCTTCCTCGCGTGCTTTACGAGCCGCTTCTCTAGCTTGAAAGGCTTTAATGGATTTCTTAACCAGTAAAGTGCTAATATCAGGATTTTCTTCAAGAAAATAAGTTAGATTCTCGGAAATCACTGCATCCACCGCAGAACGAGCCTCACTTGTACCGAGTTTTCCCTTCGTCTGACCTTCAAATTGCAGCATTTCTTCTGGAATACGTACCGAGATGACCGCTGAGAATCCTTCTCTTATGTCAGAGCCATCTAAATTCTTTTCTTTTTCCTTTAGTAGACTTACTTTCCGAGCATAATCATTAACCGAGCGAGTTAAGGCTGTCCGTAATCCGACTTCATGTGTACCGCCATCCTTTGTTCGAACATTATTAACAAATGACAATACATTTTCGGAGTAGCCATCATTAAATTGGAAAGCAAAATCAACTTCTATTCCATTTTGTTCCCCTTCAAAGCTAATGACAGGATGAAGAATATCTTTCTCCTCATTCAAATATTGTACAAAGGCTTCTAGTCCATTTTCAAAATGAAAAACATCGTGGAATTCGTTCCGTTCATCTATAACTTCTATTTTTACACCTTTTAATAAAAAAGATGATTCACGAAGGCGTTCGCAGAGTGTTTCATAATTAAAGGTTGTGGTTGAAAAAATGGATGGATCAGGTTTGAAGTGGATAGTAGTCCCTGTTTGATTTGTTTTCCCTTTTTTCTCTAATGTAGTGACAGGCTTGCCACCATTCTCGAAGCGCTGCTCATAAATAAAACCATCGCGCTTAATTTTCACAACAAGCCACTCTGATAAAGCATTAACAACGGAAGCACCAACACCATGTAAACCTCCGCTTGTCTTATATCCGCCCTGTCCAAACTTACCACCTGCATGGAGAATGGTTAAGATAACCTCTGGCGTTGGCTTACCAATCTTATGCATTCCAGTCGGCATTCCCCGTCCCTTGTCCTGGACACTGATTGAATTATCCTTGTGTATTTTGACAATAATATGATCACCATAACCGGCTAACACTTCATCTACTGAATTATCTACAATTTCATATACGAGATGATGCAGCCCTCTTGAATCCGTACTTCCGATGTACATACCCGGGCGTTTACGGACAGCCTCAAGCCCTTCTAAGACTTGTATGGCATCATCATTATAATCAAATGCCGCTTGATTTCTTGCCACGAACATTCCCCTTTCATTACAATTCAAAGACCCAATAACGTATCTTCACTGTTTACTCTTTATTCGTTTGTTTGATCTTTTAAGTTTCTTTTGTTCTAAATGGTATTCTCTTTTTATTAGGATTTTCCTCTTATACATAGTGAAAGATTATTCCATTTTGATGATTATTCAACATTTTTACTTTTTACATATACCATATCATGTCAAAAAATGCATATAGATTCTAAAAAATACCTTAAATACTTAAATATCATATTAAGAACAGACGTTCCTTTCATTATCATAACATATCTTAACAAGAGTCTACGTATTATTGTATCGATTTATTTTAATTTGGCAAATTAGATTTTGGCGATACGAGGATAAAAAAAGACCATTAAGCCTACTGAAGGTATTGATTTTAAAGGTAAATGACGAGGTCAAACGAAACGATAAAATAAAAAAGCATATACCGTAAATATCTTGGTATATGCTTTAAACCCATTGATTACTTCGTCATGGCATGTTCAACTTTTATACAACGGTCCATGACCACAGTATAACCTTTTTCCTTTAAAAATTGATATGCTTCCTCATTTTCAAGACCCTGCTGTGCCCAGAAAATATCCGCATCGATTTCAGCAAATTCTCTAGCTACTTCTGGTAAATGCTCTGAACGGCGGAATACATTGACAATATCCACATGTCCTTCTATTTCCTTTAAGCTTTTAACAGCTTGAACGCCTAATATTTCGACTCCTTTTGGATTCACTGGGATGATTTCATATCCAGCATCCTGCATGGCCTTAGATACCATATAGGAAGTACGCTCAGGATTATCACTTAAGCCTACTACTGCAATTCGCTTTGCTTTTTTCAAAATTTCACGAATTTCATCTCTTGTTGGATTTTCAATTGCCATTATAATCCCTCCAGGTTTTTAATAGTCAGGTTGACTATACAATATTTCCAAATCTCCTACTAAGTGTACCATAATATAGAAATTTTCAATAATTTTTTGCAGCAAATAGGGGAAATCACTTAAATGAATTCCCCTAATTTTTCCTACTTTTTTGCAATTGGACTAGATTCTAATGAAAGTGCTAGCCAGGCTGTTTCGTCCGCAAAGCTTCGTGACCAGCTGGCAATTCCTTTCAAATTGTACCTATGGGCAAGCTCTACCCGTTTCGTTAATGAGAGTTCATCCTCCAACCAAATACGATAGGTAGTGTTCGTGGCAGGTTCGATTAGCTCGGCATAGTTTTGACCACTATGTTCATCATAGCTTGGAGTCACCCCATTAGTGGTTAGCCATTCTTTGACAGCTGCCATTGACATGGCCTTAGAGGATACTTCTCCAGTCGCTTTTTCTTCCCATAATCGGGTATACAGCGGTACACCAAGGATTAATTTCTCATCTGGTACTTCTTCTAATAATCTCTGTAAATTTTCTTCTACCCACGGTAGGCTAGCCACACTTCCAGCCTTCGGTGAGGAGCCCCAATGTTCGTCATAGGCCATAACAATTAAATAATCTACCGTTTCAGCCAGCTTTTCTCGTTCATAAAAAGCTGACCAATTTCCTGTTGTTACAAACGTAATATCCATCGAAACAATGAGTCCAGCATGATGGAAATAAGGTGCCGCTTCTCTAACAAATTGTGTAACAAACGGTCCATCCTCCTCGCGAACATTCTCAATATCAATATTGATTCCATCTAATTGATACATTTGGCTGTATTCTAACAGCTGTTGAATAATCGTTTGACGAGTCTCATAATGCTTTAATGCTTCATGTGTTAAGTCAGGATCAAACGCATTCGAAAATAGCCCCCATACCTGATAGCCTCGACTTGTTGCCCAATTGATATATTCCTCGGACCCTAAATTCTTGATGGTTCCTTCTACTCCGCTTAACTCAAACCAGGTTGGCGATACCACATTGACTCCCGGCATCTCAGGGATTTTCTCAGGATTAGGATTTTTCGTGTACACAGCTTCCCAGGTTAGGTGAATCGGACCATCTATACTAGGTATTACGGGTTCAGCTATTTCTGGGATCGTCACGACATTTGTTTGCCCTCTATCAACCAAGCTTTGATGGATATAGCCAGCAATCCCATTTTCTTTGCGAATCAGATAAAAGTCTTCTTCCGCGTTTTCAATCCTGATTTTTTCTTTATCTATGACCTGAGCCGAATAAGGAGACTGGAGTTTTGCCTCCGTTCTTAAACGTAGCTTTTCTTCATGTGCATCCCCAGCGTTTATTGTACCCTCTACAGTCTCCTGACCATTTTTCCTAATTTCAATGGCCTTTGTTTCTGGTAAAATAGTATATTGAATTTCATAGTATTCTAGTAACGGAGATAAAGCCAAATACAGCTCTCCATTACTCCGCTTTAATGCAGGCACAGATAATGATGTTGGCTCCCGGTTGATATAATAAACAAGTGAGTTCTCCGGTATTTGAAGAACGCTACTTTTTGTCGTCACAATGATCGAGTGCGATTTTTCATCATACATAAGATTGTCCTCTATCTTTTCGGTTAGAAAATGAACCGGAACATAGACGATATTATCTTCAAGAAGAGCATTTCCTTCTTGTATTCCATTAAATAATATCGGGTAATCACCCTGGAAATAATTTACTTTTTCTTTTGAAGCAAAGGGGTATAGAATAATAAGACTGCTAGAAATGATTAATAGAATAATCCCCACTAGCCCTAAAAGCAGTCTTTTTTTGGTTGTATTTTTCTCCCTTCGATAAACAATATTTGACATAGGTTAGTTCCTCCTCATGAATATCCTAACGAAATGTCACTCGCTTGGAAAGAGATTTTCATTTATTCCTAGCCATAGATCAATCCCAGTTTGATTTTTCAAGCAGGTGAATTTCCGTTCTAAGTATCAAATACGCCCGTCGAATTTGCGTCCGGATTACCTGAGCTCGCTCGTTAAATAATAAAATAATTTAGTAAATGGAATCTTTTCGCTGTAACATGGTAATATATATAGGTATTAATAGAAATGAATATAGCATTACTTGATTTATCGTAAAAAGAAGGAGAGTTTGAATGTTTGAGTACGCAATCATTGTCATTCTTGCTTATTTGCTCGGATCCATTCCATCAGGCTTAATCATTGGAAAGAAGTTTTTTGGGGTCGATATTCGGCAGCATGGGAGCGGAAATTTAGGAGGCACCAATACCTTTCGTGTCTTAGGTGTAAAAGCGGGTTTAACCGTTACAATAGCCGATATTCTAAAAGGAACACTTGCAGCCGCATTACCATTTTTCTTTCAGTCTGAGATGCATTACTTACTGGCAGGAATCTTTGCAGTAATTGGTCATACCTATCCCATTTTTGCAGGCTTCAGAGGCGGTAAGGCAGTTGCAACCTCAGCCGGAGTTTTACTTTGGTATGCACCACTTATGTTTATCATTATGATTATTGGATTCTTCATTAGCTTATACATAACAAAATATGTTTCATTGTCCTCCATGTTCGGCGGGCTTGTAGCATTGATTTATTCCATTATTGTACAGGATATACCACTGATTATCGTTGTGTCTATTCTGGTTTCATTTGTAGTCTATCGCCATAGAGCCAATATTAAACGAATCATTGATAAAACAGAACCAAAGGTAAAATGGCTTGGATAATGATTGAAAAGTAAGCATGAATTCATGCTTACTTTTTATTTTTCCAAAAATAGTCAATTTCCACTATAAATAAATCGAGTTTTTATGTTAAATAATTCATTTTATCTATTTGATAACCTAGTTATCATCTAGTATCATTATAGAAAAGTATCCGTTTTGACTTATTTTGACTTTATTCTACATAATTTTTATTCATACATTGTCAGTATTCGTCATACAATTTATTAATCGTTTTTGGAACGGGATTAATTCTTTAAAAAAGGATGCGATTGGACAATGATAAGGACGAATGAATTCCAAAGTGAATCTTTGACAATTGAAAACAATAAAACAGAGTTTAATCATGAGCATGTAGCAGATGTAAAGAAGCAGGCAGCTGAACTGGTACATGAAATACGCAATCCACTTACGACAATTAAAGGATTTCTTGAGCTCTTAAAACCTAGTTTTAGTGAGCTAGGCAAGGGAGAATATGCAGAGCTAGCGCTAGATGAATTGGACAGAGTCAATGATCTGATCAATCAATTTTTGAACGAGATGAAGCCAAGCCATGTTAAAAAGGAATACATGGCATTAAATCAGAACCTCTTACATCTTATTAAGTTATTTGAAAGTGAATCAAAGGATAAAAATATTAAACTCCTAACCCATTTTTCTGAGAAAGAAATCCATGTATACATGGATAAAAACAAATTAAAACAAGTACTCATTAACCTGATAAAAAATGCTATAGAAGCCATTGAAGAAGCCGATAATCCGGCCGGGTCTATTGATATTCAAACCGAAGCGGATGAACAGCACGCTTTTATTCATATCGTTGATAATGGCTGCGGAATGTCGAGTGAAACAATTAATCAGCTATTCAGACCATTTTATACAACCAAATCGATGGGTACAGGAATTGGTCTTTCAGTCTGCAAAAACATTATTAATCATTATCATGGCAATATCTCAATTAAAACCAATCAAAACACAGGTAGTAGGATTACGATTTCACTGCCGTTACACTAACATCCCCATCATAAAGCAAAAAAGAGTGTGAATATTTCTACACTCTCTTTCTTATTTCTTCAACCGTTCAAACAATTGCCAAGAAAATACGGTTGTTAAAAAATGTCCATATTTCAAAACGGAAATCAAGTAAAATTGATATAAAATAAGGATACAACAGAAATCAAGGGGAGGTAATGAATATGAAAAAAGAAGATAAAGATTATATCTTCTACACATCAATTGATACAACAGAAGAACAGGATGAATTTTTATTGGAGTTATTTTCCTGCTCTGATGATGACAAGATCGTACCTGAAACTACGATTCATAACTTTGATGAATTAATCACTTTTTTTGAAAATATGGAACAGGAACCTTCTTGTGAGCAAAATAGCTAATTCAAGTCAGGTTATACCACCAACTAGAGTTTAATTAACTGAAATTTACCATTGCCTAATACATCATTGATATAGTCCAGCTTAGTATGGTCAAAGTATATAGAATCTTTCTGATGAATTAATATATCAATATGCTCGAATGTATGTACCTGGTCTTCGGAAATAGGCTGCTCTTCCAGAGACAGCTTAAGACTCGGTCCGCCTCAACCAATACCCATTGAGAGTCGGACATACAGCTTTTCATGTATATCTTTTTGTTCCTTTGCAATCGCTTGATTTAACACTTCGAGGGCTGCTGCTGTTACTTTAAACAATTGAATCACAACTCCTTTACTATCAGTTGCAGTGGTTTTTAGCATAACTAGTCTATTATGGGGTTTTAATCCCTTCAATCCTACGGTAAAATATGGTTTAAGACTAGGTAGATTGAGGTGATGTTCCCCATTGCTGCAATTCACTCGACTGTTCCCAAGTAATCTTTATTTTATCCTACTTTTTATGGTAGCACTAATCAGTTTTCAACTTAATCATCTTACCGTTGAATTTTTTGTACTATTCACATTATTTATTATTGTTGCGTTTTTAAAGGAAAAACAAAGAGCTTTTGTATGGATGACAATTGCTTACTTCCTTGGCGAATTTCTTCATTTATATGCTAATCGCTTCCTAAACGAGATGGATTTACCAATACAAACTGTTTTTATCGTAGAAAAACTATTATTATTGTTTCCGATTTTCAGCATATTATATGTTAGCTATAAATTCAAACAAAATCGGTCCTTCATACTCATGAGAACATTTAGTAAAGAAGCTATTTCAGAATGGTACCGTTCAAGTCGAAGGAAAAGAAACTTCCTTCTATCGTTCACTATTTTAGCTCTACTTCTGTCATTTATTTCATTAGTTCAACAGTCTTTTTCCATTACTAAATTAGGTCATTTCCTTTTATTTGTATTAATAAGCAGTATTATAGAAGAAATTCTTTGGCGAGGACTATTGATGCAGGCTATGCATACCCTAACCAATAAATGGACTGCCGTGATTCTCTCGAGTATTTGCTATGGTTGTTCTTATCTGATGTATGGTTATTCTATCGGCATTTGTTTTGTATTCGCTTTATCGGGGGTTTTATACGCCTTGATGACCCTTTACTATAAGAATCTTATCCCCGCTTTTCTATGTCACTATTCCATTCTAAGCCTGGTGATTTTAGTGAAAATGATTCCATTTCCATTTTTATAGACAAATTTTTTTACCTATTTCCTTTTTCATGTTTTAATTAAGATTGTTTGCTACTATTTTTGGGGGCATTCAAGACAACTAGAGACGAAGGGGATGGGTTTCATGAATATTTCAGTAAGCAACGAAGCATTAGAATGGTATATGAATGAATTGGATTTAAAAGAAGGAGATTTTATTCGATTTTACGCCCGCTATGGTGGATCCAGTCAGATTCAAAAGGGCTTTTCATTAGGAATATCAACGGAATCACCGGATATTTTTGGCACAAAAGTAACAATAAACGGAATCACCTTTTATATTGAAGAAAAGGATTTATGGTATTTCGACGGACATAATTTGGAGATTGAATATAACTCTGTCCTAAAGGAGCCTGAATTTCGATTTAGTAAGTAAGCAGACGAAACATCTCGTCTGCTTTTTTCATAATGATTACGACTACCAAAGGTATTCTGTTAATCCTTCTTTTTCTAGAATTTCGATTTGCATTTGACCTAATAAATCAAAATGAGGATAGGAAGCCTTTCGCTTATCAATCCATTCAGCTTTTAACCCATATTGTTTTCCCCAATGAATCAGCTTTTCTATATCCTTACAGCCTACCTTTGTAACTGTTTTACATTCTGGGAAACGGCTGTCGAGCCAGTAATGTGTAAGAAAAGCAATTTCTCCCCTGTCAACCTTCCTTTTCCATTCAAGCAGTTCATGACGTTTTATTCCAAATGCCATTCCCCAGCCTCCCTTATTGCTATTTCTTTATTTCTTCGTATTTATTAAACCATTCAGGAAAAGCCTTTTTAAACTGAACTGGACGGAAATTGTCTTTTCTAACGATAATATGGGTAGTTTTCCCTTCAGCACAGACTTCATCATTCCCGTTAACAATCGAATATCCGTATACTGTTTTTAAACCATCATTTAGCTCCACCCATGTGTTGACAAAAGCACGTTCACCATACCGAATCGCCTTCTTGTATGTACAGTTCACATCATAAACGGGTGCATAATACCCTGATTCCTCCATTGCCAAATAGCTAAAACCAATATCTTCAATAAACTGAGTTCTGCCAAGTTCAAACCATTTCAAGTAATTTGCATGGTAAATCACCCCCATCATATCTGTATCTGCATATAAAAGCTGAATTTCTTTTGTGGAAACAAACATTTCTTCCTCTCCAATCAAATCTTTTTATTCTTTACGATAAGATACTATATTAACTTATTAAATGCGGCTTCGATATCTTCCCTTTCAATCACAACGGCTTCCTCCAGACGAGGAATGGTAGAGGAGCTCATTAACCGACGTGCTTGCGCCTGTATCGATTCATTCATTAAATTCGTTGCAAAGCGGCCATTCCCATCTACCTGATGATCCTTCAGTTCATGGAGAATCCATTGCTCCGCTTCCTCTGTTAATTGGAAATCATATTGCTGACCAAATAATTTCATAATCTGCAGCAATTCCTCATTCGTATAATCCTCAAAGAGTAGAAACTTTTTAAATCGGGATTGCAAGCCAGGGTTACTCTCTAATAGCAGCTTCATTTCATTTGGATAACCAGCCAAAATGACAACTAGATTTTCATTATGCTTTGTCATTTCGTCTACTAAAGTATCAATTACCTCTTTTCCAAAATCACCGCTTGACTGTCCAAGCAAAGAATAAGCCTCATCAATAAATAATACTCCACCAAGAGCATCTTTTATTTTCCGCTTTGTTTTGATCGCCGTTTGTCCTACATAACCAGCCACAAAATCAGCACGACTTGTCACAATAAGATGACCTCTTTTTAATAAGCCGCAATCTTTAAGTAACTCTGCATAAATTTTCGCAACAGTCGTTTTCCCTGTTCCTGGATTACCAGTAAAAACAGAATGAAGCTGAATTGGTACGATAGGTAAGCCATGTTCTCGCCTCATATTTTGCATCTTTACAAACGAAATAATGGATATAACCTCTGCTTTCACATTCTCTAAGCCAACTAATTCTGCTAATTTCCGTTCAGGGTCAGCCTGTAATTCTGAATCTGGCTGCGTAAAATCCTGTTTGTCTAATAATGAGAACTGTAGGATATCATCGTTTTCCTTGACGGGTTGACTGGCTCCTTTTTGAAAGATCGCATCAAGAATTAAATGCCGTACCGTCCTAGCATTGCCAAAAGAATTATCAACCTTTTCGTTTTCAATCCTTTCCTCTAGTGTACGTTTCGCCTCATCTGTAAGAATGTAATCATTATCAGAAGCCATCTTTTCGGCAATCTTGATTAATTCTTCATTGGAATAGTCAGGTAAAGCAATATGGTTGGACATTGGAAAACGGCTCCTTAAGCCAGGATTCGCATCCAAAAATTGCCTCATTTCATCCGGGTACCCCGCCAGAATAACGGCAAACTTTCCTCCATATTCTTTGCCAGTCATTAATGAAACAAGGGTATCAATGGCAGTTTGACCATAATCATTGCCCGATTGTCCTTCACGCTTTAGATTATATGCCTCATCAATAAACAGCACACCACCAAGGGCCTTTTCTACCGCCTTCCGTACATTTTCCTCAGTTTGTCCTACATAGGAGCCGACTAATTGAGAGCGCTCGACTTCTACAACCTCTTTACTGGGAAGAACATGGAGCTCATGATAAATTTTTGCAAATAAACGGGCAAGTGTCGTTTTCCCGGTCCCGGGATTTCCTGTCAAAATCATATTAAGACTTACTTCGTCCTTTGTCTGAAAACCCATTTCCTTACGGATTTTTTGGTATCGAAAAAATTGATAAAAATCATTTAGTTTCCGTTTAACTGTCTCAAGTCCAATCATACTGTTTAACTCATCCAAAGAACTAACGGACCCATCGTCATCACTTTCATCATTCAAAAACAAGCCAGACCATCGTTTTTTTATATCCTCAATAGCTGCTAGATGCTGTTTCATTTCTTCTAGATGCAAGGCGGTATGAAACGCACCTACTAGCGAATTTTCATATTCACTTGTTGCTTTTAGTAATGAAGCACTTTCTTCAATTACTTCTTCTAAAATCCCCTTCATTTTTTCATATAAGCTATGTATTTCGCCATTTGTTATATATGTAGCAGACTGGAGGAAATGATCCATTTTCTCTAACTCTTCCTCCGCAGTCGTTAAAAATTGCCCGCATACGTCTTTATAAATTGCGACTGTTTGCTTTTTCGCTTGACGATTATCCGTTTCACGGATAGGAGGAAAGGATAATCGATCTAATAAATGACTGCTTTTTTTCCATTCATATGATGCTAAAAACTCATGCGCTCTTGCATTTGTCGGGTTCAGCTCTTTAGCTTTATCCATCCAAGTCAAAACAACAGATTCTTTCTTACCCTTAGCAAATGCGGAGATAGCAAGAATAGTTAATAACTGAGAAGCAAGTATACGGTTATTATCTTCATTTACTTCCATATTTTGCAGACATTTAAGGATGTCCCCTTCTTTTTCAATAAAGCCGTTTACCTTAAGCTCCTTTTCCCAGTTTTGTGCCTTCTGAATAAGCTGCTCTTGCTCCTGCTGCTGCAGTCTTTCCATTTACATCACTTCTTTTTCTCAATATTTATTTCGTAAAAATAATCCTTTATATTCTAACATATTTTTATATGGGAATAGTCGGTAGGTGTTTGAACAGGGGGTATTTTTTGCTAGACCCCTTGAAGAGCAGTCGCTCTTTCAAGGGAATTAGATTAAGTCCAATCACATTGTGAATGCTAGCGGGTAGAATTCTCATCTTTAATTTCTGAACGCATCGCATCAATACTTTCACGACGGCGATCATTTTTAGCTTCGATTTGAGCGCGTTCTTCACCACTTACATTCTGCATCGTTTCTTCAGCCTCTTGCATATTATCAATCGTATTGACAATCATTTCTTGAAGCTTCTCGACATTATCACTACGATCATCGGGCTTTGGTTGATTATTGTACGTCATATTCATTCCTCCATATTTTAAAATTAAAATGTACAAAGTTATTTTGTCACCCTCACTAAAAATTAAACACAAAAATGAATATTGTTTGTTATAATATAGTTATGTAAACATAAAGGGAAAGAGATACCTTGGCGGTATCTCTTTCCCTTTATTATTCACCCTTCGTTTGCATGACTTGAGCATGCTTTCCAGATGTATCCTGCATTTTTTTGCCTTTATTTCCACCAAAGCCACGTGGCTGTGTACCTAATGCTTCTGGTACATGATGTTTACTGTCTCTTTTTGGATTACCCATTAGAATCCCTCCTCAGAAACTTTCGCGAGTATGCTATTACCAGCCGCATATATGCTGCTGTTACTCCTCAGTTAAAGTATTACCTCTGAGAGAGGTTTCATTAATGGTAATGACTGTCTATTCAGCTTTACTTAAATGTTTCTTTTCTAATCTTTCTTCAATTCTCTCGATTGCTTCTTGATCACGTAATAATTGTAATTTATTTTCATTGACAAGCTCAGAAAAAGAACGTTTTCTTGGTTTTCTCACTTTCTTTCACACTCCTTATTTACTATTGTAAACGTTATTATGTCCAATAACTGCATTAATTATTACAAATTTTCGAAAATTAATCTTTTTACGAGCATTTTCGACATTTTTCTTTCCGTTTATATTATAGCATGTTTCACTCCCGAAGTTTATGTAAAATACAATATGTTCTGAAAATTTATTTGATTATTACTAGTAGTTCTCAAAATACTAGTAATAATCAAGAAAAAACACTGATTGATTTCAATCAGTGTTCTTTCAATTACATATCATCGACATATTGTTGCATGATTTCTTCTGTCATAGCTGAGATATATTTATGGCGAATAACTCCATCCTTATCTATAAAGTAAGTTGTTGGTATCGATAAAACCTGATACATTGAATTCACTTCATCATCCTCATCTAGCAGGATTGGAAAAGTAACGCCCATGTCTGTTACAAATTTGTTGACGTTGTATTGAGGGTCAATATTGACTGCCAATATGACTACTTCATCGCCTGCCTGCTTATAAAACGTCTCCATATCCGGCATTTCTTCCTTACATGGCGGACACCACGTTGCCCAAAAGTTTAATATTACTTTCTTCCCCTCAAAATCAGATAGCTTTACAGTTTCTCCCGCTAGATTTTTTAATTCAAAATCAGGTGCCTTCACACCAACCTTTAAGCCCGGAAGGTTGTCCGGCTTTTCTTCTTTTTCCATTGCCTGCACAATCGCAACAGTCATCATTGCTAGTAGCAGGACAGCTGCTGCAACCTTTTTAACCATGAAAAATCCCCCTTAATTTCCACCCATTATAAAGTATATTATACCCTATTATGTATTCATAATAAAATTATTATTCCTCCATATGGAACAAAACACCATACAATTTTCTTGTATGGTGTTTCGAAATGTGATTTTATTTTAATTTTTCACGAAGAACCATTTGCAGGATTCCGCCGTGACGATAGTAATCAATTTCTACTTCTGAATCAAAGCGAACAAGTACTTCAAATTCCTTCTTGGTGCCAGCTTCATCAGTAGCTGTTACCTTCAGTAAATCACGAGGACGAACGTTTTCATCGATTTGAACATCAATTACTTCTTTACCAGTTAAGCCTAGTGTTTCAGCGCTTTCGCCATCCTTGAATTGTAATGGAAGTACTCCCATAAGAACCAGGTTCGAACGGTGAATACGCTCATAGCTTTCAGCAATAACCGTTTTGATTCCAAGCAGGTTTGTACCTTTAGCTGCCCAGTCACGAGAAGATCCCATTCCATAATCTTTCCCAGCTAGAACAACTAAGCCAGTTCCCTCTTCTTTGTACTTCATGCAAGCATCATAGATAGAAGTTACTTCACCAGTTGGCCAGTGAGTTGTGAATCCACCTTCTGTACCTGGAGCGATTTGGTTACGGATACGGATGTTAGCAAATGTACCGCGCATCATGACCTCATGGTTACCACGACGAGAACCATAAGAGTTAAAGTCACGAGGCTCTACTCCATTTTCGCGTAGGTATTTACCTGCTGGTGTATTGACTCCAATTGCACCTGCTGGTGAGATATGGTCAGTTGTAACAGAATCACCGAACTTACCAACAACACGTAAACCAGCTAATGGCTTCACTTCGTCTGGATCTGGTTTTAAGCCTTCGAAGAATGGCGGGTTCTGAATATAAGTTGATTTGTCATCAAATGTATATAGTGCATCATTGCTTGTTTGGATTTTATTCCATAGTGCATTATCAGCAAATACGTTCTCATACTCGGCACGGAATAATTCCGGTGTTACAGTTTGCTTAACGACTTCATTGATTTCAGCAGTAGTTGGCCAAATATCCTTGAAGAATACATCATTACCGTCTTTGTCTTTACCGATTGCTTCGTTTTGAAGGTCAACATCAACAGTACCAGCTAATGCATAGGCAACAACTAGCGGCGGTGAAGCCAAGTAATTTGCTTTTACTAGTGGATGAATACGTCCTTCAAAGTTACGGTTACCAGAAAGAACAGAAGTAACAAGTAGATCACTATCAGCAACTGCTTTTTCAATTTCATCTAATAATGGACCAGAGTTACCGATACATGTTGTACAGCCATAACCAACTGTGTTAAAGCCAAGCTGTTCAAGATATGGCAGTAGACCTGAATCACGTAAATATCCAGTAACAACCTTTGATCCTGGTGCTAATGAAGTTTTAACAAACTTAGGAACCTCTAAGCCTAATTCAACCGCTTTCTTAGCAACTAGACCTGCACCTACTAGTACATATGGATTGGATGTATTTGTACAGCTTGTGATGGCTGCAATCGCAATCGCACCTGTTTTCATGGTTACTTGGTCACCATTAGCAAAGTTAACCACGGCTTCCTTGTTAATTTCGTCTTCAGTTAAACCAAAGCCTTGGTTTCCTTGTGGAGCAGTGATTGCTTGATTAAATTCTTTTTTCATTTGTGAAAGCGGAATCAAATCCTGTGGACGCTTAGGACCAGAAAGATTTGCTTCGATTTCAGCAAGATTAATTTCTACTACTTTTGTATATACTGGTTCTAAAGCTGGATCAAAGAATAATCCATTTTCTTTACAGTATGTTTCAACAATTTTAATTTGCTCTTCAGTACGTCCTGATAAGCGCATATATTCTAAAGATTCACCATCAACAGGGAAGAATCCGCAAGTTGCACCATACTCAGGTGCCATGTTAGCAATGGTCGCACGGTCTGCAAGTGGTAATGCCGGTACACCAGGGCCAAAGAATTCAACGAATTTACCTACCACACCATGGCTACGAAGTACTTGAGTTACTTTTAAAGCAAGGTCTGTAGCTGTTGCGCCATCTGGAAGCTCTCCCACTAACTTAACTCCAACAACTTCAGGTACTGGGAAGTATGAAGGCTGTCCTAGCATTCCAGCCTCGGCTTCAATCCCACCTACGCCCCATCCAAGGACACCGATTCCGTTAATCATGGTTGTATGAGAGTCAGTACCTACTAGTGTATCTGGGAATGCTTCGAATTCGCCGTCTTCATTTTCAACTGCATGTACAACGTTTGCAAGATACTCTAAGTTAACTTGGTGGACGATACCTGTTGCTGGTGGCACAGCACGATAGTTATTGAATGCTTTTTGTGCCCAGCTTAAGAACTGGTAACGCTCAGCATTACGTTCAAATTCTAATTCCATGTTAAGACCTAGGGCCTCTTGAGTTCCGTATTTATCTACTTGTACTGAGTGGTCGATAACAAGATCAACTGGCTTTAACGGATTAATTTTGTCAGGGTCTCCACCTAAATCTGCCATCGCCTTACGAAGTGATGCAAGGTCAACAACGGCAGGAACACCAGTAAAGTCTTGAAGAATAACACGTGAAGGTTTAAATGGAACATCAATTTCTTGAACTTCATCAGTTCCCCATTTAGCTAAGTTTTCAACATGCTCCTTCGTGATGACACGTCCATCATATTGACGAAGGACAGACTCTAATAATACTTTAATAGAATATGGTAATTTGGATACATTACCTAATCCAGCTTTTTCTAACTCGCCTAAATCATAAAAATTATAACGCTTCCCGTCTAATTCAAATGACTTACGGGCTTGAAAAACATCATTATTTGACATTATGTATTTCCCCCTCTTCTTAAGTATGCTCGTAATAATCATATACAATTTTCGCACTTTTGTCGAAAAGTTTGAATTTTTTCTTTTGTCCCAAACTTCTCTAACGTTTTTATTTTAATATAAGCTTCGTTATAAGTAAATAACAAGAAAGTGATGTTTTTAATGATATTAACTTATTATTTAGATAATATTTATTAATTATTTATTATTTATCGAAAAATTGCAATTATTAGCTAATATTGTAGACCGATTAGAGGCTTACCTGCTGTATAACGACAAAAAATGCAGAGATAATAATGAGAGGTGGAGGTGAATTCAATGGCGAAAAGAAGAGCAAACCATATCATTCCCGGTGCCAATGCCGCTAGTGCACAAGGAAAAGGGGTCGGATTTAATGAAGAATACTCTAATGAACCGCTGACAGAAGCGCAAAAAATGAATAATAAAAAGCGAAAGAAGAATCAATAACAAAAACCCCCTTCACCGGGGGTTTTTGTTCATTTTTAATTATAATGATCCATTTACTTCATCAACCATGCTCCGCAAGTCATTTTGAAATCTCTCCAGTTGTACCCGCTGGTGTTCGGAAGCGACTTCCATGGCATTTTCAATTTGCTGGTAGGCTTCATTTACTTCCTTTTGTAAATGCTTTAGCTGGCTTCCATAGCTGGCTGAGTCTCTAACAATGTCAAAGTAGGTTTCCTGTGCATGTTCTACACCCTGCTGCGCTGCTTGAAAGGCCTGCTGCTTATTTTTATGGTATGGCATATTGAATCATCCCCCCTTTGCCCAGTATGTATCGTTAAATTGCGCAAACAAGATGTAAAATATTCAGCATAAAAAATGTTCAATATCTCATCCTAATCAATGAGGAGGGATAAAAGATGGTGAATAAAAACGACGGGAAAGATATGCGCAGAAATCAACCGAAAACCTCAGGACAGCCTGAGCCGTTAAGCGGTTCACACAAAGTAAAGAATCGAAATCATACAAGACAAAAAAGTAAGTCACACCATGATATGTAAGTAATAAAAAAACAAACCTGTAGCCTACAGGATTATCCAGCGGCTACAGGTTTGTTTCTGTTCTTATTCTCTATGAGAGCTCGATTAGGGCATGAATCAGTAATTCTTCTTCCTCTTCACTGACAGTTCGTAAGTCAATATGAATTTCTTCCTTTTGAATTCGGACAACGATTGCAGGAGTGGACTTTGTCCTTAACAATGCTGCTACTTTTTCAGCATTAAACTCTTTATGCTTCAGCGTAGCAACATACGTTGGCAGTTCTACATCCGGCATCGTTCCGCCACCTACTTGGCTTGTTCCTTCTATAATAGAAGAATGGTAAGTTTGACACGACTGCGAAAGCCTTGCTAAAAAGGCTTCGGTGCGTTGCTTCAATTCTTCCTTTCCCGCTAATAAATCTCTTACAACAGGAATATGACGTAGCTCTTCCTTTCCTTTGGCGTAATGCATTAGAGTTCCTTCTAATGCTGCAAGGGTCATTTTATCTACTCGTAACACACGAGCAAGCTGATGTTTCTTTAATTGATCAATTAATTCCTTTTTACCTGCGATAATGCCCGCTTGCGGTCCACCCAGCAATTTGTCACCACTAAAGGAAACAAGATCCGCACCCATTTTTAGTACTTCGCTGACGACGGGTTCATCGCCAATCCCATGCTGTTGGAAATCATATAGAACACCGCTACCTAAGTCCTCGTAAAAGATTATTTGTTCATGATGACTTGCAAGTTCAGCCAAATCCACCGTATCTACAGACTTAGTAAATCCCATGACTTTAAAATTACTAGTATGCACCTTTAAAATCATTCTTGTTTCTTCATTAATTGCTCGCTCATAATCATACAGATGTGTTTTATTGGTTGTCCCTATCTCAACTAGACGCGCACCACTTTCTTCCATAATAGAAGATATGCGAAAAGAACCGCCAATCTCAACAAGCTGACCTCTTGATACAACTACTTCTTTTTCGTAAGCTAAAGCCCGCAAAATTAGATAAACAGCAGCAGCATTATTATTGACAACCATTGCAGCCTCAGAACCTGTAATTCTTTTAATAAGCTCTTCGACATGCGTATGTCTTGAACCTCGTTCCCCTTCGATTAGTTTATATTCTAGGTTTGAGTATTGTTTTGCTGTCTCTATTACATGCTGGATTGCCCGCTCACTCAAGCGGGCTCTTCCTAGATTTGTATGTAAAATGGTCCCTGTTGCATTAATGACATTTTTAAGTGTATAGCTATATTTTTTTTGGATATATTGTTCCATTCTAGAGAAAATTTCTGTTAAGAAACTTTCATGTCCCGGCTCAGGACCAGCCCAATCATTTTTCAAAATTAATTGTCTAATATCATTTATTACGCTTGATAAAATCGCTGTTAAATTTATTTGATCAATGCCAAATTGGTCCATCAACCGTTTAAACTGCTCAGTTTTTTGCAGTTCGTGAACCGGTGGCAATGCTTTTAATAAATGTTTCACGAAAGATCCCTCCAAAATGTATGTAGCATCTATGCAGCATTTATAGTATAGCATTTTTCACTCTTCAATAGCTCACCCTTAAAGGTAAATTATTGTAAGTGGTGTAAGCCAATTTCCAAAGTGAGGATTGATTTTTTATATAAGATGACAGTTTTTTTAACTTATAAAAGCCTAGGATTCTTTTTGACAAAATGGAGATTCATGTGCATTCAAATTAAAAAACTTGTATACTGAAGGTTGGAGGTGAGCCCAGTGAGTGAGCAAGAGAAAATTCGTCTTACTTCGTTATCAACAAAAGCCGGTTGAGGCTGCAAAATTGGTCCTGAGGACTTAGCGCAAGTGTTGCGCTTATTACCTGAACAAGAGCAAGTCCCTGAGCTACTGGTCGGACGTGAAACATCTGATGATGCAGGCGTGTACCAACTGACAGATACAATTGCACTAATTCAAACGATTGATTATTTTACCCCTGTAGTTGACGATCCATATATGTTTGGTCAAATAGCAGCGGCCAACGCTCTAAGCGATGTCTATGCTATGGGCGGCAAACCCAAAACGGCCCTTAATATGGTGGGTTATCCTGTGAAAAAGCTTGGTGGAGAAATGCTAGCTGAGATTTTACGCGGTGGAAACGATAAGATAAAAGAGGCTGGAGCGGTTCTGGTCGGTGGACATTCCATTGACGATCAAGAGCCAAAATATGGATTATCTGTAACAGGTGTTGTTCATCCAGATAAATTCTGGAAAAATGTCGGTGCTAAACCTGGAGACACTCTTGTCTTAACGAAGCCGATTGGCGTTGGAATCCTTACAACCGGGATTAAACGTGGAGCAGTCACCCCAGAGCAGGAAAAAGCCGTTACTGAAACAATGGCCATGCTAAATAAGCAAGCAGCCGAGGTTTTAAGTAATTTTTCGCCAAGTGCTGTTACCGATGTAACCGGCTTTGGTCTATTAGGTCATGGCAGTGAAATGGCAGCTGGTAGCAATGTTACACTTGTCATTCACTATCATAAAGTGCCTATTCTCGACGGTGCACTTGCGTTAGCAAGGGATGGCGTAGTACCAGGAGGATCGAAGTCTAATCATAAATGGCTTGATAACGACGTTGACTATCAGGAGATTCTTCCTGAAGAACAAATGGTCCTTTGTGATGCAATCACATCAGGCGGATTGCTAGTAGCGATAAACGCTGATGATGCTGAAAAATATGTCCAAGCCTTAAAGGAAGCAGGCCAGGATTCCTGGATTATCGGGGAAGTAGTTGAAAAACAAGATAAATTGATTTCTGTTACACGATAAGGGAATGGAGTTACTCTCCTTCCCTATCCTTATTTCGGATAGAAAAAATCAAACTTTTCCCATCATAGAAACTTCTTTTTAATCCATCTAAAAGAATTGACCAAATTTATCTTAATGATTATAATATATAAATGTCATATATGTCCCAGTAGCTCAGCAGGATAGAGCAACAGTTTCCTAAACTGTAGGTCGGGGGTTCGAATCCCTTCTGGGACGTAAAAAACATTGCTAAGAACCCTTATTATATAAGGGTTCTTCTGTTATATATAGACTTTTTGTTTCTTTGAAACAGTTTAATTGCCGAAAAATTGCCGAAAACCGAAAAAAGCTTATTATTGAAGCTCGTACAGCACCTTTTGTATGCTTCATGCAGAATATCAAGAAATCATGTTTTTTAGATTAAAAGCTAATTCTTAAACTTTTATATCCTGTAAATAACTCTCCCTCCTTTCCCCTTACCAAAATCATCTGTTCTTATAATGTACTAGTCACATCTGTAACTAGATATATTTCAAACTTGAAAGCACACAGTATTTTTTCATTTAATCATGAATAAAAAATCTAAAAGGTTAACACAATATATTTCAGGTGATATAATGGAGAAATTTTGCTTACCTGAAAAATATTTACATGCAAATTGGAAAGTGAAACATGAATTAGTTAGAGAATTTATAAGCGATTTTAAAAAGAAAAAATCACTTAATCACAACAAAAGAATATCTTGGAAAACTTCACTGGTTCTAGAATTACTAACCATTCTGAATCTAGAAATAGATTACAAAAATTTTAAGTATGTTAACACACGTACACCATTTAAAGTTAACTGCAGCATTCATAACGAAAATTTTGACACTAAGCTTGAATTAATCCTTAAAGGGCAGATATGTCCAAAGTGTCTATCTACTGAAAAAGGTTTATCACAAGAAGAGGCAGAAAAAAGAGCAACTGAGGTTGGATATACGTTACTTGATAGATACAAAGATTATCACGCGGATCATTGGATGAAATGTCCAAAGGGACATACCGTCTTTATGCCTTATTCAACAATTTTTTATAATTGCTACAAAGACTGTGGTAAAGAGAGAAAACGGTTCAAACTCCGAACACCCTATAATAAAATAGTTGAGTTATTTGACCAACTCAAAAATAAATATCCCAATATTAAAATTTTGACAACAGAAACAGAGTACGAGAATTACAAAGGTAAAAGTGGAAAATTTAAAATTAGCTATACCTGTGTGTATTGCGGAGAGAAAAAAGGGAATACATTCCAAGAAATTAAAGATGGTAACCTTATGCATAAAAAATGTGCTGGTGAGGTCATTAACTCTTATCGAAGATTCTCCTATAATCAGGTTGTAATGAGATTTAAAATACAAGGCCTAAAAGTTATTACCACCGAGGAAGAGTTCAATCTAAAATATAAAAATTACTTATATGAAATTAAATACAAATGTGAATCATGCGGATTCAGTAAAAAAAAGACCGTTAAAGATGCAGAAAATTCAGGTTGTCCAGCTTGCAACTCAAATTACTTTAATAAATCTAATCATCTCTTACAGCAATGGTCAGATAAAATTAAGCTGAAACAAGATCATACCTGCTTCAACTGTGGTTATTCTGGTATAGAAATTCACGCACATCATCTTTTTGGTAAAAAACACTTCCCCGAATTTTCTAAAGAAATTTGGTGTGGTATCGCTTTGTGTCAATATTGTCATATAAATAATACGCATTCCTATCATAAATACGCAAAAAAATTAAAAGCTAAATCCACTCCGGGTATTTTTATTTCATGGATTAATAATTGGGCGGAGAAATGTAGGGAGGAAAGCCTGTCTTTTCACTCACTAAATAATATCAATTCAGTGCCATGTCCAAAAAACGACCTAACATATCTAGATAACTTTCCTTTCAACCTTTTTAAAGAAAAACCCTACTATTTAAATGAAATTTAAGTTTTACCTTATGTTCTCAGATAATCCAAATTACACAAAAAATCACAGGTCATACATTTTCCACTGAAAGACCTGTGTTTTTTTGGTAATAAAAATCCATAAACATATTGACCTGTAATGGTTCATTCAAAGATACATTTTTAATATTTAAAGCAATATATCAATTTTCCCCGTCATTAACATCATATTTGTCCAATAGCTCATGCAAAGCCAAAGTATATAAATCGGACATTCGTAATCTTGTTTTTATAGATAGCTCTTTTAATTGATTAAGGTAAGCTGGCTGAATAGTAATGGTTGTTCTTTCTGCCTTACTAGATAAATCCAACTTCATTAATGATTGATGAATATTAGCTTTAGGAATAGGATCAACTAAATGCTGACTAAACTGATTATATTTGAATCCATTGCTATTGTAATTCTTTTTTTCGGTACTACATCAGCTTCTATTAGTTCTTGTTCTAAAGTTCACAAATATCCCCATGTTACTTAAAAATTGTGAAATGTCCCCCCCTTCTTCCCTCAAATATTGCAGAGCGACTAGGAAAAACACCATAAATGAATCTTGACATATGGACATACATTTTTAGATTTGGAAAGAGAGAGTTCAATTATTCTCTGAAAGTCTAAGTTGGCCAAAACGGTGGCCAATTCTGAAAAACAACTGCTTTAAACGTTTATATATTATGGGTTGTGAGCATCGTTGAATTCTTCTCTCGTTAATTAATATGCTTTGTAAATAGCATATTCAAAAACCCTAGAAACCTTGATATATCAATGGTTCTAGGGTTTTTTGTTTATTTTCTGCTTTGTAGAATAATGTATTCTCCCCCAACGATCTGGGAGAGGTTTTGGGGGACGTTTTTAGAATAAATAAAACCATTTGTGGGCAGACGCTTAACTAAATTTAGAAATGTAGATTATCTAAAGGAGATCAGTAACATGGAAAATGAAATTCTCGATAAATTCCTCAACTTATATAAAGGAACACCAGAAGAAGAATATGCATTGAAATTAGGGAATCGGATAAATGTAATGTTACTTGAAATGCAAAATAACCATTCAAACTTGATTAAAAAATATTTCGATGCTTTTAATGAATCAAACGAATACTATAAAAAAGAGACCACTCAATTACGCAAAGAATTAGCCAATTCAATTCCCAAAGATTTGTACGAAGAAGCAGTAGAAAATAAAAAACGGAGTCAAGAAATTATAAGCATCATCGACAATGAAATATATACTCGTATCAATCACTTTTTATACAAATCAGCAAATGCTGATGCTAAGGGTGAACCCACGGGCAACTATGAATTTGTTATTAAAGAATTAATAAGTTTACGGGATATGATTAAATATAGAAAGGAAAGTATTGAATATAAAAAAGAGAATTTAAGGGTGTATAAATAATTTTGTGTCAACAGTTATTTATTCTAATGAATAGATAACCATTTATGATTACAGCCATTAGAATTTACCACCTCTGCCATTTTTTTGTACCAGTCTTTATAACAATCATTTTCTACACTTTGTAAAATCCTTATCAATAAAAGCCCCTTCTAATTCTCTATTGTAAGGGAATGGCAGAGTAAGGAGAATAATAATTTACAAAGTTATGGTAATTAAAATATAAAAAGCCAAATTTCTCAGTATTGAGAAATTTGGCTTTAGTTACTTCATTAAAGCGCCCGATTGTTGCAGATCAGTGTTACTGGAGATAGCCCGCGCTTATTGAACTCTAGCTACCCATTAGTACAACAAGAAGTGTATCCTTGTTATAAAAAAGAGTCTTATATAACTTTTGCAATAAATACAATCAAATACGAAGCAGGAATAATTAGTAATAGCGATGCGAATGTTCCCAATGTTTTACTTCCTACCATCCCAATTACAACTGCACGAAAATCTTCTTCTGTGCAATTTCCTTCTATCACATCATCCGTCATAACCGATAACTGCGGGTCTATTAATATGGACATGAGAATAGTCGCAACCCCATTTATGATGGAAGATAAAGTAACGCATGTTGCTCTTAAATCTGGAGCGATACTACCTGCATATATTGGTGCTAAGGCTCCAACCGTTAATAAGGCAACTGCAATGAGATTATAAATTATTATTTTTATAGGTAATTTCCTTAAATTCAATCCTGTTATATTCTCTTTTACGGGGATTGCGACACAATCCTTTATGTAATTAACTCCAGCTTTTGAAAAACTATGGATAACAAGTTTAGGAATTGACCGTTCGACAGAGAAATTTAATACCCCTTTATAAAAAATCCTTTGAAATGTTGGAATTAAAAAAGCACCAACAATTGTAGCAATACCCGATACTAAAATTATGACATTAAATATATGTAATAAATCATTTGAATCAGAGTTATGTTCTACATATTTGGTTAATAACGGAATTTGAAATGTCACCGCCATTCTTGATACTAACGATAAGATATTAAATACTGCAAATGAAACAGCTATTTTGCCTGTTCTAACACCAACCATTCGGACAGAATACGCCAAAGTCCCTATCAAAGATATTATAAAGTTTAAGATTAAAACAATGATGATTTGTGAACTCAATTACCTTACACCCACTTTTCTTCTATTCTTAATAATTCCAATTTAACATAAATATCCAATTTTATCGAAAGTGTTATGCAATTAAATGGCCCGTTTGTTTAGTAAATCCATTTTTATAAAATCTGTATAAATAATTTACTCAATCATTTTTTCTAATTAATCTTTCTGTATCCCATAATCCCCTAAAACTCCGACTGCTTTGGCATTCCATCTTAAACCTTGTTCTCTAATGCCTTTCAAAAATTCATTTTTTGCCAATAAAAATTGTTTTTTATAATTTCCGTTTCCTTACGATATTTTAATTTTTTCCAAGTTGTACATTAATGACTAGAAATATCAAAATCCAAAAGTACACTATTTAAAGAACACTTTCTATTAAATAGCGATGCCTAAGTAATGTACTTTGTCGAGCAAGATTGATTGGACAAACTATATTACTTGTGAAAAGTCTATTACTCACGTTATTGGCAATGTTCGAGATGCATTTTTTTGTGCTGACAATATTAGTGAAAAATGAACTCACAAAAGTGTTCTGCCAAACAAATATCATTCACCCTAAAGAAAGGAGAAAAGACAATGCAGGATAAAACTATCTTAAAGAAAAATGCAAGACAACGGTTGGAACTAACTACATCTGATTTACAACTATTATTATTCTTAGAACAGCAACGAATGTTAACACTGCAACAATTCTATCAAGCTGCGAAACACTTATTTGAAATGAAAATTGCAGAATATAGCTTTAAAAATCGAATTCGAAAATTTGAGGAATATCATTTAATTCGTAGCGAACATTATAGTGAAGGTTTTAACGGGGAACGGTTTAAATTCTTGTGTATTGGTAGCAAGGCTATTGATTTGTTAATAGAAAACAAACTACTGGACGATTCTTACAACAAATCAAAAATCTACAAATTCAATCAAAAAAAGAACCTTATGCATTTTTTGTTTACGCAACAGGCAGCTATCAATATTTTAACAAATTTAAACGCTGAGGTAGTAAGAGATCCAAATACAGATGAAATAAAATACTCTATTCTATATGATTTAACATCATTCTCCCATTCACCAGCCACCTTCCCATACACAGAATGGATAAAAAAGGACAAAAACCTACATCGACAAAATAATGGGGCATATCATGCGAAAGTTGCAAAGTATATGACAGTAGATAAATCTAGCACAAAGATAAATGGCGTCACAATGACGATTGTAAAACCAGATTGGATAATTAAATTAAAAGGAAGTAAAAAATCAAGGGATGCGATAATAAATATTGAATTAGATATGGGTACGGAACCCATCGAAACATTGGTCCAAAAAGTATTTAATTATGCCAAACTAGCTGAAAAGAATCCGGATGCCCTTCACATTATAGACATTGTAATAGCTGACAACAGCTTTTCCAACCGTTCTACAATTAGTAGTGGAATAAAACGGAAAAAGAACATAATGAAACGATTTGCATCAGATCCTGCAGTTGCAAGTCGAGCAATACAATCTGGTTTGAAAGTAATTGTTTCTATTTTAAAACATAATGATAAAACAATATATGAAGCACTATGTAAATACTAATCAATATTGTTTAGGTGCAGTCATTCATTTTGAATGATTTGCATACATACGTGATATTTATCAGAATACACCATTCGATACCATTAATAGATACCATAATGAATCGCTGTAATATCAATACTTCCTCATCTTATCCTTCGTAGTTTTCTTCCCCAATTTTATCAATCGTTACGATAGATGGTAACTATTATTCAAAGTAATGAACTTTTTCAATCGTTATTACCTCATAAAAATAGCCCTTATCATGAGATTGGTAACTAATATGAGATACCATGACAAACATTAGCAAACTCTCTATTTAATTGATTTTGTTTTTATTTTGTCAGTTCTAGTGTCTTACATTAGTTACGATTAATCGTTACCATATATCACTCTGACAGGCTAGTCGAAGTAATCAAGTAATACACGGAACACTTGATGTTTAGGACACTGTCCATACAATTATCAACTTGATAGTAAGTAATATGTACAAAAAAATGACTCCTGTTAGAATCCAACAGAAGCCATCCTTCATATCTTTATAACTTCATTTCTACCATTTTTGAATAATACTCATTGAACCTTTCGGAAATACTAATCGATGATTTTCATTAAACATCAGCATTTCGTTTGCTTGAAAAATGTAAAATGCCTCTCCTTCTATCATTGCGTCCTTATTTGCTTTATGCCGAACTTCAAAGATTGCTCTAGCTTCATCTAGCGTCATTGCATCAATCATCGCGAATTCTTCATCTGTCTCCTTTGTTTTCCTTAATACATAATATCTTTTTAATTGTTCCATTTGTTTCCCTCCATTTGATTTTTTATATAAAAAAACATCGCTAAGAATGCCAACGATTTTTCTCGTCACACATCTTACCGATGATTTTTAACTGATATCTTGACCAAAAGGCCGTTTTTATTAAATTTGCTCATATAAAAAAATAAAATATCTATTACATTATCATTTTATATTACACATTATCTCTTTTTAACCCATTCCATAAAATTTGTCTCTTAAAATAACAAATTTATCTTATGAAAAGTCGATTAGGTCTAACTATATTACATAAACAATCTTCACCCATACCCACAGATGCCTCATCTTACTTGGCAAAATTATATTGTTAACCGTGATTACTGTTATAAAGATACACTACTTCTACCTTCGTCTTAACAGAGATTGTCACAAGATCCACCACTTGTTGCCAATGTATTTATTCATTAAGTAATATTAAAAAATATTGATTTAAAAACTCATAGGATTTACAGAGAAAAAAGTCTAATACAACACTATTTTTACCGAGGAATTAGACTATATTTACAACAATCTAGCCCAATTACGAAATAACGATTTTGACTTAATAGCTTCAAATTAATTCCTGTAATGCTACCTTTTAAACCTCTTTACAATCCAATTTTCAAGAGGATTTGAATGTTTTATATAAATTTATTGAACTTTTTTTCTAGTTCGATAGAATAATAATAAATATTATTTTACATTCCATAGTTAATATCTACAAGAAAAGGAGGTACAAAAGTTGGATATGTTAAAAGATTTATTTAATCCATATGAACGGCAAGCACGGCTTTATCCGGTACTAATCATTTTTTTACCTACTTTTGTTTCGGTGTATTGTTTATTTGAAGATTTTAGGGATTTATTGTCAGCTGCTATAGGTTCAATTTTTTTTGTTGGAATCTCATATTATTTAGGAAAGTTATCTAGAGAACTAGGTAAAAAAAAGCAAGATAAATTAATTATTATTTGGGACGGAATGCCCAGTACAAGATTGCTGCGTCATAGAGATACAACATTAGATGTATTTACCAAAGAAAGATACCATCAATATCTTAATAATCACGTACCTAACATAGTCATGCCTAAACCCCGAGAAGAACTAGACGATCCAATAAAAGCTGATATAGTCTATGAATCAGCCATTAGATGGCTTTTAAAAAAGACACGAGATACTCAAAAATACCCTTTACTATTTCGTGATAATATTAGTTATGGATTTGCAAGAAATTTTTGGGCTTTGAAGCAATGGGGGTTAGTTATAAATCTCCTAGTGTTAGTTTTTACATCAGCAATTGTTTATGAGAGATATAATTTTGACTTAGGATTAATACCCAATGTTGTATGGTTATCTATCGCTGTCACTATCCTAATAATATTCTTTATTTTATTGATTACAAAGGAAACTGTTCATTCTAAAGCAAAAGCGTATGCACGAACCCTGTTAGAAGTATGTGATGAAGAAGAATAAAACTTATAAATAGGAGTGTTTTCATGAGTATCATTAAATCCTTTTCTGTTGGTAATGGAGATACGTTTTATATCAAACACGGTTCAGATAATTTTACAATAATAGATTGCTATCTATCCGATGATAACAAAGAAACCATCGTAGATGAAATCCTGTCTGAGTCACGAGATAAAGGAATCAGGAGATTCATATCAACACATCCTGATGAAGATCACATTTGCGGTTTGGAATATCTTGATGAAAGATTAGAAATCAATAACTTTTATTGTGTTAAGAATGAAGCAACAAAAGAAGATGAAACAGTAGATTTTAAAAAATACTGTGAACTAAGAGATGACTCTAAAAAAGCCTTTTATATAAAAAAAGGAGTAAGTAGAAAATGGATGAATCAAAGTGATGAAGAGAGAGGAAGTGCTGGAATCAATATTTTATGGCCAGATACTGATAATGCCGATTTTAAAGATGCATTAGATAAGGCAAAAAATGGTGAAAGCCCTAATAATATTTCAGCAATCATAAAATATAGTCTCGAAAATGGTGTAACTGTTTTGTGGTTGGGAGATTTAGAAACGGATTTCATGGAAAAAATCAAAGATGAAGTCGAATGGCCAAAAGTAGATATATTATTTGCACCTCACCATGGAAGAGAAAGTGGAAAAATCCCTCAAGAAATACTTGATAATTTAGACCCTAAAATTATTATTATCGGTGAAGCCCCATCAAAAAATTTAAATTACTATCAAGGATATAACAAAATTACTCAAAATTCAGCAGGAGATATTACCTTTGAATGTGTAACAAATAAGGTACATATTTATGTCTCAAATGAAAATTATACAATTGATTTCTTAAATAACGAAAATCTTAATGATTTTGGTAGTCATACTTATCTTGGAACCTTAAATTTATAATTTAAAAATGGGTAGCTCCAATAATCTATGCGAATTTCAAACAGTGAAACAATAGTGGTATATCATACTTTGGTACGTTTTTTAATTCAGTGGTTATAACATCGAAAGAAATTTAGGTTGTCCACCATCCCCCTTCGAATATATAACATTTGAAAGTATAATATTTCAAATAGTTGAAGGGATGTTTACAATGAAATTAAATAACGAGCAATACGAGGCACTACATGTAGAAATGATGGCGTTAAATGAAGAGAATATCGATGGAAAGTTTTTTGTAAATACAATTAATGAGCTTAAGAAGCAAGCAGTAAAATATTTAAAAGATGAATACTTTGCTGAAGAGACCATAAATAACTTCCAAGAAGAAGGAACAGATATTTCATCATTATTAAATATTCTTTGGAAAGATAAAGGACTTTATGTTTTTGTAGGGTTACACTGGGAAACCGGTTATAACTTATACCATATAACTGAGATCTTTGAACTTCAAACAGATGTTACTCCATTGATTTTCTTCGGAGATGAAGTAGCAATAGAAAATGAGAAAAGGAAATGGTTTGAACAGGATAATTATATTTATACTGTTTGGGATTATGATTCTAATCTAGAAACATTTTATTATTGTGATGAACCGGAAGATAATTATGCTATTTTAAAATCATTAATATTATCACACAATGAACCCTATATGAGTTTTGAGGATATCCATTATTATACTCATGATTATGAATTGGAAAAGTATAGAAGGACATATTTCATAAAAGAATTACATGAACTTGATAACCATGAATTCTATGAATTTCTAAGACAGTATGCTGAACAGGTTGATTTATTATAATGTCAAAACCGTAACCATAGTATAAATTGAGGTTACGGTTTTTTGCAATACTCACACAGTAAAGCAATACCACTATGATGAGTGACAAAATTTATTTGAGGACTTTTATTTAAAGTCAAGATTCAACTTAAATGTAAAAAGGTCCACACAGTTTTGAACTGTAGGACCTAATTTTTTATGGTTCCTACCAAAAACCATAAAATTTCCGACCATAGAGGCCGCTTCATCGCAAATATATTATTCCAAACAAATTCATAAATATCAAGGATGATTTTACCTTCATACCTTATATTCCACCATGTATGATCTAGCCAAAGCTCAATTACAAATTTTAACTATACTAAAATTTTGTAATTGGAATTAAATTCTTCGATGATCTCTAGGATCTCTAAACAATTATTAATTCATGCTGGTTAATGTTGCAGCTATTCAATTATTTTCTTCATAAACAGAATAACTAAAATCAATATAATCTTCTAGTACTGACTTTTCTTCTGTTTGATTTATTCCCCACCCGTACCGTTGATAATCTGTTCCTCCATCTATGAAAATTGCTCCGCAGCCACAGACCTTGAAATCGTGGCTATGTTTTGATTCAATAATGTCATTGCACTTTTTGCAGCGTACTTTATTTACTATTATTTTTTTCATTGAATCCCCCTTATATAGTATTGTTTTTTCCTTGTTTATTCCAGATTAAAATATCCGCACTCGAATTATTAATTATATTTTCTTCAACATATAATCGAAGAGATTCAGGTTCCACTTTTATAAAAGAAACTCCAATAGAACCTCCACTTCTAATAACTTCCTTTACTTCTGCCAGTTTTGATCCTGTTGCTGCATTTTTATTAATTAAATGCTGCGTTATCCTTTCCCTCATTCCATCTGATTTACGTTCACCTACATACATAGGCATCCATTTATCATTTTTCGACCTACGTATGTAAATTGTATAGAGATTTGCATTATTTCGAAGTTTACTCAGGATATCTATATTAAACTCCTTGATAATTGGTATACACTCTTCCCATACCTTTTCATCTGTGTAATTCAGCAATTCGATTGGATATACAAAATCATAAGGTTCTTCTACTATTAACTCCATTTTACAGCTAAGAGCAAACTCTTTTAAATCCTTATAAATCAATGACGGAAAGTTTATCATTTAATATCTCCTTTTATCTTTATACTAAGTTCCTATTGTAAAGAAAATTTAGCCTATATAAGCTAGATTTCTCCTAGACATCTTACTAACTCAGCAATTTATTGAGATTTATTATTTCACTCTCCACTAGTTTAGATATTAGTTCATCGTTAACAATAGGTTTCTTCCGATCGGTGTTTGTCAATATAGTTGTCGCATTTAGCTACTTTAGTATTCTAATAGAATTTTCTCAATGCCCTAGTTAAGTCAAGGCTACCGCGCTGCGCTGAGTCCCCTGGTGATTTGAATTGAAAGGAAAAGCTTGCTTTCAATTCAAATCACCAGGAAATATGGATCTTATGGTTTTCTCAATACGTTAACCTGTCCCTCATCTCGCATTGGATTGAGTGCTACTTTCTCATTTGGTGCCCAATTTCTTGTTCCTCTTGCCCAACGTTCTGGATGCTTATCCTTTGCTGCTTCGTATACGTTTTTTCGCTTTTCCAATATGGCTATGTGTACTCCGGTATGACACTGCACAGGCGTCACAAAATTTAGCCCACTATGCAGGTGGATTTCGTTGTACCAATGGACAAATTGCTGTGCCCATTTTCTTGCTTCATCGAGTGATACAAAGCCTTTATGCGGATAATCTGGTCGATATTTGAGTGTCCGAAACATTGCCTCAGAGTATGGATTATCATTACTCACACGCGGTCTTGAAAAGGAGCTTTGAATACCCAATTTCTCTAGTAAACTTAAGAATGTCTCAGCTTTCATCGGGCTACCGTTATCTGAATGCAGAATAAGTGGTGCCCCTTGTATTTTTTCATTGATGACTGCTTTTTTTACAAGCATTTCAGCGTGCTTTGCTTCTTCTGTTTCCCAAACTTCCCAACCAACTGCCTTTCTACTAAATAAATCGATAATTAAATAGAGTCGATAATACAAACCTTTCACGGGTCCGCCAAGCCACGTAATATCCCATGTCCACACTTGATTTGGTGCTGTTGCCAGATGACTCTCAGGGACTCTTTTACCAGGTTTTTGACTCCGACCACGATGATGTTGCATTTTTTCTTCACGTAATACTCGATAAAAAGTTGATTCTGAAGCAATGTAAGTTCCTTTGTCTGCCAGCTTTGGTACAATCTGTGTCGGCGGTAAATCGACGTATTCTTTCTGCTTAATCACTGTCAGAATTTCTTCTTTTTCTTCTTCAGACAACTTATTTTTCGGTATGGGTCTTTTCGCAAATGGACGCTGATCGACTTTCACGTTTCCATCTTCCACCCAGCGCTCATATGTTCGAACACTAATATGAAGTTCCTCACAAGCCTTCGCTAATCGCGCACCATTTTGATTAGCTTCTTGGATGAGTTCAACTGCTAATGCGCGATTTGACGGGCTAATCATTCTTCCTCGTTGTCCCCCCAAATCGCTTGGGCCTTTTTTCGCAAAAGTAATAAAGCCGCAGCTTCTGCGAGTGCCTTTTCTTTCTTTTGAAGCTCTTTTTCTAATTCCTTAGCACGCTTCTGTTCTTCCTTCAGAGCTCCATTTAGCTGTTTACTTTGGTCGAAGGCCTGACCATTTGCTTGAAGGCATACCGTTTTCCATGCTTCAATTTGTTCACGATACAAACCTTTTTTACGACAATACTCGGCAAGCTCCGTTTCATTCATCGCGAACGTCTCCATCACGATTAAAAACTTATCTTGGCTGCTCCATTTATCACTTGTTTTTCCATTACCGGGAGTGGCCATACCATCTGCGCGCGCTGCCCTACGCCATTTGTACAACGTCACATCTGAAATACCCAATTCTTTCGAGATTACCGGTACAGATTCATTATTTGGCGGCATCATTCGTTTGATAATAGCCTCTTTTTGTTCTTGCGTATATCGTGCTCCATTTTTTTCAGTCATATCGATCAACCTCCGTGTTATTTACTTAACTATAACACTAAAGTATCGTACGACATCTATCCTAACAGAGAGGGCGATTTTTAAGTATTTTTTTGTACTCTACATTAATTCGATATCCTTCCGTTTCTCCAAAGTATCTAATGAATAAATTATCATCTGTATTATGAGCATTGATAAAAACTTTCTTTAAATCTTTATCCATCGTGGCAAACAGATATATGGTATCTCCTGTATTTTCATACCAATAAAGAGTACTCCAGAAAGACAGATATGTTAAATCCCAAGCTTGATTTGAACTATTTTTAATAATATTGTCGATGCTTTTAAATTCCTTTAATTTCGGTTGCTTTACCTGCTTTGTAAAGAGAAGGGCAGCGTATACTACTGTGTAAATACAAAATAGAATATTTTTATCAATCCATTTTAAAAGTTCAATCATTTTTTCGGTAACAGTGAGTTCTTGGTTCAAGTATAAAGAAAAAATATGCAGCATTTCTGCTAAATGCATTTGTTGATGACTACTTTTTACATCAAATACATATTCATTATTGCTTAGGTTTTTAATTTTCGGTACTGAGTCTATTTTTCTTTCAAAAAGATCAAGCCATGTTTTAGTAGGATATTGATCGAACATCTTTAAAAATAAATTGTTTTCGGCACTTGCTTCATCATTACTATTTTTAATATTCGCATATTCATTTAGGGCTAATCCACCAGTGATCGCTACATCATTGAAATGTGACCAAAATAATAAGCTACTAACCACTTTTAAGATGTGCATGTCTTTTAGAGTGCCGTTGCTACAAAGCTCTACAATCTTTGTCATGATATTTCTATCAATAATCAGAATATACTTTTCACCAAAATAATTGGAGAAGTCGGGAGTTCCTTTAGGTGAAATTATTGGGTGAAAGATTAACTTCTTATCAATAATGAATTCGGTCAATTCTTTTATTTGTTTTTCTTGTACCCTTAACACTTCCATAGCGGCCTCCTGAATACATTATAATTTTGAAACAAAAAACCTGCAGTATATGTATAATACTACAGGATTTTCACTTTATCTTCTTAATTCTTTATAGGCCTCTTTGGCCACTTCCTCTAATACAGTATTGTAAAATGTACGGTTCTCAAAAAGCTTTGAATATGATCCCATTTGTTCTAAATATAATTCCTGTGCCACTCTTTCGAACACATCTGGAAAGATACTTTTTTCAAATATCTCTGCATCGTTATTTTGTGCAAATCGTTTTAGCTTCTTATTTTCTCTAACTGCTTTTTTGTATATTCCTTCTACTATTACCCTATCGGAATCTGTAAATTTACCTTCAAATCGCTCATTCACGCGTTTAATTATATTTTCCAATAGCTCATCTTCTTCTAGAGGCTTTACCCCGGTGTCAATGGATTCAGGATTTTTCAATACGTTATAACCAGCATTTTTTTCTAACGCAATGTTACCTTCAAAAGTCCGTTCCAATTTGTAATACTCAAGTTTTAACTTGTCCTCAATATTTATATTTTCTCGTTTGTTCTTAGGAATAAATTTAATTAAGTAAGAAGTAAATACGTATTCTTCATGTAATTCTTTATCGAACATTCGAGTTAATTGTGTAATATAGGAATACCACTTATTAAAATTACGGACAGTTACTCTAAACGTGTACTGAGTTTCATCATCAAGCTCCTGATATCGATTAATAATTGGCTTTAAGGCACTTGCCATTTTTCCTAAATCCGTATCTGTTTGTTTCCCCTCTTTAAAATACATCTTTACTAATTGTTGTATATCTTGATCATTATAAACCTTAAAATTACGCAATTTCGTTTTAGTGTCATAAATCAAGTTAACATCAATTTCTTTATCTAATGAAGTTACTTCATAGTAAGGCTCGAAGGCTTTTTTAATATCTTCGGCTTCATTAACAAAATCCAAAATAAAGGTATCTTCTTTATCAGGATGCATCCTATTTAATCTAGATAATGTTTGGACGGCCTTTACTCCCGATAACTTTTTATCAACAAACATCGTGTGCAGCAACGGTTCATCAAAACCAGTTTGATATTTTTCCGCAACAATCAACACATTAAAGCTATCAGTATGAAACTCTTCTTTCAACTGGTTTTCAGAAATTCTTTTACCATCTTTGGTTTTATTTAAGCTAGACTCTCGAAACTCTTCATCTCTATCATTCACTACACCTGAAAATGCCACTAAAACATCCATATCAGTATAGCCTTTTTTCTTTATATAATTTTTAAACTCGTGAAAGTAACGTACTGCATGTAATCGGGAAGCTGTAACAACCATTGCTTTTGCTCTTCCCTTCATTTTATTTCTCGTTACATCACGAAATTGTTCAATCATAATCGCTGTTTTTTGCTGCAAATTATGTGGGTGCAATGATTCATATCTTCGAATTGCTTTAACCCCCTGCGAAGCTGGGAGTTCTGGATTATCTGGTGCATCTTTAGCGATTCTATATGAAGTTTTATAAGTCATATAGTTTTGTAGGACATCCAAAATAAATTCTTCTTCTATAGCTTGTCTCATGCTATAGATATGGAATGGTTTAAATGAACCATCAGGTTGTTTTGCACCAAACATCTCTAATGTTTTTTCTTTCGGTGTAGCAGTAAAGGCAAAGAAGCTAAGATTACTATGCTTTCCATGTGTTAATAATTCTTTAACAAGTTTATCTTCATGATCTAGTTGATTGGCTTCTAGTTCTCCCTCAATCTCCGCATATTCTCTTAATGCTTCTTCAGTATCAGCTAATGCCGACTTTAACTTTTTAGCACTTGTCCCTGTTTGAGAAGAGTGGGCCTCATCAACGATAATGGCAAAGTTATTACCTTTATTCACTTCAACCTCTTCATAAATAACAGGAAACTTTTGAAGAGTAGTAATGATTATTCTTTTCCCATCGTTAATGGCATTTTTTAAATCCTTTGAGGATTTATTTTCACCGATAGTCTCTACAAGCCCGGTAACATGGTCAAAGCTTGAAATTGTATCTTGTAACTGTCTGTCTAAAACGGTTCTATCAGTCACAACAATTACGGAAGAAAAAATAGACTTATTCTCTGCATTATGCAAACTTGATAAATGATAAGCCAGCCAAGCAATACTATTTGACTTGCCTGAACCTGCACTATGCTGGATTAAATAATTTTCACCACTACCATTTATACGAACATGATTCACTAATTTCCTTACAACATCCAACTGATGAAATCGTGGGAAAATTAGTTTTGAAGAGTTTTTGGTTGTTTCTTTTCCATTCTTTATTACCTTTTTCTTTTCTACATCCAAATGCATAAATCTTTGCAAAATATCCATCAAACTATCTTTTGCTAGAACCTTTTCCCATAAATATGCTGTTGCGTATCCTTCCGGGTTAACAGGGTTTCCAGCTCCACCCACTTCACCTGCACCGTTAGAACCTTGATTAAACGGCAAGAAGAAGGTATCTTTGCCGTTTAGTTTAGTTGTCATCCATACTTCATACAAATCGACTGCAAAATATACCAACACACGTTTGTTAAATTGAAAAATTTGTTCGCGAGGATCCCGGTCATACATAAATTGTTTTTTAGCATTTTCTACGGATTGACCCTTAATCTGATTTTTCAATTCAAGTGCTACAATTGGAATACCATTCAAAGATAGAACCATGTCCAATGTATTATGATTGTCAGTTGAATAAGCAAATTGACGCGTTACTGTTAATCGGTTGGATTTATAATCTTGTATAACCTTCTCGTTTAGAGTGGATTCAGGACGAAATGAAGCTACTTTAAGTTTTACACCTCGATCAGTAATTCCATGCCGAAGTACGTGCAGCAATCCATTCGTTTCTATTTCATCATTTAGACGCTTATATAACTTTTTCTCAGAATCAGCTTGGTAAATTTTTTCGTATCTTGTCCAAGCCTTCTCTTGTGTTTCTTTAATAAACCCGATTAATTGATTGATATCAAATGCTTTTTCTTTATAGTAATTTGTTTGATCACCTTTTACGTACCCACCATTAGATAGGAGGTATGACTCTATATCTTCCTCAAATCTTTTTTCATTGTCTTGGATAGTCAACTACATAACCTCCTTTTTACCTGTGACATATTCATATATAAGAGATGTTTTATAATTCTCTAATCCCTCGATAAGTTTTTCTTTTTGAGAAATTAACTTATTAATTTTTAATACTTTTTCATTTAAATAATTCGCTATTTCTATTTGTTCATTAAGGCTTGGAATTGGTATATAAAAATTTAAAAACTCATCAGTAGGAAGTCTCCATCTTCCGTGGTTAGAAACTCCTTGACCATAGCCATAAAAGATTTTATTTAGATAACAAGCTTGCAACAAAAATTTATAATAATTTGAATTCTGTTCATTGTTCCCCTTAAATCGAAATACTCTATAATCTGGGCTAGTGACTCCAATATATTTTGAACAATCGACCCAACCAGTCAATAAATCCATATGATTCATAACAAAATCGTTTCTTTCAACAATTTGATACTTACTGTAATCGGAAGAGAGTTGTCCTTCATTACTTTCAATATCTTTTATCTTTAACCCTTGCTGTGTCACAGATAGTACATCATAGCCTAAACTATTTGCGATCACTTTTTTTATTTCAAATATATTTTTTAATTTACTCAATTTCCAATGACTAGGTATACTTCCTATCCACTCTATTCCAGTATCCTTCATCTTTACTTTAGGATTTAATCCTTTTGTTATTGCTTCAAACATTAGTGATTGAAGGTATGTTTTTAGTTCTTTAATAGAGATATTTGTTTTCTCAGTTAATGAATCTATTTTCGCTACTTTTTCATCTAGAAAATCTGCTATCTTTTTTTGCTCTTCTATATCTGGCGGAAATGCAACAAGTATCTTTTTCATTCTCCCATAATTGGTAGACCATAAATCAGCAACAATCCCTGTTCCCCAACGATAAAATTCCTCTGCAAATCCATAATTTTTTAGTAAGTAATTTATAAATGAAGGTTCCAATGTGTTGCAATATAATACTATATTTATTAATGAGACTGAACCATTATATGGTGATATGCCTGAAGACAATTTTCTATCTGATCTTGAATTTATTACAAAATCATTTACACAAACCTTTTTTCTATTAGAATGATCATTGGATTTTGCCGCTGTCTCTAATTGTTTTACTATTCCCTTTTTAGTTACTGATAACGGTTCAAAATCCAAGTCAGAAACCTTATCATTTCTTAATTTAAATAAGTTACCTATTCTTTCAATTTTCCAATGTTGAGGTACTTCACCTATCCACTCAACCCCACTATCTTTTAGTGTCTTATTCATTCACCTCAACCTCCTGACCAGATAATGCTTCAAAGGTTTTTACAATTTCCTCTTCTAACAATTTTATCCTTTTAGCAACTTCATCAGATTTCAACGGTTGTTCAAATTTATAAAACAGTCTAGTAAGCGGTATTTCATAACCAATTTTTGTTTTACTTTCGTCAAGCCAAGTATCTTGATTAAAAGGTTTAATTTCATTCTCGAAATATGCTTGAATATTCTCTTTTAAAGGAATCTCTTCAGTATCCCTTTTTTCTGGATCAGCTACAGGCTTTCCTTTTTTATATAATACCTTTCCATCTTCATTAAACTGTGGAGATTCTACAGTTACTTTATAGTACCCAAAATCAATATTATCAAATATCTTAGATTGTACAGTTCTCTCTCCTAGAGAATATTCTTTATCAAGAAAATCACCATATGCTTTTACAATAATATCTCTACAATCAGGTGTTAAATCAACTCGTTTACTACCAATGTTTTTTCTTCTTTTCTCATACATATTTGAGGCATCTATTAATTGAACTTTACCAATTCGATGTTTTGGCTTATTTTTCGTTAATACCCAAATATACGTAGAGATTGCTGTGTTATAGAAGCTATCATTTGGTAACTGAATAATCGCTTCTAACCAGTCATTTTCAATTACATATCGGCGAATTTCACTTTCACCGCTACCAGCTGCTCCGCTAAAAAGGGCTGAGGCATTATGAATAATTGCCATTCTCCCAGTATTTTTCAATTTACTTAGACCATTAAGTAAAAATAAAAGTTGACCGTCATTTTTCTTCGGTAAGCCTACTCCAAAACGCCCATTCTCACCTTTATCATGTTCTTCCTTAACCTTTTTATATTCAGATTTCCAATCCGTTCCAAATGGAGGATTCGATATACAGTAGTCAAATGTGTAACCTTCAAACTGGTCATTTGTTAACGTATTGCCCAATTTCATATTCTCAGGATTACCGCCACGAATCATTGTATCTGCTTTCGCAATAGCATATGTTTGTTCGTTTATTTCTTGACCAAAAGTTGTTACTTCGGCTTCTGCATCTAATGCTTTTAATCGTTCTTCCATAGCACTTAGCATCTGGGAAGTACCCATTGTTTGATCGTATACTGTCTTAGCAACTCCTTCATCAATAAGAACATCTTTTTCCTCTGCAATAAGTAAGTCTGTCATTAAATAAATGATATCCCTACTTGTAAAGTGTGATCCTGCTTCTTCATCATAACTCTCAGAGAATTTTTTAATTAAATCTTCAAAAATGTAACCCATATCCGTACTTGTAATTTTATCAGGACCCATATAAGCTTTTTCCGCGTTGAATTCTTGAATGATAAAAAATAACTTATCATTATTAGCAAGTTTTGTAATCTCTCTTTCGAAGTCAAAGTTCTTTAGAACATCCTGTACGTTTTCGGAAAATCCATGTAGGAACGCAAGGAAATTTTCCTCGATATTATTCGGGTCCGATAATAGATTTTCAAAAGTGAAATTGCTGATATTATAAAAAACATAACCAGATGCTTTTTGTAAAAATCCATCTTTTACTTCTAAGTGCTTGACCTTTTCGTATGTTTCTAAAACCTTGTCTCTTGTAGGCAATAAAGTGTCATGGAATCGTTTAATCACTGTCATCGGTAAAATGACTTCACCATACTCATGCGGCTTATATAGGCCTCTTAAAGCATCAGCAATACTCCAAATTAAATTTGCTTTTTCCTGTATATTAGCACCTGTTTGAATACGTCTTAACTCTTCATTCATTGAATAATCCTCCATGTATGTAATCTATTATTCATCTATCATTATATCTTTGTTCTGATTTGCTCGGCCTTACTTTTCTTCTTAGCCCTAACAAGAGTAGATACTGAAATCCCAGTCATATCCTCAACCTGTTTATACGAATGATTTTCTAGTAATGATAAGGCATGATTAATTTGCTGCCGTGAAAATTTTCTGGGCCTACCTTCTCGGAAATCAGGTTTCTGTTTGGCCAAGAATTTGCCTTCTTGGGTTCGTTCTACGATCATGTCTCTCTCGAACTCAGCAAACGCAGAGAATATCGTGAATATTAACCGTCCAGTAGGAGTATTTTCAATAACCCCCATATTCAGTACATGAACTTTAATATTTCGTTCAAATAAATCCTTAATGATTTCAAGAGCATCCTGTGTACTTCGGGCAAAACGGTCTAATTTTGTAACGACCAATGTGTCTCCTTCTTGTAACATATCAATCAACTTCTGAAATTCAGGCCGCTTTTTGTTTGTCCCTGTATATTTTTCGGAGTATATTTTGTCACAGTTTTCATTCTCTAACTGTTTCAGTTGAACCTGTAAATCCTGATGCATCGTACTTACTCTTGCATACCCATATTTCAAATAACCACCCCTTTTCATTAAAATTTGAGTTGCATTTATGAACATAAGTATTGATTAAGCTTGATACCCTTATTTTATAGTACTATGGTATCATGTTCAATACTTTGAAGTATTGAACATGATATATCTGCCAATCTTATTCTTAACCTGTCAATTTGACAGATAATAAGTGTTCGTTTATTTTGCAAATTTATTTAAAAAAACAGCTATCTTCACATGAGAAGGTTAGCTGTTTTCTTAATTTCTACATCCATTTTATAAGAACAGATCCATTCACCGGAAATGCGACCGACCTTTTATATAACTTCAAGAATCTTCTATTAACTGGTTACTTATACCAATATGATATTATTATTTATAGTATTTTTTAAAAAGTAGGTGACAAAATGGCCAAAAGAAGTTATGACTCCAAACTAGTTAAAATTAGAGGAATAAAGGCAGGAAAGCGTCAACTAAACAGTAAAGTTGAAATTAGAACTTCTCTGAGGATTCCTTTAAAGAAAGGCATTGCATCCTGTATCCTGATGAATCCAAGTACTGCTGATAGCTTTGACTCAGATGATACCATTAACTTTGTTACTGAATACATATATAAGAACATTCCTGAAATCAATTGGATAAGGTTTTATAACCTTTACCCTTTTTATGAACCTAAATCAACCAAGATCTATGATTTAATTCATAATTTAACACCATCAGAATACAGTACTGCAATGAATTTAAATAGACTAGAAATTAAGAAAACACTTGAATCAACAACGCATTTATTTCTTGGTTACGGTCAGTGTAGTGGAGATGCAAATGATAAGGCCAGTTATTATGATATCGAAACAGTTAAGTTACTAAGTATGATTGAGAAGACTTATAAGAATGATATTTTTGTATTCGAAACTTCTCAATCAAATAAAATTCTTATCAAAAATAAATATCCTAGACATCCTAATCCCAATAATGAACACTTTGCTATCAATCATCACAAGTGTCGCATTAAAAACGGATCAATAATACTAATTTAAGCGACATAGATTGATAGACTCCCATGCAGTTTTATAAGGAAGGAAAAAAAATACAAATATTACTATTCAACGGATTTATTACTGAAAATCGTTAATGCTTATTGTAGAATCAGCACTAAATTGTAAAATGGGCGCCAATCACCTCAAGATTGGCTCCCATTGTTGAATATAGCAAAGGAGATTAGTGTTATAGGTTAAAAATATAAACCGATGAATTTTTTTGTACAGAAACACGCTTACTAGGGTGAAAACGTGTTTTGTTGTTGGTAATGAAATTAGTTTTATCAAATAAGCAACGAGTTTCTATATCTCACTTTCTTTTTTATATAAAAGGCTTTATTAATGCCCCTTGTTATAAAGCTATTAACGATACTTTCCAGCTCTAATGCGTATAGCCTCAATACACACCTCATTAGCGGAAGAGTAGTAAAAGAAGGAAATATTATACATACTAAAAGCCTCCTTGATTGGGAGGCCTACGATTCGTTCTTTTATTTTCTTAAAGACGTTACAAACGTGTACATAGCGACTTTTTGTTCCTCATTTAATGAAGAAATCATCTCACTAAGTTGATCGTCAATGACCAGACTTTTCGATTCTTTGTCTTCAAATTCTATTGATTTAAAAAACGAACTTAACGGAATATCAAAGTACTTACAGAAATCAGCAATGACGGTTAATTGAATTTCTTGGCCATTTTCAATTCTTGATAACCGAGGTTGTGAGACTTGTATAGCATTTGCTAAATCTATCATTGAAATATTATGTTTTTTTCTTATCTCCCGCATTAATTTTCCAGCTTTTTTATTAATCATTTCTCATTTTCCTTTTATAAATTATCCATTTATATTTAGTTTATCGTTTTCTCATTTTACAAGCAATCAATCTCGTTGTAAAATTATGATGATAATGAATATTTTTATTCAATTTTATAATAAAAGGGTGTGATGAGTCAGTTATGAACTTTGAAGAAGCGTTAACACAATTTACTAATAATCGTGTTGAGGACATTTTGGTAAACACTAATAACAAGACTCTACAAGAAGTGTTTTATTCATTAGAAAATAGTCTTGAAGAATTAGATATTAACCCACATAAATGTGAACAATTAAAATTAGTAATCTTCCAATTAATTGATTCACAAAACCATTTAGTTTACCGTCAAGGGTTAGCAGATGCCATTGTTTTCTTATCAAGCATCGGAGAAACAAAAAACAAATTGGGAATAGAAGAATAAAAGGAAAATGATTCATTTATTAAAGCAGGCATTCTCTAAACGAAGCCTGCTTTAATATTAAGGCTAATTTATCATTTATCTAAGGAAATAAATGAACAATCACTTTTATATTGGGCGATTCATGAATACGGAAGCGGAAGAAGCACTTTTGAAGATAAAAAAGCAACAAATGAATATTTTCGTTACTTAAACAATGAACTAGCGGGAAAAATGATTGGATAAGAACTTCGGTATCTAGACTATGTTGAATTATATGCGATAGACTACGTACCACAAAACTCTAAATACCTAATGAGAAAAAGGACCACTTTAACTTGTCAGGAACAATTTCACCGTCAGGATAGTGTTTTACCCATACTCCGTCTTTTTTATATACAATATACGTATTATTTGCTTTTGCATCGATTAATGCACGCTCTCCAGTCATTTTTACCCATTTTTCTATCCATTCATATTTTCTTTTCGGTTTTTGTTCGGTCATTACAATCCTATTCTTTTAAATTATAGCTAGAAATTAAGAAAGATGACTTCTGCTTGTTTCCTTTATTATTTTAATAATTCCATTCGCAATTAAAGGCTTTCTTAAAGCTCAATGTCTAACTTCAGAAAACATATTACAATTCTCCACTTTGTTGCTTTATTAAAACTCACAATTTATTCTGCTGAAGTTGTTCCAACCGATCTATCCTTTTCTCCAATTCGCCTATTTTTTCCTGTTGCTGCAGAATTAACTCGCTCTGTTCCTCCACTAGCTGTTTTAACTTATCATAACTGGTTAATTCACTTGTATAACGAAAATCAGCATGATTTGAAGGCGTCTGCTCATCAGAAGAAATAATTTCAATTTCATAGGTTCTTCCCGCGACTTCTCGGATTGAATCAAAAATAAGGTTTTTATAACGGCCTTCTAACCACTCTTTAGTAAAACTGTTTGGAGCTTTTACAAAAACAATATCATCTTTTATTTCAATTTCAGTGTTCTTAAACCAAGTTTCGTAGGCTGGTTTGGAAATAACTTCAGCAATTTTAGCTAGTACAACAGTCCATTCCATAATTTTCTTCCTCTTCTTTTAATATTTTATTGCAAAAAAATCTGTTAAAATTTGATTAGATGCAAATGATCTTTTATAAAAATGTACGTCAATGAGAGACTTTATACATAAAGGTTTTGCTCTTAAATTTGTAAGAATTAGAGGTGATTAAAATTCTCCCAAAAAAGTGGATTAATAATGGTAAAGAGCCGTTCTCCTTACATAATTTTCATCTGGTTCGGAATCAACAACGCTTATACATTAACAAACCAAAAGGCGGTTTTTGGCTTTCAGAGTATACTCCAAATCAGAAATTTCCTAGTCATTGGCATTGGTTGGCTAAGAGTAACGGGTATTCTTTGAAACCCAATAATTATATATATATCTTAACTGATCATCCTAATATTTTTATAATAAAAAATAAAGCTGATTATAATAAACTTATCTCTTTCTACTGTATTAAATACAGCAATCCCTTAATAAGTGAAATTTCTTTAAACTGTATTGACTTTGAAGAATTAAATAAGGATTGGAATGGTATTTACCTTACTGAAAATGGATTAGAAGAAACCAGTACCTGTTTTGAACATCCTAACTTTTCTTCGTGGGATTGTTCATCCTTAATCATTTTTGATCCAATTATTTTGAATAACTATTTTTCGTTACAGAAGGGCTTTTGATAGACTATTAATTTTCTCAAGTCCAAAAGACTACTTAATTATTATTAAAATTAAAAGTACATAGGAAAGAACCTTATACACTTATTTTACTATCATATTTTGTTCGTTCAAACAAGCCTTTTACCACTCTTATAATTAATATTTATAGTTCGTAAAAAAGGAATACCAACATCTGAATCATCCACTTATAAAAACAAACTTATGTTTACTGACCGTCTCCTTTTCTCCCTAATGCCACTATATTTTGTTTAAATAAAAAACCCCTAATAATCATAATTATGGTTATTAGGGGTTTAGATTTATATTTTTGTTCGTAATCTTACTTACCTTTTGCTTGAGATAATACAGAGCCAGCTAAGCTTTTGGCTGTCTTGCTTGAACTTTTACTTTTTAAAACCCTTGAAGCCTTGCTTGCAAGTTTAGAGCTTGATGTTTTTCTAGAGTTGGATTTTGCCATTCTATTCTTGCCCCTTTCAAAAATATATAATGGAAATTCCTTCCCACCTATAGAATATATTATATCACTCTACAAAACCAAAACTACTAAATATAGCAGGAACAAACTTTCTTTTATTACTATATATAGTTTTGGTGTTTAGTAATATAAAATACGAATGCTTATTTTCTAAGTTGGAGACCTACCATGTCGGCAGTACTTACTAGTGCTTTTTTTATCGTATCTCCCCCCAAAACTCTCTCTCTTTTGCTATAATGATCAGCAATCTCTTTGATATTCCATTTTTGAACTTGATACCTTACTAACCATTCAAAATGCTCCAAACTTCTTTTTTCTTTTCCCTCTACATAACCCATTTTCTTCATATGTGCTTCCGTACGTTTTCTATACAATTCTTTATATTTTTTATAGGCTACATCTAGCATTTTTTCAAATTCACTCCAAGTGTCATTTCGCGGATCCCACCCTTCACAAAAGGTAAAATTTCCAATTTTCTCCTTTTCTCCTTTTAATGCATAATATATATCTAGCCCATAACTCTCCCGTATATTTTCATAATCACTTGCTGCATCTTCCATTTCATCTAGAATCTTATATTGATATAAATTTTGAAGACTGGGAGTAAAAAGGAATGGAAACTCCTTTCCTGAAAAGATCTCGTCATCATTTCTTACTTTTTCTACATCTTCACATTCATCCTCTATATAAACAGGATCTGTTATTGACCAATTAAGAAAATCTCTTGGTGTCTCTCTACCTATTTTGCTGAAAAACTCATTCCACTCGTCAACACTCTTAGGGTGATCCCTTTTATCTGGAATAGCCCATACAGCAATTTCTAAAAATATTTTATTCCCCATCAAGTCATCAACTAAATTATATTTTTTAGCCCAATTTATGATCGTTTCTTTCAACTTGAGTAAATGGGCATTATAATGTGTGTTTGCCTTTTCAAATACATCCCAATCATCTATAAAACTACGATTATTCTCTCTTTGCATTTCATGAATTTTTTCTGTTTCTGTATACAAGGGAATAATATCATCTAAGTCTTTAGTAAATTGAGGTTCAAGATGTTCTGCAACGCGTAGAAAATATGTTATAGCTTGATATTGATAATAGTTTGTAAAAACTGGAATGTTTTTTATTTTATCCCTTTCAGGATGGAAGAAAACTTTTTCCATGCTAACCACCTCAATCATTTATTTACTAGTATTTTCTCAACTTTTTATGAGGATTGATAGGAAATAAGAAAAGTTTTTTAAATTCTTATCTGTAATATGTAATTTAGGAGTCAGAATTTTGTATCTAATGAGATCATCTATCCAAACTTTGCTTTAATTTCATCATATAGTGCTTTTCAGACATAGGAAAAAGCATTAGTTCACATGAAGAACTTGAACAAGTAATTGATTATACGTATAAACTTCAAAAAGGTAGATGTTATTACAGTAATCTGCCACTACCAAAACTAGGGGGAGATGTACCCGATTGAAAAGATATGCATTCTGGATTATATTCCATTCCTGAAACGTATTTTCCAATCTGTGGAGTATCAGAAAAAGCTGCAGAAAAAAAGTATTACAACTTTAAATAAACACCAGTTGTATTTGGCAATCAAGAAGTGGTTCTTTCCAGTGTTAGTTGAGTCACAAAATCTGCACAAATCAAATTTTTATCAAGTAGTTTGATTAATTCATTCATATCACGAACTCTTCAATAATCTTTTGTTTGCCTGAGATTAGAGTAAAGCCCCAATTCAAACAAAGTTGGAAAAAACACAAGAAATGCCGTTTATGGCGTAAGCCCGTATTCAAACGACGCATATAAATAGAGCTGCACCTCCTGTAATATGATCATATCAATATTAAAGGGAGGTGCTTTTCATATGCCAGATCAAAAACTGACTATGGTTCCCGTTACACTTCTTCCTGAAAATAAAAGTAACTCCGTGTCACCACCAACCAGCTCTTCCTCTAGCATCTGCACAATCAAAACAGCAAATGCGGAAATCCTCTTTTATAATGGTGTAGACGAGCACATCATCCTAACAATCATGAGGGAGTTGAAGCATTGGTGAAACATGATTATACGGATGTGAAAAATATCTATATTGTTTGTGGAAAAACGGATATGAGAAAGGGCATTGACGGATTAGCTGCCCTGGTTCAAGATTCTCTTGAATTAGATCCTTATGGGGATTCGATATTTCTTTTTTCCGGATGGAAGAAAGATAGATATAAATGTTTATATTTTGATGGAGATGGTTTTGCCCTTCTCTATAAGCGTTTAGATAATGGGAAGTTACAATGGCCTAAAGATGAACAAGCAGTACGTAATCTATCCCAAAAACAGCTCAGGTGGCTGCTCGAAGGCTTAGCTATTCAGCAACCAAAAGCTATTCAATCATCGGAAAAAGGAACTTTTTAAACACTATTATTTTTTCTTTATCTCCACGTTCGAACTGGTTATAATAATAAGAACGAAAACGAACGGAAAGTGGTGAATGATATGGTGAAAGCTTCTTCTACGAATGAAAATCAGAACGAGAAAATAATTCGGCTGCTTGAAGAGCAGTTGGCTCATTCAAATCAACAAAACAAAGAATTATCGAAACAGATTGAAGCATTAACCGATCAAGTACGCCATTTAACTAAGCTTTTATATGGATCAAAAACTGAAAAAACGAAATATAACGCACCAGACGGGCAAGGTACGTTATTTGATGATGACCCGGTTTTTAGCGAACCTGAGCACACAGAAGAACAAAGCCAACAGACTATTTCTTATACTGTTGTACGAAAAGTTCAAAAGAAAAAACGAAATGATTCACTGCATGATGGCATTGAAGTAGAAGCTATCCACCATCATCCGGAAAATACGACTTGTGACTGTTGCCAAGACCAAATGATTGAAATAGGCAGTTCAATCGTACGTGAAGAGGCTGAATTTATTCCTGCCAGAATGAAGAAAATACAACATATTGAGCATGCATATGAATGTAAGAATTGTAAAAGTGATCTATCTCAAAAAGCGCAAATAAAACGTGGAAAAGCACCGCAACCTCCCATTCAACGTAGTATCGCTGGTCCAAGCGTTCTTGCCAAAGTAATACATGATAAGTTTTCACTATACTTACCACTATACCGACAGGTAAAGGAATGGGATCGTTCTGGTCTGAGTACTAATGATAAGAACCTTTCAAATTGGGTTATTCGTGCATCGCATGATTGGCTATTGCCTATTTACGAGAATATGAAGCATTTAATGATGTCTAAATCGCTCATGCATGTCGATGAAACATATGCACAAATTATCAATCGATCCGATGGGAAATCTGGACAAACCAATGCTTATAATTGGGTATTTCGAAGTGTGCCGAGTCAAGGACCAATAATAACTCTATTTCAAAGTTCATTATCACGTGGTCGATCTGTTCTTGAAAATTTCATTAAAGGATTTTCCGGAACGATTATTTGTGATGGTTATTCTGCCTATGACAAAATTGAAGGTGTCACTTTCGCCAATTGCCTTGCGCACGTTCGTCGCTATTGGTTAAAAGTGGAGAGCAAAAACGGACATATCGGTGTAAAATATTGCGATGAATTATATCGATTGGAAAGGCAATTCAAACACTTGTCTCCAAGTAAGCGCAGAAAAAAACGACAAAAATACTCAAGGCCAATCCTTGAGGAATTTCTAGACTGGGTTGAAAAATCCCCATTCTTCGGCAAAAATGCGCTTGCGAAGGCAGCAGAATATACCTTAAACAGAGCGAATGGTTTAAAAGCATTTTTGATGGATGGTCGTATTGAAATTGATAATAATCCAGCTGAAAATGCCATCCGTCCAAGTGTAGTGGGCCGAAAGAACTGGATCCACTCAGTAAGTGAGGCTGGCGCAAAGGCCAATGCCATCTGTTTAAGTATTGCAGAAACTGCAAAAGCAAATGGTGTGGATTTTTATCGCTATCTATTGAAGTTACTGACGGATTTACCTAATCTAGATATCTATCAACAATCGGATATTTTAAATCAATATATGCCTTGGTCAAAAATGATCCAAGCTGAATGTGGAATTAACATGAAATAGCCGTACATCTGACAAAAAAAGTCATGATATACGGCTATTTGTCATGCATACCGGAAAGGTGCGCTTATTTTTATAATTCGGGCTTACTTTATGGCAGTATATTTTATGAATAGAAAAGAGCCTAAATATACAAGCAGTGAATAAAACCTTGCATATTTTAGGCTCTTTAACTTTATTTCTTATTGTATAATCGCTCATTAGTTGAATAAGCATTTTTTTATCACTCGTTATAAAAAGAGTCCCACGTTATTTCCATCCGTTTATATCGGAGTTTAAAATAACCCCAAGCATCTTCTCCGAAACTCCAAGCAAAGCCCTCGAATGTTTGTACAAAAGAGGATTTATTTTTACCTTTTATATTTTCAGTAACAATTGTAAAGTCATTAATTAACTTTAATAGTGGAATCTCAATGTAAGTACAATCTTTAGCAATATTAATTGTTTGTTTTTGAACTTGTGAACAATCATAATAACCCGAATCTAAAACTTCGAAATCATAAAAAGCTAATACTAACTCGTTTGTTTCACGTTCATCATCAAATGGATTTAGAGGGTGTTCCTTTGTTAATTCAACACATTCTAATACTAGGAATAGATTGTTATTTTCAACTTTGACTTTCTCAATATAAACGGACTGCCAATTAATATATTCAAAGCAATTTTCTGATATATATTTTGCCATTTTTTCAGTCCTTTTATTTTATATAATATCATCTTATTTGACGCTTACGACTAAAAGAAATAGAGTATCCCCACTTTTGGAGCTATTACATACAAATCGAATTAATTGCTGACTGATAGTTACTTTAAATACCAAAGTTTCGCTAAGTTATAAATTGGATAAGTGTAAAACTTTTCTTGATCCTCTTTCGATAACTTGTCAAAGTATACTTCAAACTCGATTTTACTGTCTGATAATATCGAAAGAGCGCACATTATATCTGTTATATGCGTATTTTGAAGTTTTCGTTCGATAAGGATTTCTTTTTCTCTAGGTGTAAAATCTCTCATTCTTCTGATAACCTGCATTTTATTTAAGAAATATATTATACTATCTGAATTAGCTTTTTCTAAATAACAAAAGATATTAAATGTTAAGTTTAAAATTTCTCTTCTGTTAGTGTGGTTATCATAATAATTCAGTATTTTTAACATATAATCATTTGCCAATACTGAACTTAAATTACTTTTATACTCCATTGATTTGAAAGAGGCTTCAACAACATTATAATCGAAATTGCTTATTTCCAGCAGATATAAAGGGTCAAATAATAAAAATGGACTATGTTCTACCCTCTCAGTGCCATCCTCCAATATAACCTGAATTCTCAAATACTGTTTTAAAGCCTCAAAATTGAACAGGTTAAATACTATTTTCTCAGACTTAACTTGAGTAGTAAACAATACAACTTTCAGATTAGCAACTCTAAAGTGCAGAAATGGATTTTCTTTGTTTGATTTTATAGGTTTATAATTTTTGTGTAAAACAATCTGAACCAATGCATTTATGGTATTCCAATCGTTTTTTGTAAGACTGTTCAAATCCTCATTAAAATCAATATTTAATCTATTAAAAGTTTCCACTATATCTTCAAGCTTTTGAAGATAACTGGATAAACCTTTAAACCTTGAGTCACCTTCATATTTGTTTAATTGGATAATTGAACCGTTAATATTAATTGATTTAGTTGAAATTATCTCTAACATAAATTTCAAGTCTCTAATACGGTCCTGAATTGGACCCTTTTCATTGAAATTGATTTTGAATTCGTCATTTGATTCCTGCCCACCAGCAAAATCTTTTGGAAGTATCATTTCAAAACCATACCCAAATTTCAAGGATACTGTATTCTTTTTTATTATCCTAACAATTTCGGTATAACGTTTTTCATCATTTGTTCCAACCCATAGTTCGGCTTCTTCAGCTATCTCCTTAATATGCATTTTGTATAGAGGAATATCTAAATTCAGGCTTTCAATATGTCCATATGCATATGCTTCATTATCAAGCAGATAATTTGTTATATCGACTGATGAAGGGGTAAAAACCTTTATTTTTATGTTATCATAATTAATCTCTTTATCGATTAATAATGATAAACCCTGTTGTCTGCTATGAAAGATAAAATTTCGGCAAATGAATTCCAATGCTCTATTTTCTGTACCAAGTTTTTTAAAAGTTTGTGTAACTGATTTTTTATCACCCAAATCAATTAAAATTCTCTTTAAATCGATAGGCAACAAGTCTAGGTAAAAGATTTGAGTTTGTTCAATTGATACAATTTCTACAACAAAGAAAATAACTCCACCATTATTATAATAATTTTCCAAGTCAGCTTTACCTATTGAAAATTTTACATCCTTATTAATTTTTAGTACTTTTCTTCCTTTAACTTGAACAGGTACTTTCCCAAAGAGTGTATCTTTCGTCTGTCTTGAGTTGTCGTATACCCATATTTCTCCGTCCCAAGATGGTGTTTTATCATTTACGGGAATTTCATTAGCAAGATAATCGCTACGTAAAATTTCATTTTTAATTGCTGCCACTGCAATTTCTTCAATTTTGCTAGTATTCAATTCCTGACACCTTCTCTTGTTGTTTGATAAATAATCAATTCTAAATCATTGATTAAAGATTAAACTATTCACATTAACCTGATATGAATACCTTATTAAAAATCAAAAAAACTAATTTGTTTGGATAAAATATAAGATGGACGGTATTTTTCCTCATATTCTTTCGAGAATATTGTTTGTTGTAAAGGATCTATTCTTTTTAGTTCTTTATAACGTTCTTCTAATTTATAGAATACCTTCTCTAAATCATAAATTTTAAATTCCTCAAGAGGTTTGTTGTATTCATTTTCGACTTCTGTGATGAATTTCGAAAAAATAAGCCCACTGGTTTTTTCCATTCTTTGAATAAGCTCCAATATGTAAAATACTTGTTCACTTTTAACTCTCTGTTTTTTTTCATTTTGTTTTCTTTTTTCTTCTTCTGCTATTTTTTCTTTCCTACTTCTTTCTTCTTCTGCCCGGAGTGCTGCTCTTCTCTTTTCGGCTACTTTTTGTTCAAAATCTCGAATTAATTCACTATTACGATCTCTCAGTTCCTGTATAGTAAATTGAACACGTCGAAAGTTAGTTAATAGTTGCTCTTTTTCTTTAAAATAACCGTCATTATATTTTTTTAGGAGCGGTTCATATTTCAAACGATTAGTCTCTTCCCTTTGCTCATATATATCTTTTAAATGTAATAGAGCTAAGGCTTCTTGTTCAGCCCTTTTTTTCTCTTCTTGTTGTTTTAACACTTGTAAAGCCTTTTGTCTTTTTTCTTCTTCGATTCGCTCGTATACTTCTTTAATAGCTTCATATTGTTCATTTATTAACTCAATGGAATCAAGAGGTATTTCTTTTAATAGACGTTCTTTTTCAAGCTGTTTAGCTCGATCATAATCAATGCTATATTCCTTAAATTCGATCTCGTCCGTTAAATGATTTCCTTCATCTCCTAAAAATTCGTCACTTTTCTCCAATGCTTCTTTTCGCTTAGGCTCGTAATCTATATTTCGAATTTGGGTGTTTAAGAGTGTTTGAACAATATTTTCTTGTGGAATGCGACTAATAAAAAAATTATCATTTTCACTATTCCATTTTTCTCCCCTTAATTCGGCTTCAATCTTTGTCGTCAAAACACTAGGATCCCTTCTAATTAAGTGAAAATTGCCAGCATGATTTACTGCAATCACATAATGATATGTGTCCATTATCAACGTGAAATTTTTTTTGCGTTTTCCTATGTAGGTGAATACTGTTTCTTCCCCAAATGGTAACTCATTATATTGCATCGTAGTGGTTCCGTCATCATGGCGAATATATTCAGTTAAGAATGTTCCTGTATATTGAGCGATACCTCCATCCTCGTCACTTCCAAAAAAACTATCCAAAACAATAACCCATGCAGTTGGAATCCCTACGCTTGCATACGCATTTGTTCTCTGTGCTATGGACGCGCAGCTAATTGTATTACTGGCTTGCACTTCTACTACTAAAACATCTTCTTTTGTCTTTGTTTTGACAGCGACATCTGCCACGGGAGCGAAACTTTTTGTTTTGAATCTTTGCTCAGTTTTAACGTGATATTTTTCCTTTTCAAATAGCCAAAATAAAGCTTTTTTAGTAGAAGAATGAGCTAAACTATCTGCTTGAAAACAGTGTTTTAATTTTTTATGAGCAAAGCGACTGTTTTTTACCTTACCCGGCACAAAATACATTTCTGTGTCGCAGGAGTAGCAGTAAAACCAATTACCCGGCTTTCTCACTAAATCTCGTTCTTCTGGTGATATTGTCATACTATCGAACCCTATCACCTTTTTTCCTTGAAATTCCTCAATTTTACCATTAGGAAATAGTTTTCTATTTTCATCTGAATATGGAATATACGCGAATTGCGGCATTCTCTCCTAAACCTCCCCTTCTTCCTTAGTTTTTCTTTATACTAAAATTAAGTCTTCCTATTAATTTATTAGGATTAAAGATCTTTTGGCCTCATTTTCTATGTAAAACATTAATGTTTTATACCTATTTCAATTATCCTAGTTTTGTTATGGTTTGTAAAAGCAATATTATTTTAATGTGTCTAATCTAATAGTTCTAAAGGGAAGTTGTAACATGTTTGTAGAAAAGGTTGTTCCGTATTTTCACGTTTGTATGACAAAGTTGCAATTGGGAGCGGATGTCGTAATGGATGGATTTCTAAAAGAAATTCTATATGCAAAGTGTAGTTATTTAAATATTCTGCCAGCAGAGAACAGCGACGGTTCAGTGATTTTATTTCATAATGGGGTAGCGTTAGGAAAATACGGATTTACAACGTTAAGGAAATCCAATTATAAAAAAGCCTAAATCCTCAGTATTAATCTAGAATTTAGGCTTTTTTCATTGTACCATTAAAGGTCTGTTCGTTGAGTATCTTTATCACTAAATAAATGTATGCCCAGCATTCTCCAATACTAGTTTTGCTTTTTCTATGGAATGCACTTTAATCAACAAGTAGTCCGTATTAAAAGTAGAAATAGCAAAAATACTTATATTGTTTTCCGCCAACGGGTTAGCTAAAGAAGATAATATTCCTGTTAACCCAAACTCCAATATACCCTCTACTTTTATGTATTTCCAATCATGCTCCACGTCAATTAGAAGGCTGTTGGGGATATTAGATGTTGGACATACAATAGATAGTTCTTCGTTTGTACGTGTAATCGAAGTAAATTCGCCTTTGCCCGCCCAAGATGGTATTTCTTCTGTTGGTGGCAGTTTCACAACAGAAAATATCGTGTCCAATATTACTAAATTCATGTTAATTCACCCTTAATTAAAGTTGTAGGTAATAACGTTATTTAATTTATAAAACAATTTACTTCGTTAGTTTTTATCTACGATCCACTTATAAGTACCAGTTTCGACTTTTTGGAAATGCACGCCCTTGAGGAATATCTATTCCGATTTTTTTTGCGTTTTCTTTTAAAGTTCCCTCATCTACGTCTTTCGGTTCTTTATCCTCGTAAAAACTTGAAAAGTCGGAATAACTGTAACTTCCTTCTAAGTTTTGAAACCATATATTATGAGACCTATTTTCTCCGATCCAATAAACACCTTCATTTATTTAGCAATAAAACGTTCTACCTTGATTATCTGCTCCATAGTTATTCTTGTAGTAGCTCCTTGCAACCATTGTTCTTGAATATTACCAGCCCATTCTTTAGGCCGGCTTGCCAGCCAATCCATATCAAATAACCTTTCCCAAGTTTCTCTTACATCTTTAATAGGGAACTCACGTTTTTCAAACTCTTCCCATTCAATCATATCAAAAGTGATTGGACTATTATTTAATATAGTATGCCATTCCTCAAATGAAGACCAAAGTATATCCTTTTCAGGTATATCTAGCTTTAAAATGACTCCTTTAGTTCCTTTTGGCAATAGGGATCTTTCGTTTCGATTAACTTGACGTTCCCACACCCATATCGGGGCTTCCTGACCATTATAGTCAGGGAGCCTCTTTTCTATTTGTTCCATCATCCATTTATATTCTTCAGGAAACATTGAAAATTCAATATTTCCTTCTAAGTATCCCTGTTCTCGCATCAATTTGTAGGCTGCCAACTTTTGTACGCTATAAACAATCATGACCTTCACCCTGCAATTCAATTTCGAAATAGTTATTAATATTTTATCATTTCCTCTTCAAGAATCTGCCCTATATTGGTTTAAAGACCGAGAAAAATGGACTACTGTAGCAGTCTATTACCGTTTATTTCTTACACCCAATTTTAGAATAAAGAAATACTTTAGTTTTCGTTAATTACGCCATATCTATTTTGTTTTCCCATCCATGAACTAGCATCACGCCATTTTAAACTCTTAGCAGCAATCCAGCTGATTGTACCATTATTATTATCTTCTGGTTCCCAATCAAGGTCATTTGCCCAATAAAATAAGCCTTTATGTAAAATTAGTTTAGCATCATAAATGATTGAGTCGTAATTAATTGGACTTGGCACGATATGAAATTGAGTTACCCCTTCAAACAATAATTCTATTGCCGAAGGGTCATTATACTGTCTTTGAAAAAGGATTCGAACATTAGTATCCAGTTCCGGTGACATGCCCATCGACAAATTTTCACCAACATAGCTATCAGTCCACATATACAATTCCTTTAAACAACTATCATGGAAATATCCAAATTTATCCAAAACTTCTTCAATATCTTTATTATTTATTACTTCTACCCAATTCATTGATAACACCCACTTATTAGGTATTCTCTTTCCATTAAATGATAACAAAACTTTCTACCTTTTTAATATACTAAACTACCTTTTTATTGATTAAAGACCAAGAAAAAAGGACTGCAACAGTCCATCATTGCTCTCGTATCGCACCTGATTGCTGAAAATTATTACTTAAACTAAACTTCTTTAAAATAAATACTCTTTACTTAAAGAAGAATTACCTCAATAGCTTGTTAGAAATACTTTCCCTTTAGTTATTTTAGAAGATTCAACAACATCAATAGCCTTTTTTACATCCGATAAGCCATACTGAGAATCTACCATCATCAAACGTAATTTTTTATCAGCTACTAGCCTTATTAAATGACTAAAAGTTTCTTGCCATTTGTCTGCCGAAACATTTTTATTCCAATTCCGTAAATGAAATATATTCGCATTCACCTTTGCTTTATTTACAATATCTGACCAGTTTACTTGTATCCCTGATAAAAGGCCAATGGTTATAAAGTTCCCATTAGGACGGACACTAAAAGCCAAGTCGTTTCCAGATGAACCTCCAACGGAATCGATAGCAGCATCTGCACCCATTCCATTTGTTAATTTCATAACTGTTTCGTGGAGTAGAAATTTAGAAGTATCGATTACATAAAAAGAGCCGAGATGCAGTAAATCTTCTGTATATTTATTATTTCTCGTCACTGCAATCAATCGAAAACCTAAAATCTTAGATAATTGAGCAAAAATATGCCCAATAGCAGATCCGCACGCATTAACCAATAAAACATCATTCGTTCTTAATTTTAATACTTCCGTACAAACCACCCATGCTGTCATTGGATTTATATACATCTGTGCTGCCGTAAAATCATCAATAGTATCAGGTATGCAAACTGCATATTCTACTGATGTTTTAACGAATTCTTGCCACGTACCTTCCCCACGTAAAGGTAATATACGTTTACCAATAAGATTTTTAGAAACTAAAGGACCTATTTCTTCTACAATACCTACTCCTTCATAACCCGGAATATTAGGTAAAGAAATTCTGTGAGCATAAGATCCTCTAATCGGTATTAAGTCAGAGGGATTTATTGGGCGAGCTAACATACGTACAAGAACTTCATTATCTTTTGGTGGTCCAATAGCTTTATATTCAACTTTTAACACATCTTTAGGACTGCCGAATTCGTAGAATTTAATACTTTTTGCATCCAAAACCATTAGTCTCCTTAATCAAAGTAATTTATTTAATTATATCACCTTTAATTAACAACCTTCAGCTTTACTTATTCTATTTAATGGCCCTTAACCTAAAGAAAAAGCACAATTCTACTGAAGAATTGCGCCCTTTAATGGAATACTTAAAATTATTAAGTCTTGTTTGACTAACGCACCCGTTGAAGAATGTTTATTTTGTATTTTAATAATTCATGTATTTTTTTCATTCTTATTATTATCCTTATCATTTAATGCCCAATTAAAAAACATAAGGAACAGAACATAAAATGTTGATTGAATTAAATTCTCAAACCAATTGAAATCATTATTGTTAATGTAATCAAAAGCAATAAGGACTATATACAATATAACAAAATAGATAATATATGAATATTTTTTAAAGATTTTCACACATGCACCCCTACATCAACATTACCGTATTTCACCTTATATTCGGAGCATATTTTTCCTTTCATTAATCTGCCTCGTTAAACAATCCTTGCTCTTTCCATTGATCCAAATACTTTTGGTAGCCCATTTCCTCAGCAGTCATAGTGTATTGAGTAGCTTCAAATTTTAAAGTATGAGAACCTGACATTGCTTCATAGGTCGGATTCCCTTCTACATCCCCGAAAAGCGTTTCGAATGTATTTACATCCACTGATGTGATCGTTCCATTCTCGTAGGTTTCAAGAAGAATGAAATCAATCTCTCCCTGTTCTGTATGCCCTTTAAACATTAAACCTGCTTCTTTTAATGACAAATATAATTGTTTCATACTCAACCTCTGCTCTCACAAAAAAATTAATTACCTTATTGTGCTTTGCACCGTTAGTGAAAAAGCGACTGCTCTAATTGAACAATCGCTCCCTTTTCTTGAATAATTTTTTACAGCTACTTGCACCAGTTCAAAAGACGGTATTTTGTCTTTTATAATGTAATTTCCCAAAACTCACGGTCTTCCAATACTAGGTCATAGGGTGTTTTTACTTCCCTCCAACGGATGCTTCTCCTTTTCGAAATTTCAAAATCCTCTTTGCCGCTGAGAGAAGTAAAATACTCTACAATTCCACTGGATTGAAGGGCTTCTTCCAAATAAGAATATAATATTTTTAAACACTTTTCTTCTTCCGGTTTTCCCTTTAATCGATACTTAAATGGGATATAATTAACGTACACTGCAACTTGGTGAATGAATGAGAAATGGGGACTATATGAAATTTTTCGTTTCAGTTTGCTATCGTAATTATTTTCAAAATAAAGATGTGTAAAGTCTAAATTACTTTTAAAGACATTGGGTTGTTCAGAAGACACGGGATTTGAACCGAACGAACCTTGAGGCAGCTTCATTGGTGAAGCAATATATATGTATTGAGTCATAACTGTTTTTAACTCCTTATTAATATCAAACCTAAAATAATTGGTGATATGATTAGCAAAATTGAAACCCAGATTAGCATTAATGAAACAGTCTTTGGAAGCTTTTCTCTACACTTTCCTTTGTACCAGCCAGAGAATTGTAGTTTATTTCTATATAAAACAAAAAGTATTAACAATATCGCTACTCCACCAAACCACGAGTATCTCTCTGTTACTTCGTTGATTGTATAAATATTTCCTATGATTTCCCAACCCAAACCACCAAGAAGTATAAATATAAAAATTATACGGAGTAGTTCTAATAGTACTCTCACTTTTAAGTACCCCCAATTATTTACAAGCATTATTACTTTTTACTTCTTAGAATTTTGTTCCATTCTATTCTAACACGTAAGTAAAAAGCGTATTTGCCTATTGTAGAAACGTCAGTTTATCTTAACAAACTTCCGAAAAATATAATGACCATCAAAAATGCTGATAATCCCAGCGTAATAATTACTGTTGCTATACTCCTTATCACCCCTTTCCAATCTTGAACTCCAGAAAAGCCAATTACTCCAAACACTAATGTTGCCAATGTAAAATATATGACCATGTTTAATGGATGTAAACCGGTAAAAGAATGATCAATTCCATTTGAAAAAGAAACTATCAAAAATAATAGAATACAAATGATCGAAAAGATAAATGACCCCAAGTTTGCTTTTTTCAATCTAAACCTCCCTTTCCACTAAAATTACCATATACGCTTGAAACAATTACTTTAATTAGTTAGTGTCAAATAATAGTATTTTGCATCTTGTAATGAGCTACTTAAATCAAAAGAAGTAACGAACGCATTATACATTGCAATACCCGCTAATACAGTAATAATGGCACTGCCACCTTTAAGTATCTTTCTATTTTTCTTATAAAGAATAAACGTAGTTACAATAACAATTAAAAAGTATGATACAGATATAATTAGTTCTACTAATTCTACTTTACTATCACCAACAGCAATCATAAAGTTTTCTAAATCATCCTTATTCTCTACGTTCTCTTCGATTATAGATGTATCCCCTTTGCAACCAATCTTCCAAGAAAATGTATTTTGTTCTTTTGTTACAGTGTACTCATACCCCATAGCTTTTCCTTCACTTATAACTGATGATGAACTTGCAAGAGTGTTTGGAACAAACAAAATGAAAAATACGATAACTGCAGAAAAGTAAGCCCGAAATATAAAAATAAGCGCACCTTTTCGGTACGCATGACAAATAACCGTAAATCATGATATTTTTTATCAGACGTACGGTTATTTCACTTTATTTCCACATTCAGCTTGGATCATTTTTGACCAAGGCATATATCGATTTAATATTTCCGGTTGTTGATAGATATCTAGATTAGGTAGATCCGTCAGTAACTTCAATAGATATCGATAAAAATCCACACCGTTTGCTTTTGCAGTTTCTGCAATACTTAAACAGATGGCATTGGCCTTTGCGCCGGCCTCACTAACTGAGTGAATCCAGTTCTTGCGGCCAATTACACTTGGACGGATGGCATTTTCAGCTGGATTATTGTCAATTTCGATACGACCATCGTATAAAAATGCTTTTAGACCATTCGCTCTGTTTAATGTATAATCAGCTGCCTTTGCTAGCACATTTTTGCCATAAAACGGTGATCTCTCAAGCCAGTCTAGGAATTCCTTAACGATTGGCTTAGAATACTTCTGGCGTTTCTTTCTTCGCTTACTAGGAGACAAATGCTTGAATTTCCTTTCAAGCCGGTATAAATCATCACAATATTTTACGCCGATTTGTCCATTTTTACTGACTACTTTTAACCAGTAGCGACGAATGTGCGCGAGACAATTTGCGAAAGCGACACCTTCTATTTTGTCATAGGCAGAATAACCATCACAAATAATCGTTCCGGAAAAACCTTCAATGAAACTCTCAAGGACAGATCGAGCACGTGATAACGAGCTTTGAAAAAGAGTTATTATTGGCCCTTGGCTCGGCACACTTCGAAACACCCAATTATATGCATTAGTTTGTCCAGATTTCCCATCGGATCGGTTGACAATTTGCGCATAGGTTTCATCGACATGCATTAGCGATTTAGCCATCATTAAATGCTTCATATGTTCGTAAATAGGCAATAGCCAATCATGTGATGCACGAATAACCCAATTTGAAAGGTTCTTATCATTGGTACTTAGACCATAACGATCCCATTCCTTTACCTGCCGGTAAAGTGGCAAGTATAGTGAAAACTTATCATGTATTACTTTGGCAAGAACGCTTGGCCCTGCAATGCTTCGTTGAATGGGAGGTTGCGGTGCTTTGCCACGTTTAATTTGCGCTTTTTGAGATAGATCACTTTTGCAATTTTTACATTCATAAGCATGCTCAATGTGTTGTATTTTCTTCATTCTGGCAGGAATAAATTCAGCTTCTTCACGTACGATTGTACTGCCTATTTCAATCATTTGGACTTGGCAACAGTCACAGGTAGTATTTTCCGGATGATGATGAACTGCTTCTATTTCAATACCATCATGCAATGAATCATTCCGTTTTTTCTTTTGAATTTTTCGTACAACAGTATAAGAAATCGTCTGTTGGCTTTGTTCTCCTGTCTGCTCAGGTTCACTAAAAGACGGTTCATCATCAAATAATGATGTTTGTCCGTCAGGTGAATTGTATTTGGATTTCTCTGTTTTTGATCCATATAAAAGCTTAGTTAAATGGCGTACTTGATCGGTTAACGCTTCAATTTGTTTAGATAATTCTTTGTTTTGTTGATTTGAATGAGCCAATTGCTCTTCGAGAAGCCTAATTATCTTATCTTGCTGGCTTTCATTTTTTGAAGAAGCGTTCGCCATATCATTCACCACTTTCCGTTCAATTTCGCTCTTCCTATTATAACCAGTTCGAACGGTAGAATAAAGATAGAATTATAAAATTTAGAATGCACTTTTTGGCGATGGCGGAATCGCTTTTGGCTGTTGAATCGCTAAACCTTCTAATAACCAACGAAGTTCCTGCTGAGACAAATTACGCACTTCTTGTTCATCTTTAGGCCATTGTAGTTTCCCATTATCCAAACGCTTATAAAGCATGGCGAAGCCATTTCCGTCAAAATATAGACATTTATATCGATCTTTCTTCCAACCGGAAAATAAAAAAATAGAATCACCATAAGGATCTAATTCAAAAGAATCCTGAATCAGAGTAGCTAAGCCGTCGATTCCCTTTCGCATATCCGTTTTTCCACAAATGATATAGATATTCTTCACATCCGTATAATCATGTTTCACCAATGTTTCAACTCCCTCATGATCGTTTGGATGACCTGCTCCTCTACGCCATTATAAAAGGAGACCTCAACATTTGCAGTTTTAATTGTACAACAACTGCCAGAGGAATCTGATAACGAGGATATAGATGGGGCTGTAGATCTGCTTTCGGGAAGAAGTGTAACGGGGACAATTGTCAATTTTTCTTGTGGCATAAGAAAAGCACCTCCTTCTATATTGATATAAATATAGTACCGGAGGTGTAGCTCTATTTATATGCGTTGTTTGAATTCGGGCTTACGCAGAAAATATCATTAAAAACTTCCCTTTAAAATACATTTCCCCCTAACCCTTATTACACTATAAAACATATTTTGGAAAATTGGTTTAACTCCTTATTCAACGTTATTACATCCTTCGTGGAATATCTAGCTAGTAATCGCATAACTTTAATTAAAGGACAAGGTAAGGAGTTGATGTTCGTTGCTTAAATTTCTTTTAATTGCGTTCTTAATACTTTTCATTATTTTGAAAAACCATAGAAGACAAGCTACTCAAACCTATTCACTTCAAACTTTTTTAATAAGTAGTTCCGATGATTTACTTGAAGATAAACAAAATGAACAAAAGAAATCATTAATTGAAAAAATTAATGATTATTTGTTCAAAGATAGCGATAATGAAATGATCAATGATGATAATGAGGATATAGGTGATGGTGGCGATGGTGCTGGAGAATAGATTTAATTTATTACAAATCTCTCTAAATCATATTTTATTAAAATTCTTTACTCCAATCCTCATCCAATATTACGCCCTTTGCATCAATATAAGCCACAATAACAGTCCCATGCTCAAGTATATTTTCATTTTTCAAAAAGGAGATGAACGTATTAAAAAGTTCGTCATCTTGGTTACCCTTTGTCCTTGAAATGGTAATTCGGATAGTCGGAGCAACATGATACTCTTTGAAACTTCCAGAATTTAAAGGATCAATATTTAATTCTTTACCTATTTCATCATCAAAGAAAGCATGGAAATCCGTAACTTCTTTAAAATTCGCATCTATGTACTGGCGTATGTCATTTTTTAACTCATTTACCCATTTATCAGCAACGTAAGTATCAACCAGTTGCCCTGTTTCACTGTCATGATAGATTAAGAATTCAATATTATTTACCTTATCTCGCACCTTTGCTGCGTATTCAAATTCAAAGTTACCCATATTATCGTACAATGTGTCGTACACTTCGAAATGATTTTTAAAAGTCTGATTTATATATTGTTCAGCTTCATCTCTTATCATGTCCTCTTTTTCGCCATCTGGCATCATACTGATATAAAAAGAAATGAATAAAATAGGAATTCCCAATAAAATAATACCTAAAATACTTACTATAATCTTTACAGGTTTCTTCATGCTTCCACCACCCCATATGATCTAATCAGAGCCATTATTCGACTTTTTCAGTTTAACTACATATTCTTCTAACTATTGCCGTAGTTCTTGTCCACTTTTGATTCCGTCCACATAGTTAGTGCCTATACCATCTAATTCAAGACTAAACAAACTTAGTTAATTCACTTCATCACAAAATTGCTAAGCTCCGTTCTGTACTTTAATCAAAAAAAGAATTTCCTGCTTCTTAAAGAGTTTCCCTAGTTTATTTAAGTACATCCCTACACAAATATCCCTTCATTAAGTTACTTCTATTGTTCTATCATCGCTTCCGAAACCTACGAAATTGATAATTAGTATATAGATTGGAAAAACAATCAACCCACCTATTGCCAAAAGACCAGTAACAGGATTTGGGTAATCGCCTCCATTTGTCAGCGGGAACAGGGATGCAAATATATAAATGAGAAGAATAAAGTATGGAAACCAAAGGATGATTGTCCAAAAGTTCGCTTTCCTCCCTTCCAGCCACCTTTTTGTTAAGCGGATAAGGAGTATAGTGCAAAATATGAATACAACAATATTCGTTATTCCAGTTACAATGATTACATTGTCTATCTTCCAGCTTGTTAATCTACTAATACGATACACATTAAACACAAGTTCAATGGGAATAAATATCATCAAGGCATACAGAATACTAACAACATTTAATTTTAAGAAAAATCTCATTTAATCACCCTGTATTATATTTTTATTGAGATAATACAAAAAACAAAATGGCTATACAAAAATATCCTAAGAATTTTTCCTTACCTCTGTACCTTTTTTCAATTAAGAAATATAAAATAAGAACCAGCATAATTGACGCAAATATCTTTATGTAAAACGAATCCAAGCCCCCAATATATAATCAAATCTCTTCTGTTTATTCTTGGTATTCTGAATGACTATGCTGCTTACATCCAAACAAATAACAAGCGCCAGTGATGGTAGGTTCAAGTTCTATTGGAGGGATGTATCCGGATGGAATTAGTTCTACCATCTTTTCATATTTGTTTTTTTCTTCAAGTAATTGCTTGATATATGTATCTTTATCATTTTCTGTCCAATCTTCTTCACATTCTTGATGAGTATCTTTGATTTCTTCGTCTATTTGTTCAATGGCTTCATGTACTACTTCATGGATGCGGGGGATATCTTTTGTGTTAAAAAGAGCGTAGATAAACCTACTGACCCAATAAGGATCTTTCCAGTATTTTTTCCATCCTTTTTCAAACCAATAGACCGCTTCCTTAAAACAATCCAATTCAACATACAAGTCCGCAACTTCAATTTCTCCTACAAATTCATCCGCATCTACATTAAACACATCTAGTTTCTCTTTTGCTTCTATTCTCTTTCCAAGTTCAATTAGACATTTAACATGACTATACGTGACATTATCGGAATTTCCTGCAATTCGTATGAAAAAGTCAGAAGCTGTCTGTAAGTCTCCAAGATAATACTTTGCTACGGCTAAATTATGATAAGCTTCATTGGATGGTTGAATCGAAATGGACTTCAGTAATGCGTATGAAGCAAGTTTCCACTTTTTTTGCCTCATATAAATTTCTCCTAATATGTTATAAGGGAAATAAGAGGAAGGATTCATCTGAATGGCTTCTTTGATTAATTCGAGAGCTTTTTCATCATCCTCTTCTTCGTAACTGTACATCCAAGCAAGATTATTTAGAGACTGAACATATCTTGATTCTTCTACTGCTTTTCTAAAAAGTTCTAAGGCTTCTACATATTCATTTTTTCCAAATAGATCAAGGGCCCTTTGGTTAGTATTCAATCATGTCCCTCCATTTTTTAATCATTTTTACTGTATAACATATTATTTTATGCTACGAAAAGCGGTTGAAATTTGAAACAAAACGGGTTGGAGAATTTCAAAGATCTTAATCAATGATCTTGCTGCGTCTGATAAATAAATTTTCTATCAGAAGAGTAAGCAAAAACCTTCTTAAACTTTAACATATGTTTCTAGTTTTCTTTAAAGTTTTATTCAATTTATTTAAAACAATCAATTAGTTTTCGATTTTATGTTAAGATTGTCCATATAGGTTTAATGATGGGAGCGATTAAGTGAAAATAACTTTGGCACAAGCGATTAATCTATTGTCTAGTCTTCATAAAAAAGTGAATGAATTACAAGGTGAATTTTTCACTGTCCATGTGATTGAAGTTCCAAAAGGAGAAAGCTACACGCCATATGAACGCACAGTTGAGGCTGTATTGCAGGAGCTATCCGAAATTCAGCATGATATATTGGAATTAAAAGAAATCATCCAACAAGGCAATTTAAGCAATCAAGTTGAATGGGATGGTCATTCCATCTCAATGATTCGTGCGATTGAAACAGCGAAGCAGCTACGTGATCGACTGAATCTTCTCAAAACGCTTGCTACTACTAAAAAGCGAGAATACAATGTTCACCACCACTCAGGTGCGATCATGGAACAAATTGCTTTGTTTGATCCTGCTGAATTTAAAAAGCAGGTTGATAAACTAACTCGCCAAGCGGAATTATTATCTAGCCGGATTGATAAAGTGAATTATACCGTTGAAATTGAGGTTCCGCTTGCTAATAAGTATTTAGAGGCGTAAGTAGCTTTGAGGGTATTGTATAGATACCTTCATGGGTGCTTATGCACCAAATGAGTTGGGAAGTGTTAGCGACCCTTTGCTTTGTGGGTAACAAAGTAGTTAAACTTTTTTCAATTAGCGAGGCGAACGGATGCGTCTTACGCTTTACGCTATAACGCTTATCGTATAACGAACGGAATATATAGTTAGTTCAAAAAAACAGCTACGTTCCCAACTCATTTTCATAACAATTTAATACCATCATATTCTTGATAGTTGCAAAAGGAAAAAAGGCTACCAAATCTTTGGAATTGAAAATTAAATACCCTTTGACTATAATACTACCTTCATTACATATTTTCTCAGCGATTTTATTCTTTATCAGTTTTTCATTAGTCCAATCAGATAGTACGATTTCAATGGAGTCTTCCATGACTGATAAAATTCCTTTATTGCTAACATAAAAAAACACGATAGTTGCTACTAAATCACATCCGTTAGAAAAAAGAGACTATTCTATTTGAACAATCTCTACCCGCTACTTCAATTTATTTTCTTGCCATCTTTGCTACGAATCGTAATAATATAGGAATCGTTTTCTACCAATGAAACCATTTCCTCGTTTTTTAAAAATTCTTCTATGACGACCTCCAAGTTTCCAGCAAATTCTTTTGCGTCCTGATCCTCACTTTTGATAGACGTTTTAATAATCAATTCAGGACTTGGATAGACGGAATAAGCTAAGCCGGTTACTTTATACTCCTTTTTCCCCATTAAATCTTCACCGACTGCTTGGAGGATTTCTGCCCATCGTCCTTCTTGTTCTCTCTTTTCCATATCGATCTTTTTCACTTTTACCGAATAGGTACCTGCATTATTTGCTGCTAAAACATCACTAATGATTTGTTTAATATCTTGAACTTCTTCGTCTGATATAGTATTTGGCAGTTCAAGATTAATTGTTTCTTTGGTGAACATTAACATTAAGGGAGTATAATGATGTTTTTCCAATTCTTGCGTAATGGCATTATGCAAGAATTGAACCGTTTCCATTCTTTTTCTATCTGACTCGCTTACTTTTTGTTCAAATTCTTTACTTCTGCTTACTTTTATCGTGTAAGCATCGTATTCTCTTAATTTCAAAATATCGTCTACAATCTTTTCAACTTCATCTTTTACTTGATTAAAGTAGTTTTCTGATCCTTCTATCTCTATACTTATTTCTTTTTGACCTTGAAAAGACACCCCAATACCAGCAACGTGGTAGCCCTTTTCCTTTAATTCTTCTGAAACGACTGACCCAATCGATTTCGTTGTTATTAATTGTCCTAAGAAGGGAATTTTTGATACCACTTCGGCCATGACAGGTGACACAAAGGCCGAACTAACAAGTAAGCCAAATAATATGACAGCTGCACTGCACCCATAGACAATCTTTTTACTAAGACTTAAATTCTTTTTCCTTCCTCTTGATATTGCCTTTTCAATCGTCTGATTCAATTTCGCTTCAGGAATGCTTATTTCATCAATCTCTTTTTTTATATCGTATATGGACTTTTTCATTTGAAAACCCCCTCCCTTAAATCCAATTTTAAGATATTAACAGCCCTGTGAAGATGTGTTTTCACTGTACCTTCAGGACAATCCAATGTATCAGCTATTTGTTTAATTGTAAAATCCTTATAATATCTAAGTATAATAACAGTTTTGTATGGCTCTTTTAAGCGTTCTATCGCTTCAACGAGGTCCATACTCTCTTCTTTTTCAACATTATGTTCATTAGAATTAGGAATATGGCTAAATTCCTCTGTAAGAATGACACGACTCTTTTTCTTTATAAAATCTAAAGCCGTATTGATTAAAATTCTGGTCAGCCATGTTGAGAAGTAATTGATTTCCTTCAAATTCTTAATGGATATGTATGCCTTGTAGATTGTTTCTTGCACAATATCTAAAGCATCAGCTTCATTTTTTACATATAGATAAGCGATTCGATAGAGTTTGTTTTTTTCTTCTTCCATCAGTTCCTGAAAAGCTTTGTCATTCCCCTTTTTGGCTTTTTTAATCTTGTCCTTAGAAAACATAATCAACCTCCCTCCTTTCAACTGTTAGACCTTTTAGCAGTATAAAACGTTTCAAATTATAAAAAAGAATCTCTTAAATGATAACGTACAAAGAAAGAGTGATTATTCCGTTTATACTATTCAACTCTTGCATCTTAAAGTTCAGCGCTTACAAATTCACCAAAAGTAATAAATAAAATTACAATTAAAAATGTGATTGAAACTAACCACTCATGGTAATAACTCTTATCACTTTTCTTTACTATCCACTCTTCTATTCCTCGAAAAAAATATATCAAGAAGAAAAAAATAGGAAAGGGAAGACTACGAATCATTGGCGAATAGGGAAAATAGTTACCTAATGTAAATGTGGCAATAATGAAAATAATCATTAAAGTAACTTCAATAACTATAAAGATACTTTTTCTCCCCTTTGAAAACACTCCCTTACTTTTGCTCTTAATGTTTAACCGTCTTTTCAAATAATACTCTGACACAAAAAGATAAAATCCTAATATAATAATTAGGCCCAAAATCATTGTACCCAAGCTCACAAGATCCCTCCCCAAATACACTTCCCTTTAAAAAAATCCATGACAGACTGCATTAACCTTGTTAATGGATTAAGTCTTGGAAGGTCTTATCAAGCGTTGGAAAGGTAAACGTATAACCTTCACGTTCTAAACGTTCTGGAAGAACCCATCGACTTTTCAGCACTAATTCTGTTTCTGTTTTGATAAAAATCGCCCCAGCCTCTAACAACCATTTGGGCGAAGGCAAGCCGAAAGGAACATTCATTTTTTTTCTTAACGCTTGCATTAATTCACGATTACTAACAGGATGAGGGGAAGAACAATTAAAAACTCCACTAAGATCTTCTCTATCTTTCAAAAATAGAATAATTCTATATAAATCCTCGACATGAATCCAACTAAACATTTGGTCTCCGGTTCCTTGAACTCCCCCAAGCCCAAACCGAACTAAATTTTGGTATGGAACCATTACTCCACCATTCTTCCCTAATACAATAGCAATTCGTAACGCAACTTGTCTTGTACTTGGTAAATCAAATGAAAAGAAGGTTTTCTCCCAGTTTGTTGCAACATCAACAGAGAACCCTGAACCAATTACTCCACTTTCTTCGGTCATGGGTCTATCTTCTGCGTGTCGATAAATCGTTGCTGTGCTGGAATTGATCCAAAGCTTAGGGGGATTGGGACAAGCTAAAATAGATTCTCCAAGAATTTTTGTTGTCCTAATCCTTGAATTCATAATTTCCTTTCTATTGCCTTCGTTGTATCGACAATTCACAGATTTCCCCGCAAGATTGATAAGAAGCTCAGCATCTTCCAATACTTCTATTATTCTCTCTTTTTCCTCCCAAGAGATATGCTGTTGATTCCTTGTGATGATCCTTACCTCATATCCTAATTTCTTAAATTGATTTTCAAAATACTTACCAATAAAGCCAGTGCCGCCTGCTAAAATCACTTTTTTCATATGGTCCTCCAATTATTCTAAAATTAAATTAGATTGTTTTACCTTGCTTACTTTGCAAAAATAAGAAACAGAAGAATCATTTTCGTTAATGAGAAAAAACTCTATCCTTAATCTAGCGAGGCCAAATCTACTGGTTTTATTCTTTTAAAGGCCTTCTCATCTCTTCAGGCAAACATTCAGTAAGAAAGTTAAATAAAACTCTACCCTGTATCTTGTCTGCCAAATAGTTCAAATAAACCTCTTCTTCATTTTCGATTTCAACATCTTCAAAGTAGTCTTTGTACTTATTCCAAAGGTCTGGTTCTTGCTCTTTAATTGATTTCAAATTGAATATTACTCCACTTTTTAAGTAATCCATTCGTTTCATCCCCTTGTTTGTAATCATTGTCCTCCCTCTTCTTTTACATTACAAGAAGAGCTACCGTTACAGGCATATTGAAAAGAAAAATTATCATGAACGTATTTTAATACTATAGTGTCTCATCGATTTTGGTATTCCTCTTAACTCAAGCACCCCGCTATATATTAGATGCCTAATCCTATATTCTAAGTAGAAAGGTCCGGCTTCATCCAGTTGTTCTAATATTTCTCCAATCACTGTTCCGGTCTTAATAAAATCCTTTTTTCCTTGCTCATTGTGTAGCTTTTCAAGTGTTTTGATGATGAGTGGATCATAATGTTCTTCTGGCACTCCTATGATTTTATCGTTCATCCATACACGTAGGACTTCTTTCGTTTGGGATAATGTTTCCCATTCCCTTTGAAGCTGCAATCGATTCTTATGCGATAATGGATGGTTCTCTTTGTTTCTTTCAAAAAGTAACTTTAAACTCTCAGGTTCAATCTGGCCTGTATGAAAAATAGGCCGTTCTACTTTGGAAGTAATATATTTTTCATAAAGTTCAGTGGAGTTCATAAGAAAAATCTCATTTTCTTTATCTCGCAATAAATAGAGGATATAACGAAGACCTGTTTGTTCACCTGCATTATTTCCATACCAAAGATAAATAGGAACTTGTTCAGAAATATCCTCGATCTCACGCAATGTATTTGTTAGTTTATTTTGATATTCATAATCATCCAGTTCAAAATTGATATTGTCGTATAACCATTCTGCTCTGAAAGCCTGATCCTTAGTTTCATCGAGCTTCCACAAAGGTCCGATTGAAAAGAAGTCTGGAAAACCAATCACTTTCTTTGGATGTTTTAGTCCTACTCTTAAATTTCCAGCTGCAAATTCAGGGGAGACAATATGAACACTAGCTTTATTAGAAAGGTTAGTAGAACGACGGTGTATTTGTATGGTTTTATTGATTATTTCTACCATTTTGTTCAGGTCATTTTGTTCGATAAAGTAACCTCTGCCTTCAAGTGATTTATATTCTTCGTGATGAAACGTATCAAATTCCTCAGCATGATTTAATTCATACGTTTCCCACTCACCATTTTCACTCACACTCGATACAATTACATATTTTTGGGTTTTAGCTCTATAAACAAAAACGACATTGGGTTCTATAAAGAAATAAATAAATGGAAACTTCACTTTGGTTTTTATGATTAACAGTTCCTTTTATCTAAATACTTGTCGAACGGCACTCTTATAGTGGAATAAACATATTAGATTTAAATGCTTTTTTATTGATTTATCACAGCATATCCAATCCATCCAATTAGTAAAATGTTTGGAGAAATCAACAATGCCGATAGCCACCTGATGTTTTTTCTGAGAGATAAAGCAGCTCCAAGATAAAAGAATGGAAATATCAGACCCCACCATTCAAAACGTGGTGTTGCAGCTAAGTAAAGGGATAATGGGATGATAAGTATGAAGGAAATAACAAGAAATATTGCCTTTTTTGAAACTAAAGCTATAAATGAAAATACGATGGAAGCAATCATAAACGGCCAAAAGAATAATCCCATAGAAGTCCTCCTTAAATTTTTCATACCGTAAATACTTTGCAAAAGCTCGCCTGTTAACGCAAGAAGAACACTTTTATTTACTGGTAAACCCTTTCCCAAGAACCGTTTTTTTATCCAAACTAACAAAAACTACAAGTTTTCCAGAAGAATCAGTCTCGGTGTTATTAAAAGTAACAGAATAAACTTGTTCTTTGCCATAACTTTTATCAATTGATGTTTTTATACCATCATTAATAGGTACTTTCTTTACAATCGAATCCTTCGGGCTTACTGGAATTAAAGCTCGTTCTGCATCAGCCAAACTATTGAAAGCTACCATCTCAATTGGTAATTGGTTCTCAGATGCAGAATAAAAGGAAACAATTCCTATTACCATAAATATTAAAAGTACCGCTAAGATCCCGAAAATAAGCCATTTAATTGACTTTTTCACTACTTCCTTCCTTTCTATCAAATTGTTATCATTCAGTTTACCATATAAATCCAATCATCCTGTTAAACATATTATCCCTAAATGAAAATAGACGCATTTCTTATTAGAAAAATGCGCCTTTAATTGAATTGCGTGCAAAAAAAGCTGACTTTGATGGCGTAACCCACTTGGCTTATGAAGCTATATATGAAGGGTTCAAATTGCATAATCTATTTAAGCTAAATTTTTGGTTGGCTAACCCTAAGCAAACGAATAATACCAAAAAGAACATTAAGTCCTTCGTAGTTATGAACACACTGGGCTGGCTTTTTATGGAGAAATCACTATTTTTCTAGAAGTATTATTCAATGATTTTGAACAACCTCAAAACTCGTTTTCATGTCTTTTGAAAAATTTATAGTATGTACGGACATTTTCTAGTTCTGTCCACTGTCTCACCCTAACAGGGTTTTCATCAAGATTATAAATTTTTGCCTCCCTCATGGATAGCAGAAATGGAGAATGTGTTGATATGATAAACTGACAGCCAAAAAAACGAGCAGAGTCTTCAATAAATTTCACCAATTCCATCTGGCGTTTTGGAGAAAGACTGTTTTCCGGCTCATCCAAAATGTAAAGTCCATTATCGCCAATTTTTTCAGTAAAATACAGGAATGCACTTTCCCCATTCGAATATTCCTTTACATTATCCATCAACTCATTCCTCACAAAATGGGACTGTGTTTTATTTCTAGCTGTATTAACTTTTTTTAACTGCTCGTAATCTGCCATAGATTTCATCTGAAAATGGGAATATTTCGCATTCAAATATTCTTCAAAAAGTTTTTCCCGTTTTTGGTCAATTCCCTCATTAAGATTCCGGATATTCAACATATAGTCAAATACATCATCACTAGTAATAATTCTGCTATTTTCAGGAATGTCCGCTTTAAGCTGCATCTCACACATATTGACATAATCGGGATAGAAATTAGATTTATTATAGATAGAATCACGTTTAATTCCTGTTTTTTCTGCTATCACATTTAGTGCAGTAGATTTTCCTGAACCATTTCCGCCATATAAAATCGTAACTGGCTCAAAAACAATCGTTTCAAAGCTATTTCTTGATAAAATTTTAAATGGATAAAATGAGTCATAGCATGTTCTTTTTATTTTCATGAAAAAGTCAAATTCCATATCCTCATTTGGGAATGAAAAGGCATGTAAATAAATCATAATCCCCCCTATAACAGTTCTATTAATATGTAATACATATCATTTTATTCCACAGGAACATATCCAGTACGTTCAACAAGTTCTTGTCCTTGTTCAGATAGCATCCAATTGATGAATGGTTCAATATGGGGATTATCACTACCAGCCGTAATAGCATAGAATTGATCGACAAGTGGATATGTTTTATTTTGGATATTTTCTTTGGTCGGTAAAGTTCCTTCTACAGCAATATTTTTTATCTTCCCATTCTCTACCATGTTCTGTGAAAAATGCCTGAAGGAAAACCCCATAGCATTCGTACGGTTTTGATAACTCGTGGTCTCTTGAATAATACCTCCCATTGCTGAAACAATATCTTCTGAGGGTGGTTCCATTAACGGAACACCATCCATTACATTAATTAGTGCGGACTGGCTGCCGCTACCTTCAGGACGTTGAAACGCACGGATTTCTTCATCCTTTCCTCCTACTTCACTCCAATTGGTAATTTTTCCAGAATAAATACTTTTAATCTGTTCTATCGTTAGTTGGTCTACTTGATTTTTCGGATGAACAAAGAAAACAAAAGCCTCTCTTCCAATTGCTGTTAGATTTAATTCTACTCCTTGTTGTTCGGCTACCCTCATTTGATTTTCTGAAGGGTGCGCAATAAATATAATATCAACTTCACCTTTTAATAAACGATCAAAAGCATTGCTTGTTTGACTAGAGACAACCTCACCTTCCTCTAATGGATAATCCTTTTCTGGATAAACAGCTTGAACAAAAGATGAATAAACTGGATATAAAGCTGTTGCTCCATCTAATAAAGGTAAATTGTCTTGAATTTTAAAAGTCGAGGGTTCATCTAAAGAAACTGCTTTTGTCCCTTCCGCAAATGGACGATATTCCGATAAATCTACATCTTGGGTGCTTACCACTTCAAGGGATTTAACATAGACTTGATAACCCTCGTAGGCAACTACTAAAACAACACATAAGGAAATAAAAATAAATGTACTATTCTTGGACAGTTTCCCCCTCAATTTACCGTAGATTGCTAGAATAATAATAATGATTAAACCAATTGTAATGATTGGAATAAAAAACGTATAAAACTCTGCATCTCTTGTCAATGATGCAATGATTGTCGCCACAAATCCTATGAATCCAAGCACGATAATTGTAAATATAGAACCAAACATTTTCATTTTTAACCTCATTCCTTCTTCCTCTCACCATTTCTTTTCCCTATTCATTTAAGATAACTTTGATGAACCTTCCCCTTTTCCAACTTATACTCCTTGTTCAATTAATCCACTAACTAAGTATATTCTTTCATAATTTTCTTCATATTTGAACATAAATGTTTCATTTACTTATCGAGTGTTATTTCGGAAAATGACCCTAAAATGAAACAAAGCGCTGATCCTTGCTACAGGAAGTCGCCCGATTGTTTAATAAGCATTTAATCATGTCTCACACATTTTTTATCAATTTTTTCAAGTGTTATATATTTTCCACGCACCCTACTTTGCTTTACTACTTCCCAGACTTTATCCCCTCTTTTAATTTTCAGAAGCACATTTGTTCCATCTATTTCTTTATAAAATACATAGCCAGTAAAAGCATTACCCCATTTTTGACTGTATTTATCACTTATTATTAATAACTGTCTATTACCAATTGAAGTCCCATGAAACAAAGCTATTAATGAATTTAAATGGGAGTCTTCCTTTCCTATTGGGACTCGCATTTTGATTAAATCGTTGTATTTATAAACCAAAGCACTGTCTTTTTCCTTTAATTCTTTTAACACAGGATAGCTTGATTCAATATCTTGTTGAATTTTATTGTTGAGAAGATACATACAATTATCAAATGTTTGCGAACTGGCCAAAACATCGGGTTTTAGTGATTGAAATAACAAAATAAGCACAAATATGAAAGCTAGTAACAACCTAAGCATGGGTATATACCTCCATTTTTTTACTTATTGCTATCTTTCCATTTTCGTATTGAATTAAAACTGCCCTTTAACTACATAAATAAAGAAAAAATGGACTGCTGCAGCCTATCTCTGTTCAAATCTCGCTCCCAATAGTTGAACAAGGAAAAGATATTCTTGGGTCTTGAAGAATAATAACCAAAGTTATTCTAATAACTTTGAGAATAACTTTGTTGCAAATGGGCCAAAAATAAATGGAGCATTCCTGTTAGAAGAATTTTCGGGGACTTGAACAAAAAAGAGCCCTCTTGGTATGATACGGGGTGTCAAATCGTGTGGCGAAATGACCCCTAACTTAGTTAACCAAGGAGGACTCCAAAGTGGATTTTAACGAAAATCAGAAAATAAATCAAGTCACCGAGAATACACTCGTAGTCGGAATTGACATTGCCAAGCGAAAACATTTTGCTTGCTTTGTAGATGACCGTGGTCGGGTGCTCCAAAAATCTTTCCCAGTATTACAGTCTAGTGATGGCTTCCAGTGGTTTTATCAACGTATTTTGACTGCAATGAAAGAATACGAAAAAACGGAGGTCATTGTTGGGATTGAACCAACAGGCCATTACTGGCTAAATTTAGCCTATTTCCTTGAAGAACGGGGTATTCCCCTGGTCATGACCAACCCTTTGCACGTTAAAAAGTCAAAGGAATTGGATGACAATTTACCAACAAAACATGACCGTAAAGATGCGCTAGTAATCGCTCGTCTTATTAAAGATGGACGCTTCAGTTATCCACGTATCTTGAAAGACATGGAGGCTGAACTTCGTGTTGGATCAACGTTTAGAGGGAAATTGACAGAGGAACTTAGTGCTGTCAAAAACATGATTATACGCTGGTTAGATCGCTATTTTCCTGAGTTTACTCAGGTCTTTCCGTCATTTGGAAAGATGGCAATGGCTGTACTAGAATGTACCCCATTTCCGAGTGATCTCCATCAGAAACAAGCTGATGAGGTTTTATCCCTTTATCGAAAGATCGAGGGGCTCAAATCTCCCCAACGACCAAAAGCAGTGCGCCTCATTGAAGTCGCTGCTTATTCCATTGGAGTAACAGAAGGACGTGAGATGGCCCGTATTGAAATCGCCACGCTCGTTCGCCGTTACCATCAGCTGGAACAAGATATCGAGAGGATTACGGGGCACTTAGTTGAGCTTGTAAAAACTTCTGTAGAGTACGAGTGGCTATCAACGGTACCAGGACTAGGAGATACAACGATAGTTGATTTATTAGCTGAAATCGGAAGCTTTTCATACTATGAAGACCCACGCCAACTAATCAAACTCGCGGGGTTGACATTACGAGAGAGTTCTTCCGGACAGCACAAAGGGCAAAAGCGCATCTCCAAACGTGGCAGAAGAAAGCTGCGTGCCCTCCTATTTAGAGTCATGATGCCGATGATTCGCTATAATGAAGCTTTTAGAAAACTGCACGAATATTATACAAATCGTCAGGTTAATCCATTACGTAAGAAGCAGTCCATCGTGGTTCTATGCGGAAAACTATTAAAAGTGTTACATGGAATCAGCACGAAGCACAAAGCATTTGATGCGCAGCGAATGATGAAGGATATTCCGAGTCTCGCAGAGACTATATAGATTTCTACATCCCCTTTACAGACCTAGACAACAGGATGACACGGAGAAGCTGGCATTATATTCACCATTCGACCTAGAGTCCCTAAAGGAGCTTCGCTAGCCTCTGCCTTATGACTAGACCGAACGAAGGAATGTAGGCACACAGATGCCCAGAGATATGGGAGGGTACGTCATCATAAGTTACGCAGAGATCCATTGTGCATCACATAATTCTCTGACACTACTTACCACAATTATCCAGTAGTGACCGCGTAGCGTACCCATATGATGGAATAGTTTCACATAATATAAAAATATTGTTAGGAAGCGTGTCGAAAAATTTTTTTTTGACACTCCACCAACGGGTCAAACCGTTGATAAATCAACATTTATAGAGGGAGGTGTTGAAATGAAGAAAAAACTACTGATTTTATTATTTGGGTTAGTGACTTTTTTTGCTTTAGATGATTCCAGTAATGCAATTGACAGCGATAAACTTTATACAAAGAAACCTATGACTACTGAAGAAGCTTACGAAGCTAATGGATATACTAGTTTAAAAAAGGCAACAAAAGAATTTGAAAAAAAGTTTAATTCGAAAATAATTCTTCCTAAAAAAATCCCTTTTAAAGTTACACATAAGTACGGTAAGGTTGAAGAAGAATCCAAAGTAACTGTGGAATATCTAGGAGAGATTTTTAAAGAAAATCATCTTACGGTAATCGTAAGTTTAAATAAACTAGGTAAGCTTGAAGGTGAATATAAATATAAATTGAAAAACGGTACTGAAGTATTTATTCGAGAAAATCCTAATCCAAACTTTCATTTTCCTACAAGTTTGTCTTTTAAAAAAGATAATCTTCATTATCATTTTATTTTACTCTACCAAGATAAAGATTTAGAAAAACGGAAAATAATTGAAATCGCTGAAACTTTTAAATAACAAAATTAGAAGGTTAGTTTTTTGCTGCCTTTCTTAAAAGACCTTTCCTAAACCATCTTTCATTTGATTAATTCCATTAATTAATTATCAATCCTTTCCCTTATCTCCTGTAATTTAACATAGTTATCCAACCTAGTTTTGAAAAATTATAAAGAATCTGGCCTTAAAAAGTAAAAAGAGCGCTAATCCTTATTCAAGGGTCGCGCCCCATAATGGAATACCTAAAATATGACCTCAGCCCTAAAATTCCTTTTTCACTAACGCACCCATTGAATATAATCGTGAACTACATTTTTTCGTTGTTATATTTTTTTATTACAGTTGCTAAAATCGCAATAATAAAAACGATAACACTATTGAATAATAAATATTGTGCTAGTTGCATTCCATAAAATATTGCAAAAGCATCACGAATAATAAATACTGCTAATGCTCCACCAATTGCACCAAATAAAACTGCCAGTAATAATATTGTTAAAGCAGCAAAGTATAGATTCTTCTTTTTTCTGTAAGTTATAAATCCAATAATATTTGTAATAACCATAAAAAAGCCCATAAGTATTAAGAAAAAATCACTCATCTAACTCCCCCTCTTATAAACATACCTTACCACTTAAACTAAAAATCTGATTGAACTATTTCCAAATATTTTAATTATAAACTTTCACAATATCCACTTTGCTTTAAAATTGTTATTAAACAATACGTCCCTAGAATGTAAATAAGCGCTGATCCTTACTGCAGGATAGCGCCAGATTATTTACTATGATTGATTGTTTTTTCTTTCCTCTGAAAATGTTTATGGCATCATAAACATGGTTCTTTCCAGTGTTAGTTGAAACTCAATATCGGTGCAAATCAAATTTTCACCAAGTAGTTTCATTAATCTATTCATAGAACGACCTCCTTGCTTTGAATAAACACAAATTTTTAGTTTTGGGAATATTATTTACGATTATTCATATCCAAGTAACCTCCCTTTAACTGATTAAAGGCCAAGAAAAAATGGACTGCCTGAAACAGTCCATCAATACTCGGTTCCTGCGACCGACAGCTAAATAGTTAGAAATACTTCTAACTATCTTATATATCCTTAATCACAACTAAATCCAAGAAAATTATTTAACTTCCACAGATTTATCGTTTTTCGGAATTGCGGAATTTGTTAATGTGTGGCCAAAAACTACCTTCCATTGCCCCTCTTCTTGGCAAACAGCATAATTTTGTGTCAAACTAAAATGTTCATTACTCGTTTGAATTTGAGCAATAGCGAATGTATCAGATATTACCTTTATTCCCAATGGAGTGACTTGTGGTATTGGTTCTTTACTTATAGCTTTAAAATGCTGTTCTAAACGATTTTTCTTTTTATCCGAAGAAATTGCTATGTATTTTTTAATTTCATTTATATCTCCTGATTTTATGGCTTTCGAATACTCTTCAATAGACCTCTTTACTTCATCCTCTGTATCATCTCTATTAGTCTTAGATGAATATTCAACATATTCCGAGCCGGGTATTCCCCGTATGATCTTCCATTTTCCTTCTTTTTTAATAACAGGTGAGGTCCCAATAAAAATTCTATCTTTATGTGTCGCTTCAATAGATACTAAGGCTGTGGTTTCATTAATTATACTTATGTTAGTAATTTTAGCCTCTTGCAGAGGAAGTTTCTTACACATCATTTTATAAAATTCTTTTACATTACTTATTTGATGCGCTCGTTCCGAATAAGTAATCATATCTTCTACGTTACAATCCTTCTGGGCTTTTAGATAATTTACCACAGTATTTAAAACATCTTCTTTTGTTTCCGCATTTACACTCGAAAAATTACTAAAGCTGTTAACCACTAATATAAATAACAAAACTATAACCGGTCTACAAATTCTCTTCGAAAAATTTTCATTATAATTTCCCATTACTTATACCCCTCATATTTTTTAATTTCCTTTGGTATTATCTGCAAAAACACTATTAATATTAGTTTTAAGGGAAGTTAAAAAATGGCATAAATAACCGATTTTCTTTAAAGGGGTTGCTCCGTAATCTGGCCCGGTTGCGGAAAAAAAGAAGATTAAAGTACTTCAAAATTCAACTGTCAGTTTGATGATATATTATTAGATATAGCTTATAATAAAGAAAAGAGGGTAGCGTGAATATGAAGTGGCAAGAGGCAAGAGAATTATTTCCCGATCAGTTTGTTTTAGCATCGATCCTTGCTTACCTTGAGGAAGATGACAAAAAAATTATTGATGAAGTTGCGCCCATTTGTTCTATTAAAGAATTCTTTAAAGTAAAACTGGGAAACATTGTTTACCATACATCAAACGAGAATTGTATATCCATATTCGTAAAAATCCATTAACGAGAGTTAGAAGGATTTAACGAAAATATCATTCGATGGACTCTAATCAGTTAAAGAATCTTCCTAAATTACTTAGTTTTACCCTACACAAATTTTACACAAAACACCTCAGAAACCCAGTAATATCAACATCCACAGAAGAACTTAAAAGTCCTTCTGGGACGTCATTATTTCGAGACGCTAATTTCGTGCATTTTCACCATTGGTTTAGACTGGTTGAATTCGCATGAAATTAGCGTTTTTTTATTCATTTGTGTTAGTTGAAAATTTGTACTTTTGTTCATTACGAGCTGTATGAAAGATGATGCTGAATACTATGCACGAGCTCGCAATGGTTTTATTGTGTAATTAGCACATAGTGTTATTTGTAAAGTTCATCCTGCTATTTTGGTAAACCGAAGTTTTTTGAAATTCGACCTCCATGATTTGACATATTTCAAAGATACCATTATCATCAACTCGAGCTTATTTATGGGAGAGATCAAATGAAAATATATGTTGATGCAGATGCATGCCCGGTCAAGGATATCATTATTGTTGAAGGTACGAAAGCGAAAATTCCGGTTATTCTTGTAACGAGTTTTTCTCATTTTTCTACCACGGAACAACCACCAGGCGTGGAAACCATTTATGTTGATTTGGGTGCGGATGCTGCTGATTATCGGATTATGAAGTTAGCAGAAAAAGAAGATATCATTGTGACTCAGGATTATGGTCTTGCTTCACTTGGTTTAGCTAAAGGATGTAAGGTTCTTCATCATAAAGGGTTTCTTTATTCAAACGAAAACATTGATTCATTATTACAAACACGTTATTTGAGTGCCATGGCTCGAAAAAGCGGCAAACGGACAAAAGGGCCTAAACCATTCACAACAGAAGATAGAGATAAATTCAGGGAGCTTTTTAAGAAAGTAATTTACTAAATCACCTATAAATTTATCATCAAAATACAAAGGAACCGCTGATTATTTCATAATCAACGGTTTTTATTATCCTTATATGATTAGCCCTAATTTTTTCGCTTCAAAAAGTAGTTCATCCCTAAATTTTGGATGTGCCAGTTTAATTAAAGCATCTGTTCTTTGTGATAAGCTTTTTCCCTTTAATTGGCTAATTCCATACTCGGTTACGACATAATCCACATCATTCTTCGTCGTCGTGACAACAGAGCCAGGGGCTAATATTGGCCGAATTCGAGAAATGGTTTCATTTTTTGTTGTCGAACGCATACAAATGAACCCCTTTCCATTTTTAGCAAATTGGACTCCCGTACCAAAATCGACTTGACCACCTGTCGAGCTATAATACCTTCCTGCCACAGTTTCTGATGCACACTGACCATAAAAATCAATCTCCGTTGTTGCGTTAATTGCGATCATCTGATCTTCCCTCGCAATATTACGAGGGTCATTTACATAGTTTACAGGAAGCATTTCGAGCTGCTCATTTTGATTCATGAAATCATATAAATCCTTGGAGCCAAAACCAAAGGTGGCGACTATTTTCCCAACATGTGTATTCTTATTCTTACCTGTAATCACCCCAGCTTTAGTTAGTTCACTTATCCCATCCGTCAGCATTTCAGTATGAATCCCTAAATCTCTGTGATTCTTTAATAGACTAATTACCGCATTTGGTATCCCCCCAATACCTACCTGCAATGTAGAACCATCCTCTATTCTTTCTGCTATATGTTCAGCAATTTTAATATCTATTTCTGTAATAGGTGGCGCGGGAATGGTGAATAATGGTTGGTTATGTGTTAAAAAACCAAGGATTTGTGAAATATGAATCCTGTTTTGTCCATTGGTCATCGGCATATGCTCATTTACCTGTAAGATAAATGGAACTTTGCCAATGAAATATGCAGCATAATCCGCTACTGTTCCAAGCGAAAAATATCCATCCGTATCCATAGGAGAGGCTTGACAGACAACAAGCGGTTTTTTCGCAGTTAACTCTAATAGCTTTGGCATTTGATGAAAATGGTTAGGAATCAGCTCACAGTTTCCATTCAAATAGGCCTTACGGGCAAACGAATTCATAAAGTAGGAGAAATATCGAATATGCGGATAGGCTCCATTCATATAGTTTCTGCCTTTTAATTCAAGCATTTGATGAATCCGTAACGACTGAAACTGATGCGGATTCTCATCAATAGCTGTTAATATTTGATCGGGTTCACCATTCCCGAGTGGAATAATAATATCAGTATCATTTTCAATTAAATCTAGAATCGCTTGAATGTCCTTTTCCTTATCTGTATTCATATGTAGATTCCTTTCACCCATTTATTATCTATATGTTAATATAGTTTATCATTAACATATACGACTAGGTACTAATTTCATCATAATGGACAGATTTTTCCCTGTTCTGTCAACAAATTCCACGGTTTACCACTTAAGGGGGACAAATGTATAAAAATTGAGGTACTGCAGAAAATATCTTCTTAGTAAAATGTAAAGCTATAATGGAAATATATAGGGAGGGAATGACTTTGATAGAACAAAAAATTATTCCGCATCTATGGTTTAATCAAGAAGCAAAAGAAGCTGCACAGTTTTATACATCCATTTTTCCAGATTCAAAAGTTACCAATAACACAACCATTCACGACACACCATCTGGAGATAGCCATATTGTTTCTTTTCATCTCGGAGGATATTCCTTCATGGCAATAAATGGAGGTCCACATTTTCAATTTAATCCATCGATTTCATTTTGTGTGAATTTTGATCCTTCAGGTGATGAGAACGCACGAGAAAAAATGGACCAACTATGGGAAAAGCTGGCCCAAGGTGGGACAACACTGATGCCACTTCAAGAATATCCCTTTAGTAAGCGCTACGGATGGATCCAGGATAAGTATGGCCTGACATGGCAGCTGATTCTCAAGAACCCAGATGGGGAGAAGCGACCATTTATCGTCCCTTCATTATTGTTCGTTCAAGATGTATGCGGTAAGGCAGAAGAAGCCACTGACTTTTATATATCTGTTTTCAATGATACAAGACGAGGAGAAATTGCTTATTATCCTACTGGCATGGAACCAGACAAGGAAGGGTCTGTAATGTTTACTGATTATATGCTTGAAAAGCAGTGGTTTTCCGCAATGGACAGCGCACAGTCACATCACTTTCATTTTAATGAGGCTATTTCGCTATTAGTTCGGTGCAAGAATCAAGAAGAGATTGATTATTATTGGGAAAAGCTTTCCTCAGATCCAAAAGCAGAACAATGCGGTTGGATAAAAGATAAATATGGCGTCTCTTGGCAAATCTTGCCAGAAATTATGGGGGAAATGCTGGAAACGGGAAATAAAGATCAAATGGAAAGATTAACAAAATCATTTCTCCAAATGAAAAAATTTGATATAGAAAAATTAAAAGAAGCGTTTCAAGGCAACCATTAATCAATTAGACCATACTTAACAAAGGGTATATACGATACAAAATATAATCTATCACATAAAAAAACACTGATTTTATAATAATAGTTATTAATCAGTGTTTTTATTATCAAGACCTTTGTAGCCTCCTACAAGCTAAATGGTAGGTTATAAATATGAACTTTTAACAAACCAAACGATTAAGGTCTTCTTTACTAGAAAAAATATAATACCCATTCGCTTTTTCTAAAATCCCATCATTTTTTAATATTGATAGCGTCCGGTTAACATACTCCCGGGAAGTATTACACAGCTCTTTAATATCAGTATCATTTAGTTTAACTTTCAAGATAATTTTTCCGTCATTTAGTACTTTTCCAAACTTAGTTGTCAGATAATATAATACAGAATAAATAGATTCCCTTTTCTTTAAAATGGATAGCTTTATTATTCTTTCCGTTACATCATGTAATAGCTTTCCGATTGTCCTAATCAAGTATATTCTAATATCTTTATTCATATCAGCATGGAGTAATACCGTTTCACGATCTAAACATAGGAGTTCCGTATCTTCCATAAATACTGCCTGCAGTTGACCTTTGTCAGCTGTACACACACCATCTACATAACCGAAAAATTCTCCTTCCTTATAGATATCAACTGCAAGCTGATTCCTCTGATTGACAAATAATAATTTAACAATTCCGCTCTTTATATAAAACAAACTTTGGTCTGTATGAATATGAATACTATTATGCTTTTTATATGATCTTCTCATACCATAATTAAATGCAAATTCTTTTAATACCATATCAACACCCCCCTCATTCCTCATTGTGTTATTTTTCTAAATACAAATCTAATAAATATATTATGATTTTTTTGTGAATAGTTTCGTATCCCATTTCATTCCTATTCTCGCCAATTATCAGTCCTATTTTCACCAAAAATACCTATAGGAATTAATTCCTATAGGTATTGGGCTAGTCATATTATCAAAAGCATTAGTTCATACATTCACGCTTGTCCGACAAAAAAACGAAAAAGGAGCAGCTTGCGCAACTCCTTTCAAATAAATCATTTAACAAAGTCATATCTTCGATAATAAACTCGGTTAGGAAAAAACACCTCATCAAAAATAGCTGCACATTTTAATAGTTCTGTTTTTTGCTCTGTTGGTATTATCTGACTGCTAACATTTGATACAAACTCTGTTGCACTTTCAAATCCGTCAGTGCTTCCTCCAACCAAATTATAAAGAGGTATCATAAAACTTGAACCATCCCATTCTGTACCTGTATAGCTTTGGACAGCTATTTCAATATGGGGTAAAAATTCATTATCACTATTATTTTCATAATAGTTATTAATCCGTATGGTCAATATTCCTTTGCTGCTGGTGTCTTCAGGATCATGCCAAATAGCATATCCCTGTGGACTAATTCTATACCAATCAATTTCAATAGCAGGTAACGTTCTCGCACTATCCTTTATCATTTCGACAAACTCTAAAAAATTCATTCCATTGTACATCACTATCATCTCCTTTTATTAAATTCAATTTTGAACGTAGGAGTAATGATTGTAGGCATCTACTATTTCTATTATTTAGTAATTTCAAACTACTATATATATTTCCATTATTTTCGACAGTCTCCTTCTCTTTTACGATAAATACATAAAAACGACACAATCATTTTACCTAAACAGAAAATGTTCCTTATCATGTATATAAATAGATAAACAATCCATACTACCATTAGGGACTTGTAGCTCAAATGCATAGAGCGGCTAGCAGTTACAACGTAAACTGTCGTGCATCTTGCAGGTTGGAATCCTGCCAAGTCCCACGATTTATTTTTCAAAATTCCCTTTAGAAATCATCATTCTGTTGCATAGAAGAATCCCCGCTCCAATTTGGAACGGGGATTCTTCTATGCAACTTTATGCCTTCTAATTATTCATTACAGCATTATTCTAGAGAGGCTGCTACTTCTTTTCCTTTTGCTGAATCTAACGCTTGATTTTCTCTTGCCAGAATATTACTAGCGGAGTATTTATCCGCAATTAATGATAAGGCAACGGCTGCTATAACACCTACTCCAGCAAATATCAAGAAATTAACAAAGTTCGGTACTGTTAAGGTTAATAGGAAACCACCTAAAATCGGTCCAGTCATCCCACCTAATCTTCCAACACCAGATGCCACACCGAGACCAGTCGATCTCATTTGATCAGGATAGAAAGAGGTTACGTAAGCTTGAATCAGAACCTGTGAGCCAGTTGTTGCTGCCCCTGCAATAGCGACTAAGAAGAAAATAAGAACCGTGTTTCCACCAAAACCAAGTAAAGATAAAGCAATGGCACCTGCAATATAGGATGTGATAATAACCTTTTTAGAGCCAAATTTCTCACAAAGAGAGCTAAGGGCCAGAATACCAATAACCGCTCCACCTTGAAGAGCAATAAGGAAAGTTAAGCTTGAATTTAATCCATAACCAGCTTCAATCATTAACTTCGGTAACCAAGTGTTTAATCCATAAACCATTAAAAGTGCACAGAAGAACGCAACCCAAAACGCTACCGTACTGACTGCACGATGCTCTTTAAATAATCCAACAACAGGAACCTTTGTTTCAGTCGCCTTTACTTCTTCGATTTCATCATTTTTACTAAAAGTTAATTGTGAATTAATCTTTTTAAGTGTAGCAAATAGTTGTTCTTTTTTACCTGTTCTAATTAAATAGCTAGTGGATTCTGGTAATTGTTTTGCCATGAATGGAAGAGCGACAAGTGGTAAACCTGCTACCCAGAATACGGACTGCCAGCCAAAATTATTAATTAATAGAACGCCAACGGTTGGTGCCAGTGCACCACCGACTGCAAAGCTTACAAGTGTAATCGAAACTAATTTAATTTTCATTGTTCTTGGAGCGTAGTCTGTTACCAATGCTGCAACGTTTGGCATAATTCCGCCAAGACCTAAACCAGCAATAAAGCGATAGATACCAAATGTAGTTGCATCACCAGCAAATGCACATAATAAAGTGAATGCACTGAATAATAAAGTGTTGATAAGAATGACTTTCTTTCTACCAATACGGTCCGCCATAATACCAAAAATAATGGCACCAAACATCATACCAAACAGTCCGTAACTACCCACTGTTCCCGCTTCAACAGAAGTCATATTCCATTCTTCCATCAAGATTGGTAGTACTGTGCCATATACTGATAAATCATATCCATCGAATAGGATTACGAGAAAACTCCATAAAAATAAGGTTAAATGGAAGCCGTTAAATTTGCCATTGTTAATGATTTCATTTGGGTTAATTTTAGCCACAATAAAAATCTCCTCTCTTTTTGAAAATGATACAAATAATAAACAGTTTATTTTCTAATAAGTCTGAATTTTTAAAAAATTATAAGCGGATTTCACTTACATCTATGTTGATTGTCGGCTTTTCATGAAGTATCTCTCGTACCGTCTGCCGTTTTCTCTGTCGACATCTCCAAAACTTAGTAGACAAGTTTTATAAAAACTCAAGACTATTTCTGTTTTTAGATACACCCTACCCTCCAACAGACTCAGAGTGGAGACTTGTTGATTAACCTTTTTGTTCTCGCTCTTATGTAGAAGTTCTGGTATCTAAACACATACAGATTATATAATAGGTCCAGCTTTATTGATAAAAATACATTGGTGGTTTACAGACATTCTCAATCACCCCCTATAATTCCCTTTTTCTAATTTTCAGTATATTAATATTTTCTATTGCAGTCAATAAAATTTTTTAACATAAACATTATAAAAATATAAGTAACAAAAATATATCCACTAGCAAAACTTTTTAAACTATTATTATTAACAATCAAATAATTAGGCTGTAAGCATTGCCATTCCTTGCATTAAAGAGCTATCCCTACTAATCATGAGCATTAAAAGACAGTTTATTTTAATATGGCGAAATAAATCACAAGTGCATATTATAGGAATTATTTGCAAAAAAAATTTTTATAACTATAAAATTTTTCTATCGTAAATATCCATAATTCAAAAAAACTGTTATAGCGATATTCATCTAGACCAAATACCCTTTCACGAAAAAAGAGCGACAGTAACTTCTGCCACTCTTCTCTTTAGCTCAGATTCTAAATTTTACTTTCATAAAATTAGCGGTTTCATATAGCTTTAAGGCATGTGAGCCTTTAATTAATAGTGTCATACCCGGTTGTGAAATCTGCTCTAACTGCTGATGCAATTCATTTTTTGTCTTAAAATGCTTGATTTTGCTGGTTGGAAAACCTGCTTCAGCTGCGGCCTTCCCAATTTCGAGCGCTGCTTTTCCATAAAGATAAAGCCAATCAATATCCTTTTCTTTCACATATCGTCCTATCTCCTGATGACCTTGAACGGAATAATTCCCTAATTCGAGCATTGAACCTAATAGAGCAACCTTAAGTCCTGTCCCTAAATGAGACAGGACATCTAACGCTGCTTTGGCTGCATGGGGGTTTGAACTAAAACTGTCATCAATAAGTAGCATTTCATCAGCCAATTTACGAACCTGAATCCTTCTAGCCGGCCTGCTGAAGTTTCTTAACCCTTTAGCTAACTCCTCAATCGAAAACCCTAAATGATGCCCTACAGCAATCGCGCATAAAGCATTATATACATTATGTGTTCCAAATAAAGGAATTTCAAACCGATGAAGAAAGCCATCTATCCTTACCTCAAACGTCATTCCTTTATCACTGTAATTTACCTTTTCTGCTTGATAGTCTGCTGAATGGACCATTCCCACTTTGACAATTTTGCCTGTAAAGGATTCGGTGTTAAGCAGTTGTGAGTATGGATCGTCTTGATTGATAACCACCATCCCCTGTTGATGCAGCCCCTCGATGAGCTCCCCTTTCCCTTCTACAAGCTTGGTCATATCACCATCAAACCGCCCGATATGAGCAGAGCCAATATTTGTTATGACACCGATATGAGGCTTCAGCAGTTCACAATGCATGTTAATATGTCCCGGCTTTGATAAGGCATATTCTAAAACAGCAGCATAATGGGTAGAATTGATTTGCCCAGCATATTTTGCTGTATGATGCGGGAGGTTTAAGTTGTACATCGTTTTAAATATACTGCCCCGCTGCTTTACAATTGCTGAGATCATTTCTTTTGTCGTTGTTTTCCCTGCGCTTCCGGTAACGGCTATTATAATTGGACTTTCAGTAGTTTTTAATAAATCCATCTACAAGCCTCCATATCAGAAGCCCGCCAGTGATTTCGCATATTCAAAAGGAGTCGAAAGGATATGAGGCAGAATCCTCTGTTCATCCTCTCCTCTGGCTGCTTTTATTTCTGCTGCATAATTTAATTGGACTTCTAGAATCCATAGTTTTTTATTATGATCCATCACCATATCTACAGCAGCATCACCTAACCTTGCACCTGTCTTCTCCATTAACCGTAATACTTTCGTACACACGCTAGTCATTTCATCAATTTTTTGTTTTATTTGTTTCTCGTCTAAATGATAGAATTCTTTTAATGCCTGCTCTCCAGGTATGACTCTCTCCCTATTTTTAGAGTTAGAAATAATACTATCTCTTTGCCCAACCTTCGTTTCCACTCCTGAAAATTTCCATTTATTGGAGTAATCCTTTTGAAAATAAACGCGAAAATCAATTTTCTGTTGTTCTTGATTAAAAGAAGGAATTTCTACCTGGATAATATATTTTTTTCTTCTAATTAATAAACTTTTGAGTGATTTCTCTAACGCTTCCTTCGTCCTAATCTCAGTCCTATTTCCCTGGATATCTGATAAACTATAACCCACTTCATTTTTCTTCACGTGTAAAATGCCATTTCCACCAGCCATAGTAGCTGGTTTTAAATAAACAGCAGGATGACTTTTTAATAAGATAAGCAATTGGTCCATATTTCGATATTCCGTTGTCCTAGGCAAATATTGTCTCACAAACGGCTGCCTTGACATAGTTAACCAGAAGTCTAATTTATTTGTATTTCCATACGGATAATTAAAAATAGTATCACCAATATTCGTTTTAAAATGTTCATAGGTTACTTGTCTAATAGGGATTCGATTAAATATACTTGAAGGATAGGGAAATGTCCCTTCTAAAAATGAATGGGTTTTTGGATCGTAATAGTATCCATTTATCGTTTTTTTTCTTTTATCAACCGTTTCAGGTCTAAAGAGAAAAATAAGGCCTTTTATTTGCTGGTAGTTCATAAAACGGTGAAGCTGTAAGCCTGGTTCTCTCATATATCTCGGATAAACCATCATTCCAATAACCGGGCCGATGAATAATTGATCTCCAATAAAATAATAGTCATAAGGTAGAGTAGGAATAGTGATGTTATTTGTTATTTGCTTCGGAATGATGATCTCGCCATATTCTAAATTCTCATCTATCTTAATCATGAAATTTTTGCTTAGTTTTCCGAAGTTAAGTGTGATTTGTGAGGATTGGACACCGGTTTGATTATAGGTTTGAGGATTCATAGCAATGCAATGTTTATAGTTTTCACTGAAATTAAGCTTATATAAATAGCGGTCTTGTAAATATTTGACTGTTTTATTCATATTCATAAGGCTGGAGCCTTTGACAAGAATGATACTGTCAGACTGGATTTGATGTTTCAACTCTGTGTGTAACAGATTTCTATCTCTAAAGTGCTGAACCTTTTGGGCCGGGAACCCTGCTTCCAATGCCCCTTCTCTTATCCATTTTGCAGCAGTACCATATGTGAAAATGGCATCAACCTTATGCTTTGCTAAGTATTGACCAATTTCCTTATGCCCAGCCATTGAATACTCACCTAATTCCAGCATACTACCCAGCACGACTAACTTCTTTTTCCCCTTACCCAACTCACCAACCACATCAATAGCTGCCTTGACAGATTGGGGATTTGCATTTACCGTGTCATCAATTAAAAGAGATTCGTTTCTTAATTCATATACATTCAGCCTTTTAACTGGTGTTTCATACTGTTCAAGACCCCTTCTAATTTCATCAATCGTGAACTTTAGGTGATGACAGATAGCAATGGCAAACAAGGCATTCAGAATATTATGAGATCCAAATGTAGGGATAAAAAACTTTTCTATTCTGTTATCAAGACTAACCTTAAATGTCATCCCATTAGGAACATACTCTATCTTACTTGCACGATAATCTCCGCTCGTATTAACCCCTACAGTCATAATTAGACCTTTGAAGCTTGTTGTATCCAATAACTTAGAATTTTGATCATCGTTATTAATGAGTAGAACACCATCTGGCTTCATATGTTTGATTAACGCAGATTTATATTGGGCGGTCGATTCAATACTATTTCCTAAGTTACCGTAATGTGCGGTGCCAATGTTGGTAATGACTGAAATATTCGGCTGAATAATGCTACAATGCTTCTCACCAGCTCCTTGTTTTCCCATACCTAGCTCTAATAGGATAGCATCTGTTGTAGCATCAACGTTTTCGGCAATTTGCTGTGTATGAATCGGCAAGTTTTTATTACCGGTATTCTTCATTAATTTCCATTTCTGAACCAGAATCGCCGCAATCATTTCTCTCGTAGTGGTTTTTCCTGAGCTTCCTGTTATCGCTATAGTTGGTATTTCTAAAATAAGTGGATTCACTTTAATAACCTCCTTTTGCTTCATTTTTTCCCCTTATGATCACAAGGCTTTTTGAATTGCCATTATTGCTAACATAAGCGTAGGATCAATAAGGCTCATATTCGTTTCAAAATACGGGAACATAAGAGGAACCTCCGTACAGCCTCCTAATACAAACGATGCTCCATTACTGTAGTAGAAATGGATGATTTTATCTAGTTCTTGGATAGATAGACTGTTTTCAAGCTTGCCAGCTTTGACATCCATAATTGCCCTATCTACTACTCTTTGTTCCCCCTGTTGGGGTACGATTATATCAAATGTACTTGTACTAGCTTTAAAAGCCTCTTGATATAAACCCGCTTGAATTGTCGTTGACGTTGCCAACAGAAGAATCCTTTGCCTCGACTCATTCTCATATTGCCTTTTGGTTGCTTCTACCGTATTCTCAATTAAACTATAAAAAGGAATCGTAATGGCCTTTCGTATCTCCTGAATCCATATATGCGCGGTATGACACGGCATGATGATGAAATCTGCACCAGCATGTTCTAATAATCGAGCACTTTTTATTAATTCCGCCAACGGACTATGGAATGAATGATTTTCAGCTTCTACACGGGGAGGAATTTTGGGGTTATTGTAAATGAGTATTTGCAGATGCTCTTGATCTTTTTGTGCAGGAGTATGTTTTACAATTTTCTCGAATAAATCAATGGTGGCATAAGGTCCCATCCCGCCTAATATACCAATGGTATTACTCATGTTTATTTTCTTCCTTCTTGTGGTAGCCTTCTATTCTTTGAAAAGCCAATTCAAACTCGGCTGTAGTGAGCTTTTTATCAGCAAGCAGCGAATATAGTAACGCTAACGCAATTGGCGTTACATCCACTTCGATATTAATATCTACATGGACGTCTGAATTACCACTTTGCACAATATGTGATTCATTTTGAATATCATAGGATTGTTCCTGCTCATACTCTTCATTGGCGGTGTGTTTCTGCTCTTTTCCCAATTGTCATTACCTCCTTTGATTGGCATTGTTTCTTTTTACCGTTTCTCCTGATCACTGAAGGATTGATCTTCAAACAAAAACCAAACCTCCTATATTTAACAAAGTATACATAAAACGATTGTATTAACAGCCTTTACAGCTGCATCATACTAAAAGAAATCCTCTTCCCCTTCTTCATCAAAATCGATGATTTGATGTTGCCTTTGGTCTTGCTGTTGCTGTTGTTCCTGTTCTGCGTCAGCATCTGCTGCTGCCGAGGAATGAACTTTAGCTGTTGAGTTAGAGTCAATCTTAAATTCATTCGTTGAGTTCCCACTGTTGGTAATGGTAGCCGAATTCATTACCTTTAATTCATTTTCGTTTTCAAAATCTTCCTTATAGTACTCATCCTTTTTATAAGAGCTTTTATGCTTCGTTTCTTTATCATGTTTACGCTTTTTGGGAGTACCATAATGGCTTGTACTAACATAAGAATCCTTACAAAATTCACACATTTTATAATCCTCCTTTCTATTTGCTCATTATTAGCATATTCTCTTTTCTATTAATAGGAAGGGTACATGCCTAAGAATCATGCGGATTTTTTATATAGGTGATTTGTTTTAACTTCATTCAGCAGAAGTTAAAACAGCCTAGATAATAAAAAAAACGAACTGTTCGCACAGTCCGTTACTGAAAAATAATCGCTATGATTTCATCTACAGATTTTCCACTTTCTATTTCATACAAACCTGGACGTAATTCATTTGACAGCCCACGTTTTTCAATCTCTTGGGCGAATTCCCAGCCGTTAGGGATAATCTTCGCCTGCTCAAGAGCATTTCCAACATCAATACTCGTCATTCCCGAGGAGACTGACAGAATTGTACGGTAAATAATCTTTTCTTCTCCCGCTTCTTCTTGCTGTTGTTCTGCCGGTTCAGCAGTTGTATATTGATTCCATTCCTCTTCAGTATGAATCACATAGCCTTCTGCGCCAAGCTTTACTTTCATTTCATCAACAGATAAATCAGCTGAAGCAACCTCTGAATCCACTGATTCGCTACTCTTTACTTCACTTGGACCCAGATAATAGACAGCAGCACAGACGCCGGCTGCAACGATAAGCCCCCCGGCAAAGCTGCGTAATGAATTAGATGTCATTAGCTGCTTTCCCTCCTTCATCCTTCGTTCTTATATATGGGGCAAGTAGTTGCTTTACCTCTTCCATGCTCATTTGCTGTTTCATGGCAATACTATCCAAGGAATACCCACGTCGATGTAGTTCAAGAATCTCGCGCAATCGTTGTCGATGCGAAGCAGTCCCGATTTCTATTCCTGCCTCCTGCACGGTAATCTCAGCATCAAGTTCAACGTTTCGGATTTGCTGCTGTAATTTCGTTACTTCATCCATAAATGTAAACGACATCTCTTCAATCTGTTGTTCAATTGCCTTTGAAGAATCCTTCGTTTTCCTAAACGACAATATTAATAAAATGATTGCCGCTACAAATAAAATGGCTATTGCCCATTCCATTTCTATTATCCTCCCTAATTACATTTCTATATCGCCCTATCATATTATACATTGATTAATGACATATTTCGATTATAAGCGACAAAATACCTCGATAGTCTCGGTTTTATCAAAATTAAGATTCGTAGAATGAGAATACTTTAGGTCTATAGACTGTGTTAGATAAACAAAACTTAAGACCTAGTGTATTTTGTGATTTTATTGCCATTATAGCCTAAAAAGTTAAGCTTTCTTTTTACAAACGTGCTTGTACGCCGTTGCTCTAGCTTTTTTAGTCCCGATTGCTACCGTTTATTTCCATTTCCCTTAACATTTCTTCGATGGCAAGTGCAACACCATGTTCATTATTGTTTTTCGTCTGAAATGGACAAAGCTGCTTTATTTCCGCTGCAGCATTCTCCATTGCTACCGGACGACCTGCCCGTTCAAGCATGCTTTTATCATTTAAATTATCACCAAGTGCCATAACCTCTTGCAACGGAATCTTCATTGTATTTAACAAATATTCAAGCGCGATACCCTTTTGTGCAAGAGGGTGATTAAATTCAAGATTAATTTCACCTGAGGAGGTAATCACAATACCTTGTTTATTACACAATTTTTCATAAGTCTGCCTAAGTCTTTCTTTTTGAAGAGAAAAACTCAGAATTTTATATATTTCTATGCCCGGAATCGAAAAAATCTCTTCATATCGATTAATGAAGGTAACCTCCTCATCCTGAAAGCGTTGTTCGACACGTGCAAGGATTTCTTCACGTGAAATATGAGGATTTGCCGTTTTCATCATATCAATGATGACTTCCATAAAATATTCACGGCTCACCGAAAACACACCATGATTAGTGAAAAACTCTATATACATCTCTGCTTCCTGACAAACCATTAGAATGTCATGGCAATCTTTCACACCCAACGCTATATTCCGTATGTTTTCATGATTGCTGTCATAAATTCTTGCACCATTTAAGCAAATAATCGGGCTCGAAAGGCCTGCTTCCTGTAACGGATTATGTGCCGCATGATAGGAGCGTCCGGTGACAACAACAAATTTGATGCCACGATCAATTGCTTTTTTTATTGCTTCTGCGTTCTCGTTACTCACCTTTCCTTCCTCATTTAATAATGTACCATCTAAATCAGTTGCAATAAGCTTCATTCTCTCTCCTGCCTTACGATAAAATAGAATTCCTAGCTGCTATTGTAGATAGGAATTCTATTATTATACAATATTTTGTCGTAAGAGTTTACAACACCATTTCCTTTTATCAGCGATATGAAAACAGCCAAAAAAGATCCATTTGCACACGGCTCCTTTTTGGCTGTCGTCCTTCATTTAGATAAGCAGCAGTTCATATACTTCATTTAGATGGCGTGCTCTTACATAATCCTTTTCCTGCTGAGAATAATCGATTGCTTCTGTGAGAATTTGATTCAAATATTGACTTTCCTCTTGAGACAATGCTCGGGCAAAGTTTTCTTCTGAAGCATAATCATGCGAAGAAATCTTATGAAATAGACTTTTCCCAACTGAATCATGTTCTGTATGACCTGACAAAATTTCCAGCAAATATTCAAGTGATTGGTCCATTGATCTCACCCCTTACCTTATTTTCATTCCTCTTCTGTACGCTGATCATTTACATAAGGATCATGTTCATAGGCAGGCAGGTCACCGAAGGTTGTCATGATTCCTTCTTCATCTAGAGCCTCTTCATATTTTTGATGCTTTTCAGTTGGATAAATGGTAATATTTTTTCCTTCTATGTCAGTACCAACAAAATTCTCATAATCCTCCACATAACCAACATTCTCATCATAATCTAAAAATGTATCATGATAGCTCTCCGAAGGAAATTCAAAATCAGATGGTGTTTCAGAAGTACCCCATTGGGCAACCTCCTGCCAGGAATCCTCTGCATCAAAAGCCACATTTTCATCTTGTCCATCCATCGCAAACTTCCCGAATGGGGGCATTAATACGCCTTCTTCAATCGGACGATTTGTCGAAATCGTTTGATCTGGACTGTGCTGTTTGCAATATAGAGTGCTTGGCAGAGCTGCCAATCTTTCAAGCGGAATCTCTTGTTGGCAGGTTAAACATTGTCCATATGAACCATTTTCCATTGCGGTTAGAGCTGCAACAATGTTTTCTAGCTCATAATCCTGATGCTGGTGTAAGGCAACATCCTTCTCTCTCTCATAAAGGTCTGTAGCTTCATCAGCAGGATGATTATCATAGCTTGATAATTCCCCCATTGATTCATGATAATGCCCTTTATTCAAGTCAAACCTATCATTATCTTTCTGGCGTTTATCAATGTCCTCTTTCATCCCTAATAAAGTTGAACGAAATTCAGCTAATTGCTGTTGATTAAGTGGCATTTTATCAACCCTTTTATGTTTATTTACAGTTAGTCAAAGCTAGAGAATCCGCTTACAAATCGACAGCTTTTACATCATTTAGTTTCCTTTTATCACCCTATTCTTATTCGATTATCCATCATATTTATGGCACTCTTGAATCATTCACTGAACAAGATGAAATCCACATTCCTCGATTTTCGTTTTAATGTTATCCTGTGATATCTTTTTATCATTGTATTTTATTTTAACCTCCCCATCCTGAACATCAACTAATGCTCTTTCAATTCCGTTCATAACCATTAAAGCAGTTTCTAATCTATGAATTGGACACTCCTCTATCGCTTCCTTTACGAATAATGTTAACTCGGCCAATCGTCTTCTTCCTTTCTATTTTATAAATATGAAAAAACACCGCCTTAAACGGTGCTGGGAGTTAGCTTGGATTGTTTTCATCTAATGCTAAAGTAAATACCTTCGTATATTCTCCAGTATTAATTTCCTTTTCATTTGCCTCTTGCTGTAAATTGTCTTCTGTATTGATTCCTTCAGCAAGTGTCGGTTCATTCGTTTGTGGTTGTTTTTTCATGACCTTCCCACCCCTTTCATACCTATCGTCTCCATCGGATTTTCTTTCATTCATCGTTATCGTTGTAAAGTTTCCCCATTTAGAAAGGTTTATGAAAAATTTCAGTTTACCAAAGAACTTGTCCTTATTTTTTCCTCTCCTTCATATGTATTAATAGGAAAAGCTTTCCTCAATCAAAGACTCTGTTAATCTTGGTTATTGACTTCCGTTCCAGAGCTAATTCATTACCATATAGGGTTGCATTAAGAAAGGGGTTATACATATGGGAATATTGAGGAATTCTACATATACAAGATGAGAAGGGGTATATACACTTACACAGCACTGCTTTTTGGAGCGACTATCCAAGGCATGTCCATGTCCTTATTTTTATTTCCTCACTCTATTCCATCTGGTGGCGGCGCTGGCATTGCCATCCTATTAAATCATTGGTTTGGTTTGTCCTTAGGCTTTTCCTTATGGTTGGCAAATATATTCTTTTTATTATTTGCACTAAATTACTTTGGTTTCACATGGACAGTCAGGACTATTCTTGCAGTAGCTATCACATCTACAACTGTCAGTATCCTAACCGCTCACCTTCCATTACCACATATCCATATCCTATTTGATATTGGAGCCGGAAGTCTATTCTTTGGAATTGGAGTTGGTATCCTTATAAGAGCAGGTGCTTCCAGTGGAGGTATGGCTATTCCAGCTGTTATGATTGCCTCCTATAAAAAATGGAGTCCTGGTAAAGTCATGCTTGCAATTAACTTCTTCATTTTTGTCTTAACATCGCTTGTAATTGATTATAAAATTGTTTTCTTTGCAATTATTTGCCAATTCATTTCAACTAATATGATTGACACTATCTATCACCTACCCATACAAAAAATGAAGCTGCTTGCCCCTAGTTGGCGCAAAAGATAGCAGATCCTAGGATAAGATCTGCTTTTCCTTCAAATAACTCAATATTCTCTGCACCGATTGTTGAATCGTCATTTCATTGGTATCGATAAAAAGCTCTGGATAATCGGGTTTTTCATATGGTGAACTAATACCGGTGAATTGAGGAATCTCTCCTATTCTCGCTCGCCTATATAACCCCTTTGGATCTCGATTTTCACAGACCTGAATTGGACAATGAACAAAGACTTCAATAAACTCTCCCTGTTCGAACATCCTTCTTACCAATTGACGATCAGCTCGGAAAGGGGAAATAAAGGCTGAAGAGACAATAACGCCGCTGTCTACAAATAGCTTTGCCACTTCACCAATGCGGCGAATATTCTCTTTCCGATCATCCTCATCAAAATTTAAATCTCGGTTTAGGCCATGACGGATATTATCACCGTCTAAAACATAACTTCTAACCTTTTGTTGAAACAAGGCATAATCAACTGCATTTGCCAGGGTCGATTTTCCAGAACCTGAAAGTCCAGTAAACCAAAGCACACAGCTTTTATGACCATTTAAATGATAACGGTTTTTCTTTGTAACGGTCATATGATGCCAGGTAATATTATTAGCTTTCATAACCTTCATCCTTTATGATTTTGTATATGCTTTTCTCATACCTTCAATTAAAATTTCCACTACTTCTTTGCGGCTGAATTCTTTAGGCGGATGCTGTCCGTTTTTCAACATCGCCCTTACAGCTGTCCCTGAGAGGATGATTCGATCTTCCGTTGCATGCGGGCAGGTTTTTTCTGATGCCATATTTTCACACTTCTTACAAAAAAAGCTGTGCTCAAAAAATAACGGTTTTATTCCCAACTCTTCTTCCTTAAAATGATGAAAAATATTTTGGGCATCATAAGTTCCATAATAATTTCCCACACCAGCATGATCACGACCGACAATAAAATGTGTACAGCCAAAATTTTTCCGGACAATCGCGTGGAAAATAGCTTCTCTCGGGCCTGCATACCGCATGGCAGCAGAGAATACTGACATAAATACACGATCTTTCGGATAATAATTCTCGAGCAAAGCCTGGTAGCTCTTCATCCGTATTTCGCTTGGAATATCATCAGATTTGGTTTCACCTACCAATGGATTTAAAAATAATCCATCCACCATTTCTAATGCGGTTTTTTGAATATATTCATGGGCTCGATGAATCGGGTTACGTGTTTGAAATCCAACAACGGTTTTCCAACCCAGTTGATTAAACATTTCCCTTGTTTGAATGGGATCTAAATGATATTGCTTAAATTGGTTATGCTTAGGCCTTTTCCTTAGGGTAATCGGACCTGCTAAATAAACATCAGGGCGCTCAAATAATTTTTTTACACCTGGATGGTTTAGATCGGTTGTTTGATATACCTTTTCAGCTTCTACCTTTTTATCTGGAAGGAAGATTTCCTTCACTTTCATTACTCCATAGACAGTCCCATTATGAGTAAGATTTATGGTCTCTCCAACGTTGAGCTCCATCACTTTCTGTTTATCAACGGCTAATGTAATCGGGATAGACCACGGCAAACCATTGGACAGTCTCATCCTTTGAATAACAGATTCATAATCCTTTTGCTCCATAAATCCTTCAAGGGGACTGTAGGCTCCATTGGCGATTAACTCCATATCACTTAGCTCCATATTCCCTAATTCAACATTTTTTAGAGAAGAATCTATTTTCATTAATCGATCGATTCGATTCACTAGCTTACCGCCATGCGGATAATTTTCATACACAGCCTTTTCCTCCCCTAGACGATCATTTTACATACAAGCTAAAGTTACATTCGCTTCTAGTCTAAAACTAGAGTATTCAAAAAATGGGTGATTGTGTAGATTATGGGCTTTTTCCTACTAAAATTAGGCGTCTGAATTTGAATAATCACGTGTCACCTATCTAATAATAGAAAAGCTTATTCTTATTGTTGGGGGTGTACTTTCATTGCCAAAGCAAAAACATAAAGGAATGACCATTGCTGCAATTGGGTCAATTCCGCTCATTCTGGTTTTAGGGAATTCGATGTTAATTCCCATTCTTCCAAAAATGAAATCAGAATTAGCGTTGTCACAATTTCAGACAAGCTTAATCATCAGCGTCTTCTCAATTTCCGCGGCTATCATGATTCCGATCCTAGGTTATTTTTCTGACCGGTTTTCACGTAAAGCAGTCGTTATACCTGCTCTTATTTTATACGGCAGCGGCGGGATTTTAGCAGGGGCAGCGGCGGCTTGGTTTACTAATGCCTATACGTGGATTCTGGCCGGGAGGATTATGCAGGGAATTGGAGCTGCAGGGACTACTTCAATGGCAATGGCTTTAACAGGTGATTTATTTAAGGGAGGAGAGCAAAGCAAGGTACTCGGTTTAGTCGAAGCATCGAATGGATTTGGAAAGGTTGTCAGTCCCATTATTGGCTCTTTGTTAGCTCTGTTATTTTGGTACGCGGCTTTTTTTGCTTTTCCGATTTTTTGCCTCATCTCCATTCTGTTAACCATCTTTTTTATTAAAGAAAAGAAAAAGAAAAAGGAACCTCCTGCATTTGGAAAATATGTTAAAAGCCTTGTCTCGGTTTTCAAAGCAGAGGGGCGCTGGCTGTTTGTAGCTTATTTAGCAGGGGCCACCTGTTTATTTACCTTATTTGGGATCTTATTTTACATCTCCGACATTCTTGAGAAGGACTATAAAATTGATGGTGTGCTAAAAGGAAGTATATTAGCCATTCCTTTATTATTTATGACCACCACATCCTATATTACCGGCAGTAAAATTGGTAAAAATATGAAGTTGATGAAGAAATTAATTGTATTAGGTCTGTTCCTTATGACCGTTTCCTTTGGTGTACTCGTTTTCTTTACAAAGCTCGTTCCCTTTTTTGCCATATTAGTCATTAGTTCTATTGGAACAGGACTTGCTTTACCATGTATTAACAGCTTCATTACCGGCTCTGTCTCAATGAATCAACGGGGTTTTGTTACATCTTTATATGGTTCTGTCCGCTTTCTAGGGGTCGCTGTTGGACCACCCATTTACGGGGCTATGATGGAATGGTCCCGTACTGGAATGTTTGTCTCAACTGCTTCTCTAACCTTCCTAGTTGGTTTATTGTGTATCGCGTTTATACATGTTGGGAAAAAACAGTCTTCCAAGGAAAAGGAAAAAGATAAAGATACATTGTTTGAAAAACTACAGTTTACGTAAGGAGCTGGAAAAAGTTGCAAATCTATTTTTCACCTGAAGTCATGACTCCAGAGTTTCAAGTTCTAAATGTATTGGATTCGGCTGAAAAGGCTGTTGGCAATGTAGCATTTTTATTTGATGAGAAAAAACTATATGTCTATGGAATATTGGAAGAAGAGGGCGTAGCAGCGGATTTTAAAGATTTAGTGACACCATATATTAAAGGTCTTGCGAAGGCAAAACCCGATTTAGATATTCTTTCCTGTCTCTATGTAGGCTGTAAACAAATTAAGCTGAATGAAGAAAAAGAAAATGAGAAAGAGAAATAACCTGTACTCAGCAAACAATAACACAGTATGATGCAAGTCCAGCCGGGAATGGCTGGGCTTTTTCTATATCCTATTTCAAGAAACAAGGTGTCACAAGGCAAATCCCTAGAACATAAATTGAGTATATAATTTTTGTTTGGAGAGTGCTTCTTGATGAGTATAGCGATTATTGTGATGGGCCTATTAGTAGGTTTTCTAGTTGGTCTGACCGGTGTTGGAGGAGCTGCCTTGTTAACACCGGTATTAATACTTCTAGGCATTAATCCTACAGTTGCAGTTGGAACGGACCTGGCTTATAATTCGATAACGAAATTTTTTGGTTCTGTTCAGCATTGGCGGCAAAAAACGATTAATGTACGTTTAGTTAAATATCTTGCCATCGGCAGCATCCCTAGCGCTGCCTGCGCAGTCGGTCTGCTCCATTTGTTTGATACCTTTTTTCATAATCAAGAGGAAATTATCAAACATGCTTTAGGTTATGTATTGATTCTAGTTGCTTTAACAACTCTGATCAAAACCTTTATGAATGACAAATATCAAATCAATTCTGTCCAGATGAAATCACTATCTGAAAAAAAAGCCTTAACCATCACGATAGGGGCTGTCTTAGGATTTATTGTTGGCTTAACCTCCATTGGCTCTGGCTCATTATTTGCCTTAGTCATGATCTTTCTCTACAGGCTGACTCCTGCTGAACTGGTTGGGACTGATATTGCCCATGCCTTCCTATTGGTAACCGTAGCCGGACTATTACATGCTGGTATAGGAAATGTAGATTACCTGTTAATGTTTAATCTCCTGCTCGGTTCGATTCCAGGCGTCATCCTGGGTAGTACTCTTTCCTCCAAATTACCAGCAAAACCTTTACGAGCAATCCTGGCTTTAATGATCCTCATTAGCGGATTTAAGCTGATTTAAGCTGAGAATTCCTTGTGAAATGGATAACTTCTATTATTGAAACTTTTGCCACTTTTTTAAAAAAAGAGAAATGCTTGTAGATAGTATGATTTTTCCTACTAATGTCTATCATGAAAGTAGCCACCAAAAATGGGAAAATAAGAAGAGGTTGTTTTTGAGGTGAATTATGGAAGAAAAAGCTAACAATAAAAAACTTGCTACAACCAATATTGAAGACAACGTAGCCTATTTAAGGCAGGAGCTTGGTGTTGGCAAAAGCTTTGATATCATCCATTTGGATGTTGAATATGCCGAAGTGAAAATGGCACTTTTTCTCGTTGATGGTCTAATCAAAGACGATCTTCTTCATTTATTAATGAAGTTCTTGGCTAAAGTGAAAAAAGAAGATCTGGAAAAGGATGTCTTAAAAAATCTTCTAAAAACGTATATTCCCTATGTAGAGATTGATACAACCGATGATTTAAACAAAGTGGTTGATACCGTTTTGTCTGGACCAACTGCTTTTGTTGTAGACGGAATTGATGAGGTCATTTTAATTGATGCCAGGACATACCCTGTCAGAGGTCCAGAAGAGCCTGATACAGAACGGGTTGTTAGGGGCTCTAGAGATGGCTTCGTGGAAACCATTGTCTTTAACACAGCCTTAACGAGAAGACGAGTTCGGGACCGAACATTGCGAATGGAATTTATGCAGTTAGGCAGGCGCTCCAAAACCGATATTGTTGTTTGTTATATTGAGGATATTGCTGATCCGAAAATGATAAAGAAATTGAAGGATACCTTGAGTGAAATTGACACAGATGGACTGCCGATGGCTGATAAAACCATCGAAGAATATATTTCAGGTGGCTATTGGAACCCATTTCCAGTAGTACGTTATACCGAGCGGCCAGATACTGCGGCCACCCATCTTTTTGAAGGTCATGTTATTATTTTTACGGATGGGTCACCTTCTGCTATGATTACACCGGTTACCTTCTGGCATCATGTCCAGCATGCAGAGGAATATCGGAATAAACCGATTACTGGTGCCTATCTTCGTTTTGTTCGTTATTTGGCTATTTTTGGTTCGATTTTTTTAATGCCACTATGGTATTTACTAAATATTGAGCCAGGACTTGTTCCGGAGCAGATTGATTTTATCGGTCCAAATGACCCTGGGCAAATTCCTTTACTGTTGCAATTTTTACTCATAGAAGTCGGGATGGATATGCTACGAATGGCGGCCATACACACTCCTACTTCACTCGCTACAGCGCTTGGACTTGTTGCTGCATTAATGATTGGTCAAATAGCGGTTGAGGTCGGTCTGTTTACCAATGAAGTCATCTTGTATTTTTCTATTGCTGCAATTGGGACCTTTGCCACACCAAGCTATGAGCTTAGTTTAGCCAATCGACTCGTACGTATCGGATTATTGCTGCTGACTGCTATTTTCCATACATATGGTTATATTATTGGTATCGTATTGTTCATTATCATGCTAACTCGGATGAATTCATTTGGTGTGCCATATTTATGGCCTTTCATCCCATTTAATATTCGTGCATTTCGAGATGTACTATTAAGATCACCCATTCCATTAAAAAATCGCCGTCCACGGATTCTGAAGCCAAAGGACCCTGACCGATAATAAAAAAAGCGCTGTTTTGGCGCTTTTTTTATACCCTATGTACCATTAATTGCTTTTAACTCCATAAAGAATACATGCCACCCCACCAAATATCCACAGCAGCTTAACAAATGAAATTTTATCCGCAATACCAACTAATCCGATGGTTGTCGTTACAATCAAAATAATTGGTCCTATTAAGGCCAGTGAGCTATTTATCATCAATGCCTTTTCGATATCATTATATTTTATAAACAATATGGCAACGAAAATCTCAATACTGCCAGACAGCATTCTTAATAGAGCCATTCCTATAATGGCTTTTTCCAAAAATTGAAACATATTTTTCCTCCTAAACACTCTGCTTGGTCTAATATATGCAGCAAGACACGTAAGAAGGACAGCTTATCTAAAATAAAAGGAAGAATGATCAGATATGTTGATAACATCGTGAAATATCCACTCAGCATCTGTAGTATGCATACATTTTTTGACACCTTGGTTGGGATACTATGAATATTGATTCCAAAGAGGAGCGAGGAAGATGAGTGAAAATAATTTATCCATTTTTGCCTTAGGCGGCATTAATGAAATTGGTAAAAATATGTATGTAGTCCAGTATGGAAAGGATATCGTCATCATTGACTGCGGTGGTAAGTTCCCTGATGAGAGCTTGTTAGGGATTGATCTTATCATCCCGGATATCAGCTATTTGGAGGAAAACAAGGAGCATATCCGTGCCTTAATTTTGACACATGGTCATGAGGATCATATTGGTGGAATTCCATACTTATTAAAAAAATTGAACGTCCCTATTTACGGGACACGGTTTACGCTAGGATTAATTGAACTAAAATTAGATGAGCATAAGCTATTGCGTGATACACAATTGATTCCGATTGACACTAACTCAAGGCTTGAGCTTGGTCACATTAGTACAAGCTTTTTTCGTATCAGTCATAGTATCCCAGACTGCTTAGGGGTTGTTTTTCATACACCAGAAGGAAATGTTGTTCATACCGGCGACTTTAAGTTTGATATGACACCTGTCAATCATCAGTATTCAGATATCCACAAAATGGCGGATATAGGCAATCAAGGGGTTCTTGCCCTCATTTCTGAAAGCACGAATGCAGAACGTCCTGGTTTAACGCCTTCTGAGATGCTTGTCGGCGGGCATATCGAGGAGGAATTTTTAAAGGCAGAGCAAAAAATTATCATTTCTACTTTTGCTTCCAATATTAATCGCGTACAGCAAATCGTCGAATCAGCAGCAAAAACAAATCGGAAGCTTTGTCTGCTTGGACGAAGCATGGTCAATGTGGTTTCAGTGGCAATGGAACGCGGTTATATCGATATTCCAGATGATATGCTCATTGAACCCTACCAGGTAAATGAGCTGCCGGCAGATAAGGTAGTCATACTTTGCACAGGTAGCCAGGGCGAACCTTTAGCAGCTCTTTCACGGCTTTCCAGTTCCAGTTATCGAGATATAACCATACTTCCAAACGATACAGTTATCCTAGCGGCTTCCCCCATTCCCGGGAATGAAAAAAGTGTATCACGTATCGTTGATAATTTATTTGAGCTTGGTGCAAAAGTGATATATGGTGGTTCAAGTAAGACAGGCATGCATGTGTCAGGCCATGGATATCAGGAGGACTTAAAACTAATGCTGACATTGATGAAGCCTACTTATTTTATTCCCATTCATGGTGAATATAGAATGCTGCATCATCACCGCCTTTTAGCTGAGTCCGTCGGAGTCGAAAAGGGTCATACCTTTATCATAAAGAACGGCGATGTGGTCGATATTCAACATGGAGCAGCCCGCCAAACAAGGAAAGTACCTGCCGGTGATACCTATGTTGACGGCTGGGGTGTTGGCGATGTTGGCGACATCATACTGCGTGACCGCAGACAGCTTTCTGAGGATGGTATGGTCGTCATTGTCTTAACCATCAGTAAAACAGATGGAAAATTAATTTCCGAACCAGATACCATCTCCCGTGGCTTTGTGTTTGTAAAGGACTCCGAGGAGATTATGAAGGAAGTAAATCAATTAACAAAAAAAGCCCTAGAAGATTTACAAAAGGAAAAGAAACATCAGCAATGGAAAGTGGTTAAACAAACGATTAAGAAAACAGTCGGACAATATGTCTATGCTGAAACAAAAAGAAAGCCAATGATCCTCCCCATCATCATTGAAATATAACCAATCGAACTCCCCACTACATCGTAATGGGGAGTGTGTTTACCATCGCCCAAAACTAAAAAACATCTGAATTTTTGATTCAGATGTTTTTTCATTACTTAATCTTTTTGATTACGATTTCCACTAACATCTTTTCTCTGCGGGGTCAGTTCTTCAGCTGCCTCCGTTTGAAATCGAGCTTGTAGATGGGTTAAGCTGCTCTTGATCCTCTCTTGTAACATGATTGGCTACATATTTATGAAAGAAATACTCAAACAGTGTAACACCTAAGGAAGCTAGTAATGGCACGGTAAAAATACTATCACCGCGTGTGAAGCTCTCACTCATAAACCAAATAACCAATAAGGCTAGTCCAAAATCTGCCAACGTTGCGACTGTATTATTCGTTCTTGGTAGTATCAGCATATCTCCAATGATATAAGAGACTATTCCTAATACTAACGAAATCAGAAAGACATTCCCAAATTCCATACGATAAAATAATCCTAGAATAACATACAAAAGAGCAAGTGTAGAAATGAATTTAATGGCTAATGCTTTTAAATGTTTCACTTGATCATCTCCTTTTATATATTAGGGTGTGCTATTATTAGGTTTTTATTCTTTCATACATGTTTGATTTTGTGTTGATGCAAAAATATGGAAGATCCCGTTAGGAATCTTCCTATCAAATTTGTCCATCGGACTTGCTACTGAATGAAGGTAAACTACTTTTGATGTAGACCACACTCTGACTTTGACGTCCCGGCCCAACGTCCTGCACGTTGATCTCCATTTTCTGAAACTGATTGTGTACAAGGAGCGCAGCCAATACTCGGATAGCCTTTCTCATGTAATGGATTATAGGGCAATTTGTTCAATTGGATATAGGTTAGAATATCCTCCCATGTCCAATGGATAAGAGGACAGATTTTAACCCTATGGAATTTGTCATCTTTATTGATAAATTGTGTTTTACTTCTTGATTTAGATTGCTCCCTCCTTAGACCAGATATCCAAGCCTTGGTATCCTTTAATGCTTCTGTAAGCGGAACGACCTTACGCATGTGGCAGCAAAGATTGGGATTGTGTTTCCATAGCTCTTCGCCGTACCATTTTGCCTGCTCATCTAAGGAGCTTACAGGTTTGACGCTGGTTATTTGGAGCAAAGGATAGCGTGCTTTGACTTTCTCAATCAGCTCGTATGTCTCTTGAAAATGAAGTCCTGTATCTAGAAAAATAATTTTTGCCTTCTTGTTCACCTTAGATATTAAATCAATTAATACGATTCCCTCTGCACCAAAGCTGCAGGCATAGACAATGTCCTCACCATATTCTTTAAAGGCCCATTTCAGTACCTCAAAATAATCCTTTAGATGGTCCAACAAAACTTCAACCTTACTGTCATTCCAATTTTCATACGATATAATCTCTGACAACTCGGAGCCCTCCGTTCCTCTACTCGATTCTCAATCCATCCAATAATAATGTAATACATTCGTTATTTCGGACCTGCGTCTTATTCATATTATTTATATGTCCGTATTGAGCATATGAAATAATGGCCCTAATCCATGAGCCGTGACCAAAAATCAGGATATTTTCTTTTTCTTTATATTTATCGAGAAACCGGATAATTCGATATTCAAGGTTCTGTACACTTTCTCCTAAAGTCATTTTGCTTGGAGTTTCTGTCCACAGCCTTCCATATGCTTCCATTAGCTCTGCCTTTGGTCGTCCCTCAAATTCTCCAAAATCCAATTCATCTAACAGTCCTTCTTTTTTAGCATGAAAACCATATAATCTGGCTGTTTGATTAGTCCTTTTCAAGGTACTGACCAATACCAAATCAAACGGAGACAATTGGCTTAGAAGCTGCTGATTTTTCTGTATCTCCTCCTGTTGCTTTCCTGTCAACGGAGAAATGGCAATGTCCCTTCTTCCTTGAAGCCAAGCTTTCTTATTCCATTCCGTTGGTAAATGTCTTATAAAGGTTGCTTGCATTCACGATCCTCCAAATCGAACGTATCACTTCTCAAGCCACTTCTTTGGGTTTCTAAAAGTAATATGTCCTTAATGTTTACATTCCCTAAATTAACATTTGCACCAAGCTCATTAATAAAAAAGCTTTGATGTTTAGACGTTGGCGCTTCAAAAATAACCTTCGTACTATCAATACCCTTGACAAGCTGACGTATCAAATCGGCTTTTAAGCTACCATGTTGATCATATATTCCAGAAGTCCCAGAATCTCTTCCTTCTGTAATGACGTATTGGCATCCAGCTTCTAATAAAAGCTTGATTTCCTGCTGCCACTCTTCGACCGTCATTTCCATAGAAGCATCCTTTGAACCAACCTCAGCAATAACGAAGTAATCATTTTTTATTTCTTTAATAAGCTTTAATCGTTCTTCGAGGTTAATATCAATCGTACCATTTGAAACCTCTACCCACTCAATCCCCATCTCCTTTACACACTTCAAATACTCAGGGAGCTTTTGCTGGGAGTAGCATTTTTCAAACAAGGTTCCGCCAAAATATGGCTTAATATCATATTTTTTATACAAATTAACTTTTTCTTTTAAGTTGGGAGTCACATATGCCGTTCCCATCCCAAATTTAGCGATGTCAATCATGTGATGATAATCTTTAAGTATTAGTTCTAATTCTCCAATTGGAGTACCCTTATCAATAATCGAAGTTAGTCCAAACTTCCGGTTTCCTGAGGTCCTTATTGGTAATTGTAAAAATTCCATTGGGAATGCGCCTCCTCCATATATCTAAGATAGACTATTCAATCATTGGGTAAGTGTGTAGAGATTAGGCTTTTACCATAGGAAATAGGTAATTTGAGGTGGTTGATTGTTTAACCGTAATATTGAGCGAAAGTGAAGGACATAAGTAAAATATGGGACGAAGAGATTTTATCTATTCATGTGTAATTAGCACATAGTGTAATTTTATATATTTACTTTACTATAAATAAATTATGTTAAGTTATAATAAAAAAAGCGAACAGATTGTTCGCTTTTTTGTGCATATTTGAACTCAATTGGAAAATAATGTGTACTGTTTAGTTATGCCTTAGCTTCCTCGAATCGATGGTTTCACTTAATAAGGTTGAACCTAATATTAGCAGCCCGCCGATCATTTGAATCAGATTCATGCTTTCCTGCAAAAATATAGCCGCCATCATGACAGCCGATATAGGATCTATATAGCTTAAAATCGCAATACTTTGTCCCTGTAGCTCTTTTATTGAAGCAAAATAGATGAGATAAGCCATACCTGTATGAATAATACCAACGATTAAAATCAACAGCATTGTCTGTTTATTCATTCCTGAAACATCCAAGGACTCTTTCATAAGTACATATGGCAGCAGCACAAGGACTGCAACCCATAATTGGACTAGTGTCGTTTCAAAGCCTGACAAATTTTTGATGAATTTATTCATTAAAATGACACTTGCATAAAAGGCTGCTGCTAATAAACCATATAGGATACCGACTGTATGCTGTAACAGATTACCCTCTCCCACACTGATATCAACAACGAGGAACAATCCAAGCATCGCCGTTACAATGCTCATGACCTTCATTCTAGTAAGCTTCTCCTTTAAGAAAACTGGGGCAAGCAGCATGACAAAGATAGGAGCAAAATAATAGCTTAAGGTTGCGTTTGAAACAGTTGTATATTTGTAGGCTTCAAATAAAAAAATCCAATTAAACCCAAGTGCAGCGCCTGATAAAAACAAAAGAAGAAGATTTGCTCTGATTTGCTTTAAGGATAGCTTCTGCTTGATAAGAAAACAGGTACCCAGTAAAAATATTCCGCCAATCATACCTCTGTATAGAGCAATTTCACTTGATGAAAGCTGTATGTTTTTAACAAAAATGCCAATACTGCCAAAAATTAGCATGACACTAATAAATTTAAAATGCCCTTTCATATGTACCTCCCTGCTAAGTCCGCTTCTAATCTCTTTATATTACTATAATTTCATATCTTTGTTATCCCTCTCTGTAAAAAACTCTTGCTTATACATTTTTTAAACGGGAATGGAGAAAGTAACAAGTAGCGTCATATAAAGGAGGTAGTAGATTGGATAATACAAAGGAATTTGTGGCCAAATTGCATGAAAAACAGCAAAAGGACGAGCAAAATCGTAAACGCCAAGGAAATGGAAAGCCAAGTGCTAAATTACCAAACAAACAGCATTAAAAAAAAACGCTTGATGAAGCCCATCAAGCGTTTTTTATCATTATTCAGCTTGAAACAATCAGGTTTAGCTTTCTAAGTCTGATCGTTTTCCAGGTTCTTCTTTTCCATTTGTTTCATTTCCTGTTGTAGATGTATAGCCTACTCTGTAATGAAAGTTTTTTGGTTGTTTTAGTGCGCTTGGCATTCGGTACTGCTCCATATTTTGAAATTCACCAGCCTTAGACATGCTGCCATCCTCTCCTTTCCATTAGCATTCCGCTTTGTCTAAATGGAGTGGAGGTGGTATGAGCCAGCCCTTCTCTTTCAGAAGCTTCAACGCTTTCGCCGCATATTGTGCCTTTTTCATATGAAATTGTCCATACATCATCGCAATATCCTCGCGAATACACTGACCCATAACGGTACTGCAGCTAATGAGACCTGCAGCTAGATCCATACTAATTTTATTAGCGATTTCTGCATCCATAAAACGTGCACCTGGAGGAATATTCTCCAAGCATGCCTTTGGGCGTTCAGGAGGTGTAGGAGGTAGCCCAACCCCATTTTCTTTTAAGACCATTTCTACCTCTTCAATTTCGACCTTTGTTCCATTTTCTAATAAATCCTCAACCAGTTTTTTTAAATCCTCATCACCAATGTGATTTAATAGCGTCTCATAAGCAGCCACAGCTGCTTTGGACACGTTTAAGTGTGTCCATAACGCAAAAACCTCACCATAATGCAACGGCTCTTCTTTTGGATTTCCACTAAGTATACCCATCATCATCCCCCTAAATTTGAACATAGCGTTGCCCCCTTTTTTCGAGTGGCGTTATTATCTTTCCATTAAAAAGGGTTGAAAATGAGTGGTATGATTACCCATGCTAATTGTCTGCTCTCCAAAAAAGGCGCTCTGTCCAATGGACAGAACGCCTTTTACATTTCTATACAGCTTTTATTTTTTTACTTCAGTTGCTCCAGTCACTTTACCTTCCATAACTGCTGCAGCTTTTACATCTTCGCTTGCAAAGTATACATTTCCATCAATTGTTGCATCTGCCGTTAATGTAAAGCCTTTCGCTTGTACATAAACATCACCTTTTACAGTTCCAGCTTGCACTTTAAAGTTTTCAGACTTCACAGTCATTTTTGGTACTTCTACTGTAAATCTTTCAAGTACTTTGTGATCTTCATCTTGTGTATATGGAGCAAGTTTGCGGTAGATACCCTTACTCTTATCATCTTTATTATAGAATTCTCCATCTACAACAATTTCTTCATCCAATTTGATATCATTTAACGTAGCGACAATCCATGTTCCATCTGCACTCAATGCCTCTACAAGCGCATCTGCTTCTGTTACGATAGAAGCAGTTGTTACAACATCAGAAGCTGCTCCTACTTCTTGAGCACCTGTTACTTTACCCTCGATAACCGCTGCAGCCTTTACATCTTCGCTAGCAAAGTATACATTTCCATCAATTGTTGCATCTGCTGTTAAAGTAAAGCCATTCGCTTCAACAAATACATCACCTTTAACGGTACCAGCTTGTACTTTGAAGTTTTCAGACTGCACAGTCATTTTAGGGACTGTAACAGTGAATCTTTCAAGAACATTGTGGTCTTCATCTTGTGTATATGGAGCAAGTTTACGATAAATATCCTGTGCTGCATCGTTTTTATTATGGAATTCACCAGAAACAACGATTTCTTCGTCAACAGTAATATCGTTAAGTGTTGCTACAATCCAAGTTCCCTCTGCACTTAATGCTTTTACTAATGCATCCGCTTCAGATACGATAGATGCTGTTGTTACTACATCAGTGCTCTCTTCTGCTTTCTCTTCTGTTGGTTCTGTTGCTGCTGCTTCTTCTGGCTTCTCTTCTTCTGTGCCACAGGCAGCTAAAGTCCCTACTAATACAGTTGATGCTAATAATGCTTTGAATTTCATGTGTGTTTCCTCCTAGGACGTTAATATTACTTTATAGACATAATTTATCATACTTTATTTATCCATAGCCGTTTTTCATATGTATATTTTGTGAACTTATTATCATAATATATTCACCTTAAAAACCGGGTAAATACTTGATCATATAAAAAAAGACGCATGCATGGCATACGTCTTTTTTCATTATTGATTCACATCTGTAGAACCGGATACTTTTCCATCGATGGTCGCTGAAGATTTCACATCTTCATTAGCGAAGATTAAATTACCATCGATTGTAGCCGTTTTATCTAAAGTAAAACCTTGTGCTTCGACCAGCACATCACCCTTAACCGTTCCACCTTGAATCTTAAAGTTCGGGCTTTGAACAGTCATTTTAGGTACAGTTAGCGTGAAAGAATCGATGATATTATGATCCTCATCCTGTGTATATAAAGCTAATTTACGATATACATCCTTTGTTGCATCATTTTTATCATGGAATTCACCGGCAACTAGAACTTCTTCATCAATAGTCATATCATTTAATGTAGCAATAATCCAAGTACCTTCTTCTGTAACGGCTTTTTTAAATGCTTCAGGTTCATTTACAATCGATGCTGTTGTTAATGCATCAGTAGTTTGTTCCTTATCTTCACCTTCATTTTCTGTTTCTTCTGCAGCAGCTTTATCATCTTTTTCTTCTGCTTGCTCCTCATTTTCTGTTGCAGCCTTATCCTGATCATCAGCTGCCTGGTCATCATTACCACCGCAGGCAGTTAATAACCCCACTAAAAAGATTGATGTTAATAATGCTTTCAGTTTCATTCTGTTTCCTCCTTGGTGATTTGATTTTATATCAAACTTTTTCATATTTTGCATATAAAAAAACTTAATATACGTATATTTTGCCACTTATGTTAGTTTTCATTCTTCTGTATTACAGCTAAGTAATGACAGTTGATAAACAAATAGTTGATCAACCTATGTTCCACTACGAATCAAAGCTTTGTCAGCAATGGAGGATGTGTCTCAATAACGCAAGCCCCTTGCTCTATTTGTATATTTTCCTGCTTGCCGAAAAAAATTCATCTTTTCTAATTAATCAAGTAGACTTTTCTAGACTGACGGTTTAGAAAGGCTCTGTGAGCCAGAAGGGTTATGCAATACAGACAAAAAAACAGTCCACCAATAGGACTGTTTAAAAGGTTTTTTTAAAGGAAAAGCAATAAACTTATAGCCATGACAGCCATTCCTGCAATTAGTCCATAAATGGACGTATGTGCCTCATCATATTTTTTCGCTGCTGGTAGCAATTCATCAAGTGATATAAAGACCATGATGCCCGCTACGGCCGCAAAGATAATTCCGAATATAATATCATTTAGAAATGGCATTAATACTAAAAAGGCAAGCAAGGCACCAATTGGTTCTGATAAGCCCGATAAAAATGAGAGCTTAAACGCCTTTTTCTTACTACCTGTGGCAAAATAAACCGGTACAGAAACCGCGATGCCTTCCGGTATATTGTGAATAGCAATAGCTGTTGCAATAGCAACTCCTAATGCGGGATCCTGAATAGCTGACGCAAATGTCGCGATGCCTTCCGGAAAGTTATGAATACCAATCGCAAGTGCTGTAAAAGTACCCATTTTTAAAAGTGCCGGATCACTTGCTGGTGAAACAGGCTGTTTCATTTCCTCTACTCGTTTTAATTCATGGGGATTGCCTTGTTTAGGAATAAATTTGTCAATCAAGGCGATTAATAGCATTCCACCAAAAAATCCTCCAACCGTTGTCCAATTCCCCGGAATTTCTCCTAAAGCACGGACTAACGAGTCCTTTGCTTTGAAGAAAATTTCAATCATTGATACATAGATCATAACACCAGCTGAAAATCCGAGTGCTAATGACAAAAATTTTGTATTGGTTCTTGACGTGAAAAAGGCAAGTATACTGCCGATTCCAGTAGCTAACCCTGCTAATAGCGTGAGCCCTAATGCAAATAATACATTTTCAGTCATCTATTTCCTCTCCTTTATATACCTATATACAAGCTTTTGAACTAAACAAAATATGTTTCGTCAAGGCAACTTTTATTGTAAAAAAAATGTTCTGCTTTAAGATATGCACCAACCATAAAAAGTTTCCTGTGTTCAACATTTTAATCTAAAGTAAAATAAACTTGCAAATATTAAGCTTATAAAACGATAAATACAGTGATAATATTATTATTACTGCTACTTTTTTTAGCCATTTCAATTTATTTCCAATCAAATTCGCCCGTCGAATTTGCGTCCGGATTACCTGAGCTCACTCGATAAACTACCTTTAAAAAATCCGTGACATCCGCCGGAGGCTTAACTTCATTCAGCCGGGGTTTGAACCCCCACTGAATCGAAGGACCATTTCCCCCACTTGTAGAAGTGGAGGACTTCTGCTCAATGAAGTTAAATAAATTGAAAGATTCATAATAAAATACTATTATTAAATAAATACTTATTCTTTCAATACTAAATCCCCCTCATTTATTCACCATTAATCAGAAGAGACAGAATTTTGTATTTTATCGCTATTACCAATACAGTAAAATAATAGGAGGGATAAACGTGGATAATGAACAACTTTTAACGTTTATTACCGTGTATGAATTTAATAATTATTCACGGGCAGCAGAATATCTAAATTTAACTCAGCCCGCCGTTACAGCACGGATTCAAAAGCTGGAACTTGAATTAGATTGCAAATTATTCTATCGAGACGGCAAAAAAATCCTTTTGACAGAAGAAGGAAATGCTCTACTTCCTCTCGCCCGTAAAATTCTCAATTATATGAATGAAGCAAAGCACACCATTGACCTATTAAAATCTCCAACATTAACAATCGGGTTATCTCCTGCCTTCTCTGTCTTTATCATTTTAGAAATATTATCCTTATTAAAAGAACAGAATAAGAAATCGTTTGATTTAGTTGAAGCAACCGATTCAATTGAAATTTCAAATATGATTACAAAGGGCATGATTGATATCGGTTTGGTTAGGGATGTTATTCCTTTTAATGATTTAGAATATCAATTTCTCTTTCATGAAAAATTGTTGTTTGTTGTCGGGAAGGATCATCCATTAGCACTTAAAACAGAAATCACAAAGGAAGATTTAGTTGGACAAACGATGATATGCTATCGACGAGAAACACCTGTTTGGATGAAGATTGATGAAAAATTAGTTGGAGTAGAGGATTTGCAGCGGATAGAGGTTGGCAGCTTCGAAATGGTTAACTTAATGGTAAAAAACAATTGGGGATTTAGTATCATTCCTGAATTATCACTTGGTAATGATTCTGAAACGATTAACCATGATTATTGCATTATTCCATTTCCGGAATTTGATAATTTGACCTTTAATATTGCAGGAATTTTTAAGAAAAATTCTCCAAAGCTGGAAAGCATTCATTTATTTCTGCAATTTTTTGAGACAACATTAAAGAATAGAAGCTTGCTTTAGCACTTCATTAGAATAGACATACAATCGAAACAGAAAAATAATGAAAAAAAAAGAGAACTTTTGCAAGTTCTCTTTTTTTTTCATTATTTAACGGGTTCTTTCACATAGTTAGCTTTATTCAGGCCAAGAAACTTAATGGCATTTTCGCCAAGCATCTTTTTCTTGTCTTCCTCAGGAAGTTCCATGATATCAATTACTTTTCCAGATGGAACCTCACGTAATACGAACGGATAATCAGAGCCCGCCATCAGCTTATCTGTACCAAATTTATCAATCATAAATTGAAGATTCTTTGGATCATAAACAAGTGTATCAAAATAAAGCTTTTGCGCATAATAGCTTGGTTTTTCTTCTGTTGTCCGAATAGTTGGCCATGATTCCCATGCTTGGTCAATTCGTGCCAGCACATAAGGAAGTGAACCTCCACCATGTGAGAAGCAGATTTTTAGATTTGGATGCTTTTCTAAAATCCCACTGAAGATTAAGCTTGCAGCCGCAAGAGCTGTTTCTGAAGGCATACCAATAGAATACATAAAGTTATGTCTAGGCATTCTTTCCACACCAACAGTAGCCCATGGGTGTACAAAAATAGGCACGTCCATTTTAGCAGCAGCTTCTATGAATCTTAAAATCTCAGGGTCATCAAGTGTCTTGCCGTTTGCATTACTGCCGATTTCAATGCCTTTTAAACCTAATTCATTAATCGCTCTTTCCATTTCGGCAATGGCTAAATCAGCATCTTGAAGCGGAACTGTACCTAAGCCGACAAAACGATCAGGATATTCTGCCACAACAGAAGCAATAAAATCGTTTTGTGCTTTTGAAAGCTCTAAGCATTTTTCTGCATCTGCCCAGTACGTAAAGGTAACCGGGATTGGAGAAAGAACTTGAACATCAATACCTTCTTCATCCATTTGGGCAATTCGTTTTTGTGGATCCCATGCATTATCCTCAATTTTCCGGAATGATTTACCATCTTTATAAATTTCCGCTCCGCAGTCACATGTATGTCTTAATGTTGGGAAACGATTGTCACCGTATTTCTCTTCGAAATCCGGAAAATTGTCAGGAATAATATGCGCATGAAAATCTACACGAAATATTTTTTCATTAGACAAGGTCTTCCCTCCCCTTTCTATTATCATTTATTTGTATTAGTTGTTAATCTTTACTAGGTCTTCTTCAAGAATTTTACCGTACTTAGCAAAATCCGGCTTTGGTGTACCGCCCCACTCATCGATCGTTTCCTTACTAGGCTCAAGTCGACGAGGCTCTCTTGCACCATCTTCAGGGAATTCTTCCATGCCTTGGCTGTATTCCAATGTCAAGCCGTCCGGATCCGCAAAGTATAGGAATATACTGCCTGATGGATGGTGTCTTCCTGGGCCAAATAGGATAGGAACATTTTGATCATTTAAGCGATTGACTTGTTTACCAATATCATCAACTGTTTCTGCTTGGTAAGCAAGATGGTTTAATTTATTTTCTGGCCCTTTTGTGATAGCAAGATTGTGATGATATGGAGTTGGGAATGCACGTAGCCATGCCCAAGCAGTTTCTCTACCAGAAGTATCAGAAATACGGAAGTTTAATGTATTAGTATAGAAATCTAATAATTCATCAAAGCGATTTGTATCATATACAACATGCAGGAATCTTGTGATTTTTGCATCCTTTGGAACAAATGGAAGGCCCATTTGCATCATTTCAACATAGAACTCATACGTTACACCGATAATTGGGTCTTTAAAACGAAGGGTCCTGCCTTGTGCTAGGCTTTGTGTTTCTTTTGCACTTAGTTCAACTGGGTTTAAGCCTTGCTCTGTTAAGTAGTCGAATACATCCTGGAATTGAGAGGCCTTTTCAAGCTCGAATGCAACTCGTTTTAATCCAGCCTCAGGACCTTCTACTAGAATTAAATTATGGTGGTCACGGCTGCTTCTTAAGTATACGGTTTCATTTTCACGTTCAACAAATTGCATACCTACAATATTTTCATAAAAATCTGTTGATTTATTTAAATCTGTTACACTTAATACGACATAGCCTAATTTTTTATAGCGAATCATTTGTCATCCTCCTGTTGCCGATTTAATTATTTGAATATATTACAAATTTAACTTAAGTTCGATTATTTGTCTAATTATATATTTTTGGGAAATTCTTTAGGAATTAAAAATTATTTTTTGCTTTCATGAAAGAATCATATATATAAAATCTATGCCTTCATCCGTAAACTTACAAACGAAAGGCACAGATTTTATCATGAATCATCAGGATTGCATCAGCTTAACGGTTAATTTCTCAAGCATATCCTTCGTCATCTTCTCTAGATTGTATTGCGTCGTAAAACCCCATTCCTGCTTAGCGGTACTTGCATCGATTTGATCTGGCCAGCTGTCTGCAATCGACTGTCTAACAGGGTCTATTCTATAATCCAGGGAAAAGTCAGGGAGATATTTCTGTATTTCATTCGCTAGTTCTTTCGGTGTGAAGCTCATGCCTGTGACATTGTATGCATTCCGATGCTTTAGCTGCTGTGAATCCACCTCCAATAATTGAATAATCGCCTGAAGTGCATCGGGCATATACATCATGTCTATAGAGGTCCCCTCCTGCAAATAGCAGGTATAACGGCCTTTCTGAATCGCATCATAAAATATTTCCACTGCATAATCGGTCGTGCCCCCACCAGGTTTAGTGGCATGTGAAATCAGACCAGGGAACCGTAACCCTCGCGTATCAACACCGTATTTAAGAAAATAGTAATCTGCCAATAGTTCACCTGAAACTTTATTAATCCCGTACATCGTAACCGGGCGAAGAATCGATGCTTGAGGGGTCATTTTCTTTGGTGCTGGTGGTCCAAAGACAGCAATCGAGCTAGGGGTAAAGAATTTCGCCTTCAATAATCTTGCCGTTTCAAGAGCATTGAGTAAGCTTCCCATATTCATTTGCCACGCTAAAAGAGGATTCCCTTCTGCAACCGCCGATAACAACGCAGCTAAATGAATAATCGTGTCTGCCTGAAAGTCAGATGCCGCTTTAACGAAACTCTTCCCATCCATCACATCAAGCATTTCAAATGGACCTGATCGCACAACCTCCAGAGAGTTATTTCTAATATCCGTTGCTAAAACATGATCGGTGCCATAATGTTTGCGCAAAAAAAGCGTAAGCTCTGAACCAATTTGCCCTAATGCTCCCGTAACCATGATTCGTTTCATGATTTCCCCTCCATTTCTATAGCAAATGCCAAAATAGTTCTCAAGGTATATATTGAAAAGATCTTATAGTATGAGAAGATGCCTTCTTCCATTGTATGTGCAAGAGGTGGAACTGAAACAGATCCCAACAAAAATGGCTGAAGCAGAAGAGGGCTAGCTTACAAAGGGATGGAATGTAGAAGAATGATTACAAAATAGCTAGCGAAAAAACAGATTGTTTATTCATTTAATTATCGATTAAATGAATGTGTTTTAATAGAAATAATCTATTATTAATTAAATTATTCAAGTATAATAACAGAATAAAAATGAACGATCTGGAGGAAATATAATGAAAAAACGGTTTTCGTTAGGTTTAATCTTACTACTATTCTTCTTACTTACCGCCTGTTCAAGTAATGAAGAAGCAGAAAAAAATCCGTCTGCAACAGAACCTGAAAAGAAAGAGGAAGTTTTTAAAATCGGAGCTATCCCTGACCAAAACGCTGCTGATATGAATAGAAGCTTAAGCAAATTAGCTGATTTCTTAAGTGAAAAAACAGATCTTAAAGTAGAATATGTTCCTTCTGTAGATTATGCTGCACTTGTTACTGCTTTTGAACGGGGCGAAATGCACTTAGCCTGGTTTGGCGGTCTTACAGGTGTACAAGCAAGAAACATCGTACCTGACGCTGAGGCAATTGCGCAAAGACCGATGGACGAGGAATTCCATTCTGTTTTTATTGCAGATACAAATACCAATATAAGCAGTCTTGATGACTTAAAGGGACAAAGCTTTACATTTGGCAGTGAAAGCTCCACCTCCGGTCATTTAATGCCGCGTTACTTCCTTGAGGAGGCAGGTATCAATCCGGAAGAGGATTTTGACGGTCAGCCGAATTATTCAGGCTCACATGATAAAACCTACAAATTAGTTGAATCTGGCTCCATGAAGGCTGGTGTATTAAATATATCCGTATGGGAAGCTGCCGTTGCCGAAAAGAAAGTGGACACAAGCAAAGTGGATGTTTTCTATACAACACCAAGCTACTTTGATTATCATTGGACGATTAATAATAGGATTGATGAAAAATTTGGCGAAGGAATAAAACAAAAGATAGCGGAAGCCCTTCTTTCCATCAACAGTACAGATCAAGCAGAAATTATGGAACTATTCCAATCGGATAAATTTATCCCAACTAAAAATGAAAATTATAAGGAGATCGAACAGGTGGCCAAGGAAGTTGGCATTATTAAATAGAGGGTGAAGAGGTTGTCGTCATCAACAGAAATGATAATAGTAAGTAACATATCAAAATATTATGAGCGGAAGATAGCTTTATCTTCCCTTTCTTTTTCAATCAAAAAAGGAGAATTAGTTGCCTTAATCGGCCCAAGCGGCGCCGGTAAAACAACCCTGCTTAATACATTTGCCACCGTTGTCAAACCAGATGAAGGTGTGTTGACCATAACCGGTACCCGTGCCGAAAAACTTACTAATCGCAAAGCTTTAGCAAAAAAAATCGGCATTATCAGACAGCAGTTTGACCTTGTCGGACAGTTACCAGTGATTCATAACGTGTTAGCAGGAAGACTGGCAGATTGGGGGTTAATTAAATCACTCTGGTCACTTATGATCCCGCAGGAAAAGGAGGCTGTTCAAAAAGCCTTAGCAAGGGTTGGACTGGCAGATAAACAATATGTGCAAACGGCAAAATTATCCGGTGGTGAACAGCAGCGTGTCGCATTGGCCCGTCTCTTGCTCCAAAGACCGGAAATAATCCTAGCGGATGAACCGGTCGCTTCATTAGACCCTGCGCGTGCAGAAGATATTCTTTCCATGCTAACTAAGCTTGTGAAAGAGGAGAAACAAACCTTGATTACGAGTCTCCATTCCGTCGAATATGCAAAAAAATATTTCACCAGAATCATTGCAATAAAAAACGGCCAGGTTTTTTTTGATTTGCCTGTCCATAAAGTGAGTGATGGTTTATTATCTGAGCTTTATCAATTAGAGGAGCGGTCAGATAATGGAGAAGCTTAAAGACATGCTCCAGCTGCAGCGTAAAAATGTCTTATCCGTACTTTTGTCTGTTGCATTTGTTTGGAGTCTATTTGCGGTCAATTGGCGTGAGGATTTAGTTCACACTGGAGGTATGGCTACCCTCCAACAGGTTGGAGAAGCACTCATCCATCCCAATTTTTCACCCTATATTATCCAATTGGCCATTGAATCGACATGGATTACGCTTGCATATGCTATTTGTGGAATGTCACTAGCCATTTTGATTGCCTTTTTCTTTGGTATCTTTGCCTCAGGAATACTGCATGACCGTACAGGATCAAAGCTTGTTTCCAAGAGTATTTTCCGTAGCATTCTTGGTTTTTTAAGAGCGATTCATGAGCTGGTTTGGGCCTTAATCTTTGTTGCTATGTTCGGTCTTTCCCCGCTTTCAGCCATTTTGGCATTAGGGATACCATATGGCGGGATACTAGGCAGAATATTTGCTGATATGCTGAATGATGTACCTGAAGAACCGATTCAAGCATTGCGTTCCTCAGGAGCCTCAAAGCTTCAATGTCTGCTCTACGGGTATCTTCCTCTCGTGCGTGCTAGCATCATCAGCTATACGATGTACCGTTTTGAATGCGCTATCCGTTCATCAGCGATTATGAGCTTTGTCGGATTAGGTGGACTGGGTTTTCAAATTCAATTATCTTTAAATGACTTGAAATATGACGAGGTATGGACTTTTCTCTTCTTTTTAATTGCGATTGTTATCCTCGTTGACAGCTGGAGTGTACAGGTGAGAAAAGGGCTGCATGAAGCCAAAAAAGGCTTTTCCTTTGTGACTTTCTCCCTCCTATTAACGATCGGGCTGTTCAGTTTATCATGGTGGTTTATTTTTGCCTTGCAAAATGCAAGTCTAAAGGATTTATTTTCCGACAAAAATGCCTTTTATGCCCAGAAATTTTTCATGGGTCTTTCAGGCATCGGTGTAGAGCAGCCTGCATTTTTGAGTAGCGAAAGCTGGAAGGAAGCTTTAAGCCTGACTTACGAAACTCTAAGAATGAGTGTCTTGGCTATAGGCATTTCGACCATCACCATGTTTTTAACCGTCATTCCTGCAGCCAGAAATATTGCTGACGGCTCACTGACGTTAATCCATAAATGGTATAACTGGCTACTATTTGGATTCATACGCATCATGTATATTTTTAGCCGTGCGATTCCGGAGCTAGTCTGGGCCATGATCATCATCTTTATCCTCAAACCAGGTGTGCTGCCCGGTGCGATTGCGCTGGCTCTCCATAACTTTGGTATATTAGGGAAGCTTTGTGCGGAGGTCATCGAAGACTTGGATGAACGTCCTGTCCGAAATCTTGCCTCAAGCGGTGCTTCAAAAGGCCAAATGCTATTATACGGTGTCTTGCCAGCCGTTATGCCCCAGTTTCTAATGTACATTTTATACCGCTGGGAGGTAATCATGCGGACAACGATTGTGGTTGGCTTTGTCGGTGCAGGTGGTCTTGGTCAGCAGTTTAAAATGAGCCTAAGCTTTTTTCACTATACAGATGTAACCCTCCTGCTCTTGTGTTACTGCATCCTGGTTATGATTGCTGACTTTATTTCAGAAGCAGCCAGAAAAACAGCAAAATAAAGGTCCTGTTTCATTGATAAAAAAAGAACGCTGCAGTTAAATTAACGTGCAGCGCTCTTTTTTTATTTCTTAGAGCTTTTCTCTTCCAGCTCTACATATTCATGACTCTGCAACACCTCATAGGACTCCTGAGGCTGTCTTGAAATAAACATACTTTCTTTACCTAGTGAAAAGAGATGTAATTCATGCATCGCTCTTGTACAGGAGGTATAGAATAATTCACGCTCCATTTCACGGCCAAAGTTCTGTTGGGACGCATTATACATAATGACAGCATCAAACTCGATACCCTTGGCTAAATACGCTGGAATAAACACAAGTCCCTTTTCATAATGAATCGAGCCCTTTTCCATTAAATATCCATCTATTTCACTCGACAACGCTTGAAAGGCCTGTTTGGTTTCATGTGCATTTTTGCCAATTACTGCAATTGTTTGATAGCCGTTATGGCGTAAATTATGGATACGCTCCAATATCTTTTCCTTTAAATTCCATTCATTAGACACATGTGTTAAGGTTGGTTTTCGTCCCTCACGGTTAAAAGGCTCAATCTTATCACCTTCAATCACTAACCCTCTTGTAAATTCTACAATTTGTTTTGTAGAGCGATAGCTTTTCGTTAAGACAATTGTTTCTTTTTCCACTTCAGAATCCACTTGAAAAATATTGACCATATCCTTGGAATGGAGAAAAATAGCTTGATTCATATCACCTAACAAGGTCATTTTGGAGTATGGAAATAATTCTTTTAAATAAGCAAATTGGAAGGGTGAATAATCCTGTGCTTCATCAATAAAAACATGACGAATACTTAAATTCACCTTTCTCCCTTCAATCATATCTTTTAAATATAAAAACGGAGTCGCATCCTCATAGGTAAGGATATTTTTCTGGAGTGCCGTAATCGATATTTGACAAATTTGCCCCCACTCCTGCGGCAGGTCTTGTGTAAAATGATGTTGCTCAATAAATAGCTGCTGATATATCTTTTTCATATCAATAAACCGCAGCCTTTTGACGCTGTGAATAAGCGGCTTCATCTCTCGATTAACCACTTGTTTGACAAGAAATTTTCTTTCCTCCTCAAAATCATTAAACGTATCATCCTTCAACCCGCGCTTCTTCTTATAAGCATTGAAAGCAGCTAGATAATCCTCCTTCTCTAAATATTGAATTTCCTCTTCCACCCAACTCTTCCTTTGTTCCCGTTTGGCCTGAACTCTTAAGCGTTTTATGATCCAATCCTTCACGATTTGAATCCGATTAGCAATCGACATCTTCTTGTCGAGCTGATAAAACTGGTCAAGTATATCCATTTTAGAAACAATCACATCGCCACGAAAGAAAATATCCTTAAAATAAAGCCCGCCTAAGTGAATACAATCAAGAAAGGCGTCAATATAGGCCTTAAATCGAAGGCTACCCTTAAACCGAATACTGGCTATTCTAGTCTGATAATAGGTCGATGATTCCTCATTTAACAAAAATTCAAGCTGTGAAAACGGATCCTCCAGCTTATAATGGTTCCCTAAATGACTATCTAAATATTCTTGAAAGGTCGTCTGCTTCATATTTTCTTCGCCTAGCTCCGGAAGAACAGTCGATACATAGCTGTTAAACAGTGGATTGGGCGAGAATAACATAATATTTTCAGAGTCAAGTGTTTCACGATAGCGGTAAAGCAAATAGGCCACACGCTGTAGGGCAGCAGATGTCTTCCCGCTTCCTGCCACTCCCTGCACAACAAGCAATTTACTTTTTTCATTGCGGATGATTCGGTTTTGCTCTCTTTGAATGGTTGCTACAATGCTTTTCATTTGTGTGCTCGCATTTGCGCCGAGTACTTCCTGCAAGAGCTCATCTCCGATGGTGATTCCCGTGTCAAACATAGAGATCATCTGCCCGTTGCGAATCATAAACTGCCGCTTTAGGGTCATTTCACCCGATATTTTTCCTTCAGGTGTTTCATAGAAAGCAGGTCCAGGTGAAAAATCATAATATAGACTTGAAATGGGTGCGCGCCAATCATAAATAAGAAACTGCTCCTCCTCTCGGTCCATAAAGGAGGCAATCCCTAAATAAACAGCTTCAGTCGCTTCCCCCTCTTCTTTAAAGTCAATCCTCCCAAAATAGGGAGAATCCTTCAAACGAGATAACGTCTTTAAACGCTTATGAATCTGACCATGACTGCGTTCCCGTTCGGATAATAGCTCAGCCTGCTGCTTGATGCTTGTAAACGTTTCAATGACATCATCTGGTTCATCGAGATTGACTGTAACATCCTGCCAAAATGTTTTTCTAAGCTCGAGAGTATCTGATTTCACATCACCGCTACGATTTTGTAATTTATCAATGGCATAATCTATTTCAACAATCACTTGATTGATTTTATCTTGTTCTAAAGATACTTCCTTTTCTTCTTCTTTACTCATAAGACCACTCCTACAAAACAATCGTTCCAAGCTCCCTCATATATAACGGGTGCCTGGTTAATCCTTAGAATTTATCAACGATTGTATTTTCCAACCGATTACTCATCTATTAACAAGGCAAGCATTTGCTTATTCCGTGCTTCCTTTTCCTCTGTAGAGGATAAATCATATTTTTTCAGCAAATGGAACATTTCATTTAATTCGGCTTGTGTGTGCTCTTTAGAAAAATAGGCAGTAAACCCATTAATAATGTCATCTGGTAAAAAAGAGCGTTGTGATTCATATTTGTTCTTTACGTCTTCCTGACTGTGATCTAATTTACAATTACTCATTCCTTTATTCCCCTTTATATTCAAGTAATAGCATTTATGCTAATTTCTCCTAACGTAATTAAAATTATAGCTATCTTTCTATGATGTATCAAATGATACTCGTCAGCTGATTGATTGGCTTTATCTATGCGCTAGCCTTCTTAACTTCTGCAATTAGAGGTATACTTATTACAGAATGACGTTAAATAGAAAGGAGAGACTGTTTTTGTCAAACACTAATCAATCTGAAACTGTTACCTTATTAGAGGACCTGCTAACCATATCTAGTCCATCCGGAAATACATACGAAATTATTTCTTATATTGAAGCTTTTTTAAGAGAGCTGGAGATTAACACGAAACGTAACCGCAAAGGCGGATTGATTGCCACACTGCCTGGTAAAGATGCACTTCATCATCGAATGCTGACTGCTCATGTTGACACATTAGGTGCTATGGTTAAGGAAATTAAAGCTAACGGACGCTTAAAGCTCGATTTGATTGGAGGATTTAAATATAACTCTATTGAAGGGGAATATTGTACCATTGAAACAGCTTCCGGTAAAAAATACACCGGTACCATCCTCATGCATCAAACGTCTGTCCATGTTTATAGGGATGCTGATAAAAAAGAAAGAAATCAAGAAAACATGGAAATTAGAATTGATGAAAGGGTGAACAGTCAGGAGGATGTGCGTGCTCTTGGCATCGAGGTCGGTGATTTTATTTCCTTCGACCCACGTGTGGAAATCACCCCGTCTGGATTTATTAAATCAAGGCATCTAGATGATAAAGCTAGCGTCGCCATTTTATTGCAGCTGTTGAAAAAAATCAAATCGGAAAACATCAGTCTACCTTATACAACCCATATCCTCATCTCCAATAATGAAGAAATTGGTTACGGGGGAAATTCAAATATCACTCCCGAGACTGTAGAATATTTAGCTGTTGATATGGGAGCGATTGGTGATGGCCAAGCAACAGACGAATACACGGTATCTATTTGTGCCAAGGATTCTAGCGGACCGTACCATTATGGACTCAGAAAACGACTTGTACAGCTTGCCGAGGAGAATGGAATACAATACAAACTTGATATCTATCCGTTCTATGGTTCGGACGCTTCCGCTGCAATTCGAGCAGGACATGATATTATCCATGGATTAATCGGACCGGGAATCGATGCTTCCCATGCATTTGAACGAACACATAAACAAGCACTAGAACAAACAGCACAGCTTTTATACCATTATGTACAGTCTGAGATGATTCTCTCATAAAAAGGGAAAAGCCGGTTGGCTTTTCCCTTTTTATTATGATTCCCAAACACGTTTATTTTCGACTCGTTTCGTTAAACGGAACTGATCAAGCTTCTCGAGAAATGGAATCATCAGTTTTCTTGACAAACTTAGAATTTGTTTCGCATCACGGATATCGAATTCTGCATCTGTTTCCGATTTCAGCTTGTTGACTGCCTGATCAAAAACTTCACGGTGCCAGAAATACTGTCCATCAAGAGAAATAATTTCTCCTTCCTCTTCAAGAAAATGTTTTATATCCTTGGTTAGATGGTCAGGAATTCCATCATTATTAAAGTAATCACTTAAATATTGTACCTGGTAACCATCCTGTTTCATCTTAGTCAGCATATTTTCCGTTCGCTTTTGCCAGTTTTTCGGAACATGTGGGGTAAAGGTGAATAACGCCACATATTGTCCTTTTTTCCTGACAAGATTTTTTTCAGCTCCATAGTCAAGGACATATTCTAATAGTGCTTTTGGAAATTCCTTTTGTAAGGGATGAAATAGCTCTGCTTTATTGATACCCGCTTTCATAGAGTATTGAGAATGATAGTATGATAAGCGATCAGTAAATTCCTCTAATAGAGTCTCAATAATCGATTGGAGCGTATATTCCTTTTTATTAAGAAACACAAACTCCTCATGATTCAATTCAGCTAGAAGCGATGCTTCATCCAGTGATGTCCGTTTTATCAGCTCTGTTAAAGGTAGGCTTTTAGCTTCCACAAGGGCTGCTGTAATTCTTTCCTTTGCTGTGCCGACTTTTTTCTGCTCCATCTGCTGAATCGTCCTGTACCCAAATTTATACTTTTCACCTCGCGGTTCAATCACCCAGCCTCCACCGATGGTTTCTGATGGTGTTGGTCTTCTCAGGATAAAACGGTCCCCTCGTTTTGTCACAATCTCTTCCTCAAGCCTTAGCTGGCATAAGACCTCATCATTCTCTGTTTCAATTACATTACGGTCAAAAAAGACAATTCTACCCATAACCTCAGCGGTACCAATATGACATTTAATCGGCATCCGCTGCTTCACAATATAATCTAAATCATTAACGACCTGCATGGCAACATCAATGGTTTTCGTGACAATAAAATGCTCAGAAGAAACCAGCACATCCCCACGCTCGAGCTGTTCCTTTGCGACAGCGGAAAGGTTAATGGCCGCTCGTTGTCCGGCAACCGCATGGTCAACAGCTTGGTGATGAACCTGAATTTGTCTTGCCCGCACCAGCAGACCTTTTGGCAGCACGCTTAAGGCCTGACCTTCGGTAACCGTTCCTTCATAAACCGTTCCTCTCACAACCGTTCCCTGTCCCTTAACAGTAAATACCTGATCAATCGGTAATCGAAAAGCACCGCGGAAATCACGCATTTCCTGTTCTTTTAATGTAGCAATGATTGCAGACTTTAACTCTTCTACACCCTTTTTAGAAACACTATCAACCAGTACATATGGCATACGTTCAAAGACAGTATCCTTCAGTTCATCAAAGATTTCTTCCTTGACCACTTCAATTAATTCTTCCTCTACCCGATCAATCTTTGTAATGGCAACCATTCCATTCTTAATACCAAGAAATTTCAGGATTTCAAGATGCTCCCTTGTCTGCGGCATCACACCTTCATCTGCTGCCACAACTAATACGACTAAATCAATGCCTGCTACTCCGGCAATCATTTGCCTGATAAATCGTTCATGACCTGGAACATCAATAACCGATATTTGAAGCTCTTCATCCTCGTATAAGGGTGCAAAACCAAGTTCAATCGAAATATTTCGTTCCTTTTCTTCCTTTAATCGGTCTGTATCGACATTCGTCAATGCTTTTGTAAGGGTTGTCTTACCATGGTCGATATGACCAGCCATCCCAATGGTGAAATATCGTTTACTCATTCTAGCCACCTGCTTTTATGTATGTATCCATTTACTTTTTCATTATATCATGTTGTCGTATCTGTGAAACGGTAGTAATTATACGAAAAAGGCAGACATACAAGGAAAAGTTCGTTTTCCTTGTATGCAGGATTATTAGCCATTTAAAAATTGAAATTCTGTCCGACTTCCGCTCTTTGTCGCTACCACTTCAAGTCTAGCATCAATTCTTTCCTTCAATTCTGGAACATGAGAAATAATCCCGACAAGACGTCCGCTCGATTGGATATCAATTAGTGCTTCAATAGATTGGTCCAGTGATTCTGGATCAAGCGTCCCAAAACCTTCATCAATAAACATCGTTTCCAGTGAAACGCCGCCAGCATATTGCTGCACAATATCTGCTAGTCCTAATGCTAAAGAGAGAGCAGCTTTAAAGCTCTCACCGCCTGAAAGGGTTTTGACATGGCGCTCCTGACCCGTGTATTGGTCAAACACCAGTAGCTCTAGACCACTTTGCACATTTCCTTTCGACCGATCCGTTTTACGAAGAAGTTCATAACGTCCACTAGTCATTTTCTTTAAACGCTCATTTGCTTCGCGGAGGATATCATCAAGAAAAGCTGCCAGCACATACCTTTCAAACGTAATCCTGTGATTATTCTGTCCCTTTGCCATTTCATATAGATGGCCGATTAGTTCAAACTTTTCTTCAAGAGTCTTTATTTCATTGTTAATAGCTTGCACTTTTTCCGTAATTTGTTCATTTTCAGCTTTTCTTACATAAAGCCTGTTATATAGGTTTTGGATGGAAAGAATATCACTCTTAATCTTTTCTAATACAGCATTCAGCCCTTCAAGATCTGGCACTTTCATATTCATAAGTACTCTTTCCAATTCTTCAAATCGATCCTTGACGGAACGATATTCCTCATGATAGGAACGAACCTCCTGCTGCAGCTGTTTAATTTCTGGCTCGGTTTTTTTCGCATTGGCATAGGAAGCGTATTCTCTAAAGCCCTGTTCCTCCATTTTAGTTTTAAACATTTCACGTTCAATTTTCAGCTTTTGTTCAGATGCTTCAGCTTGTTTTTCAGCTTCCTCACAGCGTGCCGTTTCAGTCAGGAGCATTTCATTTGTCTTTTGAAATTGAGCCTGTACCTGCTCCAATTTTTTCAGTTGCTCCTCATATAGTGAAACCGCCTTTTTCAACTCGGCTTCAAATGCAGAAATCGATTGTAAACCTTCAGGAATTTTCTCCTTCTTTTGTAAAAGGAGTGTATTCTTTTCGGTATATTGAATCGTTAAATGGTTATGCTCTTCTGTTATTTCTGTAAGTTGGGCCTGTCTTTCTCTTAATTCTTGCTCATAGGATTCGATTTGTTCTTCAAGCATAACGAGCCTTTTCTTCTGCTCCTGAAGCATGGCCTGTCTTTGACTAAGCTGTCGCTTTTCAGCCTCGACAGTATTTTTCACTATGTCGAGCTCGGAAATAGCGAAATGGTCCCGATCATCAATTATCCCCCTTTGAAGCTCTGTCAACGTTTCTTCCAGCGCTTTCTCTGTGGACTGTGCTCTCAATAGTGTTGATTCAGCCTGACGTTTTTCTTCTTCTAAATTAGCCAGCTGCAGTTTCGCCGCTCTTATATCCTCCTCAGATGGAATCTCCTTTTTTTCATTAAGTGCCGGATTAGGGTGATCGATGGACCCACAAACGGGGCATTCCATCCCATTCTTTAATTGACCAGCTAAAATCGCAGCCTGACCATGCAGCCATTTTTGTTCCAGCTCTTGAACAAGAAGGACCGCATCCTTATAGCGGGACTGTGCTTGATCAAAAAGACCTGTCAGCCGCTGACCTTTCTTCTTTGCTTCTTGAAAGTCCTTGTAGTATTGCTCACATTTGATAATTTTCTGGTAAACATTTTCCAGCTTGTCCATCATTCGTTCATTTTCATAATAGGTCACCTGCTGAAGTTCAAGTTGCTTTTTTTCGGACTGAATCAATTGGATTGATTCGTTCATTGTTTTTATTCGTTCTTCATTGGTCTTTTTATCGAGAAGCCCATCCTGCAGCTGTTTATGGAGCCTTTTGACCTCCTGACTATATGACGATAGCGAACGGACATCTCCTTCTATTTGCTTTAAGTGATGTACGTTTTCTAATAGAGCTTGACGGTGATGTTCTTTTTCCTTTTCCTTATTCAGTCTAAGCTCCCATTCAGCATATGATTGCGTTAAAGCCGCTTTTTTATCCCGAATAACTGCCATATTTGCTTTAGCACTGTCAAGTTCGCGCTTCAAACGGTGACATAATTCTTCTTGGTTTGTCAACACGGCTGCCTTTTGAGCAAGGGTAATACAATCCTCCTTTTCATTAATCTCCTGTTTTTGCGCCTCCAGCTCTCGTTTTCTAATCTGCAGTTCATCTCGTGCCTGCAACTGTTTCATGATGGCTTCTCCTTCATACAACTGCTGCTGAACCTTTTCTTTTTCAGCTTCCTTCAAGCTCATATTCGTTTGCAGCTGCAGAAGCTCTGTCGCTAACAGCTCAATTTCTTCTTTCAAGAGCGGAAGTAGCTTCACATCATTTTCAGGCTCCTCTTTAAGAACACGCTTAAGCTCTTCAAGCAAGACAGGCTGAATACGGCTTAGATTTTGGTTCCGCTCATTCGTTTGTCTTTCTACTGCATTTTTCAGCTCTGTTGCTTCTTCCTTTAGCTTCTCCTCCACTCTTTTATATATTTCCGTATGAAATAACCGTTGAAGAATCAGTTCTTTCTCTTTGCTGTCAGAGGTTAACAGCTTTCGAAACTCTCCCTGTGGAATCATAAGGATTTGCCGAAATTGATTACTATCAATAAGCATGATTTCTTTTATTTTCACATCCACATCACGAACATTGGATGCTAGGATTCGATAGCCTTCCTCATCTGCCACATATAGCTCCGCCTTTGCCCCAACCATTGTCATGCCTTCTCCGCGATCCTTTTTCTTTTCCTGCTGCGGTGAACGTCGAATCAAATAGGTTTTATTACGCAATCTGAACTCCAGCTCGACTTCAGTTAAAAAATGGTCGCTGGCAAATTGACTGCGAAGCTCTGAGCCATTTCGATCCTCTCCACTTGCTTTGCCATAGATGGCATAGCTGATTCCATCAAAAATAGTTGTTTTCCCGGCACCTGTTTTTCCAGAAATGACAAACATCGTACGTGAGCCAAGTAAAGTAAAATCAATTTCCTCTTTAGCAGCATATGGACCAAAAGCCTGCATCGTTAATTTTAGCGGTCTCATTTTGCCACCTCTTCCTTCAGTACTTTCCCGATTATTTCATTCATAACTTTTCGTTTACTCTCCGTAAACTCAAGTGTGGTCATCTCAGAATAAAATTGTTCAAATAACTCAAGCTCAGATTTCCGATGATCCTTGATGATCTGCATTTGCTGCTTTTTCTTCATATCTGTTTCGTGTATTTTCTTCTCTAAATGAAGAACATTTGGATAAATTTGCCTCAGTTTGCCTATCGGATCTAATAGAGCCCCTTCATCGAGAAGAGTGACCTTTAAATAGTCATCGACATTTTCATTTTGGTAGAATTTTGGATCAAGGAGCTGCTCTAAGGTACCCTCTATCTCACGCATATCATATCTCGGGGACAAGGAACGATATCGTATATCAAACTGACCTTTTTCATCCATTTCGATGATGGAGACAGATTTTTTTTGCTTAGCTTCTGAAAAAGAATATTTCATTAACGAGCCGGAATATTTCACTTTAGGATGCTGGATTGCATCGGGGCTGTGAAGATGTCCAAGTGCCGTATAGGAAAATGACTCAAACAGATCAGCAGAAACACAACCCGAGCCTCCCACTGACAAGGTTCGCTCAGAATCACTTGTGGCACCACCTAAAACAAAGGCATGTCCAACTAATACATTGGGTTCATTGACCCGCAAATCTTTTTCAATTCTTTGCATCATTGCTTTCATCGCATCCTGATGAGAGTGGATGCTGTCATTATCAAGTAATTGCCGGACTATTCCAGGTTCTGCATAGGGTAATAAATAAAAATTAACTCCCTTTATTGAAATAGGACGAAGCTCCTTTTCGACTTTACCAGCTAGATAGAATTGACTGTTGCGATACCATGAGCTGCCGAATGACAGACGCTCAGCACTATCATGATTCCCTGATATCGCGACTACCGGAACTTCTAACTCTACATTTATTTTATAAAGTATTTCATCTAATAGTCCGACTGCGTCTGTCGGAGGAACGGAACGGTCATATAGATCTCCCGCAATCACCACAGCATCCGGCTGTTCTTCTTCTACAAGCTCGACAAATTGATCCAAGATAAACCGTTGGTCCTCTGTCATATAAACACCGTGCACCAATTTCCCCAAATGCCAATCAGCTGTATGGATAAATTTCAACCGCTTCACCTCATTTTTCTATTCTCAGATTCTTCTATTATAACAAATAAGTAAACACTATTAACGGGCCTAAATATGGCAGCACGTTTGAGTCATATTCATTTATAGGGACAAAATCAACTTCACCGGTCGAATTTGCGTCATTAACCTGTTCAACCGTTAGACGCAAAAAAACAGCTCAACGATTGATTGAGCTGTTAGATACCTATTTTAAGAGAATTATATTTTAGTTACGTTAGCCGCTTGAGGTCCGCGAGCACCTTCTACTACTTCAAACGAAACTTCTTGACCTTCTTCTAGTGTTTTGAAACCATCAGCTTGGATTGCAGAGTAATGTACAAAAACATCATTTCCATCTTCAGCTTCAATAAATCCGAAGCCTTTTTCTGAGTTAAACCATTTTACTTTACCGTTTTTCATAAAAAAAAATCCTCCTAGTGGCTGCTATGCCAAAAAAATTTTACCATTTACAACGTTGATAGTTTTACTTTCATTACTCATCCAAACTACGGTCAAACCTGTGAATAAGCAGCATGCAATAATCTAACACGATGCATAACGGTTAAATAAAATTTATCATTTTTAGTAAAGATTGTCAAGAAATCAAAGGGGTGAAAACCCTTTGATAATAAGGATGTAAGCCCTGTCATAAACGTTATTTTACTAGCGGAGAATATCCATTCTTCTTGCTTATTTGACACAAAAACATGCGAAAGGATTAAAAGCTGAAACCTAACGAGGAAGAAGTATCCATTGGATAAAATCTCAGAAGTTAGTAACCTTACTTACAAGATTTTCCCCATTGTTCATTCTAGCCCTTCATTATGAATCAGCTTTTCATTTTTTTATCCACCAAAAGCCTCGAGGATTTCCTCTAATTCCTTTAAGTCGACATCAATGCCCGCTTTGATTGATTTCTGTTGCTGAACATTTTGCTGCAAAGCTCTGTTAATTGGCTGGGAAGGCCGTTCCTGAAGCAGTCTTTTTATTTCAAATAACTCGGATAAAACCTCTTCATTACTCCCGCTCCCACCACTCGGCTTCTTTGGATGCAGATAGTTAGTAAGTGCAGACATCACAAGGTGGACAAGAGTACTATTTTCGGCATGATATTCAATTTGTTCTTGAACTTTTTGCGAAACAGCATACGATTCCCCTGTTGATACATCGATGAACTTTTCTGGAATCATAATCGCCACTTTGTTGACGTAATCTGTGTGAATTTTCGACATTTCCGTCACCTTCTACTTTTAAACCTTAATGGTTTCATAATCAACTGTGCTTACCTGTTCTTTCTTCAATTGGTTCATTTTGGCCAGAATCATCAATCCAAGTACATTCAGCTTCTCCATATCTTCTGGGAAATAGAGCTGAATGGGGCGACCTCTTTCTGCCCATTTGACAGCTGCCTGCTGGATTTGTTTTTGGGCTAATTTTGCGGCACCGCCAACGGCAATATACCGAGCTGCTCCTTTTATTTCCGTTGAACTGCTTCTGACACGGTCGAAATACTCCAAATATTTACTAGCCATCGCTCTTAATTGTGGAATAATATATTTACTAATATCCTTCTTTACTCCTGCAAACGGCTCTACATACCATTCTGATTGGCCTTTTGCCAGCTTTTCCTCTAATTCTGAACGGGAGTCAAACCGATAAAGTTCATTTTTACTCACCTTTTGAATGATATGGTCAAGGAACTGATTAATCCCAAATGGCTCCCCTTCTATCGATGCAACTGGTTTATTATTTTTAATGCCGACAAAATCAACCGTATCGCCGCCTAAATCTCCTATGATTACTCCTTTTTGCGAATCCTTGACAATGGAATCATCATGTATTCCTAATGTATCCTGATCTCTTGTAAGTCCAAGGTAGGCGCATGCTCCCTCTGCACCAATCACTACATCATGGACATGGAGCTTGACCGTGATTTCCTTCGGCTCAGAAACCCCAGGTACTTTATGAAAAATAATTGTATGAGTACCGATCAACCGCTGTTTGAAGATATCCTTTTTCTCTTTATATTGGGTCGTTGGTAATGATGCAGCCAATTGATCAATATGATAATTAATCTCTGTATCTTCATGGTTAACTAATACCGCATGATAGGCTGCTAAACCAAATAAAAGGATATAAGTACGATCTTCATCAACCTTTTGATTATTAATGCTTGTTAAACTTACATCTCGCTGTTTTGCAGCGCTTTTACCGATATAATAAATTTCTCGCTTATCAACAATCGCATGACTCTTTAATTCAATAATCAAATTCTCTTCAAAATTTACATCTTCATCATCATATGGTTTCTCATAATATTCTTCATCAAACAAGGCCAAGGCATTTGGTATTTGGTATTCATTTACCATTCCACCATCTGATGCAATCGCTTTGTACCAGCTGTTTCCAATATCTACAGCTAGAAAATGTTGGTTTTTCATCGGGTATCAACCTCCTTCTGAATCTTATGCAAGATGGGCAGTTTGTTGTGCAAGTACCTATTTTAAAAAAGGTTTCCGTTTTCTGTCCAAATTCCACGTTTACACTGATACATACATCTAAGCGGAGAAAGTAAACATGCATAGGATAAATGGAAGATAGAATTAAGGAGGAAGAATAAATGAGCGAGCAGCATAAAAAAGATTGTGTCGATTTAAATATCTCATCAACATTAGATGAAGTCGGCAGCACAATGAGTGATCCAACTACAACACCTGGTAACGGTGCAGGAAATGTCATTGCGCATGTACCAGTTACTCTAGCACAAAGAACCATTAATACTACACTAAGTGCGAATATTCATTTCGACGACCCTGTATTAGAAATCAAGGATGTGAAGAAGAGAGTAAAAATTATTCAAAGTAGCCTGATGTTAAATCCAGTTGCAGAAGGTGAAAGTCCTTTTGGTCCAAACGGAGGAGGACATTTATTTGTCAGGGGGTTTGTGAGAAAGAATTTTCAATATGCATCACCGACTTATCGTGCTTCTGATAATTGTGTCACTTCTGAAATGAGATCACACACGGTTGACTTGCCTTTTGAATTTTCAACCTTTATCCCTGAAGATGAATTTCTTACACCACCGCAGAGACCTGTATTAAATTCCCGTTCTGAATATGAGTTTTTCCGCTCTCAAAAACTAGGAAAAGGCTTCCCAGAAAAAGACCGCTTCCTTTCAAGTGACTTATCCCAGTTCCACCAAACGAGCACCCAATATTACAATCAGCTGCCATACTGTGAGCTGATTTCCAGTTCGATTTCGGAATGGGATGAGGCGACTGACCGGAAACCGCTTCATGGCGAAGCACCTTTCGAGGAAGGTTATTTCCATGATATGGTTGAAAAAATGTTCTTATCCTTTACCGTTAAAGTTCTACAGAATCAACAGATCGTATTAGATGTGGCCAATAATGGCAATGGTAATGGGGATTAAGTTATTATTCATATAAGGAAGAAACGGCATTATCATGTACACCATATTGGGAGGCATGATAATGCTGTTTTTTTACCTAAATGATTTATTCATTTATATTCCAAACTATTGGATTGGTTCCTTCATTCCATTTATATAAATAAAAAATAAATTTATTTACGGAAAAACAAAGTGAAATCTTCAATCGAGACGTTTTCACTTGTTTTTGTACCGTTGTCTCTGGGCGAATACCCATACATAGTCATTTGTACGGCATAGAATACACTATTCTGAAGCCCTGAGGAGGAATATATGATGTCAGATTATAAAAAACATAACCATAATTGTGACGATCACTGCGATTGTGAAAAGACAAAGCATCGTTATCCACAAGTATCATTAGGTAAAATTGTGACAAAGGTACCCGTTGTATTAGCTGAACTAGATTTACAGGTTGATAAAACCCACGTTACTATTTTCCGGGATCCCGTATTGGAGATAAAAGATGTAAAGAAAAGGTTAGTGATCACTCAATGCCGTCTCTTATTACCAACGAATAAGCTATTTATTAAAGGCTATATTCGTAAAAATATTCAATATGCAACGCCAATATCTGGCGCTGGGTCTGGTACGGTGACTGTTTCCTCATCAAGCAACGGTGGCTGCCCACAGGAAAGCCCAAGCATTCAATCAACTATCCTGTCACAAACGGAGCAGATACCATTTGAAGTCATTACAGAGGTTAAGGATTTTATTTCATCTCCCGTTATGCCCGAAAAAAATAAACGCCAGGAATTTGATTTCTTTGTCTCCCAGCCGTTACCTATGGGGTATCCGGAGAAAGACGAAATGCTGTCAAGCGATCTTTCACAGTTTCATCAAGAAAGCAGTCAATATTATAATGAACTCCCTTACTGTGAGCTGCTATCAAGTAAGATCATTGAATGGGATGAAGCACTCAATCGAGATGGAGAGGATTTCCCTAATGTATTAGATGAAGGAACTTTCACAAGATCCGAATCAAAAATGGTCATTTATTTTAAGGTAAAGGTTCTCCAAAATCAACAAATTCGTGTTTCTTCTACAACAAATGATCATGACTGTGATCATGATTGGGACCTTGACTGTGATTGAAGGATAACATGGCAATAGAAAAGGAATTATACAACCTTGGTCTGTATAATTCCCTTTCAAGCTGTCAAAAAATACCTTTTGGGAAAAGGAGGTGTACAGATAGGAGGCTACTATAGCAGTCCTTCCTATACGAAATGAAAAAAGGAAGAAGAAACGTACCATATCCTCCATACCAGTATCAGGCCTTTTCACCCCCCTACCCATACCCAATGATGGGTTATAGGGGTTACGACTATGCTATTAATAATCGGAGTAGCAAAAAAACAAAGGATATGACCGATGAAAAGTCTGACAAACCGACAAATCGAAAGTCTAATGAAGAGTACAAGACCCGTAAAGCAGCAGGTCCAATACTGTTTAACCCACCTGTCGTTAACGATATAGAAATAAAGACGGTCAAATCACAGGATAAGGAAGAGTTTTTAGTAGAAGAAAGCTCAGCTCATAGCAGGGAAATACCGCTACAAATGGAGGATTCGGTCAATCACAAAGATGAGAAGGAGCAAAGGCATGATCCGCACGATGTTGAATCATCAGCTGATTACGAATCCGTCCATAAAGAAATCGCAATGCTTGAATCCTCTTCATTCGAAGATCTAATTGAACAAGAAAAAGGAAGCTCATATCAGCCGCATAAATTCTTATCCTATTTTGAGGAATCCGACTTTTACAATATGGGTTTCAAAGAAGATCAGGCGATAGTGTTTGAAGAATCCTCATCCCAACTGGATGAATCTTCATCCAAATCATTTGATTCTTCTAGACTAGAAGAATCCTCTTCAGTGGTCGAAGCCATCATAAAAGAGGAATCTTCCATTTTAGCTTGTGAATCATCTTCAAGCATTGAATGTGAAACGAAACAGGAAGTCATGCCGTTTGTTAAAATGCCCATATTACTCAGCAAAGCCAACATAGAAATGGATATCTTTGACTCGTTTCATCTTCAGTTACCAATTAAAGAAATTACAAAGGTTGAATGGAGCGTTCATTCCATAGAATGCCATGTACCTTTACCCTCGCGAAGTCTATTCATAAAAGCGATTCTGTTTGCTGATATAGAATATCTAGACGAAGCTGGAAGCAGTTCCCTGCAAACAGTCAAAATGCAGGTACCAATATGTAGTACAGAAAATATCGAGTGGCTCAATTTACCTGATTTACCTAGCAGTCAGCAAGCAGAATTCATGTACCACGAGAATCAATGCCAAAGTATACAATTTCATCAAGAATCTTCACAACAATATGCTCACCCCATTCAAACTGAACTAATACATTTCAATATTATTTGGCACAATGAATTTATTTCAGAAAACGGACAGCTTAATGTCCAAGGGAGAATTTCTTTCTTCATTCATATACTGCAAAACCAGTATATTAAATTAGCAGATCATTAGCGTAGTTTCCAGTTATTATTCAAAAATCCATCCTGATTCCTTCCAGGATGGATTTTTGCTCGGGTTAAGTTTTTTCTTAATTTTTATTATTACCCGAATCCTTTGAATTGTCACTAGATCCCTTGTTCCCTTTTGAATCCTTATCATTAAGAACCAACTTTTGCATTTGTGATAAACGCAGGAATAAGCGAATCTCCGCTTTTTCTGTAATACAATTGAACCTTCCGAAACGGTCAACATCTTTAAATAAATCAATTTCTCTCACTTTTGTACCAAGGAGCGTACATTCTATTGGCTCATTGAAGAATTCAAAGGTTTCAGAACCGGATACATACGGATTTGCGCCATGACCTTTCTTGCTAGCTTCACGATATTCATAAAGAGCTGTTTTTTGACTGTATTCAATGTCCTCCTGACCAAATGGACCCATAACAGGATTATCAAGCTCTACCGTTTTTACGGTTGAAAACTCAACATCAACACTATAATCCCTTACGTTCGTATAAGAACTCGTAATAAATTGAATATTTTTATGCAGAATTCCAGTAATAAATAGCTTTACAATATTTGGGGAATAGGACGATGGGACTGCCTTGCATTGTGTTAATGTAACATTTTTACGGATCGATTTAATTTCTTGGACACTTGTAGGCAGAGGAATTTCCGCTTCCACATCCACCTCTAAATCAATATCGGCTAAAGGGACAGAAGCATTTACAAAAGGATAATCAAGCTTTACGGCACTTTTCCACGGTGGTATTGGAAGAAGGTCTGAATTAACTGTTGTGCCCTCTACTACATATGATGTTGTACCCACTCCATGTTGTTTACGACTTCTATAATAACTGCTATTTTTTCTCATAACATATCACTCCTTAACATAATTATCAAAAGAACCTGGAAAGGCTTTTGAAACCAATCCCACGCTTTTCTTTCGACTTACTATTGTATATGCGTAAAAACTAAATCGGTATGGACAAAGGTTTATATACTTTTACCTATTTTTTAACTATTTGAGCAGATAAAAAAAGGACAACGACACTAAAAATTAGTGTCGTTGTCCAATAGAGCTAAATTTTTGCCAGCGCCTGCTCGAGATCCTCTTTTATATCCACCCATGCCTCAAGCCCGACCGCCAAACGTAGCAGAGTATCCTCTATGCCCATCCTTTTTCGTTCATCAGCAGGTATTGTAGAATGGGTCATCGTGGCCGGATGAGAAATAAGCGTCTCTGCATCCCCAAGACTAACAGCAATCTTAATTAACTGTAATTGATTCATAAACATTTGCGCCGTTTTCTTTGTCCCTTTTATGGTAAAAGAAATCATAGCACCTGGATTTTTCATTTGTTTTTTCATGATTGGATAATCCGCTTTCTGTTGATCACCGGGAAAATGAACCGCTTCAACCTTTGGATGCTGCTTTAAATACTCAAACAGCCTTTTGGCATTCTCACCATGACGATCCATTCTCACAGGTAGTGTTTTTAACCCTCTTAATAAAAGCCAGGCATCAAACGGCGAAAGAACTCCACCAACATCCTTTTGGGTGGTGCGAGCGAGCTGTCCGATAAAATCCTTGCTGCCTGCAACCAAACCAGCAATGACATCACCATGGCCGCCAATATACTTTGTTGCACTATGAATGACCACATCACAGCCAAGTGCAAGCGGGGTTTGTAGGTAAGGAGAGCAGAAGGTATTATCGACGACAACAGGAATTCCTTTTGCCTTTGCTGTTTCTGTTATCATTTCTAGATCAACGAGCTTCATCGTTGGATTGATGGGGGTTTCGACATAGAGACAGGCTGTATTGGGAAGGATGCAGCGTTCGAGCTCCTCCTTTGTCTCCATTAATGAGAAATCGTGGGTAATTAAATATTTTTCTTTTAATAATTGCAGTAGTCCATAGGTACATCCATACACCCCTTTAGAGCAAAGTATATGATCGCCTGTTTTGGTCAAGGACATTAATACAGCAGAGACTGCTGCCATTCCAGAAGCAAAGGCTAAAGCAGTCTCCCCACGTTCCAATTCTGCGAGGCGATCCTCGAGGATTTTTACGGTCGGATTACCCAACCTGGTGTATATAAAGCCATCCTCGTGTCCAGCAAATCTTCTTTCCCCTTCCTCCGCATCGTTAAACGCAAATGTAGATGTTTGATAGATGGGAGGTACTAAACTGCCATCATGGGCTGTAGTTTGATAGCCTGAATGAATGGCCTTTGTTTCAAAGCGGTAATTATTTTTCTTCACATTGTCCCCTCCTGCTGTTTTCATACAAAATAAACGATTTACCTATATAGTATGATGAAAACACCCATCTTGAATGTTATTTCCTATCTTTTCTGTATAAAAAACACCTAATATCGAAAGAGGAAACAGGTGAAACCCTGCGACAAGGCTTGAGTATGATAAAGTTGAAAACCATTCCCTTTGAACAAATGTCTTTTTCTATAATCAACAGCATATATTTAAATGTATCCATTGAACAACAAAGGGGGCTTTCAGATGGGAAATCGCTTGATCAAGATTGCCGCATTATATTTTGTTATTGGCGTTGGTTTAGGCTTGTACATGTCAATGGCACATTCCTATGATTTTGTTGGCGTTCATGCCCATGTCAATTTATTGGGCTGGCTGTCATTAGCAGTAATCGGGGCGATTTACAGTATTTATCCTGAGCTGTCTACATCAAAGCTAGCAAAGACTCATTTTTGGCTTCATAATATTGCTCTTCCCATTATGATGATTGGACTTTTTTTCCTAATACTTGGTCAAGAAGCATTAGTACCTGTCGTTGCTGCAAGTGGAACAGTCATGGTGCTCGCCATCCTATTATTTGCCTTCAATGTATGGATGAATCTGAAACCTAAAGCATAACCCCATAAAAAAGAGGCTGGGACAAAACCCTCCTCTGAAATGAAAAAACCGGTGAAATTTTACGACAAGTAAAATTTCACCGGTTTTAAATATTTTTACATTAAATAAGGACCACTTCTGATAAAATTAAGTTACCACACCAAATAAAATCAGAAAGAAGGGTCCTTATGTTTAAAGATTATAACATGAATCAACTAGTTTTGCCTCTAGATTTAGCAGTTAGATTACAAGAAAATGATATCGCCTTTTCTATCCACCATTTAGTTGAAAGTATTCCTCACGAAGCTTTCGATTCCTTCGTCCGTTATACTGGTTGCCCATCCTATCACCCACGCATGATGCTTAAAATTATTTTATGTGGTTATACGCAATCCGCCTTTTCTGGTCGTAAAATTGAAGACTTGACGAAAGACAGTATCCGTATGATGTGGTTGGCACAAGGCTACGAGCCAAGTTACCGTACGATTAATCGTTTCCGAGTTGATCCTAATATGAAAGAGCTAATTCGCCAATGTTTTGTCCAGTTCCGTTGTCAATTGGTCCAAGAAAAGCTCATTGATCAAGAGGCTATTTTTATTGATGGTACGAAAATTGAAGCGAATGCCAATAAATTCACGTTCACTTGGAAGAAAGCTGTGGAGAAGCATCACAATAATCTCGTTGAAAAATCAAATCAACTGTACAACGAGCTACTTGAAAAACAAATCATTCCAGAAATAAAACGTGAAGATGAGGAGCAGCTGTCGATTGAAGAGCTCACACAAATCGCTAAAAAGTTAGAAGAGGTTGTCGAGGACTATTCACAAAAAATTGACCGCTCCGATGATGTCGCTATGCGTAAACAATTACGGAGTGAACGAAAAACACCCAAGCAAATCGTGAAACAAGTATATGACTGGATTACACGTAAGCAGAAGTACGAAAAGGATTTTGAGATTTTTGGCACACGTAACAGCTATTCAAAAACAGACAAAGATGCGACGTTTATGCGAATGAAAGACGATTATATGAAAAACGGACAACTAAAACCCGGCTATAATGTACAAATCGCAACCGAAAGGCAATACACATTAGCGTACGGTGTTTTCGCTAACCCAACCGATACGAAAACATTAACGCCCTTCCTTGATCAAATAGAAGAACAGTACTTTGAATTACCAGAACATATTGTGGCGGATGCCGGTTACGGCAGTGAACAGAATTATGAAGATATTTTATCGAAACGTAATAGAACGCCATTGATTACATACAATCACTACTTAAATGAGCAGAAAAGAAAGTTCAAAAAGGATCCGTTCAAAACAAGTAACTGGGCTTATGAAGAAGCGAGTGATACCTACACGTGTCCCAATGAGAAACAACTGACGTTTCAATACCATTCAACACGTACAGATAAAACAGGATTCCAGCGTCAATTTAAGGTTTATGAATGCGAAGAGTGTACAGATTGTCCGTTGCGATCATTATGTACAAAAGCGAGAGAAGGTACGAATCGTAGGCTCATGGTAAATGAGAAATGGGAACAACAAAAAGAATATGTACGAAATAAGCTTTCAGAAGAAGAAACCGGTTCAATTTATCGTCAACGTAAAATTGATGTAGAACCAGTGTTCGGGTTCCTGAAGGCTAATTTAGGTTTCACACGATTTTCAGTTCGTGGAAAACCGAAGGTTGAGAATGAAATCGGTCTCGCATTGATGGCCGTGAATTTAAGAAAATATGCGGCAAGGGGGTAACCCCTCAGTCGCATAAACCAAGAATAAAATGAAAAAAGGTGAAATCGACTGCGCGATTTCACCTTTTTCATTTATAGAAGCTAGTTTTGTCCCAGCCTCCTTTTTATGGGGTTATTTAAAAAACAAACCGAAGTACCATCATAAAAATAACCCCAACTAGTACGGTTCCTAATAAACTTTTTGTCAAGAGAGCGATGGCAAAAGCGGGAATAGCAGCTACTAATTTTAAGATATTAGCAGTTAATGAGAATTGATTCTCCGATAATAGCAGTTCTTGCGCTAATAAGGCAGCCATAACCGCAACTGGTACATTTTTTAACCATCGAATAACCCATTTAGGTAATTCCATTTGACTCAGTAGCATCAATGGCAATACACGTGGAATAAATGTCACTAAAGCACAACCAAGGATGAGCAGCAGAATCGTCCATCTTACCTCCATTTTTCAATCACCATCCCTATTGTTGAAGCCAATATGGCTGCTATCATAACACCTGTACTTCCAGTAGAAAAGAAGCTAACGATAATAACGATAACAACTGCACTAAGGGCGACCATGATGTCCACGAAGTACTTTTTTTGACTTAAAATTTGAATAACTAAAAGACCAATGAACATTCCCGGTAAAGCAAAATCAAGACCGAAGGCTTCCGGATTTGGTATCCACTTGCCAAAATATCCACCAGCAATATTGGCAATTAGCCAATTTAAATATGCTGTAATATTCAAGCCTATCATCCATTTATAGCTTGCCTGTTTTTTATGCTGCAGGCGGGATATTGACACCCCAAAGGTTTCATCCGTCAGCAAGGAGCCAACAAACATATTTTTCCACGGGCTCAAATGACGAAAATAAGGCGCAATCGCAGCACTTAACAATAAATGACGAAGGTTAATAAAGAAAACCGTAAAAATAATCGCTGAAATTGGATTGCTTGCCGCAATCATCCCGGCAGCAATAAACTGACCAGAACCGGCATAGAGAAGCAGACTCATCAAAGCAATTTCCGCAATACTTAAACCTGCTGTTTTTTCTACAACACCGGCAGCAAAGCCAATACTCAAATATCCAAGCAGAGTTGGGATGCAATCCTTTACACCCTCCCAAAAACTCTCTTCGTTGTTCAAATCCTCATCTGTATTTAGCTCAAGGACTTTTTGACTCACATCCATCACCCCTGTTTAACCAAAAAAATCATACTTCTCAATCGATGACCCTATTAATCTATCGATTTCCAAATGGCCTAATCAAGCAGGATAAGACCGCAGCTCATCTATTATCATATCATAAAGCAAAATACGTTCACAAAATGAAAGCCGACCCGTCTTGCGAAGCAAAATGTACGGCTTACTTTTTAGTATGAGATTTATATTGATGTCATTTTTATATCTAACTCACCTAAAATAATTAATGCCTGTATCGCAATAAGCAGTTGACAGCTGACAAGTGGACTGCGGATGTCCTCTTGCAGAAGTTCTTCAATTTTCCCTACTCGATAGCGCAAACCACTAATTGATAATGCTAGATTATCAGCGGTTTTTTCTAAGTTGCCCCCATTGATTAAAAATAAGTAAAGGGTTCTAATCAATTCAACATTTTTTTGACAGTCCATCTCGATATTTCCTAGTAAGGCAAGGGCCATTTCTTTAACATTTTTTGTGTTATTTTCATTAATCAACGTTCCAACCATTCCAAGATTATCATAAAAGATTATTTGATCGTCTTTTGATATCAAACGATATGCACCAAGTGCTTCATTATATGCCGCGGGCGCTAATTGAACGGTGTTTGTTTTTTTACTGATTCCCATATAAAAATGAGAGCCTGGGAACCTTGAGTGTAGGAATTCAAGTAGCTCATGAAAAAAAGAAGAACTTGCTTTTTTACTCTCGAAATAATCAATGACAAATAAAGTAATAGAGTGATTGGTTTGATCCAGTAAGATGTCGTGCCCTTGTTTCGTGCAATAATGCGATATGGAGGACATAACTTCTCGACAGAAGCCCTGTTCATTTTGAAAAGCCTGATCATTAAAGGCATAACCAATAATCCCTAAATAGAATGGCCTTGTTAAATCAAAATGAAATAACCCTGCTTTTGAGACCAGTTCATCCTCTAACGTATACTGAGCGCTCAAAATTTCTTTTAATAGATAGCTTTTCATCTGTTCCAAGGAGGCTAATTTTGTTTTCTCAAAAAGGAAGCAAAGCGAACAAATAGAAGTAACCTTCTCGATAATTAGCTTAGCTAGCTCCTGTAACTCGTATTGCTGTTCTTTCATCATAAAAGAACAATATCCCATTCTTTTTTCTTGTAAATAAATCGGATGTGTCAGCATTTTAAAATGTTCCTGCTGGTCATTCATCGGTTGGAAGGTTTGCAAAACAGAATTTTTCGACATATTTTTGTTGATATATTGAAATAAACCATTAGGAGTAAACTTTTGCGATAATTTATTGAAACCGGCAAATGTCATCGGATGCCCATGGACATTATGAATAATCACTGGTATTTTAGTTAATCGAAACACAGCTTCGATAATGGTTTCCAAGCTACTTCCTTTGACTACTTCCTCCGTTAATTGCTTATGAATGGTCAGCACAAGCGTCAATTGATCACGCTCCTGCAATAATTTTTCATAGGTTAGCTCTAATTCTTTTAAAATGGGTGTTTCTTCTAAATAATAGAGCTCCTCTTGAATTTCATCTCCCCAAAGGGAACAACTTTTACCAATTGCGATACATTCACTTGCACCAGCAGCTCTGCAGCATATTTCCTTAAAAATCACCATTTCGCCAAAAATTTCTGATACAAATCCGCTCGCGTAGCCTGAAAGTGTGTAGCAGACTGGTGAAGTACTAGCTCCAATATGCCGCAAATGTTCATCGGCCTCGAAGGAATGCTCCCAAACACTGTCCATTTGTAACGTCTTGACATTTGTTTCATTACTTATTTCCAATTTTAAGGTTCTAGATTCAACATAGCCCTTCATTGAGTGCATGACCGGACCATATTCAATTAATTCTTGTATGGTGTCATATTGCTCTTTTTCTTTACATTCCTTTGCATCCCGGATTCCCATATTCCAACCATAGCGGAATAAAAAACCCTTTGTCCGTTCAAGTCCTATATTACGAATCAAATCTTTTCTAAAGGATCCAAATGCATATGTATCAACAATAATGGATCGATTTTGAATATGGAGACTTCGTTCTCTGTTAGAATGATTTTGATCAATAAAATGTATTGTTGTATGCATTCCATTCCCCTCTTTCTAACAAATCCATTCGAGCTGTAGAACAATTAACTTTCTACTTTCTTCAGAGTAAGTAAATGATAGACTATTAATATTTATTCTAACAAGATTAATTCACCTCCTTTTATATATTTAAAATAATGGAACTTTTTCTTTATTTGTAAACATTCTGTGTCCATTATCAAACTATTAAGACCACGAAACGAAAAAACCTATTCAGAAAATCCTTCGTATGTTGTTATGAAAACTAAACATACGCGAACATCTGAATAGGCATTCACTTTTTTCTTTTTTTTAGCTTATCTCAAGACTCCATTTTAATTTTTCTGCGGCCGATTTAGGACAGCTTTGAAGACTAATAGCACTAATAACCGATACGCCATCAGCTCCAGCTCTTATGACCTCCCCGGCGTTATTGGCTGTAATTCCACCAATTCCGACAATAGGGATTGTATATCCCGCCTCTCGTAATTCACGAATAATCTTTACACCTTGAACCGCTTTAGCATCGTCCTTCGAGTTTGTTGGGTAAATCGGACCAACACCAAAATAGTCTGCACCTTCTTGTAGAGCCAAATTCGCCTCGACAATATTATGGACAGACACACCAAGAATTTTATCGCCAATTTTTTCCCGGACAAGCTGCACAGGTTCATCCTCTTGTCCAATATGGACACCGTCCGCATGAATGGCCATAGCCAATTCAATATCATCATTCACAATAAAAGGAACCCCTGCCTTATGACAAATAAACTGTAGCTCTTCTGCCAAAGCATACTTTTGTGCTCCCACTAATGCTCCTGTTCCTTTTTCACGGAATTGGAAGCAAGAAACACCACCCTGTATCGCTTCCTCTAACACAACACTTGCCCTTCTCCTTGTATTTCCAGAGCCCATAATAAAATATAAGGATAACGCCTTTCTAAGACTATCTTGGTCTAGTATTTTCAACATGATATCCCTGCTTTTTGTTTAAATGCCCAATGGTTAGTTGGACCATGACCGGTACCAAGCTCTAAATTCTCTTCAATCGCTGCCGTAATAAAGCTTTTGGCAAGCGAAACGGCATCATATACAGATAACCCCTTGGCAAGACAAGCCGTAATCGCTGCGGAGAAGGTACAGCCTGTTCCATGCGTATTTTTCGTCTGAATTCGTTGACTTGTAAATGTATATGAATGATGACCATCAAATAATAAATCAACCGCTTCATTCACATCGCTATCATGTCCACCCTTAATTATGACATGCTTCACTCCAAAATCGATTAATTTTTTTGCTGCCGCTAGCTTATCTGCCTCTGTTTGGATAATAATACCAGTCAATTCCTCTGCTTCTGGAATATTCGGTGTAACGATATATGCCTGAGGAAGTAAGTATTCTTTCACCGCCGTAATAGCCTCCTGCTGAAGCAAAGTTGCTCCGCCTTTTGCAATCATGACAGGGTCTACAACCACTTTCTCCCAGCCATATTGCTGAATCTTTTCTGCAACTGTTTGAATGATTTCGCTTGAAAACAGCATCCCCGTCTTCAATGCGTCAACACCAAGATCCACAGCTACTGAGTCAATTTGTGAGGCAATCATTTCCTTCGATATTGCTTGAACTCCCTGTACACCTAATGTATTCTGAGCTGTAACCGCTGTAATAGCGGTCATCCCAAAAACATTCAATTCCTGAAAGGTTTTTAAATCTGCTTGAACTCCTGCACCGCCTCCAGAATCAGAGCCTGCAATCGTTAGCGCTTTATACATAGGATAATCTCCTCCTTATAATCTAGTAAATGACCCATATAAATCAATTTCTGACGAAGATACAAGTGAAAGCTGATTGAGAAATTCAGTTTGAAAGCTACCTTGTCCCTGTCCTTCTGTTTTGTTAGCGGCTATTTCAGCAGCCACTCCATAGAAAACAAGTGCTGCAGTTGCTGCATTCAAATAATTCTTTTCTACAGCGGCAAAGGCCCCAATCACAGCTGTTAGCAAACAGCCCGTACCTGTAACATTGGTTAATAGTGGATGACCATTATAAACAACATTTGTTACGGTACCATCGCTTATTATATCTTCCTTTCCTGTCACAACTACTACTGCATGAAGGCTTTTAGCGGCATCTCGAGCAAGGCTATAAACATCACCTTTCACCATTCCCGCGTCAACACCCTTTACTTCCCATTTCTCTCCAATAAGATTTGCAATTTCAGCACTATTACCGCGAATAACGGAAAATTGCACTTCCTTTAATAGCATTTGAGCAGATTGAGTTCGGAAGAACGTCGCACCAACACCAACAGGATCTAAAATGACCGGAATATTACTCTCATTTGCTGCTTTCCCAGCAGCAATCATAGCTTCTACCGTATCACGATTCAACGTACCCATATTGATGACGACAGCTGCAGAAGCTTTTGCCATTTCAGCTGCTTCTTCCACAGCATCGGCCATAACCGGCGATGCCCCAAGAGCTAGCAGCCCATTAGCAGAGAAATTAGCCACTACTATATTTGTAATATTATGTATGAGTGGATTCATTTCTTTTATTCTTTTTAACAGTCCATGTACCATAGTTTTTCTCATTTCCCATTCCTCCTTAAACATCCTTTTTTACGTAAAAAAAGCCAGACCCATTATTGGACCTGACTTGTTGTAGCCGAGAAAGAAAGTGATTGACTCCCTACTTTCCTACGCCGGTATAATCCGGATCAGGTCCAAAGGGTTGAAAAACAGCCGTCTTTCTCTCAGCCCAAAAAGATGGGCACCCCCAGTAGATGTTCTAATATTCTTATTAATCATAATGCTATACTGAGAAAATGTAAAGAAGGAAATTAGAAAGTAGTATAAACATTAATGCTCAACTACCTTCTTCAATTTCCTCGACCAAATGAAACAGCAGCTCATAGATCGCATGATAGGCTTCCCGTATCGTCCATTTCTCTTTGTACTCCATTAGATTATTTAATGAAAAATTCAAATCCCAAAGTCCGTCATTTGCACTAAACATTAAATCAAACGTTGCATCTTCCTGCTGAAGATTGGTAGTTAAAAAGGCTTTGATCCTATTTTCTGCTTTTTTTGGTAGTTTTAAGCCCAGCATGACATCATAATGGTAAAAAACACTATCTGCTTCAAATGAAATCGCATCAACACCAATCACCTCAAACCATGGAGATTCCAAGTACATAAATTCATCAAGCTTCTGCTTAAAATATCCAATAGGCTGATCTAAAAAAGCGGTCGATTCCTCAGCTAATAATTCTTCCGTTTCTTTATTGCTTCTTTCAATATATACTTGTTGAAACCTAGAAGCTGGATCTTTTTCAATAAGGATTACAGACGAGTCCTCCGGCAGCAATCTATGCCGCTCAATGTAATCCTTCTCTTCCTTATACAATTCAACAGAGTATTTTTCACCTTCTGCTGACTGTTTTTCAGCTAATAATCTCTCAACGTATAACATTATTTGTTTTCGTAGCATGTTACCCATCCTTTATGTAGTATTCATTCATAATCATCCAAGGTATGTATATGGTTGTATCGCTAATAATATTGAAGGTTTTGCAGAGAAATTGCAAATATTTTCATGGGAATTGCTTCAAACTATAAGATGGGTAACGCAAAAAATCGAACTGATGTCAGATCAGTTCGATTTTTATAATATGAGAAATTATCTTCCAAGGTCTTTGGCAGGTACTCCACCAATTCCCCAATGTGTCTTAGGCATTTCCGTAACTAATACACGAACAGTTTGTTTCGGAGCTCCAAGAGTTTCTGATACAGTGTCTGTCACATTGCTGATTAATTCTGTAATTTTTTCAGGTGGTCGACCTTCCATAATGTTAATTTGAATGAATGGCATAGCAATACCCCTCTCATGATTAGGATTAAATTATTCACCGACTGTGAAAGTAACTTCACCAAGACCGTCAAATTTGCCTGATACAAAATCCCCAACGTTTAACAGTACAGCGCTTGTTAGCGCACCAGAAAGAATTAAATCGCCCTTCTTAATCTTTTGTCCTTTTCTTGCTAGCATATTAGCAAGAACGGCAATGGCATTAGCAGGATGTCCTAATACAGCAGCACCTGCTCCTAATTCTTTAATTTGTCCATTGATAGATAATGTAGAGCCTACTAAATCAAGGTCAAGCTCACTAGGCTTCTTCAATGTATTACCAAATACCACTCTAGATGTAGATGCATTATCTGCAATAACATCTGTCAATGTGAAATTAAAGTTTTCATAACGGCTATCAATGATTTCAAGCGCAGGTAAAACATATTCTGTTTTCGCTAATACTTGTGCACCGGTAATTCCAGGTCCTTCAATATCTTCGCCGATTAGGAATGCAATTTCCGCTTCAACCTTTGGATGGATTTGGAATGGGACAACTCCGCCATTATCAACTAGCATATAATCAAAAACATAGCCATAAATAGGCTCAGATACACCCATTTGGTCCCATTTTGCTTTACTTGTAAGTCCCATTTTAGGTCCAACAATGCGGTGACCTTGATCTAATTTGGTTTGAACAAGTAATTCTTGTGCTTGGTATGCTTCTTCAACAGTTAAATCCGGTTTAATGGTTGAAGTTACTTTTACCACTTCACGCTTTTCTACCTCTGCAGATACTAAATAATCGGTAATTTTCTTAATGATTTCATTTGCCATCATCTATTTCCTCCTTGTAAAATCATTTATCTCGAACGAATTATTTGAAATTAACGCTAACCTGTCCTAAATGGGCAAATCTTGCTGTGAATGAATCTCCAGCATTGGCTACGACCATACCTGAAAGAGCTCCGGAAAGAATGACTTCACCAGCTTTCAAAGAAATATCATAATCGGCTAGACGATTAGCTAACCAGGCTACACATGTAATAGGACTGCCGAGTGCCGCTGCACCGACACCTGTATTAATCATTTCACCATTTTGATATAAAACCATGCCAAGCAATTCAATATCAATATCCTCTAACTTTGTAGGTTTTCCACCTAATACATATAGTCCTGAAGATGCATTATCTGCTACAGTGTCTGGCAGCTTGATTTTCCAATCCTGTACACGACTGTCAACGATTTCAATAGCCGGCAACACATAATCTGTTGCTTGAATAACATCAACTGCTGTCACATTAGGACCCTTTAAATCTTTTTTCAAAACAAAGGCAATTTCACCTTCTATTTTTGGCTGAAGCATGTCTTTCATATCAACCGTTCCGCCGTTTTCCACTACCATGCTGTCTAACAGATGACCATAATCCGGTTCATCAACACCTAACATTTTCTGAACCGCTACAGAAGTTAAACCGATTTTTTTACCGACAATTTTTTGTCCTTCACTTAATTTCTTTTTGATATTTTCTAATTGAATGTAGTAAGCCTCATCCACATTGATTTCCGGATCTACAGTAGTAAGTGGATCAGTTCCTACTTTAGTTGCTTCTGCCTGTGCAAGAGCCGCAGCAAATTTTTCAATTTTACTTGTCATTTCATTCATCCTCTCTCTTATGTAAATTTTAAAAATAACCTTATTAATGAAACGTCTGTGAAGATTATGAAAATATCGCACGGTCGTAACCATATAACCGTGCAATATGTCTTTAGTCAGTTATAGAATTATAGTTTCACACAAATATTCGTTAATTCTGTATAGAACTCCCAGCTGTGTACACCGCCGACACGGCCAAGCCCACTGTCTTTTGTACCACCGAATGGAGTTCTGAAGTCGCGAACGAACCAGCAGTTGATGTAGGATAATCCAGATTCGATTGATTGTGCAACACGGTGTGCACGGCGGATATCGTTAGTCCAGATTGTGTTACTTAATCCGACACGGGAATCGTTGGCCATCGCAATGACTTCTTCTTCTGTATCAAATGGAATAATTGAAACAACTGGTCCAAAGATTTCTTCACGAGTACAACGAGCACCATATTCTAATCCCGTAATAATCGTTGGCTCAACGAAATATCCCTTATCTAAACCTTCAGGACGCTTACCGCCTGTCACGAAAGTAGCACCTTCTTCTTCCGCAATTTTGAAGTAGCTCATTACTTTATCATAATGTACTTTCGCAACCAATGCCCCTTGGTCATACTCCATATCAAATGGGTTACCAACTTTTAATTGTCTTGTTCTTGCTGCTAATTTTTCAACGAATTCATCATAGATGGAACGTTCTACAAAGATATTTTCACCGCAGACACATACTTCCCCTTGATTGGTAAAGCTTGATCTAATCGTTGTTTCAACAACTTCATCAATATTTACATCAGAGAAAATGATATTAGGGTTTTTACCGCCTAATTCGAAAGAAAGCTTTTTCAATGTTTTAGAAGCTTCTTCCATAATCTTAGCACCAGTAGACACTTGACCGATAAATCCGATACCCGCAATATCAGGATGTTTGTTGATGGCACTACCAGCACCTTGTCCAAATCCATGAACTAAGTTTACAACTCCGTCTGGAACGCCGGCTTCTTTCAGGATTTCCATAAGCTTTGTTGCCGTCATTGGTGTTAATTCAGAAGGCTTAATGACTACTGTACATCCCGCTGCTAATGCTGGTGCTAGTTTCCAAGTTAATAAGAATAATGGAAGGTTCCATGGCTGGATTAATCCAACTACTCCGATTGGGCGGCGGAATCCGTAGTTAATCGCACCGTGTACTTCATCTTGAAATGCTTCTGTTCCTACAGAAATCATATAATCAGCAAAGAAATGGAAGTTTGCTGCTGCACGCGGAGCATCAACGTGACGGGAGAATTTAAGATGCTTACCAGTATCTAATGACTCTAATTGGGCAATTTCTTCTTGCCTTGCCTCTAAGATATCTCCAACCTTACGGATAATCTTTGAGCGTTCCTGTGTGCTCATTTTTCCCCAAGGACCTTCTTCAAAAGCACGTTTAGCAGCTGCAACCGCTAAATCGATATCCGCTGCACTTCCCTCAGCAACTGTACCATATACTTCTTCTGTTACAGGATTTACATTATTAAATGTTTTACCATCAACAGATGGAACGAATTTACCGTCAATAAAATGTAAACAATCAAACGCTTTTACGATTGGTTCAACAATTGTATTTTTAGTGTCAACTGACATAATTAAGCATCCTCCTTGATTATAATTCATATTGGTTTGTTTTTCTAGAGTAATGATAACGCTACCGAGTTTCATATACAACTCACGAGTTGCTCTATATGCAACAAATTGAAAAATTGATCAATTTTTTTGTATTTTCACTGCTTTTAAATGATTAACTAGGTAAAAAGAATGAAGGATTCTCAATTTCCACTCTTTTATTCCTGGGATTTTTTTGATATATTGTTTCATATATAGCAACCATGTTTTTTTATACGAAATGAATTGAGGAGGATTACTCATGGCACAGGCTAATGAAGGAGAAACTTATCTTTCTTCTGTAAAAAATGCTTTGCGAATCTTGAACAGCTTTACAATGGATGAACCAGAAAAGAAGATAAGCGAAATTTCCACATCACTTGGATTGAATAAAAGTACGGTCTCAAGGACAATGGCAACACTAGCCAGTGAAGGCTTTGTCTTTAAGGATCCGGAAAAAAAGACCTATCGCTTAGGGTTTTCGATTCTCACATTAAGCGGAGTTATTAACAGTAACATGGATATATACCGTGAATCACAGCCCATACTCCATAAATTAGTCGAAACAATTGGTGAAACGGCACATATATCCGTTTTTGACAATTTGGAGGTCATCTATATTCAAAAAGTAGAATGTAACCACCCAGTACGTTATTTAACCCATGTTGGAAAAAGGAATCCTCCGTATTGCACAAGCTCAGGAAAGGTATTCATGGCTTTCGCAAGCGATGCTGTAGTTAATACTATTATTGAAAATGGCTTAGAAAAGTTCACGAAACATACGATTACAAATCCAGACGAATTAAGGGCACATCTAAAGGAAATAAGAGAAAACGGCTTTGCCTACAGCTTTGAGGAATTTTCAGAAGGGGTTGTAACAATTGCAGCACCTATTTATGACTATACCGGCAAAGTGATTGCTTCCCTTTCCATTGTTGGTCCAAAGCAAAGAATCAATCAACATAAAATACCAGTTATTGCCAAAAAAATAATTGCTGCAAGCCAAGAAATATCAAGAAATATGGGCTACTCACATTAAAAATACAATTATTTTAAAATAATAAAAAGACACTTAGCTCACAAGCAAAGTGTCCTTTTTTCATTAATCCCGTACCCCTAAAGCAATTTTTGCATATCGAGACATTTTGTCCTTCCCCCAGGGCGGATTCCAGACAATATCAATTTGAATATCTGTTAACTCCTTTATATTCATTGACAGCTTCATTTTCGCATCAGCCATTATTTGACCAGCCATTGGACAACCCATAGATGTCATGGTCATTTTGATAAATGCCTGCTTTTCTTCGTTAACTTCGACTTCATAGACTAGCCCTAAATTGACAATATCTATTCCGAGCTCTGGATCCATCACTTCTTCAAGTACTTCATATATTTGCTCAACTAATTCATTACTCACACTTCACACCTCTTTTATCTAATTTTCTATGCTCATGGAGCAGCAGAATAAAATATATTGATAACTATTCTCATTATAAAAGTAACATATATCACTGCCCAAAGTTGTGATGATAATCATATGACTATATTTTTGCATAAATTCCTTCTCGAGCACTCAATATTCAAATCGGTCTCCGTACCTTTTTGCATAACATGAATGACAAATAGAGTAACGATGATCCCACGGTAATTTCCTCTGACATTTACGGCATTGTTTTTGCATGTTCTTCACTTCCGTTTTTAGCTGTTCATGTACAAGCATACTGGTTTCCTCACGAATCCTTTCCCAATAAAGAGCATTCGTACGCTTATTTAACCGATAGAGAAATAAGAGATGCAGGCCAATAGCTTTATAGGTAAGCTCAAGATCCTCCAGTGTTCGCTGTTTCAATCGTGGCTCCGGCAATTCTCGTCCAGCTACAATTGCTTGCACACTTCTTTCCCATTGTTTAATCAATTCAGGCTCCCGCGCCGAAAAAGGCAGATGTAAAAGTCCATATAGGTCGGTTAAGGAAAGCCGTGCTTCTATTTCTGTACCTCGAATCCGTTCATATAGTTCTCTTTCCTCTGAAAGAGATGCTTTTTTGGTCCCCTTCGGACTTTTAAACTTGTCCCATAGCTCAAAAAAGGTTTCCAAATCACGGTAGTATCTTTGAAAGCGTTCAAAAATGCTATTTGTTGGAGCAATCGCGAAAGCTTGAATCGGCTCATCCTCCGCTACAAGAAGATTGCTCATTTTGGCAATATCCTCTTTAAAAGCAACTTTGCCAATATTATAAAGTCCTTTTCTACCAGCACGGCCGGCGATTTGTTTTACCTCTTGAGAAGTGAGGAGTCTTCTTGATGTACCGTCAAACTTCCTGTTTTCTAAAAATACAATTCGCCGAATCGGTAAATTTAGGCCCATTCCGATTGCATCAGTTGATACGACAATATTGGTCTCTCCATTGATAAATCGTTCGACTTGTTTCTTCCTTGTTTCAGGTGGCATACTTCCATAGATCATACTGACAGATTTACCATCCTGCTGAAGACGCGATGCCGTTTCAAGTACACGTTTTCTTGAAAAACAAATTAATGCATCGCCTTTTTTGACTTGCTTGATTCTAAATTCCTTTTCTTCCACTTCCAAAGGGATATCACGTTTATATTCTAGCACCTCTATATCTGATTCACCTAACAGCTGCTGTAGCATCTCGCGGGCATTCTTACTCGCAATAATATGAACCTCTTTAGCTTGAACCCTTGTAATGGCCTTATACCAGGAAAATCCGCGGTCCTTATCAGAAATCATCTGGGCTTCATCAATCACAACAACATCATAAGTATCCTTTTCATGAAACATTTCAACCGTACTGGAGATGTGCTTGGCATCAGGCGTTACTTTTTCCTCTTCACCCGTTTTTAAGGTACATGGGGTACCGTGCGCATTTAAAAAGTCGTAAACCTCTAGCGCTAACAATCGAAGCGGTGCCAAATAGAGACCGCTTTCAGCATTCATCATCCTTTGTAGTGCCTGAAAGGTTTTTCCTGTATTCGTTTCGCCGATGTGGAGCACATAATGAATATTTCTGCCTGCCGGTGGCAAAAACTCAAATTCAAAGATATCCTTTAAAATTCTTGCTTCCTCTGCTTTTTTTCTTTCTTTCTCAGCCTGTTCCGCCGCTTTTCTCTTCTCTCTTAATTGAACATCTGCAAAAAAGATTTTTTCGTGCAGTTTCTCATCAAATGAAATTTCAGCCAGTTTCAATAAATCCTCAACATACTCATCCTCAATATAGCCTAATAATTCACCGCTTAAATCATAGAGGAGCTCATTGACTATTTCTAATACAGCGGCTTTCAATATGGTAACTTCATACTTGAGATCTTGAGTTAATAGTTGCTGAATGAGTTGTTTTGGTACTATCTCAGCTAAATATTCCTGAATCCTATAGTCATAAATGTCATAGTAGTTTTCATATTCATAGCCCGTACTCCAATCATTGCTTTTTTGAATTTCACCGGTTACTTCTGAAAAAAATTCCTTTACCATTAGATAGTCCTTTGATAGAAAAAATCCTTGCGGAAACAGACGTTCTTCAATCACCTCGCTTGAAAGCCTTTGATATTTTGTTCTTGTTTCAAAATCACGTTTAAGATAATCAGCAACCAATTTTCGAGTATATAAATAGAACAATTGGTGTTGCTTTCTAAGCAGTGCATAAACCTCCGTTTCGATTTCTAGAATTGCCTGCTCCTTTTTCTCCGCGATTTCCTCATCTGCCTTTCGTTTTTGAAAATCAACTCTTGCGCTTTCATACAATCCCTTCCATTGTGCTTCGTCATGTGCATATGTATCATAAAGCCACTCCTCAATCGGAAAAGGCTGGTAGTTTTTTATCTCAGTGCGGAATAATTTATTGATTATCTTGCGATCCACACCTTCAACCTCAAAGCCCTGCTTACGTAAAAAATCCTTTTTTTCAATGCGGGGCGTTTTATTGGAAGCTTGATTAATCCAAACGTTGACCCAAATTTGTTCAATATAATGCTTACGTTGTAGAATATAGTCCGTAAAGGTTGGTATCTTTTCTTGATTCTGCAAGTAAAAAATAATATCATCCCGGACCTTCTGTTTCGCCCGCTCTATCGCAACAGGATAAATAGAGTCTAATTTGTTCATTAACTTTCCCACCTTTATTTTCAAACATGAACGTTTCTACATTTCCAATTATTTTTTATTATTCATCTTATGCGAGGGATTATTGCATCTTTGCGAAAAAAGCAGGATTAGCTCAAAGCTATCCTGCTTTTTTCTACTCAACATGGAGTTCCAGCATGATTGGGCAATGGTCACTGCCTAAAATATCACAATGGATATAGACATCCTTTAGTTGTGTTTTTAATGTATCCGAGACAAGAAAATAATCTATTCTCCAGCCAATATTACGCTCACGCACCTTACTCATATAGCTCCACCATGTATAGATATCTGTACGGTCCGGATAAAAATACCGAAAGCTATCGATAAAGCCGGCGCCCAATAAATCAGTCATTTTACCTCTCTCTTCAAATGTAAATCCAGAATTACCAATATTCGTCCTTGAATTTTTTACATCAATTTCTTGATGAGCGACATTTAAATCCCCACAAAAGATGACGGGTTTATGCTGATTTAGTTTGATTAAATGCTCCTTCATGGCATCTTCCCAAACTAATCGATAACCTAGCCTTGTTAAATCCCGTTTAGAATTTGGGGTGTATACATTTACAACATAAAAATCCTTATATTCTAACGTTATGACCCGACCTTCTGTATCAGGTTCCTTTAGTTCAATTCCATAGGTTACAGCAAGTGGTTTCTGTTTCGTAAAAACAGCTGTACCAGAATACCCTTTTCGTTCAGCATAATTCCAGTACTGATGATAACCATCTAGTTCAAGAGAAATTTGCCCTTCCTGAAGCTTCGTTTCCTGTATACAGAAGATATCTGCATCTACATTGGCAAAATAATCTAGAAATCCTTTTCGAACACACGCTCTTATACCGTTTACATTCCATGATACTAATTTCATTACAGTTCCCCTTGATTGTATTTCGCTTTGAATATTGCCATTGTTTCTTAGTAGCCATTATCCTGTCTTTGATGATTAATTTCATTTTTTCGTATATAGGCTTGTTCAATTTCTTCCGGGGTGAAACCGAGCCTAGTGCCAAGCTCCAAATAGGCCACAAAGGCATTAATATAATGATAGGCATCCTTTTCTTTATTCATCATGACAATCTTCTCTGTCACAAGAATAAAACTGGCTACAAGCGTTCTTTCCTCACCTGCTTGCTTTAGTTCGTTTGTATAAATCTCTAATAATCGGTCTACATCATATTCGTAATCATTCGCAATACTTAAGAAAAAGTGCAGCGAATCCACATATTCCTCTAATAATACTTGATTCTCACTTGCTCCCTTAGTACTCCAATGTTTGAAACAGCGAGTTTCATTGGCTAATTCAGAAATTTCTACAAGAAGAGCAAGCACTTTATTTTCTGCTATATTTTTCCCCTCTAGGCTATGCTCTCTAACGATTCTTTCATCAAGAATCTTTTGCATTTCACATAATCTTTTAATATTCATTGTTTAATCATCCTCATACTATTCCTTATATTAGTTTACATAATATTATTATTGACGATTTTATTGCGACCAATTATTAGTTAAGACGATTTTCCCCATTGCCTGATTTGAATCTAAATAACGATGAGCTTCTGCAACTTCATCAAAAGTGAAGCGTTTGGGATCGATTAACGGTCGAAGCTTTCCTTCTTCAATAATCTCCGTGATTTGCTTTAAGAAATGGCCATTCTGCTTGCGGTGATTTTCATTTAAAATATGCAAAAGCATGAAAACAACATGAAAACTTAATCCTTTTGAATGAAGCGGGGTTAAATCATGCGTAGACCTGGCTGCAATCGCAACTACTGTTCCATGTAAGGCGGCAGCAGCGAAGGACCGATCCAAATTTTCTCCTCCCACTGTATCAAAAATATAATCGAACCCTTTCCCATTCGTATACTTTTCGACATACTCCTGTACTGATGTTTCCTTATAATTTATCGCAACATCGGCTCCAAGCTCTTTAGCCAACTCAAGCTTTTTCATGTTTGATGCTGTCGTATACACTTTTGCACCTGCCCACTTCGCTAATTGAATAGCTACGTGTCCAACACCACCTGCTGCTCCATGAATTAATATTTCATCTCCGGCGGATATTTGAGCACGGTCAAACAAGGCTTCCCAGGCTGTAATGGCTACAAGCGGAATAGCTGCCGCTTCCTCCATCGTTAAATTTTTCGGTTTATGAGCCACTAACCTAACGTCTGCAAGCATGAATTCCGCCAGAGCCCCACCTGTTCCCTTAAACCCGCCTGCACAGCTATATACTTCATCACCAGGTTTATATTCAGTCACACCTTCTCCGACTTCTGCGACAATTCCAGCAACATCACCATGCAGGATGGCTGGAAAAGCCGGAGAAACAGCCGGCACCAAACCGCTGCGGATTTTCGTGTCAATCGGGTTCACACTGGTAGCCTTCACCTCAATTAACAGATGACCTGGTGTTACCGTCGGCATTGGTACCTCTTCTACTTGAAATACGGAAGGTTCACCAAATGAATGAATAACTTGTGCCTTCAATTATATCAGCTCCTTATATGTAAAACGGTAAATTATATTATAGAGTCATAGAACAACTTTCTTATACACTGCAGTCTGCCATCGATATCATAACAATTCTATTTTCAATTGTACATGAAAAAGAAATAGAGAGCACCGTTAAGGAGATGCTCTCTATCTGACCGTTTATTTTGAACCAATGGTTTCCTTTTCGTCCGTTTGTTCATGACGAATTGTTGCTTGAGCTGCAGCAAGACGTGCTAAAGGCACTCGGTATGGTGAACAGCTTACATAATCTAAACCTGCTTCATAGCAGAAGGCAATGGAGGATTTTTCACCGCCATGTTCACCACAAATCCCTGTTTTTAAATTAGGCTTCACTTGACGTCCAAGCTTAACACCTGTTTCAACTAGTTTACCAACACCCTGTTGATCAAGCACAGCAAATGGATTTTCAGGAAGAACCTTTTGCTCGATATAGGATTGCAGGAACTTACCTTCTGCATCATCACGACTGTAGCCGAAGGTTGTCTGCGTTAAATCATTTGTACCGAAGGAGAAGAAATCAGCTTCTTCAGCGATTTGATCTGCTGTAAGAGCAGCACGTGGAACTTCAATCATAGTTCCTACTAAGTAATCAAATTCCTTGCCTGCTTCTTGCTTCACTTTTTCAGCGGTTTCAACAACAAGCTGGCGCATCGCTTTCAGCTCATTCACATGGCCAACAAGTGGAATCATAATCTCCGGCTTTACTTCCAGACCTTTGCTGATTAATGTTACAACCGCATTGAAAATAGCTTTTGCCTGCATTTCGTATATTTCAGGGAATATCATACCTAAACGACAGCCGCGATGTCCTAGCATCGGGTTAAACTCGGCTAGCTGATTTACTTTTTTCAATAAGTATTCCTTCTCTTTTAATTGGGAAGAATCTGGTGCTGTCATTTGCAGCTTTGTTACTTCTACTAGAAGCTCTTCTTTATCAGGTAAAAACTCATGCATTGGAGGATCAAGTAAACGAATCGTAACCGGAAGACCTTGCATGGCTTCAAAAATACCTTCAAAATCACTCTGCTGCATTGGTAATAATTTATCTAATGCACTCATACGCTCTTCGTAGTTTTCTGCCAATATCATTTCCTGTACAATCGGTATCCGTTTTGGATCCATAAACATATGCTCGGTACGGCAAAGTCCGATTCCGCCTGCCCCAAATTCCAGTGCTTTCGCAGCATCTTCAGGATTGTCAGCATTCGCACGAACACCAAGCTTTCTTGTTTCATCTGCCCATGAAAGCAATAATTGGAACTCTTCAGAAAGCTGCGGATCAATCATTGGTATTTCTCCAAGCATGATTTCGCCTGTTGAACCATCAATGGTAATGACATCACCATATTGAACAACGGTATCGCCGACAGTAAATTTCTTTCCAGCTAAATCTATTTTTAATGCTTCACAACCACAAATACAGGCCTTCCCCATTCCACGGGCTACAACGGCAGCATGACTTGTCATTCCACCACGGCTAGTCACAATTGCCTGCGAAGCCACAATTCCGTGAATATCATCCGGTGTTGTTTCAGGACGAACAAGAATAACCTTTTTCCCATCATTCCCTAACTGCTCCGCTTCGTCTGCATCAAATACCACTGAACCTGTAGCAGCCCCCGGTGAGGCAGGTAAACCTTTAGCTAATTGTTTACGTACAAATGTATCATCAATGCGACGGTGAAGAAGCTGATCTAACTGCTCTGGATCAACACGTAGTATAGCTGTCTCCTTATCAATAATCCCTTCCTTTACCATTTCAACAGCAATACGAATCGCAGCCTGTGCTGTTCGTTTACCTGTTCGTGTTTGCAGAATAAATAATTCGCCACGCTCAACGGTAAATTCGATATCTTGCATATCTTTATAATGTTTTTCAAGTAATTGACATGTCGCCGTAAACTTTTCATACACTTCAGGCATGTCTTTTTGAAGCACGTGAATTGGCTGTGGTGTACGAATTCCTGCCACCACGTCTTCTCCTTGTGCATTGATTAAGTATTCACCATAAAGAGTAGCTTCACCTGTTGATGGGTTACGTGTAAAGGCAACACCTGTACCAGAATCATTTCCCATATTACCAAATACCATGCTTTGGATATTTACAGCCGTACCTAAATGATCAGGAATTTTGTTCAAGCGACGGTAAATAATCGCACGCTGATTGTTCCATGAATCAAAAACAGCATTAATAGCCAGGAATAATTGCGCTTTTGGCTCCTGAGGGAAATCACTTTTCGTATGTTTTTTTACAATTTCTTTATAACCAACTATAACTTCCTTCCAATCCTCAGCCGTTAATTCAGGATCTGCCTGATAGCCCTTTGCTTCACGGGTTTCTTCTAAATATTGCTCAAAATAAAAGCTGTCAATGCCAAGTACTACATTACTAAACATTTGAATAAAGCGGCGGTAAGAATCATAAGCAAAGCGGGCATTTTCCGTTAAAGTGGCAACACCCTTTACGGTGTCATCGTTCATACCAAGGTTTAATACTGTATCCATCATTCCAGGCATAGAAAAAACAGAACCTGAACGAACAGAAACCAATAATGGATTGGACGGGTCACCTAATCTTTTTCCTGATTTATCCTCAAGTGTTTGAAGCGCCGCTATAATTTGTTCTTCTACGTATTGAGATATTTTTTTACCGGCATCATAATAATCATTACAAGCTTGGGTAGAAATGGTAAAACCAAATGGAACAGGTAAACCGATATTCGTCATTTCAGCCAAGTTTGCCCCTTTTCCCCCTAATAAGTCTTTCATTTCACTATTTCCTTCATTAAATAAGTAAACAAACTTATTCATTATTACCTGCTCCTCTCACTTTTCAAAATATCTATGATAAGATTGGCTGTTTCTTCCACAGCCTTGTTAGATACATTAATTACCGGACAGCCTACCCGCTTCATGACTTTCTCAGAATGCTCAAGTTCCTCAAGAATTCTTTCAAAGCTAGCGTAGTTCGCCTCCGACCTTAGACCAAGTGATTTTAGACGCTCTTTGCGAATTTCGTTCAATTTATCTGGTGTGATCACTAAACCAACACACTTATTTCGTGGAACTTTAAAAAGTTCTTCTGGTGGTGAAACCTCCGGTACTAACGGGACATTTGCCACCTTAAATCCCTGGTGTGCCAAATACATTGACAATGGTGTTTTGGATGTTCGCGAAACACCGATTAAGACAATGTCCGCCCGCATAACCCCACGAGGATCACGACCATCATCATATTTAACAGCGAATTCAATCGCTTCTACACGACGAAAATATTCATCATCAAGCTGTCTCATTAATTTTGGCTGATGATTTGGCTCTTTTTTAAATCTTTTCATAAAGGATTCCATGAGTGGATTCAAGAGATCGACAGCGATTATTCCCTCTTCATTAGCACGCTGATCTAGATATCTCTTTAACTGTGGAATCACAATCGTATAAGCAATAATAGAGTTTGTCTGCCTTGCCATCGCAAGAACTTCTTCAATATCTTCTTTGTCCTCTGCATAAGAATGCCTGCGTATGTCCACATACCCCCCATTAAATTGGGTTGCGACAGCTTTTACAACAAATTCCGCAGTTTCACCTACAGAGTCTGAAACAACGTACACAACTTCTTTTTCTGATAAAATAATACTCACACCCTTTTCTATAACCGAGGGATATCATAAATTCAATGAAATGAGATGTAGTTTATAAAGCGCTACCATCTGCTAATAAAAAAGAAAGCCAAACTATCCAAACCAAACATTAACTTATCAAGACAACATGATCATTAATCCTAAACATCGATTAAATATGTTATACTTTTTATGAATATAGAATAACACATTTAAAAAAGCTCGTGAACATTTTTTTCGTTAAAAAGTGAACAAATTTACAAAGAGCAGATAATAGGAAAGGAAATCAAAACCATTATATATCAAAAAAGGATAGATAAATAGGCTTTTGCCTTTATTATCTATCCTTTTTAAATATTAAAATAGTTTATTAATAAAATAATGTTTTTTTCACAAAAAAAATCAACGATTAACGATATCCTCTATTTTTTGTCCCACAGCAAGTGTGAGTTCTTCCGTCATTTCTGGGATACTAGTCTTTAGAAGTGGGTTCATTACCTTGGCCAGCTTTCCACCAGCTGTGATTTCCAAATATCCAGTCATACTCGTTCTATTATCAGATATTTTGACCGCTTTAAAATAACCATGACCATTTAGTTTTTCATTAATTCCCATTATATCAAATGTAACTCTCTCCGGTTCTATCCAATTCGTTATATTTACCTTTAGCTGAATCTTCTTCTTAAGAATTCCAAAAGCACTTTTAAACGTCCAGTTCGATTCTCTTTCATTTATCATTTCATGCTCAATATAGCCTGGAATAAGCGGTGCCCATGCATCCATCGATTCAACAAATTTCCATACCTTATCAATCGGGACATTTACCTCCATTTTGTGTACGTGAGAAGACATCAGGTTCCATCCCCCTTTATTGTTACTGCACATGTTTAGACATATTCCAATTGGGAGAGGATTATTCTTATAGGAGCGAAATGTTGTTAATTGAAATAAGTCCGGCTAATTTAGCCAGACTTAAATATATTTTTCAGCATACACTTTATCTATTTTCTGATCTAATCGCTGTAATAGTCGATACGCCCGGTTGCTTTCAATTTGCCGATAGTGATGACTGCCCCCAGGCTCTTCATCCTTTTCATCCGCCCGTTTAACTATTTCCTGGAGCGGCGTCCGAACAATTTCACCTCCTGGGAAGTAAGAATCAGTATGAAACAGAATAGCTAGGGCGATTTCCTTTGCCTTTACAGGATTTTCACCTAATCGAATCAATAATTTATGAGCTCTTTCTGCCCCTTTGATGGCATGGATATCATTCTGTCGATATAAATCGTAATCCCATTTGCCATTTTTGTACCAAGTATAATGTCCAATATCATGCAGGAAAGCAGCTTTTGCCGCACTATCCACATCAACATTCTGCTCTTTAGCATACCTGTATGCATGGTAAGCACACGCAATAGCATGAACCAAACCAGACCGGGTAACATATTTTTGGGCTATATGGTGGTTAAAAATATCCGTTAAACAAACATCTCTCATACGTCTCCCTCCAGTCATAAAAATGAAATCGGTACAAGGAACCTGAAGATATTTTTTCTATCTTACTCTTTTTAGTTTAAGCTGACAAATCATTTGTTCTTTTATTATTATATTAGTTGTTTGGACAATTGGTCCCTTTCGGCAGGATGGATTTATTCGCTAAAATGATGATTTTCTTCGGCATTACCCACAAATCTGACTAATTAAATAGGAAATGGATAAAATATGAATTAAAATTGACTATTTTTTGTTAAAAATGTGTTAATATATGTTTGTTGAAACTTATCTAGATTATGACGATAGTTTCCAAAATTATTATTTCAGTAAGGAGCATACATATGGAAAAAATTCTAGTTCTCGGACATAAAAACCCGGATACAGACTCAATCTGTTCTGCTATTGCTTATGCAAATTTAAAATCTGAGCTTGGATTCAACGCTGAGCCTGTCCGACTTGGCGAAATTAATGGTGAAACAAAATACGCATTAGATTATTTCCAAGTTAACGTACCACGACTAGTAGAGAAAGTGGCGCCTGAAACCAATCAGGTAATCCTAGTTGACCATAACGAGCGCCAGCAAAGTGCTGACGACATTGATCAAGTTCGGATTCTTGAGGTCATTGACCATCACCGCATTGCCAATTTCCAAACGAGCGATCCATTATTTTATCGCGCTGAGCCAGTAGGCTGTACTACTACCATCCTAAACAAGCTTTATAAGGAACATGGTGTTGAAATTAAGAAAGAAATCGCTGGATTAATGCTTTCAGCCATTATTTCTGATTCTTTATTATTCAAATCACCTACCTGCACGGAGCAGGATAAGGCTGCAGCACGTGAATTAGCCGAAATTGCTGGTGTTGATGCAGAGAATTACGGTCTGGATATGCTAAAAGCAGGTGCAGACCTTAGTGATAAAACGGTTGAACAGTTAATTACCCTTGATGCAAAAGGCTTTGACATGGGCAATTACAAAGTTAAAATTGCACAAGTGAATGCCGTGGATACAAAAGATGTACTTGATCAGAAAAAAGAGATTGAAGAAGCGATAACAAAGGCCATCGCAGACGAAAATCTTGATTTATTCTTATTTGTTGTGACAGATATCTTAACTAATGATTCTGTTGGACTTGCGCTTGGAAAAATGACTAGTGCGGTTGAAACAGCTTTTAATGTGAAGCTTGATAACAACACCGCTGTTCTAAAAGGGGTAGTTTCGCGTAAAAAACAAATCGTACCCGTACTAACTGATACGTTAAAAGCTCTATAATATAGAACAAGGCTGTCCCAAAAGATGTCAGGGACTACAATGTAAAAATCATTGTAGGCACCTGACACCTAGGGAACAGCCTTTTTTGTAACTCGATTCACTCACTTATACACAGATATTATCTTTCACATACAGAATCATAGCAACCTCATCACAGTGATGAAGCTTTGGACAAGTAATACAATCCTTCCATACCTTTTGCGGCATTTTATCCTTTACAGTGATTTCAAAACCGCATTTTCGAAAGAAATCCACCTGGTACGTCAAAGAAATGAGCTTTTCAATTCCTAATCGCTTCGTTTCCTCAACAATTCTTTCTACGAGCATTTTTCCAATCCCACTCTTAAGTGCAGAGGTATCAACAACGAGTGAACGGATTTCTGCTAAATCCTTATCAAGAATCGTTAAGCTTGCCGATCCCACCACTTCTCCATTCTTCTCAGCTACAAAGACAGAAAAAATATTTTGATAAAGTGATTCCTTCGTTCTCGGCAGCAGTACCTCTTGTTCTGAATAAATATGGATTAGCTCATGCAATCTGTCAATATCTGAAATTTTCGCCCTTCTGATTTCAACCATTGTTGCCCTCACCTTTATCGATTTATCTTTAATGGTTATTATCATACTTTATTTTTGAGAAAAGTCAATAATTAATCATAAAATTGTATAAATATAAATCATTTCACTTCATTTAACTGTTGTTTGTGCATGAAAAAGCAGCTAAGTTCTGAACTTAGCTGCTTTTTCAACGAGTATTTACTTACGCTTCAAAGACCTCAACTTTTTCCATTACATCGCCATTTTTCATAGCAAGGACTGTATCCATTCCTGAAGTTACCTTACCGAAAACAGTATGTACTCCGTTTAAATGAGGCTGTGGCTCATGGACGATAAAAAATTGACTACCACCGGTGTCTCTGCCTGCATGCGCCATAGATAAAGAGCCTACTTCATGCTTATGTGGATTTCCTTCAGTTTCACATTTGATTGTATAACCAGGTCCGCCTGCGCCAGTTCCCGTTGGATCTCCCCCTTGTGAGACGAAGCCAGGAATGACACGGTGAAAAGTGACACCGTTATAAAAACCGCTGTTCGCTAGCTTTTCAAAGTTCGCAACTGTATTTGGTGCCTCATTCGGATATAAATCAAATTCAATTTTTTCGCCGTTTTGCATTTGTATGTATCCCTTTTTAGTCATTTGTATCCAACTCCTTTATAATTAATGAAACAAACAAAATAATCATATCATTTTTTACATCATTACACAAAGATAAGGAAACATGCTTCCTCATTCTTTCTTCTCGTCATAGTAATTCGCCAATTCTACAATCATCGCACCCATTCTCTCATGGGTAGGAACTACGATCCGATTAACTCCCACCTCACGCAATGCCTCAGCAGTCACCTTTCCTACCGCAGTTGCAACCGTTTGACTCTCGAAAGCTGTCAGTAACTGACCGCTTATCCCCTTCTCCTGCGCAAAGCTAAACAGTGAATGAGCTTGAATAGCTGTTGTAAAACAAACCGCATCAACCTCTCCAGCTAAGATTTCCTGACAAAGCGTATCAACGGTGTCGGATACTGGCGGGATATGCTGATAAGGCAGAAGCTGGGTTGTTACTGCTCCTTTTTCTGCTAAGAAGTTCATTAATCCGGGTGCCTTTTCACCATGTAGCTGCACGGTTACACGTTGCCCAGAAAAATCGACCTCCTTTAATTGCCGTATCAAACCCTGCGTAGTACCATCATCATCGGAAGCTACATTCATTAATCCATACTGTTTAAGAGCTGCGGCCGCTTTATAACCTCTAGTCGCTATTTTCGCTTTTTGGAGCTGTTTAATAAATGCTTCCTTCCTTCCTGATTCTTCTGCAAGCTCCAGCAAGGTTTGAAAGCCAATCCCCGTTGTGAAAATTACCCAATCCGCTCCTGTTTCAGTAAATGCAAGCAGACTGTCTCTTACTTCCGCGTCCGCCTTAAAAACGGTCCCCTGTAATGTGCGTACAAGCGCTGTCCCGCCCTGCTTTTCAATTAAAGCCGTCATTTCTTCTATTTTACGTGAAGCTCCGAGTACAATTTTCTTTCCTGTTAAAGATTTTCCCACTCTAATCACCCTTTCGTTCTTTTCAGCCATTATACTAATTAGAATCTCAACTATGAATTAAGAAAAGACCTCGGTTCATTGAATCCGAGGCTTTTGCTAAATGGCTATTTATTTCGTTTCTTTCACGTTAAGACTGTCTAAAATATTAAACAGGTCACTTAATTCTTTCATTTCATAATCTGGCACTACTTCATTACGATTTTTATTTGTACGGTTAATCCAAACGGACTTTATTCCTGCTCGAGAAGCACCTAAGATATCTGTCATCAAATTATCTCCAACCATTAATACCTCATCCTTTTGTACCCCAAGCAATGAAACAGCATGTTCAAAAATAGAAGGATCTGGTTTCCCTCTTCCAAAGGCACCTGAGATGACGATCTCGTCAAAATATGGAACAAGCTCTGGCGTAATGGTAAGCTTCGTTTGCTGCAAATCCGGAGATCCATTAGTAAGAAGCAATAATTTATATTTACCTTTTAATTCATCTAATATAGTAAAGCTATCTTCATATACGAACGGTTTTTTACGTCTTTCTTCCGGAAAGCGCTCAGCTAAGAGGGTAGCAAAATCATCGTCATCAATACCAAGCTGAGCAAGGCCTCTTTTCCATGATTCTTTTCGATAACCCGGAACAATATCCTTCATTTTTCGGAATTGATCATGATCATCTAAAAAATTTCCCCATAATCCTTCAAAAGGGTTGATTCCAATCATTTGCGTAAAGGGATAGGTTTCATAGCTCGCATACAGCTTTCTCGCCTCTTCCCGAACAGATGCTTCAAGCTTCTCAGGATCAACAGGATATTTTTCAGCAGCTACTTGACATGTAGCCGAAAAGGCTTCCTTCACACTTCGTTGATCCCATAGAAGCGTATCGTCTAGATCAAAAAAAATCGCTTTAATCATTCAGGTTTTTCTCTCCCCTTAGAAAAATCAGTCTATTTATGTTCAACTTTCTTCTCAACTTCCACGACCCAGCCAAATGGATCAGGCTTTTCGCCAAGTTGAATGCTTGTTAAAGTGTTATATAACTTCATAGATAATTCACCAGTCTTGCCACCATTTACGATTAACTTCTCATTATTCCAAAATAACTCACCAACTGGTGAAATAACCGCGGCTGTTCCTGTTCCAAAAACTTCTTCTAATAAACCATCTTGATAGGCTTGATATACTTCATCAATCGAGATTCTTTTTTCAGTCACAGGAATATTCCAATGCTTAAGTAAATGGATGATTGAATCTCTTGTAATTCCTGGTAAAATACTGCCGTTTAATTCAGGTGTAATGACTTCTCCATTAATTTTGAAGAAAATATTCATACTCCCAACTTCTTCAATATACTTTCTTTCGACACCATCAAGCCATAATACCTGCGAATAGCCGAGCTCCTCAGCCACTTCCTGTGCTTTTAAACTAGATGCATAGTTACCGGCCGTTTTCGCCTGCCCTGTTCCACCGGCTACCGCGCGGACATATTGATTTTCAACTGCTATTTTAACTGGATGAATGCCTTCTTGATAATAAGAACCAACTGGTGACATAATAATCATAAATTTATAGTTGTTAGCAGGATGAACGCCAAGAGTCGGCTCAGTTGAGATAATAAATGGTCGAATATATAGTGATGTCCCTTCAGCCTGCGGAATCCAATCACGATCAATAGTAATAAGTTCTTTTAATGCCTGAAGTGCAAGCTCTTCATCAATCTTTGGAATACAAAGTCGGTCATTTGACTGATTTAATCTTTGCATATTTTTTTCAGGTCTAAATAGCAGCACTTTCCCTTCAACTGAGTAATACGCCTTTAAACCCTCGAAAACGGTTTGTCCATAATGGAAAATCATGGCTGATGGTTCGATTGTAATAGGTTGATAAGGGATGATACGTGCATCATGCCAGCCTTTTTCTGATGAATAATCCATCACAAACATATGATCAGTAAAAACCTTACCGAATACAAGATTATGAACATCAGGTTTTTGTTTTTTATTGGTGGTTAGGGTGATACTAATGTTTTCGTTTGACATGATTTTCGTCTCCAATCTACATATAAAACTAAATATGAAAAATCTGATAGTAATACTTTATCACAAATTGGCAGATTTTAAAGATAAATTATTTTGAAAAATATTTATTTTGTCATTTTTTATCGAATGACCATGCTGTCTTTTTAAGGATTAATAAAATTTTCAATATTATCTTTTAACTGCCTGCCCTTTTCACCAGCTTTATCGATTCCTTGATCTAATTTCTCCTTCCACTTAGGAGCTTCTTCTCGAAATACCTCTCTCCATTTATCACTTTGTTCTTTAAGAAGTCGTTCAAAATCAGGGCCCTCCTCTGCCTGTTGAGTACGAACAGATTCGGTAGTGAATTCTGCCGATTCAATATAGGGCTTAATACTTTCCATAATCGTTTTAAAAATGGGTACCACGGTTTCTGAACTGCTGGAAGCTAAATAATGCTCTCTATCCGTTTGGTCATAACCAAGCCAGACCGCTCCGACGATATTCGGCGTATAGCCAACAAACCATTGATCTTTAGTACCATTGATATCATGATAAGGTAGCTGAGTAGACCCTGTTTTTCCAGCAAGCACAAGCCCTGGTATCTGGGCACCTTTGCCTGTTCCAGACTCAACCACACCAAGCAGCATAGAATTCATCTCGTTAGCAACCCTTTTGGTTGTGACTCTTGTTGTTTCTTTTTTGTACTCTGCAATTTCATTGCCTGTTGGACCAATAATTTTCGTGATAAAATGAGCTTCCTCTCTTTTCCCTTCATGCGCAAATACGCTATATGCCTCAGCAAGCTGTAGCGGCGAAATCCCTTTCCTCATCCCGCCTAGTGCAATTCCAAGGTAATGGTCTTCTTTTTCAAGTGTAATACCGAACTTTTCTAATGAAGCAATTCCTTTTTCTAAGCCAATTTCATTTAACAGCCAAACAGTAGGAACATTCAAGGATTGTTCAACAGCTTCATACATCGGGACTTCACCTTGGAAGGTATGTGAGAAATTCTCCGGTGCATAGTCACCCATTTTCAATGGTTCATCCTTAAGAATTGATGTTGTTTCATACCCTTCTTCAAGTGCTGGCGTATAGACCGCAAGTGGCTTTATTGTCGATCCTGGCTGTGCCTTCATATGTGTAACCCTGTTAAAGCCACGAAAAACATAATCACCTCTGCCTCCAACTAATCCAAGAACTCCGCCTGATTGAGGATTTAGTAGAACAGACCCACTTTGCACAAGTGTGCCTCCCTTTCCAGTCGGAAACACTGAATCACGCTGATAAACATTCTCTAGCATCGACTGTATATTTTGATCCATTTCAGTATAAATACGATAACCCCTAGTCATGATTTCTTCCTGGGTAAGTCCATATTTAGCAATGGCCTCGTCCAATACCGCATCAACATAATAGGGAAATTCCCGTTTTATATAGCTTCCGCCGCCGTCTTCTAAAATAATCCTTTCATTCTTCGCATCAGTGTATTCTTTATCTGTAATCATGCTCAGCTCTTTCATACTATAAAGAACGACATTTCTTCTCTCTATTGCCCTCTCATAATGCCGGTAGGGGTCAAGCGCTGATGGTGATTGCAGGAGACCGGCTAAAAGGGCAGCTTCACTGATGGTTACCGAGCCAATATCCTTATTAAAATATTTTCTTGCTGCCTGGTCGATTCCCCATGAACCACTACCAAAAAACACTTGATTTAAATACATACTCAAAATCTCGTCTTTTGAATAGTTTTTTTCAATTTCCACAGCCAAAAATAATTCCTCAATTTTGCGACGATAGGTTTGTTCAGGGGAAAGGAGAGCATTTTTGGCTAATTGTTGTGTAATGGTACTGCCTCCGCCTGTAATCCTTCCAGCAAAAAGATTATTAAAAAACGCTCTAGTCAAACCCTTTAAATCAAACCCATTATGCTCCATAAAACGGCGGTCCTCAATCGCAATCACCGCATTAGGTACATGTTCTGGCAGGTCCTTCACATCAATTCCTTCCGTCCGGTTCGTATCAACTTTTGTTGCTACATCCCCATCCTTATCATAAATGACCGTGGTTTGTGTTAATCCTTCTCTGAGCGATTGGACATTTGCCTGTGAGGCTGTAAAAGCAAAAAAGAGAATAGTCAATAATACAACCGTAAGACTGCTTAAGATTAAAATCTGGGTCAAATGCTTCCTTTTCCAGAAAGCACTAATGAGTGCTATCGTTCGCTTGAAAAACTTAATGATTGGAGGACTTAATCGCGACCAGACTTTTTTCATTATATTCCATACTGGTTGAAACCTTTCCATTTCTTCCCCTCGAATCTATAAGAAGAGTTTATTCTTTTATTTACTTATATTAGCGTAAATTAATAATAATTGAAAAGTATATCTTTAGCATCAGTTGACTCTCTCGCCTACCTTCTCATACATCCCTTTTAGGTTAGAGAAAACCTATTCACAAAAAACTAAAACGGAAATAAATGTTTGCATTTGAGAATACGGTTGTGTAATAAATTTTATTATTAAAAATTTTCTGTTTTTTTATGATAAAACGGTTTTCAATTCCGCTTTTTTGATATATACTGTTTCATAACAATAGGAAAACAATAAAACTGTTTTATAAAAGAGGAGGATAATATGAGCGTAAAAACTTTAAAAATTTGTCCTGAGTGTGGTCAAACGGTGAACGAACAAATTGAATCACATATTATGGAATGTGATCGCTGCCTCTCAAAAAAATCAGAATAACTACACACAAGCTATTTTTATTCATACAGCTGCAGATGTTTGTACAGCAAAAAATCCCTCCTGTTAAGGAGGGATTTTTAATTAACACTTTTGGAGACCCAACCATTTGTCATCAGCTGATATGCGAACACTTTTCCGATATAGATGCGTTCATTTCACTATACTAGCTTTTCAGCCAATGTGTGTCAGTTTCGCTATCAATTTCTTTGACTACTATGTTATCGATTCTCCCGATCGATAACTGGGTTTTCAAGGTATATTGGAATCCTAATCATCTACTTGAGTGAAATAATGATTTCACTTTTATGAGTATGATGACCTTTGGGTTTAGAGTTTATTATTAGCGTAATAATATTAGATACTTGTCAAAACTTTTTACTGCTTGCATTTTGCTATAACTTTCTGCTACTTACTTTTCCTCATCCTGTGACTTGGTTAAGTTCCTTTGCTTGGTTATAACATTGCCTGATCCTTTATAAGCTATTGCAATGGTAAAACTAATGCTCGTACCTTTATAAGTTGTTGGCTACTTTGTTATACACTATTGCTTGCAACCATTTAAGCTACTTACCTTTAATTATCACTTATGCCTGAAACTTTTAAAGCTGGCTTTTGTTATAACACTTTGCTCCAGAACGTTTTAAGTTCTTGCTTTTTATCATAACTATTTGCTCATAACTTTTTAAGCTGCTTGCATTTTGCTATAACCACTACTTGTAACTTTATTTAGCTGCTTGCATTTTGCTATAACCTAGTGCTCATAACTTTAAACTTACATTTGTCCGAACTATTTGCTTGATAACTTTATTAAGTCTCTTGCAGCTTGAATTACTTTTCACTTACATTGTTCCTAATTTCAAAGTAGATTCCTCGTTTTGCTCGTATCAATACTATAGGCTGAATGGTCAACTCTATTCCGTTTGAATTCCCCCTTGTATTCAATTTTTTTGAGGCAGCCTTTCAGTGCTAACAAGCAAATGATATTTTATTTACTTGCGTAAAATACTATTTGCCGTTTTCTGTTTGAAAGGATATAGTTTTTTCATTTCTTAACGAAACGAACACTATATGGTTGAGCCTCCAAAAGTGTTAAACTTGTTTTGTAGAATGTTTATTTATCTTTTCTACACTTTTATTATAGCTTATAAACGCTTATTGTAAACGCTTCAATCGTGAATTTTCTGTGAATAATGTTTATTAAGATAACTCTTTCCAGTGCATTCGGGTTGTATCAGATAAAAGAAAAACTACACAAAAAGTGTAGTTTATATCTTGGGCAGCTCCCGAATTTCCATTGTCATTTCATGTCCACATAAAGGACATTTTAAATCGTCGGATGCAAAATCCTTTCTCATCCAGCCGTTACAAGTGGAATCGCTACAGGAGTATACCTCAACATCCTCCATAATATTTTCCAATTTATCATCCTGACCTTTTCTGTTAAAAAAAATCGGAATCGCCCCCTAGTTTTTGATGATAGTTCTTTCCTACAACCTTAAGGATGAACTATACATGGTTAGGATACATACCCATTAAATGGTAAGTACATTACAATTGATTGAATCCTTATTAGTATGAACAAATTGAAAAAATTTAACAGCGAATCATAAAATTCGCAGCAGTTCATTTCATTTGGGCGGAATGGATGATAAGCATGATCAGAACTTTCTCTTCTATATTATTATAACATGGTTTCAATAATAATGATGTTTAACACAAAGTTTATTCTATTTAAGGAATTGTTCCTATGTCTTGTTTGCGAAACAGTTCTTTATTTTGCGAATTATCACTCATGTTCACATTTTATCCATATGATTCTTGCTCTTTTTTATATATCTTTAACATGGGAGGGGAAAACGTGAAAAAGATTTATATTCTTAGTGCTATCATTGTCCTTATAGGAATTACCGCAGGAATTTCCTATTTTATCGTTAGAGATGTATCTGCTAAAGTGCCTGATGATACTACCCTTATTACTATGCATGGTGAAGAGTATGATTTTAGTAAATCAGAGAAGAAGCTAAAGTTAGTTGAATTCATGTATACCCATTGTCCGGATATATGTCCAACCACTACTTTAAAAATGAATATGCTTAAAAAGGACTTAAAAGCAGCAGGTGTCTATGGTGAGGAGATTCAATTTCTTACAATCACCATTGATCCGTACAGAGATACCCCGGAACGGTTGCTGACATATATGGATACCTTCGATATTGAGGATGATGGAAACTGGATTATTTTAACTGGTGATCAAAACAATATTAAACAAGACCAACGCGAAATACAGGAATTAGCTAATACATTCCAATTTCAATATAGAGACCCTGGCGATGGCTTTTATGTTCATAGTACCTTCGTCTTTCTAATTGACGAAAACAACAAATATGTTAAAAAGTTTCCAATGGGTGAGGAGTTTAATAAAGAAGACATTTATAATAAGATTATGGCTGAAATTTAAGTCATCCATCGATACAATAAAACAGGCAAGGATGTCCATCTTGCCTGTTTTCATTTAAATAATCGTCAATACTGTTAAATGTCTAGTTCTTTTCCCGTCCTGTTGAAGCGATTTGTCTCCTATTTCCCGGGGTAAATCAGTGTTATCAGGTAAATACAATGATATTTTGGAACGAGGCTCAGAAAAGCTTATTTGTATCCCCGACTTCCTTAACCTATTCACCAAATCAATGAGCTGTCTGCTAGGCATGCTAAAAACCCCTTTAAATGATCTCTATGATTTTATTGTACATGGCAAATATTAATAAAATATGAACAAACAATGTTAAATGGATGACAACCGCTGTTCCTAACTATATAAATACGAGTTCAGTTCACTGTTTTCCTGCAATAATTTAAAACTTTCATAAAATTTACAACCTTATTATTAGCCACTGACTGCAAATCCTCCTTCAATTTCCAGCTGTATACAGCTCCATTTATGAATGTATCCATGAAAGGTGTTCTTCCTCTGCAAAAATGGTATAATCGGTTCATATTGTGTTTTTTGGAGGAATAAACTGAAATGATTACTGTAAGCAACGTTGGTCTTCGTTATGGAGACCGCAAATTATTCGAAGATGTTAATATTAAATTTACACCAGGAAATTGCTATGGATTAATCGGAGCGAACGGTGCAGGAAAATCCACGTTTTTGAAAATTTTATCCGGCGATCTTGAACCACAATCAGGCTCTGTACAATTAGGTCCAGGTGAACGCTTAGCTGTATTAAAACAAAACCATTTTGAATATGAAGATGAAGAGGTCTTGAAGGTCGTCATCATGGGTCACAGCCGCCTTTATGAAGTAATGCAGGAAAAAGATGCCATATATATGAAAGCTGACTTTACAGATGAGGATGGCATGAAAGCAGCTGAACTTGAGGGAGAATTTGCCGAATTGAATGGATGGGAAGCAGAATCAGATGCCGCCATTCTATTAAAAGGTCTTGGGATTGAAGAGGAGCTTCACCAAAAAAAAATGGCTGATATTTCTGGAGCTGAAAAAGTAAAGGTTCTGCTTGCCCAAGCTTTATTTGGAAAACCTGATGTACTGTTACTGGATGAGCCAACCAACCACCTTGATATTAAAGCCATTCAATGGCTTGAGGAATTTCTAATCAATTTTGAAAACACAGTGATTGTCGTTTCTCACGATCGTCATTTCTTAAATAAAGTCTGTACCCACATTGCAGACCTTGACTTTGGAAAAATTCAAATCTATGTAGGAAATTACGACTTCTGGTATGAATCAAGCCAATTAGCATTAAAAATGGCACAGGATGCTAATAAGAAAAAAGAAGAAAAAATTAAAGAGTTGCAAAACTTTATCGCCCGCTTTAGTGCGAATGCATCTAAATCTAAGCAAGCGACGTCGCGAAAAAAATTACTAGATAAAATTTCACTAGATGATATTAGGCCATCCTCCCGTCGTTATCCATACGTTGGGTTTACTCCGGATCGTGAAATCGGCAATGATTTATTACGAGTTGAAGGTATTTCCAAAACCATCGATGGCGAGAAGATTTTAGACAATATAAGCTTCATTATGAATAAAGATGACAAAATTGCCCTTGTAGGCACAAATGAAACAGCTAAAACGACTTTATTCAAAATTCTAATGGGAGAAATGGAACCTGATAGCGGTTCATTTAAGTGGGGAGTGACAACCTCACAAGCTTATTTTCCAAAAGATAATTCCCGCTACTTTGAAAACAGTGATTTAAACCTAGTTGATTGGCTGCGTCAATTTTCACCAAAGGATGAAAGCGAAAGCTTTTTAAGAGGTTTTCTAGGAAGAATGCTATTCTCAGGCGAAGAAGTGATGAAAAAGGCCAGTGTTCTTTCTGGTGGAGAAAAAGTACGCTGTATGCTTTCAAAAATGATGCTAAGCGGGGCAAATGTATTATTATTAGATGAACCGACGAACCACCTGGATCTTGAATCGATCACCGCTCTCAATAACGGACTTATTGCCTTTAAAGGATCCCTGATCTTCTCATCTCATGATCATCAGTTCATCCAGACAATTGCTAACCGTATTATAGAAATTACACCGAACGGTATGGTAGATAAACAAATGACCTATGATGAGTATTTAGAAGACAGCGACCTACAGAAACAAATCGCTGACATGTACCAAAGCTAAACATTTCTTGCAAAACAAAACGCAAAGGGATTATCCCTTTGCGTTTTATTATGATTGCTTTGTTTTTTTTCGTGCAGAGGATACCTCTCTCATGCCTGTTTCCATTGTTGTTGTTCCTTGACCTTCTACACGAGATGAGCTTAGTCCTATTTTGGATGGATCTTGCTTTCGTTTACTCATATTGAAACACCTCCACCCTTATATTGCCGAAATAAATGATTTCTTATGCTTTCCCTTTGATATTCTTAAGATATTCCATATATTGATCATCTCTTGATAATGCAGCATTGTATTGCCTTTTAACGAAGTGTTCCGCTTCCGTAAAGCTGTTAAAGGTCAGCGGTAATGTTTTGCTGCCATTTTCAACAATCCATTGCTGATTATGCTCCTTAATAAACCATTTTTCACGATTGTTATTTTCATAAAGTGAGCCTTCTGGATTATTCTTAAGATTATACTGATTTTTGGGTGCATCAAGCCTTGACGGGTCAAGTGGAAAAACCTCCTGAACAAACAGCTTATAGGCTGTTTCATTCATCGTGCAGCCCGAAGCCTTCACATGTCCGCCACCGCCAAATTTACCAGCAACTTCAGAAACATCCACATGATCATGAATCGTTCGGAAGCTCACCTTTTTCCCGCCCATGTTCAGAATCACAATATAATCAAGATGACTATTTTCCTTACCAAGCTCATTCCCTAGTTCAGAATGATACATTTCAGCATGAACAATTCCGACACAATGGTCATCAATAAACGTTTGGATTAGTTCACGATTTTTCTTGCGAATATATCGATTTATTTTCTCTTCTTCCATTTTGAGCAGCTGCTGTTCAAACTCATTAAATGAAAATGAACCCTCAGTCTTCAGTCTCGCAAGCATCTTTCCTTCAAAATCATCAAGTGAAAGGAGCGAGAATAAATCATTTAGCTGTTTTGCTTTCATTTCATTATTCTTTTCCCATTCCCATGTATCATATAGCCGAATCAACTCTACAAATTCATTTAACGAACCCTTTGCTGTCAACCATTGATTTTCTAGTAAATAATCATAAAACAATGATGTTGCAGAGGTTAATCTTCCATCTTCATATTCAACCATTACTTCCGCCCAGCTATATTCATTTAAATGCAAGGCTGTTTTATGATGATCAATGAATTGTGCTTTACCACCTTCTCGAACAAATTGATCAATCCGTTTACTATTTGCTTCATTGACACTTAAGTCTGTGACCCATATAGTATTGTTTCGAAGCTCATTTTGCTTTGTTGCATCAAAAAAACGTTCAACCTGCGAATTTATTCTGGCGACAGAATTATAATGAACCTCCACCTCTTCACCAAAAGCTAATTTCGCTAGTATTCCGCATCCCAGACCATCTAAATCATTATGAGTATATAAATGAATCAAAATAACCCACCTCTCCAGCATTAATTGTATGTAAAAGAAACGAACAAGTACTAAACGTTCTGCTGCCTTTTTTTACAAACACTCTCTGATCATATAAGAATGAAACATAATATATAAAACATTATAACTTTAGCTCCCGCTTGTCAAAAAGAAATCCTCATTTCATACAAAATGTTTATTCCCATAGAAAGAAAAAATGTAAAATCTATCAAATTCGCCCGTCGAATTTGCGTCCGGATTACCTGAGCTCGCTTGGGTAAACTACCTTTAAAAAATCCGTGACATCCGCCGAAGGCTTAACTTCATTCAGCCAGGGTTTGAGTCCCCACTGAATCATAGAACCATTTGCATTCAGTTCCCACTTGTAGAAGTGGAGGACTTCTGTACCTGTCGCAAGCTTTCGGTACAAAAAGCATTTGCTGAATGAAGTTAAGCATATGTTCATTTTCCTTGTTCTCAAACAGAAGCTTTCATTTTTGATGACAAGTTCTCCCCCCTTGTCCGCATATAATGGCTAACAAGACTTATTAATCAAATTCGCAGCCAAATTTAAGGAGGGTGGTTATGAAGCTTGTTATTATTAAAAAACGTCTTTTATGGTATTGTATTATTTTCATGGTAATATTAGCATCTGCAGGAGGATGGTTTTTTATAAACCAAGAGAACGAAGCGGTATTTAAACAGGAGGACCATCAAGATAAGATAAGGGAAATCCATCTTGTAACGGGTGAGTTTTCAGCCAAATTACCCGATAACACGAAAATCGAGGTGTACCGTTGGGATCCTGGCACCATATTTATGGAAGTTGGCGAAAAGGTTCATTTATCTATTTTGGGGGTGAACGGAAAAGAACATCCCTTCATCATCGAAAACACAGATATAAAAGGATCTGTAAAGAAAGGGGAGGAAACAATCGTACCGCTACAATTTCAAAAGGAAGGAATCTATCGTTTAATTTGTCTGTCCCATTCTGATAAAAATCATGAAGGACCAATGATTGCCTATATAGTAGTTGATTAAATCTCTACTTGTCAAAAGACAGTGTGGATCTAATACATTAACCTGATAGCGCTTTCTTTATGTATAACAGTTATACAATTTTCATTTTGTATATAATACAGTTTCAAATAAATAGAACTAATTATTCAAACTATCATAATACAAAGATAACTTGAAACCCTTGTATATCAAGGGTTTTTTAACATTCATAAATTGTTCATATATAATGTGATTACTTTCATAAACTATCTGTTACACTACTAATATAGTCATTGTACTACTACCTACTAGCAAACAATGAGTAACTATTTTAAACCAATGAGGTGACGTAACAATGGAACAATGGAGAGATTTTACAAATGGCGTTTGGCAAAAAGAAGTAAATGTAAGAGATTTTATTTTAAAGAACTTTACCCCTTATACTGGTGATGATAGCTTTTTAGAAGGACCTACAGAAGCAACAACAAAACTTTGGGATCAAGTAATGGAACTATCTAAAAAAGAGCGTGAAGCTGGCGGCGTCTTGGATGCTGACACAAAAATCGTTTCAACCATTACTTCACACGGACCTGGATACTTAACACAAGAACTTGAACAAATCGTTGGTTTCCAAACAGATAAACCTTTTAAACGTTCGTTAATGCCATTTGGCGGAATCCGCATGGCAAAAACCGCTTTAGAATCATACGGATTCGAGTTAGACAAAGAAGTTGAACATACCTTTACGGATTACCGCAAAACACATAACCAAGGCGTTTTCGATGCTTACACACCAGAGATGAGAGCTGCCCGTTCCGCTGGTGTTATCACGGGATTACCTGATGCTTATGGACGCGGACGTATTATTGGTGACTATCGCCGTGTCGCTCTTTATGGTGTAGATTTCTTAATGCAAGAAAAACTTAAAGAATATCAATATATCGGCGATGGCACTATGTCAGATGATGTCATTCGTGACCGCGAGGAATACAGTGAACAATATCGTGCCTTAAAAGAATTAAAACAAATGGCTGCTTCTTATGGCTTTGATATTTCTCAACCAGCGAAAAATGCGAAGGAAGCAATTCAATGGCTATACTTTGGCTATTTAGCTGCAATTAAGGAACAAAATGGTGCTGCTATGAGTCTTGGTCGTACTTCTACTTTCTTAGATATTTATATTGAAAGAGATTTACAGAATGGGACTTTAACAGAACAAGAAGCACAAGAATTAGTTGACCATTTTGTTATGAAGCTTCGTCTTGTAAAATTCGCAAGAACACCTGAATATAACGAATTATATAGCGGCGACCCAACATGGGTAACAGAATCTATCGCAGGTATGGCTCTTGACGGCCGTCCTTTAGTGACAAAGAACTCTTTCCGTTTCTTACACACTTTAGATAACCTAGGACCGGCTCCAGAACCAAACTTAACCATTCTTTGGTCAACAAAATTACCTGAAGCATTCAAGGCATATGCTGCAAAAATGTCTATCAAATCAAGTGCTATTCAATATGAAAATGATGATATGATGAGAGAATTATGGGGCGATGATTACGGCATTGCCTGCTGCGTATCTGCCATGAGAATTGGTAAGCAAATGCAATTCTTCGGAGCTCGTGTAAATATTGCCAAAGCATTATTATATGCAATTAATGGCGGTGTTGATGAAAAGAAAAAGACACAAGTTGGCCCATCATACCAACCAATTACTTCTGAGTATTTAAATTACGAAGAAGTTGTTAAAAACTATGACAAAATGCTTGACTGGTTATGCGGACTATATGTGAACACATTAAATGTGATCCATTATATGCATGATAAATACAGCTATGAAAGAATTGAAATGGCTCTTCATGATCGTGAAATTCTCCGCACGATGGCTTGCGGTATCGCTGGATTATCTGTTGCAGCTGACTCACTTAGTGCTATTAAATATGCAAAAGTAAAAACAATCCGTGACGAAAACGGTCTTGTCGTTGATTACGAAATTGAAGGTGACTACCCTAAATATGGTAACAATGATGATCGTGTCGATCAAATTGCTGTAGACCTTGTTAACGGAATTATGAACCGAATTAGAAAACATAAAACTTATCGTGGTGCTGTTCCAACTCAATCAGTATTAACGATTACATCTAACGTTGTATATGGTAAGAAAACAGGCGCAACACCAGATGGCCGTGAAGCAGGTAAACCATTTGCACCAGGTGCTAATCCAATGCATGGCCGCGACACAAAAGGAGCGCTTGCATCGCTGACTTCTGTAGCCAAATTACCTTACGATGCATCATTAGATGGTATTTCTAATACCTTTACCATCACTCCAAAAGCGCTTGGACGTGAGGATCAATCACAAGTAAATAATCTTGTGGCAATGCTTGATGGATATGTGTCAAAGCGCGGTCATCATATCAATGTGAACGTATTAAATCGCGACACATTATTAGATGCTGTAGAACATCCAGAATTATATCCGCAATTAACGATTCGTGTTTCTGGTTATGCGGTTAACTTTATTAAGCTGACTCGCGAGCAACAAATTGACGTTATTAACCGTACGTTCCATGAGAGTATGTCTGCTGCAGAAAAAAAAGAACCTGTTCTTGTATAATAAATAAGTAAGAGATAAAGAGAAGGGTCTCTTCCCTTCTCTTTGACTCTTTCATACAGACAACTTACTACTATGCGATATCACATAAAATAAATGGATAGGAGCGAATCAATATGCTGGGAAATATTCATTCCATTGAGACATTTGGTACTGTAGATGGACCAGGCATCCGCTATGTTGTTTTTACACAAGGCTGTCTCCTCCGCTGTCAGTATTGTCACAATGCAGATACTTGGGAAATAGGAACTGGGAAACAAATGTCTGTTGCTGATATCATGGAGGATTTAACTTCGTACCTCCCTTTTATTGAATCTTCAGGTGGCGGTATTACGGTCAGCGGCGGTGAACCGTTGTTACAAATCCCCTTTCTTATTGAATTATTTAAGGAATGCAAAAAAATAGGGATCCATACAACCATTGATTCATCCGGCGGCTGCTATTCAACAGCTCCACTGTTTCAAGAGCAACTCAACGAATTGTTGAACTATACAGATTTAATTTTAGTTGACTTAAAGCATATTAATCGAAAGAAGCATATTCAATTAACTGGAATGGCTAATGACCATATTATCCAATTTGCAAAATCTTTATCTGAGCGCCAGATTCCCGTCTGGATTCGTCACGTTCTTGTGCCTTCCGTGACAGATGACGAAAAAGACTTAGAAGAACTTGGTCATTTTATCGGTACACTTGAGAATGTGGAGAAATTGGAGGTCCTTCCGTATCATAAGCTTGGTGTATATAAATGGGAGGCACTTGGAATGGACTACCCTTTAAATAACATTGAGCCGCCTAGTGATGAGAAGGTACAAACTGCATATAAAGTTCTCACCAAAACACTTACGTTTCGTAAAAAAGTGCTATCCTGAATAACAGGACAGCACTTTTTTAACATCTTATTGTTATTAACTATTTCCACCAGTCATCAAACATGGTAGCCGGCATTTCTCTTTTATGCAGTGTAGCTAAATATCTCTTTTCTATTTTTTCCGCACTTACTGGAGAAACGTTTTTACCCTCTAAATAATCATCTAATTCCTCATAGGAGATCCCCAGCTCTGTTTCATCAGCCTGACCTGGCACATCGTCTAATAAATCGGCAGTTGGAACCTTTAAGTACAGACTTTCCGCTGCACCCAATTCCTTTAATAGTTCTCTTCCCTGTCTTTTCGTCAGCCCTGCTAGCGGAACTATATCTGCTCCCCCATCACCATATTTTGTATAAAAGCCCGTTACAGCTTCGGCAGCATGGTCTGTACCGATAACAAGGAGGTTCTCTTGTCCGCCAATCGCATATTGAGCTATCATTCTCATTCTTGCTTTAACATTCCCCTTATGATAATCCCTTAATGGCTCCCCATTTACTTTCATATCATACTCCACTTTTACGGCATCCACTGCCGCTTCTATGTTAAAGGTATATACAACATCTGCTTTAATAAAGGCTAATGCAGCCTTTGCATCTGCTTCATCCTTTTGAACTCCGTATGGAAGCCTGACAGCAACAAATTTCACCTCATGTCCCTCTGACCTAAGCTCTTCAACGGCTAATTGGGCAAGTCTCCCCGCTAGGGTTGAGTCTTGACCGCCGCTTATTCCAAGGACATATCCGCTCGATTTTGTCTGTAATAGATACTCTTTTAAGAATTGAATTCGCTTTTGAAGCTCCACCTTTGGATTAATTACAGATTGAATATGTAACTCGTTCCTAATTCGATTTTGCATATTCATGATAATTCCTCCCATTCTAAATAAGTGTTTATACAAGACTTGCCAATTCCTCGCTAACTCTCTGGTTAACGGTTTCGATATGGTTGAGCTTATTCTCCCAACATTTTGGACTTAAATCAACTGGATATTCCTCAGGGTTTAATGACCGTTTATACTCATCCCAAAGATAATTTAAATTTTGCTGACAATACTTTTGAACTTGTTCAAGCGACGGAAGCTGATAGACTAATTCACCATTTGTAAGAATATCATGGTGAAGATCTTTTGCCACAAAATTGGTCACATCCTTCCTGATATAGGTATGGACTGGATGGAACATATTTAAACTTCTTTCTTCATTTGGCCGTTCATCATCTAAGGCAATATAATCACCTTCCGATTTTTGATTGGCTAAATTAATGACTCTGTACACTCTTTTTAAACCAGGTGTTGAAACCTTTTCCGGATTTCCACTGATTTTGATTGTATCAACCATTTTTCCAGCGTCATCTTCAATCGAGACCATTTTATATACAGCTCCTAATGCCGGTTCATCATAGCCGGTAATCAGCTTGGTGCCAATGCCCCATACATCAATTCTTGCTCCCTGGGATTTCAAATTCATAATCGTGTATTCATCAAGATCATTTGAAGCAACAATCTTCGTTTTTGTAAAGCCTGCCTCATCAAGCATTTTTCTTGCTTCTTTAGATAAATAGGCAAGATCACCACTATCCAAACGAATGCCGACAAAATTAATCTCGTCTCTCAATTCCTTCGCGACGCGGATTGCATTCGGCACACCAGACTTCAACGTATCATATGTATCAACTAAAAAAACACAATCCTTATGGCGGCGAGCATACTTATGAAAGGCAGTGTACTCATCAATATAGGCTTGAATGAGTGAATGCGCATGCGTGCCTGAAACAGGAATTCCAAATAATTTTCCTGCCCTTACATTGGAGGTCGAACTAAAACCACCTATATATGCTGCTCGTGTTCCCCAAATCGCTGCATCCATTTCCTGAGCCCGTCTTGTACCAAATTCCATGGCTGTTTCATCGCCAATAATATATTTGATTCTGGAGGCCTTTGTGGCAATTAATGTTTGGTAATTCACAATATTCAAAATGGCTGTTTCAACTAATTGAGCTTCGGCAAGAGTTGATTCAATTCGAATAAGAGGTTCATTTGCAAAGACAATTTCTCCTTCTGCCATTGCACGAACAGAGCCCGTAAAACGAAGGTCTTTTAAATAATCTAGAAAGTCTTCCTGAAATCGTAATTCATCCCTTAAATAAGCTATATCTTCTTCTGTAAATCGCAGATTTTTTAAGTAATCAATTACCTTTTCAAGACCAGCAAAGACCGCAAAGCCATTACCAAATGGTAACTTACGAAAAAAAACTTCAAACACGGCTCTACGATTATGAACGCCATCCTCCCAATAGGTTTCTATCATATTTATTTGATACAAATCTGTATGTAATGTTAAACTGTCGTCCAAAAATTTCGCCATGACCAAACCTCCCAATATTCACTTACCTGTTAATCCTTACTAATAGTGAGAACTAATTTATCTATCTCTAAGCTTTCCCACGATAACCACAAATTTGTCTATTAATATTATAAACTTTAATTAGCTATTGTCTAATTAACAGATTTTTTTCAATACTCTCCTCTAACAGTAAAGCCCTTTTTGTTCCATTGCTTAATAACCCAAAATCCATTATACTTTCACCATGCACATGCAATAGTTGAGGTGAATTATTTGTTTGAATTTTTTCTGGATACCACCAATCTACAGGTTGATTATTCACTGTATGTTAGTATCCTTTTTGGACTTTCCGTAAAATGGCTGTGGATCCATAGTATTGATGTTAAAATGACCGACTCCATCTACACATCATCAGATGTCCACCTTCAAGGGAAGCAGCTTTTACTATTCATTAAAAAGCCGTACCATCTAAACAACCAACTGATGTGGATTTTAAGATATATTAGAAGAAAAAAGAATCTTAGTGAAGATCCTGACAGCCCTATTTCCTATTCCAAGTAAAGATATTTATCTAAATGGGAGGAAATAGAAACGATGAATACCATTAAAAAGTTCACTTTATTATTATCTGGAATTTGGCTGACCGTCCTATTAACTGGATGCTCTGCTAGCAATGGGCAGAATACTGGTTTTTTTCACCACTATTTTGTTGAACCTTTTACACAATTAATCCTTTGGACTTCCAATCTTTTTCATGATAATTATGGATTAAGTATTATCGCAGTCACACTGCTTGTTCGGATCATTCTTTTACCCTTGATGTTAAAGCAATATAAAACACAGGCAAATATGAAAGAAAAAATGGATTTATTAAAGCCTGAAATGGATATCATCCAGAAAAAAATTAAAGAAACAAAGGATCCTAAAGACCAGCAGCTGTTGCAAAAAGAAATGATGGGTTTGTATCAAAAGCATGGTGTAAATCCGCTAAATATGGGCTGCTTACCATTACTTATCCAAATGCCTATCTTAATGGCTTTCTATTATGCAATCCGTGATTCTCATGAAATCGCCACCCATTCATTTTTATGGTTCAGTCTTGGCCAGCCGGATATTGGAGTAACTCTCATGGCAGGTATCGTATATTATTTACAATTTAAGGTTTCTCAATCCACCATGCCTGAAGCCCAACAGCAACAAATGAAATATATGGGACTTTTATCGCCGGTTATGATTGTTATGGTATCCCTGAATGCACCTGCTGCCCTACCACTATATTGGGTCATCGGTGGAGTCTTTTTGATCTTTCAAACCTATCTCGGTCGTAAACTGTATCAGACTCCGAAAAAAATCAATACAGCAAATGTTGAAAAAGCTTAGTAATAACATCCGTCTCCTAAAAAGGCGGATGTTTTTTTACGTATAACGCATCTTCTTCCTCATCCAACAGCAATTATTCCCATTCCCTTTCACGAATAGTAACGATTGTTCCTGTCAAACTAAAATAGAATAAATACTCAAGGAGGTTCTGACATGCATTGGAAAGCCCTACTCACCACAATTTCTATATCGTCCATCATTCTCAGTGCTTGCGGTACAGACAATGGTACTGCCTTGAATCCTAATCCAAACACTAACCAGGACACCGCACATTTACGAACCGTTTCAGACAAGAAGCAAAATGTGAATCAAAGCATTAGAGAGGAACAAAATCGGCGGATAACAAACGGAAACGGCAACAATCAAAATCGCGATATTACAGCAAGAAATATCGCTAATAATACGGCGGATAATGACAATGGAAATGCGACAAATAATCAAATGGATATTGCTGATCAAGCAGCTGAAAAAATTACTCAAATGCGTGAAGTGGATCGAGCAAACGTCATCGTTACGAATCATAATGCTTATGTAGCCGCAAAATTAGCAGCTAATGCTGACAAAACATTAACAAACGACGTTGAAAGAAAAATCTCCGATTTAGTCAAATCCTCCAACCGCAATATTGAGCATGTATATATCTCTGTTAACCCCGATTTTTATAAGCGCACAACCTCCTATGCAGAAGATATTCGCAATGGACAACCGGTTGAGGGACTTTTCGATGAATTCAGCGTGTTAGTCCGCCGGGTATTCCCCTCTAAAAAGTAGGACTACGAACGTAAAAAGTGACTCATTACTGTTTATGGAGAACAGTAATGAGTCACTTTTTTATGCCTGTTCGAAATAATCCTTGTAAAAGCCACCTACTTTACCACTATTATCGATAATGAAATAAAACTCTTCCGTTTCATTTTTCACCTCATAGCTTTTCCCAGGTGTCAGCACGCGGTTGACAATATATTTTTTGGCATCCGTATGTATACATTTTACCGTTTTTATTGTTTTTCGTTCGTGCCAGTCTAAATGAATCATGTTAACAAACTCCCTTCCTAATACCATTTACACTTTAGTATATAAGTATCAACCCCACAGAGCAACAATCAGCACCCGATTTATTTATGTGGACATTTTGTTAAGCATCACTTCCATTTACCATGAAAATTTTATGAATTTTTTTAAAATGGACTATGAAAAATTTCATAAAATCTTTAAAATAGAATAATATTGAATATTCTATCCTTTACCTTGGAGGTATGCACAATGAAAATTATGAGTAATGAACAGTTAATTGTCTCGTATCGTGATGCATTGAAGTCAGGTAATGATAAAGATTGGATTAGAGTATTACAGGGAGAAATAAAAAAACGTGGCTTAAAACCCATTATAAATTAACAAGTAAGAGCAAAGGATACCTCCTTTGCTCTTACTTGTTGCTTTTATCTATTGCTTAAAAAAACCGGGTATAACCCGGTTTATAGCTCATCAACTAAATGGAAATAAAGCTGTGTTCTGCTTTCCAATGCGGAGGAATCTCTTAATTCCATCGGTACGAGTGGAGAGTCAACATGAAGATAGAGTAACCATTTGTTCGTTACACCTTTTCTGACAGACAATTCAATTCCATCCTGCTCTGAATAGGCTAGATTTTCTTCGATATTATTATAGCGGTGATGACAATGAGTACTTTGTTCTATCATGTGTTAATTCCTCCTTTAACTCCTATTATAAAGGCTATTCCCGATAAATTAATCGAATTTTATGAACTTATTTCAACAATTGACTTACTTATTTAGTTTACATAATAAAAATATAGTCATCAATAATATGACTAAGCTAATTCTATTATTCTTATTTATCTTAACAATATAAATAATCTCTATTTTTATAAAAAAAGAATTGCAAGTTTTATTCTATTGTAGTAAAGTTTAAGAAATTAATCATATTTTCTTATCAAGAGAGGTAGAGGGGATGGCCCAGGGACACCTCAGCAACCTTCAATGTTAAGCATTGAAAAGGTGCTAAATCCAGCAAGTTTACGAATAAACTTGAAAGATAAGAAGAAGTCATGTTTATGTTTAAACTAAAGTCTTCTTCTTTAAGAAGACTTTTTTTAATGTTGGTTCATACAGCCTTCTAAACCAAGTACACTAATAAGAAAAATCAGCATAGAAAGGCGATTGGGAAGATAAAGCATTCCCCCTTTTCTGAAGAATAAGGAGTGTAATCACATGTATAAAACAGATACAAAGTTAGCGCAAATTGGCAATAGAAGTGAAGAAACTACTGGTACCGTTAGTGCACCTGTTTATTTTTCAACTGCCTATCGTCATGCTGGCATCGGTCAGTCAACCGGATTTGATTATAGTCGAACAGCCAATCCTACGAGACAAGTTTTAGAAGAAGCGATAGCAGATTTAGAGGGCGGGGACCGCGGCTATGCATGTAGCTCCGGAATGGCGGCTATTTTAACCATTCTTTCACTGTTTCAAGCTGGAGACGAGTGGGTTGTTTCGAAAGATTTATATGGCGGTACCTATCGCATCCTTGAGGAAGGCTTTAAAAAGTGGGGGCTGCGATGTCGTTATACCAACACTAGTGACGTTCATAATATTGAAAAAGAAATCACACCTCAAACAAAAGCGATCTTTATTGAAACTCCGACAAACCCTCTTATGGAACAAACGGATATTTCTGAAGCTGCCCGGATTGCCAAAAAACACAATATTTTATTGATTGTTGATAATACATTTTATACACCTATCCTACAACAGCCAATTGCGCTCGGAGCAGATATTGTTATTCATAGCGCAACAAAATATCTAGGCGGTCATAATGATGTTCTCGCAGGCTTAATTGTTGCCAAAGGAATCGAGCTTTGTGATGCCATTGCTAAATATCATAATACTGTAGGCGCAGTGTTAAGTCCGTTTGATTCATGGCTGTTAATGCGCGGGATGAAAACTCTTGCATTACGAATGGAACGTCATGAGAAAAACGCCAAAGCCATTGTCGAATTTTTAAAAGAGCACGATAGCATAACAGATGTTCTATATCCAGGTCATGGCGGGATGCTATCATTTCGTATCCAAAGTGAAAAGTGGGTAAACCCTTTTCTACAAAAATTAAACTTAATTTGTTTTGCAGAAAGCCTTGGCGGAGTGGAAAGCTTTATCACCTACCCTACTACTCAAAAACATGCCGACATCCCTGAAGAGGTTCGTATCGAAACAGGCGTTGATAATCGTTTATTACGGTTCTCAGTAGGCATTGAAAACGTCGAAGATCTTATCAAGGATTTAACACAAGCACTGGCTGCTGTCAAAAAGGAGATTGTTATTTATGAATGAGCCATATACATTTCAAACTAATTTACTTCACAATAAACATAAAATAGACCCAACCACTGGCGCTGTTAGTGTCGCAATTCAACATGCTTCAACTTTTCACCAAAAAGAAATTGATTCATTTGGAAAATTCGATTATAGTCGAAGCGGAAACCCCNATGCCGACATCCCTGAAGAGGTTCGTATCGAAACAGGCGTTGATAATCGTTTATTACGGTTCTCAGTAGGCATTGAAAACGTCGAAGATCTTATCAAGGATTTAACACAAGCACTGGCTGCTGTCAAAAAGGAGATTGTTATTTATGAATGAGCCATATACATTTCAAACTAATTTACTTCACAATAAACATAAAATAGACCCAACCACTGGCGCTGTTAGTGTCGCAATTCAACATGCTTCAACTTTTCACCAAAAAGAAATTGATTCATTTGGAAAATTCGATTATAGTCGAAGCGGAAACCCCACTAGAGAAGCATTGGAGGAAGTGATTGCAGAATTAGAGGACGGGTATCGTGGATTTGCCTTTTCTTCCGGAATGGCCGCTATATCAACTGCCTTCATGTTACTTTCTAAGGATGATCATGTTGTCATCTCTGAGGATGTATATGGTGGTACCTTCCGTATGGTTTCCCAGGTACTAACCCGTTTTGGAATCAGTCATACATTTGTTGATATGACTGACCTTGAAGCGATTAATAAGGCTGTCCAGCCAAATACAAAGCTGTTTTATGTAGAGACTCCCTCCAATCCATTACTGAAAGTAACCGATATTAAAGCGGTGAGTGATTTGGCAAAGAAACATAATGCCCTTACCTTTGTCGATAATACGTTTTTAACGCCAGCCATTCAAAAGCCGCTTACACTTGGAGCTGACATTGTCCTTCATAGTGCGACTAAATTTTTATCCGGACACAGTGACGTGGTTGCAGGCTTGGCAGTTGTAAAGGATCCAGCTTTAGCTGAAAAACTATATTTCTTGCAAAATTCTTTTGGTGCGGTTCTGGGTGTCCAGGATGCATGGCTTGTACTAAGAGGCTTAAAAACACTACATGTTCGTTTAGAACACTCCGTTAAGGCAGCTGAAAGATTAGCCAACTTTTTCGCAGGACACCCACTTGTGAATAAGGTATACTATCCTGGCCTGAAGGAACACCCGCAATATGACATCCATCATTCACAAGCAGCTTCAGCAGGTGCTGTTCTATCCTTTGAGTTAAGGGATGAGGATGTGTTTAGAACCTTTGTTGAAAATGTAGAGATTCCAGTCTTTGCAGTAAGTCTTGGCGCCGTAGAATCGATTCTTTCCTACCCTGCCAAAATGTCACACGCCGCCATGCCTGCAGAGGAACGAGCGCAACGTGGAATAACCAACAGTCTCTTACGTCTTTCCGTCGGGCTCGAAAATCCAGAAGATTTAATAAAGGATTTTTCAAATGCGCTTGAGAAAGTAAAACAAACAAATTTGAATGATGACCGGGGTTGATACTATGAATTTTCTTAAAAGACTGGAGAACGAAATTTTAATTGCAGATGGTGCTATGGGTACCCTTCTTTATTCTTATGGTAAAGACAGCTGTATCGAACAGCTGAACCTTTCCCATCCTGAGCAAATAATGGATATTCATAAAGCCTATTTAGATGCGGGTGCTGAAATCATCCAAACAAACACTTATGCTGCCAATTACTTAAAGCTTAGCCGCTATGGTTTAGAGGACTCTGTAAAGGAAATGAACAGCAAGGCGGTACAGCTTGCCAAGCAAGCTGTCGGGTCAAACGCTTATATTATTGGTAGCATCGGCGGGAACCGCGGAATCAATCCCCAATCTCTTTCATTGGAAGAAATTAAAAGAAGCTTTCGTGAACAATTGTACTGTTTACTGCTAGAAGGCGTAGATGGTATTTTACTAGAAACCTTCTATGATTTGGAAGAGCTTGAAACAGTACTATCCATTGCGAGAAAAGAGACGGACCTACCAATTATTGCTCAGGTATCGATGCAGGAAGTTGGTTATCTGCAGGATCATACAAACATTGGCGAAGCTCTTACCCGTTTAGAAAGTCATGGTGCCGATGTTGTTGGCCTAAATTGCCGCTTTGGTCCCCATCATATGCTAAAGGCATTAGAGCAAGTTGCTATACCAACTAAAGCATTCTTATCAGCTTATCCGAATGCTGGTCTGCCCGCATATACCGATGGAGTTTTTCATTATGATGGCGATGCTGACTATTTCCGAAAATCAGCTCATGACTTCCGCAATCAAGGCATTCGTTTGCTTGGCGGTTGCTGTGGAACAACACCGGAGCATATACGGGCTTTTGCCAGTGAACTTAAAGGAGTCGAGCCTGTACGGGAGAAGAAACTACAAAGAAAAGAAGAGAAAATTGTTGTATCATCGGAAACTACTGAACGTGAATTTTTACCATTGGAGAGTCTTGTGAAAGAAAGACCATCAGTTATTGTCGAGTTAGATCCACCGAAAAAACTAGATACAACGAAATATTTTAAAGGGGTAGAAGCTTTAAAGGAAACAGGAATTGATGCCATTACAATGGCAGACAACTCACTTGCTTCACCAAGGATATCTAACTCTGCCTTAGGCTATTTAGTTAAGCAGAAAACCGGTGTTCGCCCGCTGATTCACCTTACCTGCCGTGACCGAAATATGATTGGGCTGCAATCGCATTTAATGGGGTTACATACACTTGGTTTACATGATGTCCTTGCGATTACCGGTGATCCAGCAAGAGTTGGTGATTTTCCAGGAGCCTCATCGGTATACGATGTGTCTTCCTTTGAACTTATCCAAATGATTAAGCAATTTAACGAGGGTCTCTCCTATTCTGGAAAAGAGCTCGGACAAAAAACTTCCTTTTCCGTAGCAGCAGCCTTTAACCCAAATGTTCGTCAGCTCGATAAGGCCGTTAAGAGACTGGAGAAGAAGATTACTTATGGTGCAGATTATTTTATTACTCAGCCTGTTTATTCAGAGGAGAAAATAATCAGTATATACGAGGAAACAAAGCATCTTGATACACCGATTTATATTGGTCTGATGCCACTTACGAGCAGTAAAAATGCAGAGTTTCTTCACCACGAGGTACCTGGGATAAAAATTTCGGATTCCATTCGCGAATCTATGGCAGCCTTTAAGGACGAGCCAATGAAAGCCGCTCAGGAAGGGATACAGATTACAAAATCACTTATTGATACTGCTGCTGAACTATTTAACGGCATTTATCTCATTACACCATTTTTACGGTATGAAATGACTGCAGAACTATCGCAGTATGCAAAGCAGACTTCCGAAAAATTAAGGAGGAAACACCGTGTCTAAAGCTTCAATCATAGAACAAATGAATAATAAAATCCTTATTATGGACGGTGCCATGGGCACGATGCTACAAGAAGCTAATCTAAGCGCAGATGACTTTGGCGGTGAACAACTAGAGGGCTGTAACGAAAATTTAAACCTCACCCGTCCTGATGTCATTGAAAGTATTCACCGCCAGTATTTAGAAGCTGGTGCAGATATCATCGAAACCAATACCTTTGGCGCAACTCGAATCGTACTGGATGAATACGGTCTTGGCTCAAAAGCCTATGAAATTAACCTAATTGCCGCACAAATAGCAAGACGTGCAGTTGACAGCATCTCTACACCGGCATGGCCACGATATGTGGCCGGTTCGATGGGGCCAACAACGAAAACATTAAGTGTAACCGGTGGCACTACCTTTGCTGAATTATCCCAGGATTACGAAGAACAAGCACGAGGTCTTATTGACGGCGGAGTCGATTTACTTTTATTAGAAACTAGCCAGGACTTGCTCAATGTGAAAGCAGGCTTTATCGGGATTAAACAGGCCTTCGATAAAACAGGCATCACCCTCCCGCTCATGATTTCCGGGACAATAGAGCCGATGGGTACTACTTTAGCAGGACAGTCCATTGAAGCATTCTATATTTCTGTTGAACATATGAACCCTATAGCCATTGGTTTAAACTGTGCAACCGGACCAGAATTTATGCAGGATCATATTCGTTCCCTATCACAAATATCCACCTCAGCTGTTAGCTGCTATCCTAATGCTGGACTACCGGACGAGGAAGGTCATTATCATGAAACACCTGAGTCTTTAGCGCAAAAATTGTCAGGTTTTGCTGCTGAAGGCTGGTTAAATATTGTTGGCGGCTGCTGTGGAACAACACCGGAACACATAAAGACCATTGCCCAAAGAATGCAAGGCTATCAGCCGAGAGAACGCAAAGACCATCAGCTTCACATGGTGTCAGGCATTGAACCCTTCATCTATGATGACCCGACTCTCCGTCCCATTATGGTCGGAGAACGAACCAACGTTATTGGTTCGCGGAAGTTTAAGCGGCTGATTGCAGAAGGGAAATTTGAGGAAGCTGCTGAAATTGCCCGTGCACAAGTGAAAAAAGGAGCACATGTCATTGACATCTGTTTGGCCGACCCTGACCGTGATGAAATTGTTGACATGGAGAACTTTATTAAAGAAGCAATAAAAAAAGTAAAAGTTCCCCTCGTTATTGATTCAACCGACGATGTTGTTATCGAAAAAGCTCTATCCTACTCACAGGGTAAAGCTATTATCAATTCCATAAATCTCGAGGATGGGGAAGAACGCTTTAAAGCAATCGCTCCACTTATTCATAAATATGGGGCAGCCGTTGTAGTCGGTACGATTGATGAATCGGGAATGGGAGTAACAGCGCAAAAGAAACTAGAAATTGCTGAAAGATCGTATCAACTGCTCGTAGAAAAATATCATATTCCACCACAGGATATCATATTTGATCCGCTCGTATTCCCGGTAGGTACCGGTGATGAACAATATATCGGCTCCGCAAAAGCAACGGTAGACGGCATCAAGCTTATTAAGGATAAATTTCCTGAGGTCCAAACAATCCTTGGTGTAAGCAATGTTTCGTTCGGTTTACCGCCGGTTGGACGTGAAATTTTAAATTCCGTCTTTTTATATCACTGTACATTAGCTGGGCTAGACTATGCCATTGTTAACACGGAAAAGCTTGAGCGCTTCGCATCGATTTCAAAAGAGGAAGTAGCCATGGCAGAGCGACTGCTATTCGATACAACTGATCAATCGTTAGCTGAGTTTACGGATTTTTACCGCGATAAGAAAAAAGAAACCAAAAGCGGGCTGCCGGATATGACCCTTGAAGAGCGTCTTGCCTATTATGTTGTCGAAGGGACAAAAGAAGGCTTAATTCCGGATTTAGAACAAGCATTAGTCCAGTTTGCGGCACCGCTCGATATTATTAATGGTCCACTTATGGAAGGCATGAAGGAAGTCGGTCGTTTATTTAATGATAATCAATTAATTGTCGCTGAGGTCCTGCAAAGTGCCGAGGTGATGAAGGCTGCTGTTTCCCATTTAGAGCCGTATATGGAGAAGAATGATACGACCGCTACAAAGGGAAAAATAGTGCTGGCAACCGTTAAAGGTGATGTCCATGATATCGGGAAAAACCTTGTTGACATCATTTTAAGTAATAATGGCTATGAAGTCATTGATCTTGGGATTAAGGTGGCTCCAGCAGATTTAGTCAAAACGGTAAAAAAAGAAAAACCAGATATGGTTGGCTTATCAGGCTTGCTCGTGAAATCAGCGCAGCAAATGGTCATCACGGCCCATGATATGAAGCAGGCAGGAATTGATATTCCAATATTAGTTGGTGGAGCCGCGCTTTCACGTAAATTTACCGAGAATAAAATTTCAAAAGAATATGATGGTGTTGTTTTATATGCAAAGGATGCGATGAACGGATTATCACTAGCAAACCAGCTTCAAGACCCAGTTGAGGTTGAAAAAATGGTTCAAGCTAAAAAAGACAAGGAAAATGCTGTACCGCAGCAACCATTTGAAAGACCAACTGGTTCTGTCGGTGTAAAAGTCCGGAAGAAAGTCAGTACAGATGCACCTGTATTTGTCCCACAGGATACGAAGAGGCATTTAATTAAGTCCTATTCACTTTCTCATATAGAACCCTATATCAATAAGCAAACACTAATAGGTCATCATCTCGGTTTAAAGGGAAAATTAGAAAAGCTTCTTCAAGAAGGTGATGAAAAAGCTCTAAAATTAAATGAGATGGTCAATGGCTTAATTGCGGAATCCATTTCAAAAGGCTGGATTTCACCAGCAGCGGTCTATCAATTTTTCCCTGCACAATCAGATGGAAATACTGTCCTGATTTATGATCCAGATGATACAAGCAAGATCATCGAAAGCTTTGAATTTCCACGTCAGGACTCTGAACCATTTCTATGCTTAGCTGATTACCTGAAATCGGTTGACAGCGGACAAATGGATTATGTTGCCTTGTTTGCCGTTACTGCTGGTAAAGGGATTGGGAAAATAGCTGAACAATTAAAAAATGATGGGAAATTCTTGGAAAACCATGCCCTGCAGGCATTAGCACTAGAAACGGCTGAAGGCTTAGCCGAATTAATTCATCGTCAAATTCGTGACCGCTGGGGATTTCCTGACCCTGTTCACTTCACGATGAAGGATCGCTTTGCTGCTAAATACCAAGGACAACGCTTCTCCTTCGGTTATCCAGCCTGCCCTGATTTGGAGGACCAAAGCAAGCTATTTAAGCTAATTTCCCCTCCAGATATTGGTATTGAGCTTACAGAAGGATTCATGATGGAGCCTGAGGCAAGTGTAACAGCGATTGTCTTTTCACATCCTGAAGCAAGATATTTTAATGTTATGCGCTAATAATCAAATTCGCCCGTCGAATTTGCGTCCGGATTTTTATCGAGCTCGCTCGATAAACTACCTTTAATAAATCCGAGACATCCGCCGGAGGCTTAACTTCATTCAGTCGGGGGTTGAACCCCACTGAATCGAAGGACCACTTGCTTTCATCCCCCAATTGTAGAAGTGGAGGACCTCTGCTGAATGAAGTTAAAGGAATCGGGAACTCCCGATTCCTTTTTCCCCTTTTACCCTCTTCCCTATAAAAAGCAAAACAGCCTAGCCACCACTATGATGACAGGCTGTTTGCATTTTCTGTTTCTATGCCGCTTCTTTCGATTTTAGGAAAATACCTTTCGATATATTTCTCAATTTCTACTATAGCTGATTCCATATCGTCTGCTATTATGTCTGAAAAACCATTTTTGTACTCATTCTGTTTAAATTGATAGCGTGGATCATAATAGTATTCAAGCAATAAACGAATCACTTTCTGGTACTGTTTATTTTGCGTGCTTTCCAGCAAAGAGTAATAAATCTCATCGTTTTTCAAACGCTTTTTTAACAAGCTCACTTTTTCTAGAATGGTATCATAGAACCATTGCTCATTTTCATTTGGTTTTACATATTCGTCATAAATACGTAGGACTCTTGTATCCATCGAAGCCTGTAAATAAAGATTTAGACCATTAATTTTCTTCTCATAAAGCGCATCAGGCTGACCTGCCTTCCCAATCCGCTTACTTTCAGCTTCAACGATAAAGTAGGCTGAGCCCTCAAGCTTACGTAAACCTTCGAATAATAAGCTATCAAACACTTTCTGGTTGTTCCCGTCCTTCGCCAATCCAACTGACCCAAAAATAGAGCCACGATGTGCTGCCATTCCTTCTAAATCGAGGACTGGGTAGCCTTTTTCCTGAAGTCGAACTAATATATCTGTCTTACCTGTACCAGTCATACCATGTAAGACAAGTGCTTGGTCAGGTATTAGGGATGGTATCTTCTCTAATATATATTGCCGATATGCCCGGTATCCTCCTGATACCCGTAGCACAGAATCAATGCCAGCGAACTCTAAAAAAGAAGCCACAGATGCACTTCTCATTCCTCCTCGCCAACAGTAGAGAACTGGTTGGTGTTCTTCGGTTATTTTTTTTACGGAGCCAAGAATCTCTGGTAGCTTTGGTGAGACAATTTCCATCGCTCGCCATTTTGCCTCCTGGGTCCCTCGTTGTTTATATAGAGTCCCTACCTCTTTTCTCTCCTCGTTTGAAAACAATGGAATATTTACCGCACCCGGAATAGATGCCTCCTCAAATTCTCCAGGGGATCTAACGTCAACCGGGACAACCTGTTCCATTTCTAATAATTCTTTTACTGTAATATCCTTCAAAATAACTGCCTCCGTAACTAACTAAACTGATAGCATCGAATCTTCACGATAAAAAGGATATTAGTATCTCTAATATCCTTCTCGGTCAGCTTGAGAATGATTGCCTATTCTTTCTTCACGTAATTGCTCTTCTTCTTCCTTAACGCAAATATAAGCAATTTGCTCTTCCAAAAGATGATGTAAAATGTCCTTTTGATCGATGCATTCGTTGCTGTCCTTTTTCACCCTAATACCTCCAGATAACATGTTTACTGTATAATTTTTCACAATTATTGAAATCATATACATAGCATGTAAAGGATATCTTTTGAATGCATTACTAACACATGATATTTTTTCCTGTTAACTTTACAAGCGCACGACAAAACTTAGTCCAGCCCTTTGGAAAGCTTTGCAGGCCTTCACTTTTATATGTTTTTGATTTTGTTTCAAGGCAAATCGACCAGCTAGTGCCATCGAGAATGATTCCTGTCTCCTCATAATTTGCTTGCCAGTCCCACATATTTAACCGGTAGATTTCCTGTTTAAACTCTTCTGTACAGCCTGGTTTCACTGGTGTATATTCTAATTTCTCAGAAGGATCAAGGTTGATTTCAAAAAAGATAAAGCTCTTCTGAATGAAATCCACTTTTACCCGTAACCAAGGACCACCACATTTATCAATATTGGCTGTAAATGATACTAAATTCCTTTCTGGAAGCAATGCAACCATATCGTCATGAACGTAAAAAAGGTCCCTCTTTCTGCTTATGACGGATTTAATTTGTGTCGGTTTAACAGGCTTGTCTCTTTCTTTCATAAAAAGTGGATTCTGATTGACTTGCTGACAAATGGAAGGAATGCTCGCAGGTCCGGCTCGATCGAGATAAGAAAGAATAATTTCATACATATTCATTTTAAGTACCTCCGAAAGATATCCTTTCAAGGCTATCTCATTTTCCACAAATAATGACTACAGTCTGAATTGATTCATTGAATATATAAAGAACTGCTTTGCCTATTGTTTATCAATGACAGTATACAGCATCCATGATGATTCATCTGTAACAATTGACACTTATTTGGGTGGATTTTGCCTTCTTCACTTGGATATTTTCCGACAATCAATTATCAAACATGCAAGGCGATATTTTTTTATACCTCATTCTAGTCCAACAACATCATACCATAGAATTTCTATCTTTACATGCATAGTTACTCGCTATTTACTCCATACTGAAAATGATACCCTAAGGGTTATCATTAGTTTCAGCTATCCTGATGAAGAGGTGATTCGATGAGTTACAGAGATTATATTGATTCTCGCTCCGAGCTTTTCCTTCATACTTGGACTAGACCGAAACACCAAAAGTCACAAGTAAATGGACAAACGAAGAGAAGTCAAACGAACATCATTTTGCGAAGTAACGCGAAGGCCCATCATTGGTAAGAAAGCTGATACTAGAAGGAAGCTGTCAAATCAGCTTCCTTCTTTATTGAATCGCTATGTTAAAGTACAATGTTGATTTTTGGCAGGTTGATTGTTGTGGAAAGCATGCAGACTCCTGCTTAACGCAGCCTATTGAATAAAAACATGTCACAATGGTAAGAACTAATATAATGGATTAAGCAAATCTTAGCAGAAATTGTCGGTTCTTTTATTGTTTATTATTTCATTCTTTGTGTTAAAATATTTAGAATAGTATACAATTGTGCGATTAATCACATAAAAAAGACTAATTAACTGTTAAAATAATAGCAGTACATAATAAAGTTCGGGGGTATATGATGGATATCGCGGTCACAAATCATCCATTATTAAAAACGAAATTACTTCAGCATATACAACTACTTAGAGAGCAGCTTATTATTACCGGTATTCAAGAAGGGTTAAATAACGAGAAAACCATCCAGTTAAGTCAAAAACTGGATGAGTATATTTATCTATATCAATCCTTTGACAAAGAAAACGAAGATTCCGTAGATAAATAGGCTCTTAATCAATATTTGAAGTGTAGTAATTCTACTGAATGACGTTCAAAAAGCCTAAACAAACTCCATCTGTTTGTTTAGGCTTTTATCTTATTAAGACTAAAAACTGGTTATTCATAACGCAATGACTCAATGGGATCAAGTTTTGAAGCTTTATTTGCTGGTAATAACCCGAAGATCACACCAATTACCATTGAAAATAATAATCCGCCAACCACTACCTGCCATGAAATTAACGAAGGCCAGCCAGCAATTCCTGCAACAAGAGTGGAAACCCCCCAGCCTAATAGAATTCCAACGATTCCACCGATTAAGGTGAGGATAATAGACTCGATTAAAAACTGGGTCAACACCTGTTGCCGCGTAGCACCAAGGGCCATTCGAATCCCTATTTCCCTTGTTCTCTCGGTTACAGATACTAACATGATATTCATGACACCAATACCGCCAACCAAAAGAGATATCCCGGCAATACTACCGATAATTAGCGTCATAACTTTAGTTATTTGGCCAATCCCCTCGGCCATTTCTTCCATATTAATAATTTGATAGGAATCTTCCGTATTATGAATAGCATTTAACCTTTGCGCTGCTTTTTTCCCAGCTGATTCTAGTTCATCTGTGGCTTCTGTATGGAGAGTTACCTGTGTGATGTCATTACTTCCAAAAACCGTTTTCCATGTATTATATGGGAGGTATACTTCCATTGAGTTGAACGAAAGCAGCCCAGTAGGCTTCTCTAACACTCCAATGATTTCCACCGGCTGAATTCCTATCCGAATGATTTTTCCAATTGGCGACTCACCAGGAAACATTTCTGTTTGGAGAGAATCACTGACAAGAGCCACCCTATTACCGCTAATGAAATCAGAGGATGTAAAGCTTTGTCCCTTCTGATTTTTTATATCATTTAAACGAAGATATGCTTCATTTATTCCGGTCACAGAGCTATCAACCGTTGTTTCCTGAAAGCGAATTGAAGAATATTTAGAGCTCGATGCGACTACCTCCTTTACTTCAGGAATCTGTTCGAGAGCACGAATATCTTCCTCCGTAAAAGCGGCTACATTAAATATATTCGGGTTTGCTTGAATTTCCTCCTCACTGGGCTGATAAAATAATTCAATCGTATTCCCCGATCCAATGATTTGGGACTTCAGCATCGCCTCTCCGCCTTGTCCAATTGCAACAACAATGATAACAGCTCCTACCCCAATGATGATGCCAAGCATGGTGAGGATTGACCGAAGCTTATGGGCCTTTAATGAATGAAATGCCATGCCTATATTCTCCATAACACTCATTCAGACTGCCCCCCTTTAGTCCAATTGTAAGCAACAATACTTCCATCTCGAACCATAATCGTCCTATTGGCATATTGCGCAATTTCTGGTTCATGCGTGACGATGACAATAGTGGTGCCTTCTTCATTTAGACGAGTAAACTCCTCCATTATTTGGATACTCGTTTTTGTATCAAGTGCACCTGTTGGTTCATCCGCTAATATCAATTTCGGGGCATTCACAATCGCTCTGGCAATCGCTACCCGTTGTTTTTGTCCACCTGATAATTCATTTGGTAAATGCCCCATTCGATCACTAAGCCCAACTTTCTTTAATGCTTCAGCAGCTCGTTTTAACCTATCCTTTTTCGTTGCCCCACTATAGATTAGTGGTAGCTCCACATTTTGCTGAGCATTTAACCGAGGTAACAGCTGAAATTGCTGAAAAACAAAGCCGATTGAGCTATTCCGAACCTTTGCAAGCTCTGTGTCATTATAATGAGATACATCCTCACCACCAAGAAGATAAGTACCGGATGTCGGCTGATCTAAACAGCCAATGATATTCATAAGCGTTGATTTTCCAGAACCAGAAGGACCTATGATGGCGACAAATTCTCCTTCCTCAATTGACAAGTCAATGGATTTTAACACTTCAATTTTTTCTTTCCCGATTGGGTACGATTTTGTGATTCCTTCCAATCGGATCATTTTTTTCTCACTTCCATGCCATCTTTTATTCCTTCCGATGGATCTAAGATAATCTGTTGTTTTGCCTTCAACCCTTTGACAATTTCTATCTTTCCGCCTGATGTAATACCCATTTTGATATCCTGTCTTCGAGCAATATTTCCGTCAAGCACATAAACATATGGATTTCCGTCGTCCTGTATGGCTTCTTCTGAAACGACTAAACTTTTCTTCTTCTCTGTTTCAATTTCCATTATCACTTGAAATCCTGGCTTTAATGCAATGGATTCACTCGTTATCGATATGGTAACAGGATACTGTACAGCTTGAGTCTCACCTTGTCCTGACAAGCTAGAGTAACTTACAGGCAACACTCCAATGTTGGTGATTTCTCCTTCCCACTTTTCATTGGGAACTGCATCAGAAGAAAGATATACCTTTTGCCCTGTTGCTACCTTTAACGTGTCATACTCTGATAAGACCCCTTTAGCAACCATCCCATCAATCGAGCCAATCTGTATAAAAGGCTCCTGTCCATTTATAGATGCTCCTGCCACTTCATTTATCGATAAGACCGTCCCATCTATTTTACTTTTTATCTCTAATTCCTGAACTCTTTTTTCTAGAGATTCCTTTTGCAGGAGCAATTGCCTGACATCTAGATTGGCCATTTTTAAATCAACATCCAATTGGTTATACTGAGGAGACAGTTCTTCAGTTGCTTTTTTCTCACCTATTTCTTTTGCCATTTCTTCTTTCTGCTTATCCAATCCTTTTTCTTGTTTTTGAAGCTGATTAATCTTTAAATATCCAGATTCAACAGCAAGCTTGTTTTGTTCTACCTCTAATTGCAGTTGATTATTACTCAGCCTGGCAATGGGGTCATCCTTTTTCACTTGCTGTCCCTCCTGAACGAGAATTTCCTGGAGTTCTCCTTTGTCTAGTGATAAATATTCAATTTGCTCATCCTGCAGTTGTAAAGTTCCTGGAATCAGCAAGAGAGAAGAGATTTCCTCCATTTTAACCTGTTCAGTCTTAATCTCCGGACCTTTAGCAAAGTATTGCCTGTATACACTTACACCCGCCATAACCAGAATCAGTGTGCTGACTCCAATGGCAATCCAGATTTTTTTCTTCATTATAATCCAGCCATTCCCGCAAAGATGCTGCCAAGTGCGGCAAACCCAAGCGTGATTAAGAAGAAAATAATCACGATAATATAGGATACTGTCTTCGAAAGCTGTCCAACCTTATGTAATCCAATCGCTGTTAAAATCATCTGCCAAATACTAAATAATTCAAAGGCACTTAACACACTTGAATGACTACTGCCAAATAGACTAGCCAAACTTGTAATATAACCTTCAGTGCTACTTACACCCATCGCCGCCATAATAGCAAAATTCAATAGAATCCCAACTGCACCAATCATAGAGATATAGGTATTCATCGAAAATAGTTGCTTAAAGGTTGTCTCTTTTCTAGCAATTTTCACAATGATAAAATGTATGAGTGATGAAAATAATATGGCAAAAATCGGTGCTACAAATCCAGATACGGCTGTTGTAGCTTTTGCAATCGCGAGTGTCATCTCTGCTTCTTCTGCGGTCATACCTGGAAGCATTAAATCGTTTGCTGTCATGGACATAGCCATAATTAAATAAGCAGCAATGTTCAAAACGCTAACAATTAAGAGCGGAATCCATATACGCGGATTCTGACGAATGCTTTCAAATTGCTCTCCAGGGCTCCAAAACATCCCGAGCAGGTTTGGACCCCGCTTTTTCACCTGTACTTCATTTTCCATTCTACAATCACTCCTTATGTATATTGATTAATCTATCATACTGTTATCCATACGCAAAGCTCGACAAAAAGTTTCATTTATCATATAAATAAAGTAGGAAAATTTAGACTTTAGTTAACAGCCCGACCCATTCTTTACAAGTAAAAAAACGTATCATGCTGATACGTTTTGATTTTGTTGTGCCTTTACCTCTTCATTCAGCCACTTAATCGTCGTCCTCATTAATTCGCTAAAATGTTCACCATTGGAAATCGTGTGATTAGCTCCAGCAATCTCATAGCTTGTGACTCTACCCATCTGACGCTGTGAGAAAGCCCGTGCGTATTCCTTCGCATATTGAACAGGTAAATCTTCATCTCCTGTGCCGTGGACAATTAGTACATTACCAGTGTATTGAACGGCAGTCTGCAGAGGCTCATAGCCTACCAAGGAATCAAAGAAAGGTTTTGTCAGAGAATAGCCTAAATAATCTATTTCTGATTCATGCTTTAATAAGCGTACCTTCTCCTTTCCAACAATTCTTCTAATATCTTTATATGGCAATGCTGCCGCTGACCATAAAACCAGTCGTTTTATTCGTTTATCCATAACCGCAGTTAATACAGCCGTTGCCCCACCTAAGCTATGGCCTAGTAAGGTAATTTGATTTCTATCTATTTGCATGATATTCTTCGAGGCAAATTCGATTACCGTCGCTAATTGATCAATAAAATCATGTAAACCGGTTTTTCCATATTCACCACTGCTTTCGCCACAGCCTGCAAGATCAAAGCGTAATACAATCGATTGCTCCTTATTAAATTCCTGTGCTGCTTTTACAAATAATCTATCCACTCCTACCTTGCTGCCAATAAAACCGTGACAAATAATAATAAGGGGATAACGTTCTCCCTCCTCCAGTTGGCTAGGATAATCAATGGCTGTCGCTAATGATTCATTTTTCCAATTGATGACCAGTGATTTCTTCATCATTTTCCCCTCTTTCATTAGTTTATCTCGCTAAACAATAACTAATATATTTTATGAGTTTACTTGGTTTTATATTAAAAAGGAAGATAAGACGAGTTCATCTAAAAATGATCCTCATCCTATCTTTATGTTTAAGTGTTAATTCCTACTTATTTTATATGATTAATATAGTTTATAAACAAAGCTTTGTCAATTGCTTCCTGTCATTTATGTTTCAAGGCGTGCTCGAACGGAGCGTAAAAAATCCCCTTTGGGGCAATAATATCAGAATCAGAAAGCAGCTTTTCTCCAGCTACTTCATATTCACCCTCAGGGAAAAAATCAAATAGCCCGCTACTAATGTGCAGGTCAATAAAATAATCGTATAATTCATACATTAACTGGCGCTGATCATCATATTCGAGAATCTCACCAAACTCATCCAATTCAAAATTTTTCTTGATCGCCTCTTGGAATTCATCGTGACTGGAAGTGGCTATTTCCAAATCAACATCAGCACATTCTAAACATAGAAGAACCTCTTCATCCTTGATTTCATCATAGGATTTTTTGACAATCGACTGTAGAATATCAATGATTTCTTGTTCATTTACTAATTTTTTCGTTGTTTTTAGCATAAATACTCCCCCATATAATTCCTATTTTAAGGAGGTTTCGCATATTTTCAAGTAAGAAGCTATGTGAGCAGAATAATTATTCATAAATCTCTTACAGGACCCAGGTATTAATAGCTTCTGCCACCCCATCTTCATTATTGACAGCCGTAACCCAATCAGCTGATTCCTTGACTACAGTCTGGGCATTCCCCATGGCAATTCCAAGACCGGATTTTTTTATCATCGCCATATCATTCAGACTATCCCCAATTGCCATGACATGTTCCATTGACAAATTAAGCTGTTTACAAACCTTCTCAATAGCATTCCCCTTATTAACACCTGCTGCATTTATCTCAATATTAATTGGACTTGAATTGCTTATTTCCAACTTAGACTGGTTTAAAAGCTGCTTTAAAACCCTTTCTCGAATCTTCTGATTTTCAATTTCAAAACCAAATTTGAGCCATTGGTGGTCCGCTATTCGATCAGGCATTTGGTTTCTCCATACATTGTCACTAGATGTAGCCCAATATTGTGTTTCATAGGTTTGCGAAAGGTCCCACATCCATTGTATAAGTTCAGTTTGGACCGTATTTCTTTCTAATAGCTTCCCTTCTTTTTCCCATATTTCACTGCCATTTACCGTAATCAAATGGCTTAAAAGATTAAGGGACTTAGCATAATCATAGCATGTTAGAATCGATCGTCCTGTACTCAGGATGACCGTTACCCCTTTAGCTTCTGCTCTTCTAATGGCCTCACGGTTCGCCACGGAAACTTCCTGATTCTCATTTAGCAATGTGCCGTCCATATCTAAAGCAATTAGCTTAATTTCCTTGTTTCGTTTAACTGACATGGCTCTTACTCCCTTTCTGACTTTGTATAACAAGATTAACATGATTTTGTTTTAATGGAAAATTTCTATAACCTTAGCAACTATTTATAGAGCATGATATATTGTGTCCGATAGAACCGGGAAAAGGCCAATGAGATTAGAATTCATCGCTGAAGTGTCCGATAGTAACGCCCATAAGGCCAAAGAGATTAGAATTCATCGCTGAAGTGTCCGATAGAACCTCCCATAAGGCCAATGAGAGATGAATTCATCGCTGAAGTGTCCAATAGAACCTCCCATAAGACCAAAGAGAGAAGAATTCGTCGCTGAAGTGTCCGATTGAACCTCCCATAAGGCCAATGAGAGATGAATTCATCGCTGAAGTGTCCGATAGAACCGCTCATAAGGCCAATGAGAGATGAATTCATCGCTGAAGTGTCCGATTGAACCTCCCATAAGGCCAATGAGAGATGAATTCATCGCTGAAGTGTCCGATAGAACCTCCCATAAGGCCAATGAGAGATGAATTCATCGCTGAAGTGTCCGATAGAACCTCCCATAAGGCCAATGAGAGATGAATTCATCGCTGAAGTGTCCGATAGAACCGCTCATAAGGCCAATGAGAGATGAATTCATCGCTGAAGTGTCCGATAGAACCGCTCATAAGGCCAATGAGAGATGAATTCATCGCTGAAGTGTCCAATAGAACCTCCCATAAGACCAAAGAGAGATGAATTCGTCGCTGAAGTGTCCGATAGAACCTCCCATAAGGCCAATGAGAGATGAATTCATCGCTGAAGTGTCCGATAGAACCTCCCATAAGGCCAATGAGAGATGAATTCATCGCTGAAGTGTCCGATAGAACCGCTCATAAGGCCAATGAGAGATGAATTCATCGCTGAAGTGTCCGATAGAGAAAGATTCCCAAGAAATACGTAACTCTATGTAAAAATCCCTCATGAGGACTATGCACAAAATATTTAACCAGACTATGATTAAAAAAGAAGGACAGCCATTGGGACTATCCTTCTTTTCTTATCGCTCTTATCCTCGTATTTGACCTTCACCACTAATAAAATATTTACTTGATGTTAAAGCTTTCAATCCCATTGGTCCACGCGCATGTAATTTTTGCGTACTAATTCCAATTTCAGCACCAAAACCAAATTCAAAGCCATCCGTAAATCTTGTTGAGGCATTATGATAGACTGCCGCTGCATCAACTGAAGTTAAAAACTGATTAGCATGCTCCTGATTTTCGGTAATAATCGCTTCTGAATGCCTTGTTCCGTATTTATTAATATGTTCGATCGCTTCTTCTACACTCGTAACAAGCTTTATACTAACCGTAAGACCTAAAAATTCAGTATACCAGTCTTCATCGGTTGCTAGCGTAGCACTTGGAGTCTTTTGACATACCTTTTCATCACCAATAATCTCAACATCTTTTTCTATTAGAGCCGTCAGAAGCTGCTCTCCATAATGATTAAACCACTCTTCTTGAATAAGGATAGTTTCAATCGCATTACAAACGGATGGCCTTTGTGTTTTAGCGTTAATGGCAATGGATACAGCCATTTCTGGCTTAGCACTATCATCAATAAATAAATGACAGTTTCCTGCTCCTGTTTCAATGACCGGGACCGATGCTTCCTTTACAACGGTGTCAATAAGGTTTTTACCCCCACGTGGAATTAACACATCCAAATACTCATTCAGGTGAAATAACTCTTGTGCACTTTCTCGGTTTGTATTTTCAATGGATTGAACGGCATCAACCGGCAAGTTTGTTTGAGCAAGTGCCCGGTGGATTGACTTCGTTAAAACCTGGTTAGAATATTGCGCTGAGGAGCTGCCTCGTAAGATAATCGCATTACCTGTTTTCAAGGCTAATGTTGCTGCATCTATCGTTACATTCGGCCTTGCCTCGTAAATCATCCCAATCACACCGATCGGTACTCGCTTACTATTTATGATTAGTCCATTTTCTTTTGTAATAGTCTCAAGGGTTTCGCCAACAGGATCCTCCAACTTGATTAATTGATGAATTGCTTCAGACATATCCTTGATTCGTTTTTCATTTAACATAATCCTATCAAGAACTGAAGCAGACAGACCTTTTTGTTTCCCAAGCTCTAAGTCCCTGCTATTTTCGATTAGTATTTCTTCCTGATCGATAATCAGCTGCTCAGCTATCATCAACAATGCCTCGTTTTTTTCTGCTGTTGTTTTACCGATTAATTGAAAACTTGCCTTCTTTGCTGCTCTCCCTTTAGTTAATACTTCGCTCATAATATCCTCCTTAATTTTTTACTTTTACCCAATTATCGCGATGAATCACTTCTAACGCAGCAACAACCATTTCTTTTTCTACTTCATCACTGCGTTTTCCCATCACTTTTTTTAATTCTTCTGAGGAATAATATACTTCTCCTTTACCAATCAGCCCGCTTGAGCCAAAAACCTCAACAACATCGCCTTTTTCAAAGGATCCAACAATCTCGTAAATTCCAGCAGGCAATAAACTTCTCCCCTCAAAGGTCAAGGCTAATTCTGCTCCTCGATCAATATATACCTTTCCAGCTACCTCAGAATGAAGAGCAATCCATTGCTTTGGGTTATTGACCGTTGTAAGCGAATCATCACCAATATAGGTGCCATCCCCTTCTCCCTTAAGGATTTCAAGTAATTTCTGACTACCTGCCCCTTTACCAATAAATACCTTGACCCCTAGAGACAAAGCCGTTTTCGCAGCCTCCAGTTTTGATTTCATCCCGCCAGTACCGACCTTTGAACCTGATTCACCTGCTGCCTCCATCACCACATCGCTAATTTCTGACAGATGTGTCCATTTCTTCGCTAACGGATTTACCTGAGGATTAGAATCATAGAGACCATTAATATCCGTCAAAATAATTAATTGCTCTGCATGCACGAGTCCGCTAACCAAGGCAGACAACATATCATTATCACCAAACGTTAGCTCCTGCACCGACACAGTATCATTCTCATTGATAATGGGCAGAATCCCTCTGTCCAATAATTCAGAAACCGTTTGAAAAGCATTACGATAACGATCCTTTTTGGAAAAATCGTTTCTCGTTAATAAAATTTGCGCAGGAATAATATTAAAGTCATTGAATTGTTCAATGTAGGACTGTATTAATATACTTTGTCCCACTGCGGCTGCAGCCTGTTTTCCTTTCAGTGTAACAGGTCTTGTAGGATAACCCAATCTGGAAAATCCTGCAGCCACTGCGCCAGATGATACTAATAAAACTTCATGACCTTGTTCACGAAGTGCAGCCACTGCCTCTACATGATCGCGAAACTTTTCCTGGTCGATTTCCCCTTTAGAATTTGTCAATGAGCTGCTACCAATCTTTACAACAATTCGTTTCTTCTCCATTATTCAACCCTCTGCTCCTTTTATTGTATCAAACAATTTCATAATTTTCAGTTTCCAACCCTTATACGAAATCGTATAGGGTTCTGATGTTGCTATGCCGAGAATATAAAAAAGCCCTTTTCATCCTCATTGTAAAGGACGAAAAGGGCTAGTTTCCGTGGTACCACCTTCATTGAATGCACATCAGCATCCCGCTTAAAAGGATAACGCTAAATACTTAGCGCCTGTGCTTTAACACAGGACTCAGATGGCAGGTTCTGAGGCTTACTTTGTGATGAGGTCTTCCAGCTAATAAACCTCACTCTCTTGCACATCAAGCTACCCATACTAATCCATCATCAAACGTTCATATATTTTTCATTTTTTACTATTATGCACACGAAGTATATTATTGTCAATACTTCTGATTGATTCATTATGATGAAACATATCTACTGCATAAAAAGATTGATATTTTTTTACATTATTCTACAATATATATAAAGTATGATTAGGCGAAAAATATTGACAAAGATGATGTAGTGGTCTTTTATTAGACCTCCATTTTTACTCGTCATGGCCCAAAAACTTGTATGAACAAAACAATTGACTCCGAGGTGAGAAAAAATGAAACAAAGACGTGCGGTCGTAAGTGTAGTTGGTAAAGATCAAGTAGGAATTATTGCAAAAGTTACAACAATCCTAGCTGAAAATAAGGTGAATATTCTTGATATCAGTCAAACGATTTTACAGGATTTTTTCACTATGATGATGCTTGTCGATGTGACCGAATATCAGAACCTTGAAGAATTGCAAAAACAATTAACATTAATCGGTGATGAGCTTGGTTTAAATATTACGCTGCAATTGGAAGAAATCTTCCAAGCTATGCACCGTGTATAGGATATAGAAAGGAGGTTCAAGACGATGAATATAGCCATAAATGAAATGATGGAAACGATTCGGATGGTTCAATTAGAAAACCTTGATATCCGCACCGTTACAATGGGAATAAGCTTACGTGATTGTGCTGATGCGGATTTTGAAAAAATGAACAAACGAGTTTATGAAAAAATCACAACCTATGCAAAGGATCTAAAAGATGTCGCTGAACAAGCAGAAAAAGAATTTGGGATACCTATTATAAATAAAAGAATTTCCATTACACCCATTTCCGAGATATTAGGGCATGCGACAAAGGAACAGGCAATCGAATTGGCGAAGACACTTGACCGAGCTGCAGTTACTCTCGGAGTTGATTTTATTGGTGGTTTCTCAGCGCTTATACATAAAGGGATATCAAAAGGGGATCAAACCCTCTTAGATGCACTTCCAGAAGCCTTAAGTGTGACAGAGCGCGTCTGTGCTTCAGTCTCTGTAGCCTCTACCCGTTCTGGAATTAATATGGATGCTGTCAAACAAATGGGTATGATTATTAAAGAGGCGGCTGAAAGAACGAAGCATGAAAATGGAATGGCATGTGCAAAGCTGGTCGTGTTCTGCAACGCTGTTGAAGATAATCCATTTATGGCGGGTGCCTTTCACGGTGCTGGTGAAGGTGAGGTTGTTTTAAACGTAGGTGTAAGTGGTCCAGGTGTTGTATTAAATGCACTCAAACGATTTCCTGACTGCAATTTAGGAGAAGTTGCTGATATCATTAAAAAGACAGCCTTTAAAATTACTCGTGCCGGTGAATTAATCGGTCGTGTTGTCGCAGAGCGTCTAAATGTTCCGTTTGGAATTATGGATTTATCATTAGCACCAACAAATGCGCAAAATGACAGTGTCGCAGAAATCCTTGAAGAAATCGGCTTAGAAAGAGTTGGAACACACGGCACAATCGCTGCATTAGCATTAATGAATGATGCTGTAAAAAAAGGCGGGGCCATGGCTAGCTCCTATGTTGGTGGACTGAGCGGAGCTTTTATTCCTGTCAGTGAAGATAACGGGATGATTCGTGGAATCATTGACAATGCCCTATCACTATCCAAGCTCGAGGCCATGACTTGTGTATGCTCTGTAGGTCTTGATATGATTGCCTTAACTGGTGATGTCACACCCGCTACACTGTCTGCTATTATCGCCGATGAAGCAGCCATTGGTATGATTAATAAAAAAACAACAGCAGTTCGAGTCATCCCGGTTCCAGGCAAAAAAGAAGGTGAAATGGTAGAATTTGGTGGCTTACTTGGACGTGCCCCTGTCATGGGTGTAAATCCATACAGTTCTGAAAAAATGATTCAACGTGCCGGTCGAATACCAGCACCTTTGCAGTCATTAATTAATTAAATAATTAATGCACCTCTAGAAATACATATCAAATTCGCCCGTCGAATTTGCGTCCGGATTTTTATCGAGCTCGCTCGATAAACTACCTTTAAAAAATCGCAAGACTCGCCGGAGGCTTAACTTCATTCAGCCAGGGGTTGTCCCACTGAATCGAAGTACCATTTGCATTCATCCCCCACTTACAGAAGTGGGGGATGAATGCTGAATGAAGTTAAAGCTTGGATACTTCATCCAAGCTTTTATTCATTATATCGTCAAGTAGAAACTTGCAAAAACGCACAAAAATTATGTAAATAAAGTCATTTTTGATATAATAAACCTAATCTATTGAAAAAGGTGAAGCAATTGGCAAAAAAAAAGTTTCAATACTGGACACTGCAAATATTAATTATTGTCGGTATTATTTATATATCAACGAAGATTTCTTTCTTATTTGAACCGATTGGGATTTTCTTCTCCACATTATTTTTTCCCATTCTAATATCCGGCTTCTTATTCTTTCTGTTAAACCCTTTTGTCGGCTATCTTCAAAGGATTAAAATTCCGCGAATACTTGCTATTATTGTTATCTATGTTGTCATTATTGGATTGCTCGGACTGATTATCGGCAATCTAATTCCGATGATTTCCAAGCAGGTTACTGCCTTTGTTAACGATGTTCCAAGGTATTATCATCAAACGATGCTCTTTCTAGATCAGCTTGCTGAATCTGAACAATTCAAGTGGGTGATGACACAGGATTATATCTCTATTAGTAATATTGTTGAAGAGCTGAATAATTATGCTGCGACACTGCCTACAAGAATAACAAACAGTATTTCGAGCATTTTCGGGGTTGTTGCCGATATTGCGATTACGATTGTGACCGTCCCCTTTTTATTATTTTATATGTTTAAGGATGGAGATAAATTCCCATTATTAATTGCGAAATTTTTTCCTCCCTCGTACCGCAATGAAGGGTTAAAAACATTAAAGGAAACGGGAGAAACACTTGCTGCCTATATTAACGGCCAGGTTACGGTAGCTTTATTCGTAGGAACACTTTCCTTTATTGGCTATGTCATTATTGACCTGCCCTATGCACTTGTTATGGCTCTCATTGTAGCTGTAACGAATATTATTCCATATGTCGGACCATTTTTGGGAGGAGCACCTGCTGTTATCATTGCCTTATTTGACTCTCCCACTAAAGCCATATTGGTTATTGTAGTGATTACCATTGCGCAGCAGATTGAAGGGAATGTTCTTTCGCCACTCATACTAGGTAAAAGACTGGATACCCATCCTGCTACGATTATCGTGATTCTCCTAGTTGCTGGAAATTTAGCCGGTATATTAGGGATGATTTTAGCGATTCCATTTTATGCAGTCTCAAAAACAATCATTTTAAATTTTGTTCGGTTTTTACAATTACGAAAATCAACCATCAAGCATGAATGAAAAAAATAACAGAGCCGCTCTTTGATAGACGGCTCTGTTATTTTTTTACACGCTTGCACGTACGATAAATAATTGACCGTCTATAGCAAAAGAAATTCTCCCCGTTTCCTCTGATACCACAATAATAACAGCATCCGTCTGTTCAGAAAGTCCAATAGCTGCACGATGTCTTGTTCCAAGCTTTCGATGCTGATAAGTAGTATCTGTCAGGGGAAAAATATTACCTGCCGAATAAATTGTACCATCCCGAATCACAACCCCGCCATCATGTAACGGATTTCCAGGATAAAACACGGTTTCGAGTAGCAAATGACTGATATCTGCCTCGATTAGCGTCCCGTTATGAATAAACGGCTCTAATGGAGCATTGCGTTCCACAGCAATTAAGGCCCCGTGCCGTTTTTCTGATAGATGCTGAACTGCTAATGACAGGTTGATATATTGCTTCGTATAGGGTGCTAAATAGGATTGCAGGTAATAAACAGCAGCAAGATTTTGGGCTTCAGACACAAGCTTTTGCATTTGATCAAGATCAGTTAAAATACAGCAATCATGTTCATGCATAATTGCTTTTACCTTATTAATATGAGACTCAATATGCCCCATGTATCGATGTAAATTTTCCATGTACTGTTCCTTTTGTTCCATTGCTGTCATCCTTCTTACGCATCCCCTTACTGGATCTTCTATGGCTGATTCATTAAGCTAAGCGTATTGAACCCTGTACTCCTATTTGAAAAAATCTCAATGTTATCATATGCTTTACTTAGCATGCCCTATACCTCGAGAAATACAACCAAAAACCATTATGTTTTATACCGATACCGATTTTGCGGTTTGAATTAGCTTTTTGATTCTTTCTTGATCCTTTTTTTCAAATAAGTCCACAATCTTACTACCGACAATCACGCCATCACAGTATTGAGTCATTTCCTTTATATGGTCAGGGGTAGAAATTCCAAATCCAGCTAAAACCGGAAGTGGCGAAATGGCTTTGACTCTTTGTAAATGTTTATGGAGTTCTTCATGAAAGCCTTGTCTTGCACCGGTAATTCCATTTACAGTGACAGCATATAAGAAGCCGCCGTGTCCTTTAGTGGAAATATGATGAATTCTATCGTCTGAGCTATTTAAGGTTACAAGCCGAATGATCTCAATTCCAGCCTGCTGTGCAAGCGGACTGATTATTTGCTCTTCCTCGATTGGTAAATCAGGCAGAATCAAGCCATCGATTCCTATCCTTTTACAATCTGTGATAAACGCCTCTTTTCCGTATGCCAATATCGGATTCATATACGTCATAAAAATAAGAGGAATGTCTACTCTTGAACGAAATGATTCAATTGTCTTCATAATCTTCTTAATCGTCGTTCCTGCTTTTAATGCTCTGATCCCTGCCTGTTGAATAACCGGACCATCCGCTACCGGGTCTGAGAAGGGAATACCGATTTCAACTGCTGTAGCCCCGCAATCTGCTAAAAAGCAAATCCGTTCCTCTAATACCTCTAAACCTCCATCCCCTGCCATAATATAGGGGACAAACGCCTTTTCCTGTCCAAGTTTTATACTTTTCAGTGCCTTTTCCAATCGACTCATCTCAGTTTTCTCCTTCCAAATAGGCTTTCACGGCTTCTACATCTTTATCCCCTCTACCTGACAAGCAAACAACAATCCCTTCATTCGATTCCATCTTTGGTGCAAGCTTTAATGCGTAGGCAATAGCATGTGAGCTTTCCAATGCTGGGATAATTCCTTCTACCTGCGAAAGAGTTTGTAGAGCAGCTAAAGCTTCAGCATTGGTAATTGAATCATATTGAACTCGTCCTAGGTCCTTTAAATAACTATGCTCTGGTCCAACCCCTGGATAATCAAGCCCTGCAGAAATAGAATGTGCCTCCTGAATTTGGCCATCTTCATCTTGCAAGAGGTACATCGCTGCCCCGTGCAAGACTCCTGGCTTTCCTTTTGTCAAGGAAGCCGCATGGTACGCTGTATCTATTCCCTGTCCTGCAGCTTCAACTCCGTACAATTTTACTTCTTCATCTTCAATAAATGGATAAAACAATCCCATCGAGTTACTGCCACCACCAATACAGGCAATCAGTGCATCTGGAAGCTTTCCCTCTTTTTCTCTGTATTGTTCTTTCGTCTCTTTTCCTATCACACTCTGAAAATCACGAACAATCATCGGAAAAGGATGCGGCCCCATTACGGATCCAATAATATAATGGGAATCATTAACATTGGCAACCCAGTAACGCAGTGCTTCGTTTGTCGCATCCTTTAAGGTTTTGCTTCCGGATGTCACACTAACCACCTTCGCACCTAAAAGCTCCATACGAAATACATTTAGTTGCTGGCGCTTTATATCCTCTTCCCCCATAAAAATAATACATTCTAAGTTTAAAAGGGCACAAACCGTTGCTGTTGCCACACCATGTTGTCCTGCACCTGTTTCAGCAATAATTTTTCTTTTCCCCATTCGAACGGCAAGTAACGCCTGCCCAACTGTATTATTAATTTTATGAGCACCAGTATGGTTTAAATCTTCACGTTTCAAATAAATCTTTGCTCCACCTGCTTTTCTTGTTAGATTTTCCGCAAAATATAATGGTGTTTCACGTCCTACGTATTCCTTTAGCAAGTAGGAAAGCTGTTTATGAAATTCATCATCCTCGCTAGCTTTTTTATATTCACTTTCTAATTCCAGAATGGCTGCCATTAACGTCTCAGGAATATATCGGCCTCCGAATGGTCCGAAATGACCAGTTGAATCTGGTAATGTATATGTGCTCATTTGATTTCCTCCATTGTTTGCGTGTTTTTGACAAGATTTAGGAATCTTATTATTTTCGCTGTGTCCTTTTGTCCGTCACTTTCAACCCCGCTTGACACATCCAACATATATACGTTGGTTTTCATAGCAGCGGCAACATTTTTCAGGTTTAATCCACCGGCTAATATCACTTTTTTTCCTTTAGCATCAAATTCAGACAAAATACTCCAATCAAATGTTGTACCATTCCCTCCGTAATACTTTCCTTTCGGCCCATCCAATAGGATATAATCACAAGAATAGGCATCGATATGCTTTAAGTCCTCTGCAGTCTCAATACTGAAGGCTTTAATAATCGGAAAGGATAGTGATTGACAAAATTCAGGGCTTTCATCGCCATGTAGCTGCACCGTGTCAATGCCTGTTTCAGAAACAATCCTCTCTATTTCCTCTTTACTTGGATTAACAAACACACCGACTTTTTTTACATTTGTTGGCAATTTGGAAATAATTTGTTTTGCTTTCGTTGTCGTAATCCTACGTTTACTTTCCGCAAATACAAAACCAATCGCATCAGCACCACTGCTTACAGCACATTGCGCTGACTCTATATTTTGTAGTCCGCATATCTTTACTTTCATATTTGAGCACCCTTTTGAATTGGCAGCTTCATTTCCTTTAATGTATGTGATAGATTATCTGCTCTCATAAAGGTTTCCCCGACTAAAATTCCATTTGCACCCGCATTTACGACCCGTTTTACATCCTCAATAGTTTTAATCCCGCTTTCACTTATTAAGAATGCGCCTGCCTTTTTGATTTTCGAACTAAGCCTTTCTGTTACTGACAGGTCTACCTCAAAGGTCTTTAAATTCCTATTATTAACACCAATTATTTTTGCCCCGACTCTAATGGCCATGTCAACCTCTGCTTCGTTATGCACCTCCATTAATACGTCAAGCTGTTGGCTTTTTGCATATTGATAGAGATCAGCTAATTTTTCTTCTTTCATCGCAGCAGCGATTAACAAAATAAGATTTGCACCCGATGCTTTTGCGATATCAATTTGAATCCTATCAATTATAAAGTCTTTACAAAGGATAGGAGCATCAATTGCCTTTCGCACGGCTTCTAAATCAGCAAAATCTCCTTTAAAAAAACGTTTATCGGTTAAGACGGAAACCGCACTAGCACCATATTTGATATAGGAGCTAGCCTGTTCGGCAGGATCTTTATCAGTGCTAATATCCCCTTTTGAAGGACTAGCCCGTTTATATTCAGCAATAATCGCTAATTCCTCTGCTTTTTCAAGAATGGATATGAAAGATTGCTTCGTAAGATTCTTATACGCACTAACCCTTGTTTGATGTCTGTATAAATCGTCAATCTCTATTTTCTTCTCAGACAAAATGGTATCTAAAATCGTTGCCATTTATATCACCTCTGTCTTTACATTACTGGCTTCAATCAAACGATTCAGTTTATCTAGAGCTGCACCTGAATCAATTAGCTCTTCAGCCAGCTCGACACCTGCTTGTATACTTGATGCTTTACCACCTACATAAATACCAATACCCGCATTTAATAGTACCGTATCTCGGTAGGCACCTCTTTTTCCCTTTAAGACATTTCTTAATATTTCGGCATTTTCGCGGGCATAGCCGCCAACAATTGCTTCATTTGGATAGATTGATAATCCTACCTCTTCAGGACGAAGTATTCGTTCCGAAATATGACCATTCTCTAACATGACTAAATAGTTTTCTCCTTGGAGTGATGCTTCATCCATTGAACCCGCACCATTTAGGACCACTGCCCGCTTTCGTCCAAGTGCGTTTAGAACCTCTGCAAACATCTTTGCTAAATCGCGACGGTAAACCCCTAAAAATTGTGAATCTAATTCAACCGGATTCAGAAGTGGTCCTAATAGATTGAATACAGTCGGTATCCCTAAATCCTTCCGTACCTTTTGAATTCGTTTTATTTTTGGATGTACATGGGGAGCAAATAAAAAGGCTATCCCAACTTCTTCAATAATTTCCTCAATTCGTTCGGAGGATAGATTTAAATCAATTCCTAGCTCCTCCAGAACATCTGCACTCCCCGTTTTACTTGATACACTACGATTTCCGTGCTTAGCAACAGGAATACCGGCAGCTGCAATAACAAAGGCAGAGGTAGAACTTACATTAAAACTCTTTACCCCATCACCACCGGTACCGCAATTGTCCATCACATTAGCAAATTTTTTCTTAAACGGAAGTGCTTTTGCTCGAATCCCTTTTACAAGACCAGCAATTTCTTCAACCGTTTCTCCTTTTGCTTTCAAGCCAATAAGAAAGGCTGAGATTTCACTGTCTGAAACATCATCGGAAAATAATCGTTCCATCGCTTGGTTTATTTCAAAATTTGTCAAGGTTTCACCTGAAGTTAAACGAACTAAAATGTCTTTCATATAGCAACTCCCTCTCTTATTTCAGATAAAAAATTGGCTAACATTTGCTTCCCGTCATCGGTACCAATTGATTCAGGGTGGAACTGCATCCCATATAGCGGTAAAGTACGGTGTTTGATGGCCATTATTTCATTGTCATCGCTAGATAACGCTGAAATCTCAAATTCAGCTGGTAATGTTCCCTTTTCTATGATTAAGGAATGATAACGCATAACTTCAATATTTTGCGGCAGGTTCTGAAATATATGATTTCCTGAATGGCTGATGTGTGATCCTTTTCCATGCATAATTTTATCAGCCTTAATAATCCTAGCCCCAAAACTATAACCGATTGCTTGGTGACCCAAACAGATTCCTAAAATAGGCAGTTTATCGTAAAAGTGTTGGATAACCTCCACACAGATTCCAGCCTCATCCGGTCTACCTGGACCTGGAGAGATGACAATAGCCTCAGGAGCTAATTTCTCAATATCCGTGATGGTCAGCTCATTATTTCTTGTTACGACCATTTCTTCTCCAAATTCTCCAAGATATTGATAAAGGTTATACGTAAAAGAGTCGAAATTATCAATCAATAAAATCATTGAATATCCCCTCCAAGAAACATTTTTAATTTATGAAGAGTTTCTTCATATTCCTTTTCAGGAATGGAATCATAGACAATCCCTGCACCTGCCTGAATATAGGCCTCATTCCCCTTAATGACCATCGTACGAATGGCTAAAGCAAAATCAAGATTTCCATTTGCTGAAACATATCCAATCGCCCCTGAGTAAATACCTCTTTTCATATTTTCCATCTCATTAATAATTTCCATTGCCCGTATTTTCGGAGCACCAGACACCGTTCCAGCTGGTAAGCAAGCAATTAGAGCATCAATCGGCGATAATTGGTCGACAAGTCTCCCTTCTACTTCAGAAACTAGATGAATGACATGCTTGTATTTCTCAATTTGAAGAAATTTTGTAACATGGACAGAGCCAAATTCACACACACGCCCAAGGTCATTACGCCCTAAATCGACAAGCATTTTATGCTCCGCTAATTCCTTTTCGTCGGCCAATAAATCCGCGGCCAACGTTACATCCTCTTCACCATTTGCTCCCCTAGGTCTTGTGCCGGCAATGGGATTGGTAATGACCTGTTTCCCTTTTACCTTTATAAGGCTCTCAGGGGAGACACCAGCAATTGCGTAATCTTCAAAATCAAAATAGTACATATAGGGTGATGGATTTTTTACTCTTAACTTCCGATACAGTGAAAATGGTTCTCCATCTATTTCAGCCTTCAAACGTTGTGATAGAACAACCTGAAAAATATCGCCTTCCTCAATATGCTTTTTGGCTTTAATCACATGATTCATGAACTGTTCTTTCGGGATCGATGCTTGAAAGGACGAAAGAGTAACCTCATTACTACTATCATCCGAGACACTTTGACGGATTAAACGTTTTGTTTGTTCAATCTTACTAGACAGCTCGGTAAAGGATGACCCGTTATGCTGTGGCGAAGCAACAATATAAACCTTCTGCTCCAGATGATCAAAAACAACCAAAACTTCAAAAAATAAAAAATGGACTTCAGGTAGCATTAATTCATCATCTGGAATGTCACCAATATTTTCATATTGGCGAATCGCATCATAGCTCGCATAGCCAACTGCTCCACCGATAAAGGGAAACATCGGCTCAGGTTTGGAAGTATTTTCAGGCAATAATTCTTTTAACACCTCTAAAGGTTTTTTATGAAGAAAATGATTCTCATTGTTTTTAATAATCTGACTTCCGTTACCAATACCGATTAACTCCATAAACGGCTCTGCACCAATAAATGAAAAGCGTCCTGAGTTTTCATGCTTTAACGAACTCTCTAGTAAGAATTTTTTTTCACCCTTTAATCTTTGATAAATCGAAATAGGAGTCAACGTATCCCCTTCTATTTCCTCAATAATCAATGCTTCAGAACTCAACTCTTCTCTACTCAGCTTCATGACCTTAAACCCTCCATTTTGTTCATATATAGAATAAAACAAAAAGTCCCCTATCCACATTGAAATAATATGGATAGAGGACGATTGATTAACCGCGGTGCCACCTCTGTTAAAGCCGTTAAGGCTTTCTCTTTTCAGGTACAATACTAGTTCTTTATACCCTATCCTTTTAACGGTGGAATTCCGTGCAATCCTACTAGCATTTTTCAGACTGCCACTCGTAAGTCCATTCCAGCGATGCATTCGTACCGGTTCACAGCTTTCCCGGCTCTCTGTAACGAAAAACAATCGTGTACTACTCTTACTTGAACGCTTTACATATGATATTAATATTTATGAAAAAACAAAAAGGGTTTCTCGTCGGAAAAGGACGAGAAACCCGTGGTGCCACCTTCATTAGCTGATTATACAGCTCACTTAAAAAGTATCAAAACACACTGTTTTAATACTTATCTCTTGTAACGATGAGACATTCGCCAAAGCCTACTGCTATCAAATTCACCCCATTGAATTTATGTCCGGATTTTTGTCGACCTTGTTCAAAACATTACCTTTAACATATCCGTGACATCCGCCGGTGGCTAAACCTCTAAAAGAAGTTACTAGGTTCGGTTTGGGGCTCGGAAGTCCATTCACCCTTCTTTCCACACTGATTTGCACCAACCATCAGCTCTCTATAGTGTTTGGAAAGGTTACTCTTCTTCGTCAACGCCGTAAGATTATATTTGTTAATTATAATAATACTTAATCATTCCTTCGTCAACCATAAATTGTTCGAAAACTGTTAAAATTATTTTTAGTCCTTTGCTACATTCACATACAAATTTTCCCATGCTACTTTCAAGATAATTGGCAAACCTATTAAGGTGACTATTTATTAAAGGCGGTTTGTGACATGGATCATGTTGAAGAATTACTTTCGATGAATCTAAAGCAATCCATAAAAAAGAAGGACCGGGGTGCACATAAACAAAAATGGGCCGTTCTCTCTATGTCATCAATCCCACTGATTATGACATTAGGGAATTCAATGTTTATCCCGGTTCTACCGACAATGGAGAAACAATTAGCGATATCTCCGTTTCAATCAAGCATGATAATTACCGTCTATTCAATTGTTGCCATTTTCTTAATCCCAATAGCTGGCTATCTTTCCGATCATATCGGCAGAAAAAAAGTGATTATTCCCAGCTTACTCATTGCAGGAATCGGTGGCTTGATTTCCGGTTGGGCCGCATGGAAAATGACTGACGCCTATTGGCTTATATTAATCGGAAGAGCGCTTCAGGGAGTCGGGGCCGCCGGAGCATCTCCAATTGTCATGCCCTTAGTAGGAGATATGTTCCAAAACGAAAAGGATGTGAGCAGTACTTTAGGTATTATTGAGACATCCAATACATTTGGCAAGGTCCTTAGCCCGATACTAGGAGCATTACTAGCTGGAGTCACTTGGTTTCTACCTTTTTTCTCGATTCCTGTTTTTTGTGTATTCTCTACCTTACTTATGATGGTGTTTGTAAAGGTTCCGAAATCAAAGGAAAAGCCAATTCCAATTAAGCAGTTCTTTCAACATATTAAACAAACCTTTACACATAATGGAAAATGGCTTAATGCAATTTTTTTAATTGGCGCCATTTTAATGTTTGTTCTATTTGGTGTCTTGTTTTACTTATCAGAAATGCTCGAAACTCGATTTGGTATAAACGGAGTGAAAAAAGGACTAATTTTGGCCATTCCATTAGGTGCTCTATGCTTAACCTCCTTCCTTACAGGTAAAATCATAAAAGAAAATAAAGTGTTGATGAAGTGGATTATTTTCACCGGAAATATCCTTCTAGGAGTTTCTGTTATGACTTTAAGCTTCTCAAATATGCTTTGGTTTCTGATTAGTCTTTTCTTCTTATGCGGGATTGGGATTGGGGCTGTACTGCCATGCCTTGATGCTCTCATAACGGTTGGTATCGAAAAAGAACATCGTGGCACGATTACTTCTATCTATAACTCGATGCGTTTTATCGGGGTTGCAGCAGGTCCTCCTGTCCTTGCTATACTAATGGATAAAACCGGACATTTATTATTTTACATTCTTTGTGGCTGCAGCTTATTGGCTGCATTTGCCACGTTTATCGCCATAAAGCCAGACAAAGAAGAAGCAGCGCAATAGGTGAGTGAAAACGCTAATAAAAATCGCATTGAATTCAATGCGATTTTTCTATTTGATTCACTATAAAACCAATGATAGTCTGATTTACCAGTTGACTTTGCTTTGTAGGCAATTGGTGAGCAACCTTTGGAATAATAACTGCCTGATGATTAGTTAACTTTTCATAGGTTCGTAAATGTTGATTTGAAAAATCCTTTGCCCCGTACATAAGTAATAGCGGAACGGTAATATCTTGAAGTTGATTGGAGCTGTTATAAGATAATGACTGTTCATAAAATCCAAACCACATATTACGATTAGCTTTTTTCATATGTTGATTGATATCATGACGGAATGCAGGATCATCAGTATGAGCTGAAGCAATGACATAACAGAGAAAGCGAGGAAACTTCTTCACTAGATACATTCCTGCTATATGCTCATATTTAAAGCCTAATGATTGAACTTCGGAATATCCACTAATTAGAATTAAACCTAAAGATCGTTCGGGAAACCGCAGAACAAATTCCTGAGCAACACAGCCTCCAGCAGAATATCCGCAAATGACTGCTTTCTCTATTTTTAAATGTTCAAGTAACGCCTTTACTTCTTCAGCATAGCCTTTCATCGTTACCATATGCTCAGGCCCCATACTATCACCCGTTCCGCTCAAATCGGGCATAATAACCTTAAAATGGCGGTTTAATAGCTCTTGATTACGAAAAACAACTCTTCCCATTGCAGGCGGATGAATAAACACAATTGGAACGCCTTCACCGCTTAAATCGTAAATAATTCTGTTTCCCTGATAAAGAAATTCTGCAGACATGAAACCATGAACTCCTTTTAAAACGTGACATGATAGAACACTTAAACAGCGTCTTCAGTTAGCTTTCCCTTACTTCATAGAATCCCATTCAATCACTCAATCGCAAAAGGTTAGATGATGAAAAGACCGCAAGGCACTGTGGCTTACGGTCTTTTCAATACTTATTTAAGCGGCTTTTTCAAAAAACCAATCATCATAGCTGCTACAACTGAGCCTATTAGAATTCCGGCTAAATAAAGAAGCCAATTTCCCTCGACGAATGGTATAACGAATACACCGCCATGGGGGGCACGTAACCCGATTCCTGCTACCATCGATATCGCTCCGGCAACAGCGGAACCGACCATAATGGACGGAATCACACGCAATGGGTCTGCTGCAGCAAATGGAATGGCACCTTCTGTGATAAACGACAGTCCCATTACCAGGTTTACTTTTCCGGCATCTCGGTCCAGTTTAGTGAAACGGCTTTTGAACATCATAGTGGCCAATGCAATGGCAAGCGGCGGGACCATACCAGCTGCCATTATAGCTGCCATCGGGTCATAAACACCGCTTGCTAACAGACCTGTTCCAAAGACATATGCCGATTTATTGACCGGACCGCCCATATCAAACGCCATCATTAGACCTAATAACCCACCAAGGATTACGGCATTACCCGTTCCAAGTGAGGAAAGCCACTCAGTAATTGCATTGTTAGCTGCTGCAACTGGCGTGTTTACAATAAACTTCATTGCAAAACCTGTCAAAGCAATTCCTAATAACGGATACAATAGAATGGTCTTGATTCCTTCCAAGGAGGTCGGAATACTTGCAAGTAGTTTTTTCAAGCCAACAACGATATATCCTGCTAGAAAACCTCCAATTAAACCACCAAGAAATCCGGCACCGCCGCTAGCAGCCATCAAACCGGCTACCATTCCAGGAGCAAAACCAGGGCGATCAGCGATACTCATCGCAATAAAGCCTGCTAAAACAGGAATCATTAAGGTAAACGCATTTCCGCCCCCAATTTCATTCAAGGCTGCCGCAAACGCATTATAAGATGGATCATTTGAATCAGCCGAATTGTATCCAAACATAAACGATATGGCAATTAGAATTCCACCGCCGACGACAAACGGTAGCATATTCGAAACCCCATTCATTAAATGCTTATAAATGGTACCACCAATGCTTCGTTTCCCTGTGTCATCTGCTGACGACTCACTCCTACCTGTCCCAGGTTCATATACAGGTGCATCCTGGTTAATAGCCTGTGTAATCAATTCCTCAGGGTTTCGAATTCCTTCGGCAACGGCTGTTTCTAATACAATCTTCCCTTTAAAACGTTCCATCTGTACTTTTGTGTCAGCAGCGACAATAACGGCAACCGCTTTGTCAATTTCCTCCTGGGTTAATACATTTTTCGCACCGCCGGAACCGTTCGTTTCCACTTTAATATCCACGCCTAACTCAGCTGCTTTTGCCTTTAATGAATCTGCTGCCATATAAGTATGAGCAATTCCCGTTGGACAGGCAGTAACCGCTACAATAAAATTCTTTTTGCCTGCAACAGATATTTCCTCTTCTCCTTCTTCATGATCATAGCTGTCGATTATGAATAAAACATCTGCAGCGGTTTCAGCAGCCAATAACCTTTGTCGCGCGTCATCCTTCATTAATATGGTGGCTAAGCGTGACAATGCTTCCAAATGAGTATTATTTGCTCCTTCTGGTGCAGCAATCATAAAAAATAAATGTGAAGGCTGTCCATCTAGTGCTTCATAATCAACACCTCTGACAGATTTCCCAAAGGCAATCGCAGCTTCTTTTACAGCAGCAGACTTGGCATGTGGAATGGCAACCCCATCACCAATACCGGTTGTACTTTGTTCTTCCCTTAGGATAATTGCTGCTTTATATTGTTCTTTATCAGTTAATTTTCCAGCACGATCTAGTACCTCAACAAGCTCATGAATTGTATCTTGTTTGCTTTTTCCATTAACGGCAAGCAAAATCGTTTCTTCTAATAATAATTCGGTTATTTTCATAGAGATCTCTCCCACTTTGATGATTTATCTACTTTCTGTTGATAATGGGTTAACCTGCACATATGAAAGCAATTCGTCAACATGCTCTTTTGTACAAAGATCGAGTGAAAAAGCAGTTGCACTTCCCGCTGCGACACTGTATTGAAAGGACTTGATTAAGTCTTTGGAAACTGCGTGCTTAGCAAGGAAGCCCGCAACCATAGAGTCACCTGCACCAACTGAGCTTTTTACCTTCCCCTTTGGCACAGTTGAAATATATACAGATTTTTCATTTACAAAAACAGCTCCATTGCCTGCAAGTGATACAATGACATTCTTGGCACCCATATCAATTAATTTTCTTGCATATGGGATGACATCTTCTGTGGTTGAAAGAGCAGTCCCGAATAGATCCCCTAGTTCATGATGATTGGGTTTGATTAAAAGAGGCTTATATGACAATACTGTTTTCAGTAATTCACCTTCAGCATCCACCACGAACTCTGCTCCATTTTCGGAGCATATTTTTACAAGATCTTCATAAGTTGATTCAGGAAGTGATGAAGGGATGCTGCCTGCTAACACTAATACATCATCGGCACCTAATGAAGCTACCTTTGTTTTCAAAGCCTGAAAATGTTGTTCACTAATAGCAGGACCTTTGGCATTGATTTCTGTTTCTACATTTGTTTTTAACTTTATGTTAATCCGAGTATCCTCTTCCACGTGAACAAAGCTCGTCTCAATCTCTTCGTGATGCAGATATTTTTCTATATAAGCTCCTGTAAAACCGCCAACAAAGCCGAGTGCTTTACTTTTAACACCCATTCGATTCAAAACTCTTGATACATTTATCCCTTTCCCACCTGGAAATTTGGTATCACTACTTGATCTGTTTAATTCTCCCATACATACAGAACTATCAAGTTTGACAATATAATCCACAGATGGATTAAGTGTTAGAGTATATATCATATTGTCACAACCTTTATTTTTGTTTTCCCCATATACATTTCTGCTGTGTCATCCTCCAACTCATTTGTAATAATTGTTGCTTTGTTTATATCAGCAATTTTGGCAAATGAAACTTCTGAGAATTTCGTTTGATCACCCAAAACAAATGCTTCCCGAGAAAGAGCAATAGCTTTTTCCTTTATCACTGCTTCTTCCTGATCAGGTGTCGTGAATCCTAGTTCGGGATGGATTCCATTCACACCAATGAAACATTTATCAAAACGGTATTCCTCTAGACTCGCTAAAGCCATTCTTCCTACAAGTGCGTCTGTTTTATGCTTCGCAAATCCACCAATAACATAGGTTGGAATCCTTCTTTCGAGTAAAGGATGGATATGCGTTAACCCGTTTGTTACGACCACAATATTTTCGGACGGTAGAAATTCAATCATTTCTTTTACTGTTGAACCGGCATCCAAGTAAATGGAGTCACCCTCATCGATTAAGCCAGCCGCAAATTTGGCTATTTCTTTTTTTTGTTGAAGGTTTTTGAAGGATTTTTCCATCATGGTCAATTCTTGAAGCTTTCCCTGCAGTCGAGCTGCACCACCGTGAATTCTTTTTAGTTGCTTTCTTTCCTCCAATTGTATTAAATCTCTGCGAATCGTTGATTCAGATGTATTCGTCATATCAACAAGTTCTTGTAATTTCACAATATTTTTCCTTTTTAATAGATCTAATATCAATTGATGTCGTTCAGGAGTTAACATATCTATGCCCCCTTATTACGCTTTCTGATTCTTGTTTATTTTACTGTAACCGATACCAAAAATCAATCATTTTCTTTCATAAACATCCATAAACATTTATTAATTGAATGTTTATGGATGTTTATTGTTTTATTGTATAAAAATAGACATAATAACCGTCCTCATGTTTTTATCAATATATCTCTTATTTAACACTTCATGCAGCGAATTTATATTTGATATTTATTCCAATTTGGGTATAGTAAATGTATATCAATGAATGAAGAGGAAATCAAATGAGTTCAAAAAAGAAAGAATCAAAACAAATTGCACTGTATTCTCTCATTATTATGGGAATTGGTTTTATCGCTACCATTCCTTTTCAAGGGACCTTTTGGGTGGATTTATTACAAGGTGGGTTCGAGGCCGGCCTTGTCGGGGGCTTAGCTGATTGGTTTGCCGTAACAGCCCTATTTCGTCATCCGCTTGGCATACCGATACCACATACGGCACTCCTGCCGAATAATCGCAATCGAATTACCCAAGCACTTGTCCGGACAATCAAAAGGGATTGGCTTTCGAAGGAAAGTATCCAGGAAAAGGTTCAAGAGGTTCCCTTTACAGAAAAGCTTATTCCGATCCTAAACAAACAGGTACGAACTGAAATCACGCGAAAGGCAATGATTAACCTTATACAACAAGCAATTAAGTCTATTGACATCGAGAAATTAACACCTGTTGTCAAAAAACAAATCATCTCGGTACTTTCTACTATCGAAGTCAAGAAAATACTTCAATACATTAGTACATTATTGCTAAATGAACAATTCGATAAGAAAGCATTAGATTATCTACTGCAAAAAGCGGAAGTATGGTTAAATCAACCACAAACCAAATATAAATTAGGAAATATTTCAATGAATGTCTTGAACAATGTTGAAGTTGATGGTTTTCTTCAGTTTGCTGTTAAATCTCTCCAAAGCATTCTTAACGAAGAAAAACTAGGTAGTATCATAAAAAATGTTTTAATAAGCGGGATTAACAGCTTAAAGCATGAAGAAGACCCTAATCGTGAAGCCTTAATCCAGTACATTCAAAAAGAAATACAAGCAATAAACGATAACCATAAGCTAATTGTGCTCCTTGAAAACTGGCGTAAAGATGCCCTAGAGAAATGGAAGCCTGACAATAAGATAACCGAAGTACTTTCTAGTTTGAAGGAAAAGACATTGGAATTTATTGTGGAGGACTCTTTTTTCGATTCCTATCTAGTACCGATTATCAGCCAAGTATTAGACTATCTTAAAGTTAATCAATCTCAAATTGATCAATGGATACAAAACCAAATCACTCTTTTTGTAGAAAAAAATCACTCAAAGATTGGCCACCTTGTTCAAGAGAATTTAGAGAAGCTATCCAATGATGAACTGATTGATATGGTAGAAAATAATTTAGGGAAAGATTTGCAATGGATTCGTGTCAACGGGGCAGTATGCGGATTTTTTATTGGATTGATTTTGACTGGAATCCATGCCTTATTAAGATTAATTTAATCATAATTACAAATCCAAAAGTCCTTGAATTGTCATCCTATTAACTGAAAAGGAGAATAATTTTCGAATGTTAAATAGACGAGATGACTCGTCTATTTTTTATGGTAAAATAGTTTAGGTTCAATGAGATTCTATCAACAACGATGACCAACTAACTAGTGAATGGAATTGGAGTGTTACAGATGTTTCGGACTGTATTTCGCATCATTTGTTTAGGAGCTTGCGCTTGTCTTTTTGCGTTTGCTTTTAATGTTTTTCTTCTTCCGCATCACCTATTATCTGGGGGGGTAGCCGGTATAGCTGCTCTTATTCACCATTTTGTGGATGTTAATTCGGGAATTATCTTATTTACAATGAATATACCATTATTTATATTAGGCTTAATTTATCTAGGTAAAAAATTTGTCCTTCATACCATCTACACCGTAACCGTTCTATCCTTAGCGCTCAAATTCATACCGATATACGCGATAAGTGAAGATATCTTCTTATCATCTGTAATTGGAGGAGCATTATATGGATTGGCAGTCGGAATTATTATACGTTTGGGCAGTTCTACAGGCGGAACTGATATTATTAGCCTAACGGTTTCGAAACGAACGAATATGCAGGTTGGTTTTTTAAATATTTGCATGAACCTATTCGTTGTATTTAGTTCGGGGTTTGTTTTTGGCTGGGATATTACCTTATACACAATCATTGCGATTTATGTAGCCGGACGAGCAGTGGACATGGTCTATACGAATCAAAATAAACTAACGTTAACCATTGTAACCGATAAGGCAGAACAATTAACGGAGGAACTGTTAAAATTACACCCAAGAGGCATTACCATTTCTGAGGCAGAGGGAGCTTATACACACAGACCGAGGAAAATCTTAACAACGGTCATTACTAAATTTGAGTTAAATGAAACAAAGCATAAAATAAAAGAAATCGATGCTAACGCATTTGTAAATATCACACAGACCCTTGAAGTACTGGGTAGATTTAGAAGAGATTGATGACATGCAAAAGGGCCTCCAAGACACTTGGAGGTCCTTCTTGAACAAATCGTCCTGCGGTTTTTCTTCGTCAATCGCTTCATGCTTCAGGTCCAACAGAAGTAATAGAACCTTCTTCCTTCATTTTCCCAATTCGTTCAGAAAATTCATTGATAGCCGTATAGCCTTGCTGCTGTAAACGCCAATTTTTGGCTGCAACCTCTATCAGCGCGGCAATATCCCGGCCCGGACGGACGGGTATCTCAATATGAGGGACAGGGACGTCCAAGTAATCAATCATTTCATTACGGTGAACAATGGCGTCATAATATTTCTTTTCATCCCACGCTGATAGGAAAATATCTAACCGAATGGTTGTTTCATCCTGAAAGGAACCAGATCCATAGAGCCTTGGTACGTTAATCATACCGATGCCACGTAATGATAGAAAATCCCGATTTGTCTGATTATGGGTTCCAATTAAGGTTTCTGGGTCAATACTTTTTAGTATCACTAAATCATCTGAAATTAAACGGTGTCCCTTTTCGATTAATGAAAGGGCTGTCTCACTTTTCCCAATTCCGCTTTCTCCTCTAATTAATAAGCCTACCCCAAAAACATTCATACAAACAGCATGAATCCCGATACTTTTGGCTAATTCCTTTTCCAAATAATTATTTAAAGTGCTAATGACTCTTGTTGTTTTTTCCTTTGCTCGAAGTAGTGCTACACCTTCTTCGTTACAATGTTTAATCAAATAGTTAAGACCTTCCTGATTATGAGTAATAATCATACATGGCGGTTGCTTTTTTATCACATTTCCGATTCTTTCGTCACGTTGTTCCTTTGTGAGTGAATGTAAATAGGTTATTTCTTGTCTACCCAATAGCTGGATTCTTTCCTTCGGAAAAAATCGAAAATAGCCAGTTAATTCAAGACCAGGACGATGGATATCATCATTATCAATGCTGCGTTCAAGACCCTGTTTTCCTGCGAGAATTTCTAAATTCAGCTTATCTGCTAATTGTTGGATTGTAATCGTACTCATATATTACTCCCACTATCGTTTTTCTTACTTTGTGGTATTTTGACGTTCTTAATCCATTATCACATGACGTAAATAATTCCAAAGCATCATATTTTCAGCTTCGAAATGACATATATTTCATTATGAAACTTTTCGAATAGTTCATTATAGGAGGAGTTTATTAGAAGTGGAAATAAGGTTTCGACAGCTTCGTAATAGGGCTGCCCCAAAGCCACTCTAAGAATAACAAAGCGTTGAAAAAGAAAGGCCTTTTCAAAATCTATTCCTAATTCATATAAACCGCTATGCAACTCTTCTTGGGGAATTTGGAGAATTTGCTTTAAGATTTTTTTATTTTTTTCAATGAATTTAACCTCAACGAAATGAGTGACATAATCTGTATAAATCATTTGACCAATCTCATTGGATTCTTTCTTTGTATAATGAAAACCAATCACACGATTTTCCTTTTTTTCACTAAGAATAAACGTTTTATTCCCCTGTAAATGAGTGATAAAATTCTTGACTCGCTTATCAAATAACTTATTAAATTCAATAATTTGATGCAGCTTGACAGCAAAATCTGTATGCTCTTCTCCTACCACAAATAATCTGTCTACAATGGGCAAAAGGTTTAGAACTCCTTCAGAAAGCTGGCTCGATGCATCATAAATAATAATGTTATACGCCTTCTTCATTTTCTTGATTTTTTGTTTTTGCTGCGCTAGGTTTAACGAAGAAAATTCATGAACAAGCTCATCTGAGATTTCTTCCATTTCTAGCGAACCATAGGATATAAATGCAACGTCTAAATTAGTATTTTCCTTTAACCAATGATAGATAGACAACGATAATTCCGTAACACCTGATTTTGCCTTTGGGGAATAGAAACCAATCATATACATTTTACTCACCTGCCTTTTATTACTAGGTTATGTAAAAGATATCTGATTGTTTGGACAACCCCCTATCACTATTAGAATCAAATTCGCCAGTCGAATTTGCGTCCGGATTTTTATCGAGCTCGCTCGATAAACTACCTTTAAAAACCGCAAGACTCGCCGGAGACTTAACTTCATTCAGCAGGGGTTTGTACCCCCACTGAATCGAAGGACCATTTGCATTCATCCCCCATATATAGAAGTGGAGGACTTCTGCTGAATGAAGTTAAAGGCATGAGAAAATGCTAGAAACGCCCTAAACGAGAAAATATTCTTTCTCGTTTAGGGCGTATTAGATTAAAGGACAATTTATCGTTTATGATAAGTAGTTTTTGTTAACGACTTTTTATTAACAATTCCACTGCTTCCTTTACTAAATGCTCTGTTCCTTCACCTTTTTCGACATTTACACGAACACAATGCTCTAGATTAGCACTAACAATAACACCCATTGTACGGTCAAGTGCATTGCGTGCTGCTGATAACTGAGTAACAATTTCTCGGCAATCCTTCCCCTGCTCCATCATACCAAGTACACCTTTTATTTGGCCTTCAATTCGTCTTAAACGATTTTTTATACTTTTGTCGTATTCCATATTAATCCACCTTTCCTTTATATGGACAATTCATCATACAGTTCATAAATGTGGGAAATCTTGTCATCTAAAAGACAGTTCTATAAATAATATAATAATATTACTTAAGTAAGTATTATAATATACCTCAAGGGGTATAATGTCAAATTGTTTACATTATAACAGACTAAAAGGATACTATTAAAAAGTATCCTTTTCTCATCATAACTCTATTCATGATTCCAAGTCCAATATAAAATGAAGCTAGTTTCTATACACCATTACATATAACTTTATATTGACTAGAACACAGCAGAAAAATCTATTGACTTTGTACGTAAAAAAGGAGAGCACTTATGACCCGCACTTCTCCAACTGCTACAAGATTATAGTTGGCCTAAAAATTCTCTTACTTGATCCGGTGTTTTGGCGTTTGCGCTATGTAAATGGGCAAGCTTTTCACCGTTTTTAAAGACTAATAATGAAGGAATTCCCATTACCTGCTGTTCATCTGCTATTTCTGGAAATTCATCACGGTCAATCATAAACCATTGCTTATCTTGCTGTTCAGCTATGATTTCATCAATAAACATTCCTAACCGCTTACAGTCTGGACACCAAGTGGTCGTAAAAATCCCAATTGATAATGCCTCTTGATTTATTAGTTCTCTGTATTCCTGCTCATTATTCAATTGCTTCATCCTTAACATCCTCCAAATTCAACTTGTAGCGACAGCCGACAATGGCTAGTCGAAAGATCATCTACCTGAAAGAGTTTATCACATCCAACTCTAAAAGAGAAAAAAATTGAATTCTACTCTATGTTGGTTCATATATTCGAGCATACGGCAATACATCAATAGAAATAAGGCTTCCACCTTTGACAGCGAAAGCCTTTATTCATTATACAGTTACCGACTCTTCCTCAAGAGTACCGGCTGGACCAAAGAATTCAAAATGGATATTTTCTGCAGGCACCCCCCAGACTCTGAGGCTTTGATACATCATCTTCATAAACGGAACCGGTCCACAGAAATAAAAATCTGCTTGATTAGATGGTAAAATGGTTTGCAACCAGCTTGCGTCAATCAATCCTTGCTTATCAAAGTTCTTTTCAGTCAAATCCTGTTGTGTTGGCTCTGAATAAGCAACAAACCCTTCTGCATTTTCAGCTTCATTTATTACTTTTGCTACTTCGTCTTTTAATGCATGTACTTGGCTATTCAATGCACCATGAATAAAGGTTACTTTTCTTTCAGGCTGTTGTTCAACAATTGTTTTTAACATACTTACCATCGGTGTTAATCCAACTCCACCACTTATTAATACAACCGGCGTATCTTTCGCTTCAAGGGTAAATTCACCTGCTGGTACACTTAGCTGTATTATGTCGCCTTCCTGAACTGATTTATGTAGATAATTGGATACGACTCCGTCAGGATTTTCACCTCTGCCTTCTTCTCTTTTGACAGAGATACGGTAGTAATCCTTTCCAGGGGCATCAGATAAACTATAATGTCTAAGACTAGTATAGTTTGCTCCTTCTGGAAGCACCTTCACCGTAATATATTGACCCGCTTTATAGGATGCAATTTCCTTTCCATCTTCTGGCTTTAAATAAAAAGAAGTAATGACATCACTTTCTTTTACCTTTTTCTCGACTGTAAAATTCCGAAAGCCTGCCCAACCACCAGTCTGTTCCTTTGCCTCTTTATACATGTCAGCTTCAATGCCAATAAAGGCATCTGCAATGACTCCATAAGCCTCAGCCCAGGCCTGAATAATTTCTTCTGTAGCCGCATCTCCTAGTACATCCTTTATCGCAGCCAATAGGTTTTCACCAACGATTGGATAGTGCTCTGGTTTTATTTCAAGTGCCCTATGCTTAGTGGCGATTTGCTTAACAACTGGGATAATAGCTGCTAAATTATCAATATTAGCAGCGGCTGCATAAACAGTATTTGCTAAGGCGGTTTGCTGACGTCCTTGCTTTTGATTGGCATGATTAAAAATATTTAATAGCTCTGGGTGGTTTGTAAACATTCTTTCATAGAAACGCGTTGTGATTTCCTTACCATATTTTTCGAGTACCGGTACGGTGCTTTTTATTATTGCTATTGTTTCTTGACTTAACATAACCCCATCCACCTTTTAAAGATATATTTTATTTACATCTTTAATAATATTACAACAGTGATAAATAAGATATATTTTATTTACATCTTTCAAAAAGTTGTCACAATTACATTTATTATCCTTTGATGTTATAATAAGATAACTCAAAGCATAGAGGTGTCATTGAGATGAGGTTAACCAATTATACAGATTATTCATTGCGTGTATTGATATATTTAGCATTAAAAACAGATTCTGAATTATGCACAATAAAAGAGATTGCCGAAACCTATCAAATTTCTAAAAATCATCTGATGAAAATTATTCACGAGTTAGGGAAGCTTGGGTATATTGAAACCATCCGTGGTCGCCACGGTGGGATTCGGTTAGCTAAAAGTCCAAGTGCCATTAATATCGGAGAAGTAGTAGCCAAGACCGAAGAGGATTTTCATATTGTTGATTGTTTTAATAAAGATCATAACTATTGTGTTATTACCCCATCCTGTAAATTAAAGCATGTCCTTGCAGAAGCACTACAGGCATTTATGAAGGTATTAAAGGATTATACGCTTGAGGATTTAATCCAAAATAATGATGATTTACAACAATTATTTGATCCTCCGATTTAAGAAACGAAGCTGTCCAAAAAGGTGTTTTTTATCTTACCTTTCAGACAGCCTCTTTTCTATTTTCATCTGTTATTACTTAATCATATATTTTCCCTTGCCGTATCCATTTCGTTGCGACCCATTTATCACCATTGATAACGGGTGTGCTAGAGTGTAATGACAGACGATCTGTTTGACCTTTACTATTTCCATAATGAAAATAGACGGCCGCCCCTTTTTTCGGCGATAACGACAAGCCTAGCTTTGGGAAAACCGTTTCACCACCTGCTTCGACATCGTTTAAATACATTAAGAGAGTCGCAATCCGCTGACCTCCTTTTGCCGCATCCACTTTACTATCTGGAAAATAATCATAGTGGCTTTTATACTCTTCTCCTTGATTATAGTGAAGCACCTGTAATGACTCGCCGTTTATAATCGGAAAATCAGTGAGTGCCGCAATCCTTTTTTCAATTGTTGTTATGAGTCTATTTTCCATGACAGCAAACTCCGTTCCCTCACTCGTTCGTCCTGGGACCGTTTTTTCCTTCCCCGTTTCTGCATCAATAACTTGTGAGCGTCTTAACCGATCTTTTGCAAGGGAAATTAGCTTCTCACATTCGTGAGAGCTTAATAGATTATCTAAATACAGGATGAACGGCTTTTCCATTCTTAGTGTTACTTTGATATCCAATTTATCAGTTGTTGAAATTAAATTTCCTTTATTCGCAATGTGCGGTAGCTCAACCACATATGGAGCATGTTCATCTATGGTTTGAATTGGCTGATTTCGAATCATACGGAATAGCGTTGTGTAGGCATACTTTTCAGCAAAGCCTTTTTTTACCATAGCATCAACAATGAATTCAGGAGAGACCCCGTTGTTTAACGTATTTTGAATCCATTCCTTTAATTCATTTGAAATGGTGCTGATTTTTCCCACGTTTCTCACCTCCTAAATAATTAACAACCACTTGCTAGTTTCACTACAAGCATGGGCTGTCATTCTTCTAATGAAAGATTAGCATTCTATTACTTATTTTAAAGCACAATCGTTGAAAGGAAAAAGAAATTAGTGTTTTTTTATTTAAATCAAATTCGCCCGTCGAATTTGCGTCCCGATTTTTATCGAGCTCGCTCGATAAATTACCTTAAAAAAATCTGTGACATCCGCTGGAGGCTTAACTTCATTCAGCCCCCCACTGAATCGAAGTACCATTTGCATTCATCCCCCACTTGTATAAGTGGAGGACTTCTGCTGAATGAAGTTAAAAGATTTTCAGATAGATAGTAAAAAATTATCATGTCTTTTGAAAAATATGTTAAAATATTTCTAATATATTTATATTTCGCAATTAGGTATTTTTTTAAGGAGGATATTGGAAAACTTGTACAGAATTGTAATTGAACGAGAAGATGACGTGTACATGGCTAGTACAATAGGAAAAAGAGTTTCTGAAGAATACGGTTTGACCAAAAGCCAGCAAACCAAATTAGTCGTATCCATCATGGAGCTAACTCGAAATATTGTCTTTTATGCAGACAAGGGAGAGCTTTTTATCAAACCAATACCCTCCTACGGAATCGAAATCATTGCTATTGACCAAGGTCCTGGCATACCGAATCTTGATCAAGTTTTAAATAATTCAGTCCCTTCCAAAACAGGTTTAGGATTGGGATTATCAGGAGTGAAACGTCTCATGGATGAATTTGAAATAACAAGTACTATTCATCTAGGAACAAAGGTTAGAGCCGTCAAATGGTTTAACGAAGGGAAGGCTAAGTATAGATGATTAAATCACCGATAACCAATGATTTATTATATGGTTTGATTGAACTTAGTCCTGAGGGCATAATTCAGCGGGCTAACAATGAAGCCAAAAAACTATTATTTTCCGACGATAATGATTCAAACTACCTTTTTCATTGTGTAAAAAATACAGAAATTAAGACAAAGCTTCATGAATGCTTTATGGGAAAAGCAAATGAGTTTATGGTAACAATTGATTCACAGCCTTACTTTTTTTTGTGTCACCGATCCTATAAAGATAGTTTATTAAATAGTATTTATATCTACGTTTTTAATGTTCAGAATTTGCAGAACTCACACGATCATAACAACTGGAATAATCATCTGTTATCATCGGTCGGAGAAATGGCTGCCGGAATCGCTCACGAGGTTCGCAACCCATTGACTGCGGTAAAAGGCTTCTTACAATTAATGGATCAAACCTATAAGGAAGAATATTCACAAATTGCCCAAAGTGAATTAGAACGCGCCATTCATATCCTAAATGATCTAATGAGTGTCTCAAAGCCTGAATTCATTCAAGAGAAGCAAATAAATTTCAATGTCATTTCTGAGATTGAATCCATTTTGCTGTTGTTTCAGAATCAGCTCTATTCCATCAATGTCATCAAGCATTTTGAAAATGACAATGCCATGATTGTCGGTCGAAAAGATCAAATCAAAAAAGCATTGTTTAACATTATCAAAAATGCGATTGAAGCGATGCCAAATGGAGGAACACTGGTAATTGATCAGGCTGATGAAGCTCAAAATGTAATTATCACGATTTCAGATTCCGGTATTGGCATTCCTAAAGACAAGCTTAGATTATTAGGTACCCCCTTCTTTACCTTAAAACAAGATGGAAAAGGTATGGGGCTGGCACAGGTATTTAACGCGATTCAAAGCAACAACGGTAAAATTAGTGTTACGAGTGAAGAAGGTCACGGCACCTCTTTTATTCTCACTTTTCCAAAAACAATTAAGCATGCTGATACATTTTTAGGAGGTCATTCAATGCTCACCACAATCGATTCAAGATTTGAATTATCACAGTTTTTAAATGAAAATGTTACTTTTTATTCTAAAGAATGGATTCAATACCTAAAAGAGAATAAAAGCTACATCACTTCACTTTTGCAGGAAAATGGAGATTTAACCTATTATGAGGAATTTGGCAATCCATTTTTCAGATTACTTGCTGCTAATATGATTGAGCTTAAAACAGAGGAAATTATGGATCATGCCAAAATGCGCGGTGTGAAAAGCGCCAAGGCTGACTTTCCTATTCATCTAGCATGGGAACTTTTTCAGTCCAGCCGAGGAATTATCTGGAGTGCGATTAAAACGTTTTATATGGAATCTGGTATCAAACTGGATACGGAGGAGTTTTTTATTCTTGAACGGCATGTAAACGATGTGGTGGACTTATATATTGATTCTTATACTGCATATTATGTGAACTATAAAGAAGAATTACTAAAAAGCCATCGCGAAACGGTTGATGAATTATCAGTCCCAATCATCCCTATTACTGAAAAGGTTTGCATTCTTCCTATCGTTGGAAATGTGGACACGTATCGTGCGAAGAAGATCAGAGAAAGAACCCTTGTTCGCGTTAATGAATTAAAGGCACACCAGCTCATTATTGATATTTCTGGCGTTCCTTATGTAGATACCGCCGTCGTTAATCATCTATTTAAAATTGTTAAAGGGATTAAACTACTTGGTTGCTCAACGATTTTAACAGGCATCAGTCCTGAAATCGCCGACACGATGATTGAGCTTGGCATTGAAATTGATAATGAGGTCAAGACAAAATCTGATCTTCAGCAAGCATTGCAGGATATACATTTATTCCCAAACAACTAATGGCACAGGCTTAATGATAAGGGCTTGTTCCAGGTTATATGGAATGCTGTTTTATGTAAGTATGATAGGAGATAAAGAATACACAACAACATTCGATTCCCAATTCAGGAGGACATTTATGGAGCAAGCCACCAATAAGAAATTAGAGTTAGGTAATTTTTTCAATCAAAATTTAACTTTCTATACAAACGAATGGATTAATTATATCGAAAATTCAAAGGGGTATTTGACTTCATTATTAAAGGAAACTGGCGAATGGACCATTCTAGAAGAGGAAGGTAATCCTCTGTTAAAATCGGTAGCCTATTTCATCTTAAATAAGAACCTTGAATACGTAACAACAACAGCAAAAGCAACTAGCGAAAGGCATGCAAAGATTAATTTCCCCATACATTTAGCCTGGGAGCTATTCCAATCAACGCGAGGTATTATTTGGAATGCTGTGAAGTCCTTCTATCTAGAGGCAAAAATCACGCTAGATATGAAGGAATGCTTTGAAGTCGAGCGGTATATTAATGATATCATAGACCAATTTGTCGAGACTTATACAGCTAGCTATGTAAGCTATAAGGATTATTTGTTAAGAAGTCATCGTGAAACAGTGGATGAATTATCAGTGCCAATTATACCCTTATCGGATAAGGTTTGCATTCTCCCCATTGTTGGAAATGTGGATACGTATCGAGCTAAGAAAATACAGGAAAGAACCCTATTGCGAATTAGTCAATTAAAATCTCAAAATCTAATTATCGATATTTCTGGTGTTCCATTTGTCGATACTGCTGTCGTGAACCATTTATTTAAAATTGTTAAGGGGATTAGACTTTTAGGCTGTTCAACCATTATTGTCGGAATAGGACCTGAAATTGCTGATACCATGATAGAACTCGGAATCGAAATTGAAAATGAAGTAAAAACCAAATCAACCTTGCAGCAGGCATTGCAGGATATGCTGTTTTTCTCATGAGCCTTGTCAAAAAAATCAAGTAGTCCTAACATTAAGAGGGTCAGGCACCCGCATAGTAACTTCATAAATCACTTCAGATACCGTGTGGACGCCTGACACTGATGGGACACCCCCCATTTATTCTTCCTCAAGGACAAGATCATTACTTCGAATCGTCATTAAGTCATGACGATCAAAATTATTTTGCATCAGTAGTCTCATAGCCTGTGCTCGAATAGCTTTTTCCAAAACATTTCTTATATAACGGCCATTTGAAAAGCTAATGGGGTTTAACGAGCTTTTTACCCATAATAAGTGTTCGCGGAGCTTCTTTTCTGCTTCATGACTCAATGTATATTCCTTTTCCTTCAACATAATTTCAGCAATTTCCATTAGCTGGTTTATATTATAATCCGGAAAATCAATAACAAGTGGAAAACGAGAGTGCAGCCCTGGGTTTAACGTGAGAAAAAAATCCATCTCTCTTGAGTAACCGGCTAAGATTAAGATGAATTCATGCTGTTTGTCTTCCATATGTTTTACAAGCGTATCGATTGCCTCTTTACCAAAATCCTTTTCACCACCGCGTCCAAGAGAATAGGCTTCATCAATAAACAGAATACCCCCGAGTGCTTTTTTTATTAAATCCCTTGTTTTTTGTGCGGTATGTCCGATATATTCCCCGACTAAATCCGCCCGTTCCGCCTCAATTAAGTGACCCTTCGATAGGACTCCCATCTTTTGAAACAGCTTTCCGATTAGTCTTGCGACAGTCGTTTTTCCTGTCCCTGGATTTCCTTTGAACATCATATGAAGAGCCTGTTTACCAGCCTTTAAACTGTTTTCTTCTCTTTTTTTATTAATATAAATCCATGCATAAATTTCTTTAATCATTTTCTTCATGACATCCATACCAACGAGGGCGGCAAGCTCTGCTTCAATTTCTTTCAACGCAGTATGTTCAGGGGGAATTGACTTTGGAGCAACAGAAGCTGGGGGAATATCATCTGCAATAGGACTTCGCTTCTGTGAATTTAAAACGATACTGATTTGTCCGTTGTTTTTCATTCGCATCGGTTGTTCCAAACTCCTCACCTCACATTCTTATACAATATACACCCAACATCTTTTTAACGTGACAAATGCCTATCGCTAATATGGTTAGAAGGGAGCAGGAATACGTTTCCCATTCATAATTCATAGAAAATATCACAGTATAGACCGAATAAAGGCACTTATTCTATTTGTATTCAACTTGCTGCTTGTTCATGAACAAATGAGACATCATAAAAAAGCATCCACATGTGGTAATGTGAATGCCTTTGTCGCCATATTATTTTGCCTGTGGTGCTTCTACTTCAATATGTACATTCCTTTGTGGAGCAAAGGTAGATATTGCATGCTTATAAACGAGCTGCTGCTTTCCTTCACACTCAAAAAGTACAGTAAAATTATCAAAGCCTTTTATTTGGCCTCTTATTTGAAATCCATTTAATAAAAATACCGTACAATTGGTTCCATCTTTACGGAGTTGATTTAAAAATTGGTCTTGGATATTTACTGAATGCTTCATGTATAAAGCTCCTCCTCTTTTGTCTCTACTATTATGTATTCGATTTAATTTTTAGCTTTCCTTCAATATAAGAGAAAATTTCAGTTATTTTTTTTTCACGTTCATTAGGTACGACTGCCGTCGTCATATCAAACCATTGGACATCCATTTTATTACGAAACCAGGTCAACTGCCTTTTCGCGTAGCGGCGTGAATTTTGCTTTAGGTTCTCGACAGCTTCACTAAGAGCTATTTTACCGTCAAAATATTCATAAAGCTCTTTATAGCCAATTGCTTGAACCGATTGGCAATTTCTGACTCCCTGTTGGTACAGCTTCTCTACTTCCTTTAATAATCCCTCTTCCATCATCAGGTCAACACGCTTATTAATCCGTTCATACAGTAATTCACGCTCCATGGTTAAACCAATAACAGCCGTGTCATATAATGGTTCTTGTTCTTGCGTATCTTGCCATTCACTCATCGTCTTTCCTGTACAATGATAGATTTCTAATGCCCTGATTACGCGACGAATATTATTAGGATGAATCTTTGCAGCACTATTGGAGTCAATCTGACTTAGCTGATTATGCAAAAGAAGGTTTCCTTCTTTATCAGCTACCTCTTCTAACTGTTTGCGGAATTCATCATTTGTAGGAGCTTCAGAAAATTGGTAATCATATAAAACAGATTGAATATAGAGACCGGTTCCACCAACAATAATGGGCAATTTTCCCCTCTTTGTAATATCTGAAATTTTCTTTCTTACTAGCTCTTGAAACTCTGCTGCTGAAAAAGCTTCCGTCGGGTGTTTAATGTCAATTAAATAGTGGGGAATTCCGTCCATTTCAGCGGGCTTTATTTTGGCGGTACCAATATCCATATATTTATACACCTGCATGGAGTCTCCACTAATGATTTCGCCGTTAAAAGCCTTTGCCAGTTTAATGCTAGTATCTGTTTTTCCAACAGCCGTTGGTCCGATTAAAACAACGAGCTTACTTTTCGTAGTCACTCTTTACACTACCTTTAAATAAGAATACGGTATTGCCATTTATTAATGGATACCTTCTCTATCATACCATATTTAGTTCGTAAATCAGTCAAACATCTATTCATTATGACCATTTTATAGAGAACTATTCATTTTCATTTCAAGGATTACAGCATCTTTTTATTGAAGATGATTTATTAATAAATTTTACCGCATGTAACAGCTGCGTATTCGATTGATTACAGCTCATTTACATTTAGATAACATCGCTACAAAACTTCGTTTTTCGTGCTAAGGTTTAATAAGAGTGGGAATACTATTGGAATTAGGTGAGAATACATGTTTTCGAATGCTGAAATAGGAATAGATTTAGGTACAGCGAATACGCTTGTCTATAGTAAAAATAAAGGTATCGCAATTAATGAACCAAGTGTGGTTGCGATGGATACAGGAACGAAAAAGGTAATTGCTGTTGGTCATGAAGCAAAAGAAATGATTGGGAAAACACCAGAAAACATTATTGCTGTCCGCCCATTGAAGGAGGGTGTGATTGCTGATTATGATATCACAACAGAGATGCTTCGTCATATTATTGGAAAGGCTTCAAAAGCACTGGGATTTTCATTAAGAAAACCAAATGTTGTTGTTTGTACACCATCAGGGTCTACAAGTGTTGACCGAAGAGCTATTCAGGATGCTGTTCGTCATGCAGGAGCAAAAAAGGTTTTTATTATTGAAGAGCCCGTTGCTGCTGCCATCGGAGCTGGTATGCCTGTAGATGAACCGGTTGCCAATGTTGTGATTGATTTTGGTGGAGGTTCTACGGAAGTGGCTATCATTTCCTTTGGTGGTGTGGTAGCCTGCCATACCGTAAAAATCGGCGGTGACCGTTTAGATGATGATATTATTCAATTTGTTAGAAAAAAATTTAATGTTCTAATTGGAGAAAGAACTGCAGAAAAAATAAAAATAGAAATTGGTTATGCTTTAGTAGACCATGAGGAATTAACAATGGAGGTGCGTGGACGAGACCTTGTGAATGGATTGCCCAAAACAATCACGTTATCCTCCTTTGAGATTCGAGATGCTATGAAAGAATCATTACTGCAAATTTTAGAGGCCATTCGAGCCACTTTAGAGGACAGTCCTGCAGAATTAAGTGGTGATATTGTTGACCGGGGTGTCATCCTGACTGGGGGCGGAGCCTTGCTGAAAGGAATGGAAGCTTGGCTGACACAGGAAATCGCTGTGCCCATTGCATTAGCAGACAACCCGCTTGAATGTGTAGCGATTGGAGCTGGCAAGTCACTGCAATATCTAAATAAGCTGCTTTATGCAGCCAATTAAAAAGGTCCATTTATGGTGAAACAACACCATAAATGGACCCTTTTTTTAATTATTTTTTCAAATTAGCTACATTACTCGTTTAAACATCTTTTCTAGCTCATAGACGGATGTATGAATAATAATCGGCCGACCATGGGGGCAGGTAAATGGATCCGTCGTTTGTCTCAATTCATCGAGTAATGCTTGAATTTCGTCATCTCGCAAATGACGGTTCGCTTTTATCGAGCCTTTACAGCTCATCATAATCGCCGCTTCCTCACGTAGCTTTTTAATATCCACTTTCTTCATCGCAAGTAGCTGCTCAATCATATCCTCGATAATTTCCTTTTCCTCTCCCTTTGGAAACCATTGCGGATGCGCCTTAATAATGTAGCTGTTATAGCCAAAAGGTTCAAGGAACACCCCTACTTTTTCAAGTTCAGCTTTGTATTCTTCAATTTTCAGAACTTCATCCGTTGAATATTCAAATGTAAGAGGAACGAGGAGTTCTTGTAATTCAGAAGCCACCATCCCTACTTTTTCTTTGTAAAATTCATATTTAATCCGTTCTTGGGCAGCATGCTGGTCAATAATATAAAGACCACGGTCATTTTGAGCAAATATATAAGTCCCGTGCATTTGCCCTATTGGATAAAGTGGAGGCACTCTTACTTCACTTTTTTCTTCCGTCATCAAATCAGGTTCCGCAAAATCCACAATCTGATTTTCCACTTCTGCTTCTATATGTGATAGACCGTTTGACCATTCTAAATCATCTGGATTCTGTTTAAGTGCAGATGACTCATTTTGGTCTCTGATATCCATGAATCGCTCCGCTTCTCTTACAGAAAATCCAACGTCTTCTGCCTTCTCCTCTATTTGTTCCTGCACTGCCCAGCCCTGCATTATTACTTCTTGAACATCCTCACCAGCTCGTGGCATCATTTTTGTCTCCTCAGTGCTACTGGAAGAACGTGCTGGAAGATGATCTAATTGCAACGCGGTTTGTTCAGATGCTTCCTTAACAGGCTTATTTTTAGTAAGACCAGAGGGAATAAGCTCTTTCTTTTGAAAGGCTTCTTTGATGCTTTGGGAAACAAGTTGGTTTAACTCCTGTTCCTTGCTTATGCGGACCTCTAGCTTAGATGGATGAACATTCACATCAACTAAAATCGGGTCCATCATAATATTTAATAATACGATTGGAAATCTGCCAATCGGGAGCAGTGTATGATACCCTTCCTGAATCGCCTTCACAAGTGGATAATTTTTAATAAATCGACCATTTATCATCGTTGAAATATAGTTCCTAGAGGCTCTAGTAATCTCAGGTAGAGCCAAATATCCATCGATTGTATAATCGAGCGATGTGACATGAATCGGTATCATTTTTTTAGCGATATTTATTCCATAGATAGCAGCTAACACCTGTCTTACATCACCATTCCCTGCTGTGTGCAATAGCTTTCGATCATTGTGAGATAATCGAATGGACACCTCTGGATGGGCAAGTGCAAGGCGGTTCGATACATCGGTGATATTACCAAGCTCTGTATGCACGGTTTTCATATATTTCAACCGTGCAGGGGTATTATAGAATAAATCGGTAATGATAATATCGGTACCTTTTCGAGAAGCTGCCTTTTCCAGTGTGACGATTTTTCCGCCTTCAAGAGCAATTCGAGTCCCGTCTAAGCCAGTGGATGTGATGAGTTCAAATTTAGAAACGGAGGCGATACTGGGAAGAGCCTCGCCACGGAATCCAAGGGTACGTATCCGAAACAAATCATGCTCATCCTTTATTTTACTTGTAGCATGCCGTTTAAATGCCATCGGTACATCCTTCTCTTCGATACCGTCTCCGTTATCACTTATTCGAATCTTGGCTAGGCCCGCTTCTTCAATTTCAATATTAATGATGGAGGCACCAGCATCAATCGCATTCTCAACCAATTCCTTTACAACTGAAGCTGGACGTTCAACCACTTCACCGGCTGCAATTTTATTTGAAAGTGCATCATCAAGCTGGATTATTTTCCCCAAAATTCATTCACCTCGGTTAGCTTCGCATTCTTTTATGAAGGTCATAAAGTATATTCATAGCTTGCATTGGTGTCATATCTAAAATATCTAACTCTTTAATCTGATCTAACACCCGTTTTTCTTTAGTACTCCATTGGTTCTTTTTCGGCGGAACAGGGTCATCAAACAAGGAAAGCTGAGCTGCTTCTTGACCTGCTGTCGTTGAAGCTGATGCGATCCTTTTCTCCGTAGCTTCCCTTACAGTAGAAGGCTTTTCAACTAAAGCCTCCCTAAGTTCTAGTCCATCTGACTCTTTTCTTTGCAACTTAATATCCTGCTGCTCTAAAGCTGCCAAAATTTCATTCGCCCTCGTTATCAGCGATGAAGGTAATTGAGCAAGCTGAGCCACATGGATCCCATAGCTCTTATCCGCAGGACCTTCTTTGATTTTATGAAGGAATACGACTTTGCCATTTTGTTCTATTGCACTAACATGAATATTGGTTAATCGTTCAAGTTCATCCTCAAGCACGGTTAATTCATGATAATGTGTTGAGAATAGTGTTTTCGCTCCAATATGATCATGAATATATTCAATAATTGCTTGTGCTAAGGCCATCCCATCATAGGTGGAAGTACCGCGACCAATTTCATCAAATAAGATAAGACTGTTCTTTGTCGCATTGGCTATCGCATTTTTGGCTTCAAGCATTTCGACCATAAATGTACTTTGTCCAGAAATCAAATCGTCTGCTGCCCCAATTCTTGTAAATACTTGGTCAAAAATGGGAAGAATCGCTTCCTCTGCCGGAACGTAACAACCGATTTGTGCGAGAATAGCCGTTAAGGCAATTTGCCGCATATACGTGCTTTTACCAGACATATTGGGTCCTGTAATCAAAAGTACTTCCTGCTCATTATGCATGAGGCAGTCGTTCGGCACATAACGGTCACCATTCATCACCTTTTCCACTACCGGGTGACGACCTTCTTTCAGCATAATACGGCGCTCATCTGAGAATACAGGCTTCACATAATGGCGTTCCTCGCTAATCGTAGCAAAGCATTGCAGTACATCTAATTCACTGACTATTTTCGCTAATGCCTGCAGCCGAGGAATATATTCCTTCACATGCTCACGAATCTCTGAAAATAGTTGATATTCTAATTCCATACTCTTTTCTTCGGCTTGTAAAATTAATGCTTCTTTCTCTTTTAATTCAGGAGTGATAAAACGTTCTGCGTTTGTTAATGTCTGCTTACGCTCATATCTGCCTTCTTCGAGCAAATGCAGGTTCGCTTTCGTGACTTCAATATAATAGCCAAACACCCGGTTGTAACCAACCTTCAATGATTTTATGCCTGTTTTCTCTCTTTCTTCACGTTCAAGCTGAGCGATCCATGTCTTCCCGTTTCGCATTGCATCACGATATGTGTCAAGCTCCTCATGATATCCATCCTGAATCATATTTCCTTCTTTAACGGACAAAGGCGGGTTTTCAATAATCGCCTTCTCCAGCAAATCAGTTATCTCTTCGCAAGGGTCTAACCGATCAGCTAATTGTTGGCTCACGGTATTACCAAGCTGCTCAACCAGGCTGTGAATAATCGGAATTTGCTGCAAGGACCTTCTTAACTGGACAAGGTCGCGGGCACTCACATTCCCGAAAGCTACTCTGCCTGCCAATCGCTCAAGATCATAGACTTCTTTCAATTTATCTCTTAATTCTTGGCGTTCAAAATAAGCATTCATAAAAGTTTCGACCATTATAAGGCGGGTTTCAATTGCCGTTTTATCAAGCAGGGGACGATCGATCCATTGCTTTAATAGCCGCCCTCCCATAGCTGTTTTCGTTTCATCAAGCAGCCAGAGAAGAGAACCTTTTTTCCCTTTCGAACGAATCGTTTCAGTAAGCTCAAGATTCCGCTTTGAATAATAATCTATCTTCATATGTTGATAGATTTGATAATTAGAAACGGGCTGTAGATGGCCAAGACTCCTTTTTTGTGTTCGATGCAGATAATTCAATAATCTTGCCATCGCTGTTCGAGGCTTGTCCTCGTTTATATCACAAAAAAGTGATTGATAGGATTCGTGAATCAATTCATCCTCTTCATATGAAATCGTGACAGTCATACGTTCACGAATTTTCCGCTGCCATGCTTCATTGAAGCTTGCAGATACAACCAGCTCCTTCGCTCCTAATAATGCTAGTTCATTGATTACTTCCTCTACTTGCCCATTCAATATCGTTACTTTATTTTCACCCGTCGATAAATCATTGTAGGCAAAGCCAAAGGTACCATCATCAAAAGTAGTGATGGCGGCAATATAGTTGTTTTCCTTTTCATGCAAGCCCTTGCCTTCCATCATTGTTCCAGGTGTAATAAGCTGTACAACCTCGCGGCGGACAACTCCCTTTGCCTGCTTTGGATCTTCCGTTTGTTCACATATCGCCACTTTATAGCCGCGCTCTACTAGCTGTTCAATATAAGAAGCAGCAGAGTGATAAGGAACACCGCACATCGGGATTCGCGCTTCCCCACCACCTTCACGGCTGGTTAACGTAATCTCTAATTCCTGAGATGCCTTAACCGCATCCTCAAAAAACATTTCATAAAAATCTCCAAGTCGAAAAAATAAAAAGGCATCTTGATAGTCTGCCTTTACCTGTATATATTGCTGTATCATCGGCGTATAAACGACCATCATATCCTCCAAAACTAATCATTTTTTTCATTTTTCATTACTCCATTATAACATACAAGAAATCATTCTCGTATGGGAGGTTTTTCTAAAGTAATTGTTCACAGTTCTAGACTTCAACAAAGAAAAACTAGGAAGCAAAGCCTTCCTAGTTCACATTTATTTATCCTTTTTTCCGTGTAGAAAGTCAGGATCTAACTCCTCAAAATCCTCATCATCCACGTCTAAGCACCAATCATCATCATCGTCGAATTTATCTGGATAAACAGCTACACAAACCTTTGTTTCCCCAATCACTTCAACCATAAACTCTCTTTCAACATGAACAATGATTTTATCTCCCTTTGGAGAAATCACACATTCAACACAGTTTGGCTGCTGCATCACCTTGGCAATAACATCTTGATCGTCCAGGCAATCAGGATCACGATATTTTAACTTAATGATATCACAATATTCGACACGTTCAGTCACTACTTCTGTTTTTGTATTTCTATTAAAAGAGTACCAAACGTTAATATCATAATAGCCCTTAATTTCAACCGTTTTTCCTACCTTTTTCGCCTCGTACGTATGGTTTATAATCCAACAGCCAAGAATGCTTGACGGCTGGTGTGAAGGGCAGATCGTATGGTTGGACTGCGTACTTTTACGTCCTTTTGCCACGACCGCTTTTGTGATTATCTCTCTGTAATCTCCCATTGCGAGCGAAACCTCCTCATTTATTTTCAATTCATCCTATGCTTGATATTAGGCTGGTGTGCGATTATTTTTTGATGAATATCAGAAAAAATATAGGCATGTTGCATTGTATGCTTACCGTTTGAGAAGGTTCCAATCCTGTTAATATCTCGCTTTTTGTCAAAAAATGAAAAAGTCCGGAATGTTATCCGGACTTTACAAGTTGTGTGTATTCTAATGGTGAGAGCAGTTTTTATTTTGGATTTCGGCGCCTGTTTCTCCACTAAGTAAATTTCCACCCGTTGCTTTAATAATCTCATCGGTAACAGCATTAGAAATAGTAGTGGCAACTAGCTGTAATAAATCATTTACATCTGCTTGAGACTGTTTAAATTCATACACAACTGGTATCTCATCTAATTCCTGCTCAAGCCTTGCAATTTTTTCTTCCGTTTTTCGTAATGCCTCAACTTTCCCGTAATGCTGAAAATTGACAGCTTGCTTCTGTAACGCCTTAATGGATGAAATATTACTACGCACTTTTTCATTTTCATGAATCTGTGCTTCAGCACGTTTGAAATAATCCACTTCATCTGTTTCCGCAATCATTTTAGCTATATCTCTTGCTTTTGCAATGATTTCATCCTTCGTATATTTCCCCATTATTTCCACCCCGATCGGTTCTAGTTATTCCACCATTTCTCCATTTAAAGACCACGTTTTGGTTTCCGTGATTTTAACCTTTACTAGATTTCCAATGGCTGATTTCGGTCCTGTAAAGTTAACAAGCTTATTTCTTCGTGTATAACCAGCCAATACATCTGAATTATTTTTACTTTCCCCTTCAACAAGCACCTCGACAACTTGACCCTCGTATTTCTTCAAGCTCTGTGCTGACATTTCATTCACAAGGGTATTTAAGCGCTGAAGGCGATTCTTTTTAACTTCCATTGGTACATTATCCTGCATTTTTGCTGCAGGTGTCCCTTCACGTGGAGAATAAATAAACGTATAGGCAGCCTCATACCCCACCTCACGATAAAGTGAAAGTGTTTCCTCAAATTGTTCCTCTGTTTCATTTGGATAACCGACAATGATATCCGTCGTTAGAGCTACATTGGGAATGGCTGCTTTAATCTTACCTACTAATTCCAAATACTGCTCTCTAGTATATTTACGTGCCATGATTTTTAGTACATCAGTTGACCCAGACTGTACTGGTAGATGGATGTGCTCAACTAGATTTCCACCCTGCGCCAGCACCTCAATCAAATGATCGTCAAAATCACGAGGATGGCTTGTGGTAAATCGAATTCTAGGAATATCAATTTTTCTCATTTCATCCATTAAATCGCCAAGGCCATATTCAATGTCGGAAAAATCTTTTCCGTAAGCATTAACGTTTTGTCCAAGCAGCGTAATTTCCTGATATCCTTGGGCAGCAAGGTGGCGTACCTCTTGAATAACATCTTCTGGTCGACGACTTCGTTCTTTACCTCTTGTATAAGGTACAATACAATAAGTACAAAATTTATCACAGCCATACATAATATTGACCCATGCTTTAATATTTCCTCGTCTCACCTTTGGAAGGTTTTCAATCACATCCCCTTCCTTAGACCACACTTCAACAATCATTTCTTTTGACATGTATGCTTCCTCTAAAATATGTGGAAGACGATGTATATTATGTGTTCCAAAAATCATATCAACATGCTGATAGGTTTTGAGAATTTTATTAACAACCGACTCTTCCTGTGACATACAGCCGCAAACTCCAAGCAATAAATCAGGCTTTTCTAATTTCAAGTGCTTCAAATGGCCAATTTCACCAAACACTTTATTTTCAGCATTTTCTCGAATCGCACAGGTATTTAAGAGAATAACATTTGCGTCTTCAACTGTATCAGTAGGCTCATAGCCTAGAGCAAGGAATATTCCTGCCATAACCTCAGTATCGTGCTCATTCATTTGGCAGCCATAAGTACGAATATAGAATTTACGCCCTTGACCCATTCCTTTATATTTTTCTGGAATTTCGAAATCCTTATGGTATTGAACATCCTCTTTACCACGTTTTTTTGCATCCTTTAATGATGGCGCAGTGATGACTGTTTCAAAATATTTGCTGTAATCCTTTGCGGATTTTTTGTCCGAAGGATTTGCCGTTACTTGTTGTCCTTCTAAGCGTTGCTTTTCATTCATCTATATATCTCCTTTCGCTATCTTTGCATAAAAAGATAGAGTAATGCACATTATAATAGTATAATGCCTTACATGAATGAAAACAATAGACAGCATAATTTCCAGAAAAAAAAGCACGGTTATCCCATCGTTCTGATAAAAATATCTATGTATGACAAAATAAGCAAGTGATTTATGTAAATAATCACTTGCTTATTTTGTCTTTCATTAAACCTTTTTTATTATTTAAACTCCGCTACTAGTTTATCAAAATGTGCTTGGTCTAAGTTTAGATCCATTTTTGTTAATGGGTCTTCAGAATAGCCATGTAATAGTTCTTGATAGGACTTACGCTCTGTATTTTGGTAAATTAATCCTGTTACAAGTCCGTTATGCTCCATCAATGTTTGCATTGCCGCTTCACGATTAGATGGGTCATAGCCATCAATATCACTTAATTTTGATAGGTTTTCTTTAAACCAATCATATGTGTTTACTTTATTATAAGTGACACATGGACTGAAGACGTTGATTAAAGAAAATCCTTTATGTTTGATACCCGCTTCAATAAGGGCAGTTAAGTCCTTAAGATCAGTTGAGAAGCTTTGTGCAACAAAGGTTGCTCCTGCTGTTAAAGCCATTTCCATCGGTGCAATCGCTTGTTCGATTGAGCCTTTTGGAGTCGATTTTGTTTTGAATCCCGCCTGTGAGCGAGGAGAAGTTTGTCCTTTTGTTAACCCATAGATTTGGTTATCCATTACGATATAGGTAATGTCAATATTTCTTCTGATTGCATGAATGGTATGACCCATACCAATGGCAAAACCATCTCCGTCACCACCGGAAGCAATAACTGTTAAATCACGGTTTGCCATTTTTACACCTTGTGCAATTGGTAATGAACGACCATGAATACTGTGTACACCATATGAATTAATATACCCAGAAATACGTCCTGAACAGCCAATTCCGGAGATTACGGCTAAGTTTTCCGGTTCTAAACCAACATTTGCTGCAGCTCTCTGAATCGCAGCCTGAACGGAGAAGTCTCCGCAGCCTGGACACCAGTTTGGTTTCACATTATTTCGAAAATCTTTAAATGTTGCCATTTAGAACAACTCCTTGCTCTTCGTGTATATTTTTGCATTTAGTATAAACTTCATATGGTTTATATGGATTTCCGTCGTACTTTAATACCTTTTTAATTTTCTCAGCGTAGCCAACATTCATTTTAATGATATTGGCCAATTGTCCAGTTGCATTGTTTTCAATAACAGCTACTTTTTTAGCATTTTTGATTAAAGGTAACACTTCATCTGTTGGGAATGGGTGAATTAAGCGAATATGTGCATGATTCACCTTAATGCCATCGTTTTCAAGACGTGTTACAGCTTCTTCAATCGCACCGCGTGTTGAGTTAAATCCAATTAATAATAGATCAGCATCGTCATGCGGGCAATTTTTATATACAGGTGTGTTAAACTTAATATTTTCTACTTTTCTAAAGCGCTTATCCATTTGCATGTTACGGTTCAGTGCAGCTTCAGATGGTTTACCCGTTTCATCATGCTCTACTCCAGTAACATGGTGAATACCATTTTTAACCCCTGGGATTACACGTGGAGAAACTCCATCTTCTGTTACTTCATAACGCTTAAAGTATCCTTTGTTTTCCTGTTCAGGGATTCCATCAGTAATTAATTTACCACGTCGAATCTCTACCTTGTTAAAGTCAAGCGGCTCTACCGTTTGTTTACCTAATGATAATTGTAAATCCGATAACACAATGACAGGACACTGATATTCTTCAGCTAGATTAAAAGCTTCTGCTGTATCATAGAACGCTTCTTGCACTGTACTTGGAGCCATAACGATTTTTGGAATTTCACCATGTGTTCCATAAATCATGGCCATTAAATCGGATTGCTCTTGTTTTGTCGGCATACCAGTTGATGGACCACCGCGTTGAGTATCCACAATGACAAGTGGAGTTTCTGTAATTCCAGATAGACCAATCGCTTCCATTTTAAGAGAAAGTCCTGGGCCAGAAGAAGCAGTCAAAGTACGAACACCACCGTAGTTTCCGCCGATAGCCATGGTAACCGCTGCAATTTCATCCTCTGTCTGAATAACAGCTCCGCCAAGTGGAGGTAATTCTTTAATCAAGTATTCCATGATCTCTGAAGCTGGTGTAATTGGATAGGCAGCCATGAATCGGCAACCGCCTGCTAGTGCACCTAAAGCAATAGCATCATTTCCAATCATAAACAGTCTATTTTGACCATCAGCTTCTGCAAGTTCCATTACTTCTGATCCATCTGTTAATTGATTTTTTAAGTAATCATATCCAGCTTTGATTGCTTCCATATTTTTCGCAACCACTTGCTGTCCTTTTTTACCAAAAATCTCTTGAACTACATCTTCGAATACATTAATATTTAGATTTAGAATTGCACATGTTGCACCAACTGCCACCATGTTTTTCATTAATGATGTACCTAAATCAGTAGCAATTTCTGTAAATGGAACCGCATACAATGATGCTTCCGTATCATCCGGTTTCTTTGGATTTATTTTAGAATCTGCAATAATAATCCCTTTATCATGCAATTCCTTATAGTTTACATCGATTGTCTCCTGATCAAATGCTACTAAAATATCAAGATCATCAGAAATAGTGCGAACTTCTGTCGTACTTACACGAATTTTATTATTTGTGTGTCCACCTTTAATCCGCGATGAAAAGTGGCGATAACCATATAAATAATAACCTAATCGGTTTAATGCGATAGAGAATATTTCTCCAGTACTCTCGATTCCTTCACCTTGTTGCCCGCCAACCTTCCATGAAAGCTGATTAACCATAATTCCACCCCTTTGGATACGTAAAAAATTATGTCACTATGTACATAAAAGTATAGCACCAATCGACTAAATCTTCTAAGAAAATGCCTAACTAAATTATTTACTAGGAATTTTCATTATATTTGGAAAATCGATTGTACTAAACGATTTCAATTCTAGACCTATAACATAAAAAAAGCAACCTTTTCCGACGAAATTTTGACGAAAATATGAATATTTTTTAATTAATTAAAAATTATTATATTACCTTATTAATCTTATGCATAAAATCATACAAACTCATTCCTATTATCCTAGAGAATATTTTATCTTCTGATTCACTCACCTTCTTTGTTGATTGATGTCGAAATAAGCATTGTCAAATTCTTTATATTTATATAATAATCGTTTATTACAATATTTGCGAATTTTTGCACTTATGAAACGTAAAAATCGATACTCTTCCACACTTGAAAAACCTGCTTGCAACTGCAAACAGGTTCTACTTATGTTCATGTTGTGTTATCTAGGTTCAATAATCAATTTAATCGCAGTTCTTTCTTCACCGTCAATCAAAATGTCAGTGAAGGCTGGGATACATATTAAATCCACCCCGCTAGGTGCGACAAATCCTCTTGCAATGGCTACCGCTTTAACCGCTTGATTTAATGCACCCGCACCAATTGCTTGAATTTCTGCTCCACCTCTTTCTCGCAGAACCCCAGCAAGCGCACCAGCTACAGAATTAGGATTAGACTTTGCTGAAACTTTTAATATTTCCATTCCTAGCTCCTCCTTGTTTGGTCCCTCCCATATGTTCGTGGAACGAACAATTCAGGTTAAATCATTCCAATGTTACTATATTCAGGAAACAATTCAGTTATTCCGGCTTGGTCGAAAAAAGCGACCTAGTTTCAAGTAAAAAAAGAAACATACTAATTTCCTCCCCACGAAAAAATTGGGGACGGTATATAGTATGTTTCTTTTTCAATCATTATGAATAGAACGGGTGATCATCATTAATTAAAATACGTTCCATTTTTTTGGCCCTACCACTTTTTTTATCAATCTCAATGCATACGGCACTCAATTGACTTCTACCCGTTTTAGGGACCTCAAAGCGGGCTGGCATATTCGTGAGGAATCTTCTCAGTACAACCTCTCTATCCATCCCTAATATCCCATCATACGGTCCTGTCATACCGACATCTGATAAGTAAGCAGTCCCATCAGGCAGAATTCGATTATCTGCGGTTTGCACATGGGTATGTGTTCCTATGACAGCTGAGACCCTCCCGTCCAAATACCAGCCCATCGCTTGCTTTTCACTCGTAGCTTCTCCATGGAAATCAACAAATATGATAGGTGTTCTCTCTCTAGCCTCCTTAATTAATTCGTCGGCCTTCTGAAATGGGCAATCGCTTGGAGGCAAAAAGGTTCTCCCCTGTAGACTGATCACAGCTATCTCGTCAGTATTCATCTTCAAATAAACAATCCCTTTTCCTGGATTATTCTCTGGAAAATTAGCCGGTCTAGCAAGGTACTTTGCATTATCAATAAAATCATAAATTTCACGATTGTCCCACGTGTGATTTCCCAGCGTCACGACCTGTGCTCCTGCTTCTAAAAAACCACGGTATATTTTTTCTGTTATACCCCTTCCTGCAGCAGCATTCTCTCCATTAATGATTGTGATATGTGGACGGTATTTGTCTTTTAGCTTAGGCAAATATTCATTTATCATATCACGCCCTAATGAGCCTACAACATCTCCGATAAACAGTATATTCATGTATACCCCTTCTTTATCAAATTTATTTGTTCATGAAACACAAATGTTTACATAAAATAAAAGCGGTGTATACACACCGCTTTATTTTGCATATTCAACCGCTCTTGTTTCACGAATAACCGTGACTTTAATATGGCCTGGATAATCAAGCTCATCTTCAATCTTTTTACGAATATCACGGGCAAGACGATGTGCTTCTAAATCGTCTATTTGTTCCGGTTTTACTGAAATCCGCACTTCGCGGCCAGCTTGAATCGCAAATGATTTTTCAACTCCATCAAAAGATTCAGAGATTTCTTCTAGTTTTTCTAGACGACGAATGTAATTCTCAAGCGTCTCTCTTCTTGCTCCTGGTCTAGCCGCAGATAATGCATCAGCAGCAGCCACAAGAACTGCGATAATGGAGGTTGGTTCTGTATCCCCATGATGTGAAGCAATACTGTTAATGACGACTGGATGTTCTTTATATTTAGTTGCCAATTCAACCCCGATTTCAACATGACTGCCCTCGACTTCATGGTCAATCGCTTTTCCAATATCATGAAGCAGGCCTGAACGACGTGCTAATGTCTCATCCTCACCAAGCTCAGCCGCAAGCATTCCTGTCAGCTGTGCGACTTCTATTGAGTGCTTTAACACATTCTGACCATAACTTGTACGGAATTTCAATCGACCAAGAATCTTTATTAGGTCTGGATGTAGACCATGTACACCGACTTCAAAGGTTGTTTGTTCACCAATTTCACGAATATGCTCATCGACTTCACGTCGTGCTTTATCCACCATTTCTTCAATACGAGCTGGATGGATTCTGCCATCCTGAACTAGCTTTTCAAGCGCTAAACGTGCAGTTTCTCGTCGAATTGGATCAAATCCGGAAAGAATAACTGCTTCCGGTGTATCATCAATAATAAGATCTATACCAGTTAGGGTTTCTAACGTCCGAATGTTACGGCCTTCCCTGCCGATAATACGTCCCTTCATCTCGTCATTTGGAAGATTTACAACTGATACTGTAGTTTCAGCCACATGATCAGCTGCACATCGTTGGATAGCCAGTGACAAGATGTCTTTTGCCTTCTTGTCAGATTCCTCTTTTGCTCTTATCTCGCTTTCTTTTATCATTACAGCGACATCGTGTTTTAATTCATGTTCGACCCGCTCTAAAATGATGGTCCTTGCCTCTTCACGAGTTAAGCCCGAGATTCGCTCCAACTCTGATTGTTGTGTTTTTACGATCTCGTCCACTTTGCTTTCCATCTCTTCAATATGCTGTTGTCTTTTGTTAAGAGAATCATCTCTTTTCTCTAAAAGTGCTTCACGTTTTTCTAACGTTTCGTCTTTACGGTCAAGATTTTCCTCTTTTTGCAGTAAACGATTTTCTTGTTTTTGCAGTTCATTCCTTCGCTCACGAATTTCACGCTCCGCTTCATTACGAAGCTTATGAATTTCGTCCTTTGCTTCCAGCATGGCTTCTTTCTTTAAAGAATCCGCATCACGTTTCGCATCTTCTACTATTTGTTCTGCTGCATTTCGTGCTCCTGCAATTTTAGCTTCAGCAATGGATTTACGAACAAAATAGCCAACAACTACACCGACGATAAGGCCAAGCAAAATGGAGATGATTGCAGCTAATAGGTCCATCATTTCACCTCCTTCTGCTATGAACTTGTTTTCCAGTTACGTTTCTAAAGTGTCGACATGTACATTGTTCAGAATTCAATATACAGCTCAATGGCTTTTAATACTCATAGAAAAGTAAAATATACATATATAATTGTAAAGGTGAGTATTTTCAATGTCAAGTGATTGTCCTTACAGCTTTTGCTAATTTTAAATATCAAAAAGTTTCTAAACATATCTAAAAGGGCAAAGTCTTCATAGACTTTGCCCAGTCATCCATTAATCAATTAAATCAAGCTCATCCTGCTCAAGGGCGTCAGCCGTTGGCGAAGCTGCCGCATCACTGTCGAGGCCGTAATGCTCACGAATTTTTTGCTGAATTTCAAACGCAATTTCTCGGTTTTCTTTAATAAACTGCTTAGCATTTTCCCTACCTTGTCCAAGTCGTTCATCATTATAGGAGTACCAAGAGCCACTCTTTTGAACAATATCCAGCTCTGCACCAATATCGATGATTTCACCTTCTTTTGAAATCCCTTCACCGTACATAATATCCACTTCAGCTGTACGGAATGGTGGCGCTACTTTGTTTTTGACAATTTTAATTTTGGTTCTATTCCCGACGATATCATTTCCCTGCTTAATCGCTTCAGCACGACGAACCTCAAGACGTACAGATGAGTAGAACTTTAAGGCACGTCCTCCTGGAGTTGTTTCAGGGTTACCAAACATAACGCCAATTTTTTCTCGAACCTGGTTAATGAAAATCGCGATGGTCTTTGATTTATTGATAGCTCCAGAAAGCTTACGAAGTGCCTGTGACATCAAGCGTGCCTGAAGACCCATGTGTGAGTCTCCCATTTCTCCTTCAATTTCTGCTTTTGGAACAAGGGCTGCAACAGAGTCCACAACAACAATATCAACTGCACCACTTCGTACCAGCGCTTCCGCTATCTCTAATGCCTGTTCTCCTGTATCAGGCTGTGATAGTAGGAGCTCATCAATATTCACTCCTAATTTTTGCGCATAGATTGGATCCAGCGCGTGCTCAGCATCAATAAACGCTGCCTGTCCACCCTTAGCCTGCACCTCAGCAATTGCATGGAGAGCAACGGTCGTTTTACCTGAACTTTCTGGACCATATACTTCAATGATACGTCCTCTTGGATATCCGCCTACACCAAGGGCTGCATCCAATGCCAAGGAACCACTTGGACATGTAGATATCCTTCTGTCAGTTTGTTCCCCAAGCTTCATGATAGAACCTTTACCAAATTGTTTTTCTATTTGTTTTAACGCCTGTTCAAGGGCTGCTTGACGATCACTCACTGCATTTTCCTCCTTTAAAATAAAACCTATCTAAAGCCGAAGGTTACGGCTGTCTCATCTCAAAATCTATCTTTACTATAGCTTGTTTTTGCTATTTTGTCTATTAAAATATCGAACATTTATTCGTTATTTTTCGAGGCTATAATTCTTTGAAAATGCTCAAATTTATTACTACTTTATCCTTTTTCAGTAGGTTTTTATCACTAAAAATCAAAAATTCAATTGGAATCTTAAGATTAAAAAAGTAATATTACCAGCTTAAGTTGTTATAGTCAAGGAGCAACAAGACTCCTTTCATGAGTGAAAGGAGTCTTGTTATCTGTCATTATGTTTATTCTTCGAGGTTTAAGATTTCTTTTAATAAACGATAGCATCCATGCTGAACGGTGCGGATTCGAATGATTGTCCGGTTGCCACCAAGTTTTAACTCTTCTACTATAGTTGGCTGATTTTTTATCTTAATCCCAATAAATACCGTACCGGCTGGCTTATCTTCTAATTCCTCTGGACCCGCAACACCTGTAAAGCTAATCCCAATATCCGACCTCATTAAAGTTGCTACATTTTCAGCCAGCTCACTTGCACATTCGGCACTCACAACCCCGTACTTAGCAATCGTTTCAGGCTTTACTTTCAATACATTTTTCTTTACTTCCGGATTATAGCACACGACTCCGCCCATTAATAAAGAGCCTGCACCTGGAATAGACGTTAACTCTTTCTGGAACATACCGCCAGTTAAGCTTTCAGCTGCAGCAATGGTCAGCTTCTTTTCTTTTACTATCTCCGAAAGCTCACTCATAAGGGAGGTTTCATCATAGCCATAGAAATACTCCCCTACTCGACTAAGAATTAACTTTTCTGTATCAGAGATTAACTCAAGTGCAGCAGTTTCTGATTGATGCTTGGCTGTAATCCTAAGCGTCACTTCACCATCACCTGCCAATGGAGCAATGGTTGGATTGGATTGAGCATCGAGCAAATCCTCAATCTCTGTTTCCAACTGTGATTCACCAATTCCAAAAAAACGCAATACTCGGGAAATAATTTTTTCCTTTACTTGAAGCTTATTCATGATGCTTGGGCGTGCATATGTTAAAAACATCGGCTCCATTTCTTTTGGAGGTCCAGGAAATAATAAATAAAGTTGATTTTGCTTGGAGACAATCATACCTGGCGCCATTCCGTGGTCATTTGGCATCACTTCGGAGCCCTCAATGACCAATGCTTGTTTCCGGTTATTCGCGGACATCGTTCTGCCAACCCGGCTATAATAGGCTTCTATTGAATGCATCGCTTGTTCATCTGTAATAAGCGGTCTTCCTAAATGAGTGGCAATGGTTTCTTTTGTCAAATCATCCTTTGTTGGACCAAGGCCACCTGTAAAAATAATCATATCCGCACGACCTTCAGCAACCTCAATAGCAGCCTTTAATCGACTGGCATTATCACCAACTACTGTATGGTAATATACATTGATTCCCATATCAGCAAGGGTTCTTGAAAGAAAACGAGCATTCGTATTGACTATTTGGCCTAATAATAATTCAGACCCAACGGCAATAATTTCTGCATGCATGAACATACCCCTTTACGTAATAGAATGATTCGTTTGCCTAAATGTAATTTACTTTGAATGGATAAAGGGTTCTTTATTTTTCACAAAATAATCCCATCCTGACCAGACCGTGAAAAACAATGCAACCCAGAGGGCAATAATATCGAAAGGTATCGACATCATTTCAAATAATATATTATGTAATAGCAGTGCCGAAATGGCCACAATTTGTGTCCAAGTTTTTATTTTACCCAACATATTGGCCGCTACAACTTCTCCTGCACCAGCTAACACGAGACGCAGACCGGTAACCGCAAATTCCCGGCTAATGATAATAATGACGATCCACGACGGTGCCAGCTGCAGCTCAACCAGAACAATCAGAGCAGCAGATACCAAGAGTTTATCGGCAAGCGGATCAAGAAATTTACCTAAATTGGTAACCATATTATATTTGCGGGCATAATGTCCATCAATCCAATCGGTTGTAGAAGCAATAATAAAGATTAAAGCCCCAACAAAATGTGTCATTGGCATGGATGTTCCTAATATCGATATCTCTCCCCATGAAAATGGAAAAACCATAATGATGAGAAAAATAGGAATTAAAAAAATTCGTGATATTGTGATTTTATTTGGCAGATTCATTTCATTTTCCCTCCAAAACAAATGAGCAAGCTAAGCATATGTATACGAGAAAAATAGTCATCACCTTTATGATGACTATTCACTCGGTTTGACATAACGGATAATAATATCCTGACGTACAACCTCAGCTGGAGAGACCACATATTCCAGCTTCTGTCCGTTTATATAAATATCTGTTGCAGTTGAATTCCCCGCTACAACAATGACTTCCGTTTCTTGTGACATATCAAGGGTTTGGCTTTCCGTTTCCCCTGTTCTCATCATACCTTGAAAGAAGGAATAGCCTTTACTATTTTTAATATTCACCCATGTTTCACCTTTTGATACAACCTTTAATTCAAATGTATCTGCATTCTTCAGTTCATATACAGATTTGTCACCATTTACTTCAATATTTTTTAATTCTTGCGAGACTTGAGGCTCGTCCTCCATTTTTTCTTTTTTCTCGTTTGTTTCTTCCTGGCTATCCTTTATGTTCTCTTTATCATTAGACTGACTCGATTCGTCTTCTTTGCTAATATCCGCCAAATCTGCTGACTCTTCATATCTAGTTTCTTGCTTACTTTCTTGCGGAGCCGTTTGACGATCATCATCCCCTGAATATTTCTGTGCTAGATACCAGATAAAGACAAACACCCCTATGACAAGAACGCCAATCAACACCTTCGGAAGTACATCCAGCACCTTCGAACTGCTCTCAGAAAGTGATTTTCTAGTTTGAACACGAGAAAGTTGTCCGGGAATATCCTCGCTTAGGATACTGGGTATCTCATTTTTATACTCCTCAAATAGCAGCTCTGGTTCAAGACCAACAGCTTCTGCATACTGTTTAATAAAGGCCCGCACATAAAACTTACCAGGCATCGAACTGTAATTGCCTTCTTCAATACCAATCAAATACCGCTTTTGGATTTTCGTAGCTTCCTGTAAATCATCAAGACTCAAGCCTTTTTCTAAACGGGCTTCCTTTAAGCGATTACCTAATTCTGTCAATTACAACACCTTCCAACTACCTAAAAGTCAAACTCTCCAAATTCAGCAGAAGAAAACAGAGTGTTTTTTTCCACTATATCATACGTAATTTCTTCGTCTGGTTCGTTACGAAGCTCAATCATGTAATCAAAATCATCAAGTGTATACTCAGTATTTTGAACAAAGATATCAGGATGCTCAATTACTTTTACGGCAGGCAATCTCATGATTTCCCTAATTAACTGCCAATGTTTTTCATTAGCTCTTCTAGTCGAAACAATTCCATCAATGATAAATAAATTGTCCTTATTATATTCATCTTCAATTAATCGATTTCGGATTGTTTGCTTTAATAAAGTCGATGATACAAATAACCAGCGCTTGTTCGCACAAACACTTGAAGCAACAATTGATTCCGTTTTTCCAACTCGGGGCATGCCCCGAATCCCGATTAATTTATGGCCATCCTGTTTAAACAATTCCGCCATAAAATCAACTAAAATGCCTAAATCGTCTCGAACAAAACGAAAGGTTTTTTTATCATCTGCATCTCTTTGTATGTATCGGCCATGTCTAACGGCCAGGCGGTCCCGCAGCTTCGGCTTTCTTAGTTTAATCAGTTCTATTGTATCCATAGTATGTAAAATAGACTCAAGTCTTTCAATTTGTTTATCATCTTTTGCTAAAATAAGCAGCCCACGCCGATCTTCTTCAACCCCGTTTATCGTAACTATATTGATTGACATCATTCCTAATAGAGAAGCGATATCCCCTAACAGGCCAGGTCGATTAGATTGGATTTTATATTCTAAATACCATTCCTCTTTCTCCATCCTATAACCCCCTCCTTCTATTGGTTGATGTTGTTAACTAGTTTCTCACAGATAAATGTATCATAGCCATAGCTCTTTAAGTTATTTCATATTGATAACCCTATAAATCCCAACCTCTATCATATCTGATTTTATAAGAAGATGAAAGAAAAAAAGTAGGAAATCTAACTAAAATCCATTAAGAATATAAAAAACCATTGTATAAATATTCAGCATTTTCATAGATAATTACTATTACAATATAATTTATAGTGCGAAATAAAAAAAGAGAGGATGGTTCTTATGAACACGATATCCTCTCTTACAGCAGATAAAAATAAAAGGTATTAGGTCATACAGTTACTGATTTGTGCCATTATTTTCTACAAGCTTGACCATGATGCTTGCAATGGCATGTTGTTCTTCAGGAGTTGCAACCGACCATAAATCTGCCAGCACTCTTTCCTGTTCATTTTTAGGGTCTACCTGTTTTGCTAAGTAATCACCAACCTGATAAGCAAGATCATTAATCGTATTTTTATCCATCCCTTGCTGCTCTGCTTGATTCAAGCGATCCCCTAAAAAATCTTTCCATTGCTGCCAGTTTTCTAAAATTGACATAATTTTGAACCTCCTATAGTAGTATTACCTTATTATTTTGCATGTTAGAGATTCAAAATATACATCCTTTCTTATAGTTTCAAACTCGCCATATCACATATACCAACCGCCATTCACACTTAGTATCTGCCCTGTAATATAGCTTGCTTTCTCTGAAAGTAAAAAAGACACACTGTTTGCAATATCCTCTGGTTCTGCCAAGCGCCCCATCGGTATCTCTGCCTTGATCATGTCTAATTCTTCATTAGTAAAATGACCGAGCATCGTCGTATTGACAGCTCCAGGAGCGACACCATTTACTCTGATTCCATTCAGTGCTAATTCCTTGCTTAAGGATTTTACTAGAGAGATTTGCGCTCCCTTTACAGCTGAATAGATGACTTCGCAGGAGGCACCAGTTTGACCCCAGATTGACGTGATGAACAAAATGGAACCAGACTGCTGTCTAATTAATTTTGGAAGCAATTCCTTCGTTAGCATAATAGGTGAAGTCAAGTGGATCATCGTTAAATTTTCAACGGTTTCTCTATCTGTATCAACAAATAAGCCATAATGACTTATACCACTATTATGAATGATGGAATCTAGGGTAAAAATATTACTAGATAGCTTTTTATAGCCATCCGGCGTTGACAAATCTGCCTGTATAGGAATAAATTCACCCTCATATATGGACAATTCATCTAAAAGTTCCCTGATTGCTTGAGCATTTTGATGATAGTGTAAATAAAGAGAATAGCCTGTCTCTGCCAATTTTTTCGCCATCGCATGCCCAATTCCTCCGCTTGCCCCGGTTATTAAAGCGTATTTCCTCATATAAAAATCACTTCCCCACCCTTTTCACGTTTTAACGTAATGGTAGCAAAAAAACACCGACAAGTCGGCGTTATTTTTTTGGAACTACCTGGCACACAGTGATACGTTCTTCTGCTATCAATTCAGCAGCTGCTGCCTTCAAATCATCCACCGTAATTCTCTCAAGTGTTGGAACCACATCAAATAGGTTCATGTCATTAAAAGCATATCGTGTAAATTGATTGGCGATATATTCAGGTGAATTGATCGCACGTAGGAATGTCCCGATTTTTTTCCTCTTCGTCCTTTCAATATTTTCAGCTGTAAAAGCACTTCCTTGCTTTGCCGATTCGAGCATTTTTTGTAAGTCGTTAGCTAGGCGATCAGGTTCAGGTGTATCACCGCCAATCATAGCAAAGCCAAACCCTTTTTCCTGACTGTAATCAAACGAAAAAGTATCATCAATTAGTCCTGCAGAATATAAATGCTGATAATTATCCGAGGTTTTACCAAATAAAACATCAAGCATCATATTTAATGTTAGCTCATACTTCAGCATTTCTGCTCCAGAGTACGCCTTATCAAGCGCTTTTATCCCAACCATACACTTTGATGTTTGGACATTCATTTTAAGAACTTGTTTTTTCTCCGCTACCTCTACTGGTTCTGGGTCAAACTGACGCTTAATTTCTGGGACAGATTCATAGTTCCGTTTTCGTTGATTCTCTTTTATTTGATTCATAATTTTTTCTGGTTCCACCGGACCAACAACAAATAGCAGCATGTTACTTGGATGATAAAAGGTCCCATAGCATTCATAGAGGAGGTCCTTTGTAATATGTGAAATAGACTCAATCGTCCCTGCAATATCAATGCTGACTGGGTGGGTATGATACATATTTTGAATCACTCCATAATACAGCCGCCAATCAGGATTATCATCATACATTGTTATTTCCTGACCGATAATCCCCTTTTCCTTTTCAACTGTTTTTTCACTAAAATATGGCTCCTGAACAAAATTTAATAAGGTATCAAGGTTTAGCTCTACAGCAGACGTACTTGAAAATAAATAGGCTGTTCTCGTAAAAGAAGTAAAAGCATTAGCTGAAGCACCCTGTTTACTAAATTGCTGAAAGACATCACCATCTTCCTTTTCAAACAGCTTATGCTCTAAAAAATGAGCAATTCCATCAGGCACCTTTAAGTATTCTTCTTTACCAAGTGGAACAAAGTGGTTATCGATGGAGCCATATTTTGTCGTAAACGTTGCATAGGTTTTATTAAAGCCTTTTTTTGGCAATATATATACTTCTAAGCCATTATCAAGCTTTTCATGGAAAAGCTCTTCTTGGAGTTGCTTAAATTCTATTTTTTCCATTCTATTGTTGCGCCCCCTCAGTCAAAAAGTAAATGGTATCTAATTCAATCTTACCTGCTACCTTCGTAATCTCATCCTTCGTTACACTTTCCATCGCCTCTAGCCAATAATCTAATGAAATATTCTCTTTTGAGACAACGTTATGATATAAAATCTCTACCATTCCTCTTGCATTATCAACTGTTTCAAGCAGTTGATTCCGAATAACTGCTTTTGTCTGCTTGATTTCATCTTCTGTAAATTCACCTGCTGACATTGCTTTCATCTGTTCCTTAATGATGGTAACTGCTTGCTCGTAATTTTTATTATCAATTCCTGACATAACCAGCATTAAACCCTTATGGCTTTCTAAACGGCTAGCAACATAGTAAGCAAGGCTAGCTTTTTCTCTCACATTAAGAAACAATTTCGAATGCGAAAAACCACCAAAGATTCCATTAAATATTTGCAAGGCATAATAATCTTTATCACCGTATAATACATTCGTTCGATAGCCAATATTCAGCTTTCCTTGCTTTACGTCCTGAACCTCTTTTATTTCCTTTACAGATGTTATTTGCACAGGACTATCCACTATCAGTTTCGGCTTCCGGGAGCTAAATTGAAACAGGCTATTCGCTAATGTCTCTACTTCATCCTTCTGTACATCCCCGACAACATATAGATCCAGTTCATCGTGTGCGATCGCCTCTTGATAGTAATCATATAAGCTTTGTGGAGTTATGGAATCTACATCCTCTAGCTGACCATGCACATTTAGAGCATAAGCCTCCTCTTTGCACATTTCCTGAATAAGACGAAAGTTAGAATATTTCATTTTATCATCATAGACGGATTGAATCCGCTGTTTTAAAGAACGCTTCTCATTATCGACTGTTGTGCTATCAAAGGAAGCGCCCTTTGTATTCGGATTGGTTACAACCTCCGCTAAAAACCCAAATGCTTTTGCCAATAGTGGTGTTGAATCAGATAAAAACTTTTCATTGGCTATTTCAATCGATAAGCTAATGATATGGTATTCACCCTTTTTCCCTAAATCCACATGAAAAGTTGCTCCATATAGTTCATCCAAATAGGATCTTAAAAGAGAGGTTGTTGGATATTTCTTCGAATTGCTTTGTAATACATGAGGAAGTAGTGCTCGTTTTGTTACATGCTCTAGACTTAAAGGAGCCTTCATTTTGAAAACGATTGTGTTCGTTTTATATTTCTCAGTTGAGATGATATGCAGCTTCATCCCTTTTACATCCGTAATATTTTCCGATAAAACACCCATCATTCGTTCCTCCTTAAAATTCCGCTTATCTTATCCATATGTAAACAGTAAGACAGTTATTTTCTATAATTTCCTGCAAATATGAACATATCCTTACTATAACCTTGTTAATTTCTTACAATCAAGTTTTGCGAGCAGAAAATTCAATTCTTGGGGAAACCAACAAGCCGTATCATGAAAAAGGTACAGACAAATGTCTGTACCTTTTATATGATATCTTCTGAAGAAGGTTTCATCATTAAAACAGCTCGAGGCTTACTTCCTTCATACGGTCCAACAATCCCGCGAGCTTCCATTTCATCTATTAATCTTGCTGCCCTAGTATAACCTATCCGAAATCTGCGCTGCAGCATAGAGACTGAAGCCGTCTGCATTTCTAGTACTAAGTCAACTGCTTCTCCATACAACTCATCTTCCACATCCGAACGGTTATTAGGAATATCATCAGGAATCATATCCTCCTGATACTGTGCTTTTTGTTGGTCAATAACAAATTCTACAACCTCTTCCACTTCTTCATCTGAAAGAAAAGCACCTTGAACACGTACAGGCTTTGAAGCTCCAACAGGGAAAAACAGCATATCACCGCGTCCCAATAATTTCTCCGCTCCACCCATATCAAGAATGGTCCTTGAATCCGTGGCAGAAGATACAGCAAACGCAATTCTTGATGGAATATTGGCTTTAATTACCCCTGTAATAACATCAACAGACGGACGCTGTGTGGCAATAATTAAATGAATACCGGCAGCACGAGCCATTTGTGCCAGTCTCGTAATTGAATCCTCAACATCTGAAGAAGCAACCATCATTAAATCAGCTAGCTCATCGACAATAACCACTATATATGGCAGGAGTGGCTGCTGAGCTTCTTCTTCAGCGTTATGACGCCTAATGTGTTCATTATAACCTTCAATATTTCTTGTTCCTGTGTGAGAGAATAGATCATATCTTCGCTCCATCTCATTGACTACCTTTTGCAGAGCCTGTGAAGCTTTCTTCGGATTCGTTACAACAGGAGCTAATAAATGGGGGATTCCGTTATATACATTTAATTCCACCATTTTCGGGTCTACCATCATCAGCTTCACTTCATGTGGTTTTGCCCTCATCAGTATACTCGTTATGATACCGTTGATACAAACACTCTTCCCACTTCCTGTTGCACCTGCCACTAATAAATGAGGCATTTTATTAAGCTCAGCTAATACTGCTCCACCCGTAATATCACGACCCAAACCAATCATCAGCTTCGCTTCCGGCTTGTTATTCTGCTTGGATTCCAAAACCTCTCGCAGTGAAACCATTGCCACATCTGTATTGGGAACCTCAATACCAATAGCTGATTTTCCCGGAATAGGTGCCTCCATACGAATATCCTTTGCTGCAAGGGCTAAAGCTAAATCATCAGTTAGACTAACGATTTTGCTCACCTTCACTCCAACATCCGGATGTACTTCATACTTTGTTACTGCAGGTCCAAGGTGAACTTGAGTAACAGTTGCCTTTACTCCAAAGCTCTGGAACGTACGCTCAAGCTTGGCCGCATTTTCTTGTATTAAAGCATATTCCCCGCTTTGGTCCGTGTATTTAGGGAGTTTTAAGAGGTCGATTGGAGGCAGTTCATAGTCAACATTTTCCACTTCTGTCACTTCATTAAAGGTGATAGGTGGTGTATCCTCTTCACTTTCCTCCGTCTTTTCTTGATCAGGCACCCCATTTTGTTGATAAGCACGTTCAGTAAAGCTGGAAATGATTGGTTCAGGTCTAACATTCTCCTCCTTCTGCTCCTCGGCAGTGAGATGAATAACTGGATTTGTTTTCGTTGTATCCTCTACCTGTTCAGCCTTATCTGCATCTTTTTGAGCACGTTTTTCTTCACGTTTTTTCTGCTTGTCCTCCTTCCAACCCTGCATATCCTCTTTAAACGATTGCCATTGACCTCCTAAGAATCGCCCAAACGCTGTAAAAACCTTACCAGCTCCCTCACCAAAGGTTTTTCCAGTTAAGAGAATAAATCCGATTAGAATAAGGACAAAGGATATGAGCTTTGTTCCAGCTTCATCAAATAAATAATAAAAGATTGCAAATAATACGGCTCCTGTCATTCCTCCACCAAGGTCTGTTGAACTTGCTTCTCCGCGTACCTCCAACCAATATAATTCCCATGTGTTTGCAATCACACTTGGATTTACAAATTTATCTCCATTGGACAGAAGCTGAAACAGAGTAATATGACTTAACAGCAACAAGGCAGAAACAATAATATATAGACCAATCAATTTAACAGAAAGTAAAAAAGGTCGTTGACGTTTCCACATTAAATAACCGCCGTAAATAATCATGCCGATGAGTCCAATCATATACCATTCACCGATAAAAAATCGGTAAAACATGACAACTGCATGACCGACAGCTCCTAAATTTGCCATTGATATAATCGAAAGGGCAATTAATAAGAGGGCAACTAATTCAAATTGAATGGTTTGTTTTATATGTGTTTTATTTCTGGATTGTCGCCTTTTTCTTTTGGCCATCGTATCACCTTACTGATTATTAATTTACTAATGAAGAGAGCAGCCAAATGGCTGCTCTTTAGTTAGTATTTTAATTATATCATATCAATTAACCGAACACATATGCCCAAATACAAAAATCTCCTCAATTGGCAGATGCTGCAGCGCAATACTATCGACCTACAGAGGTTGAGTCACTGCAGTTGGATAAGCTGAAAAATTTCATGAATCTTTCTTATTTGCGAGTATAGCTCCCGGACATAAACGATTATCCATATAATGGCTTGGATCACTACTCATAACCCGTAAGACACGATAATCATGGTTTTCATTCATTTCAACCAATAACGGAATTCCATCGTAATCAATGACCTTTTGTTTTTCATACTCTGATTCTTGAGTTTGATATACAAGTTCCTGTGGCATTGTTGTATATAGAATCATTGCACAAGCCTCTCATTCTCTTGATTTCTAAAATCAATTAATTCATTTAGTTTTTTCAATGCCTGTCCGATTCCACCCACTTCATTTATTAACCCTGAATTCACAGCATCAATTCCAATGACGTTTGTGCCAATATCTCTTGTTAAATTTCCTTTAGCAAACATTAAATCTTTAAAATGTTCCTCCGTAATATTAGAATGTTTCGTCACAAACCGGATAACTCGGTCCTGCATTTTATCTAAATATTCAAAGGTTTGCGGTACGCCAATCACAAGACCTGTTAATCGCACTGGATGTATGGTCATAGTTGCTGTTTCTGCAATAAAGGAATAATCACAAGATACCGCAATAGGTACACCAATCGAATGACCGCCTCCTAATACAATGGATACAGTTGGCTTTGATAAAGAAGATAACATTTCAGAAATCGCTAACCCTGCTTCGACATCTCCACCTACTGTATTTAAAATAATTAAAAGTCCTTCTATTTTTGGATTCTGTTCAATAGCAACGAGCTGTGGAATGATATGTTCATATTTCGTTGTTTTATTTTGCGGCGGCAGCTGAAGATGTCCTTCAATTTGCCCGATAATCGTTAGACAATGAATTTTCGAGTCCTGTGAAAGCTGTGGTACATTTGTCTGTCCAAGTTGCTGGATTTTTTCCATTAAAGCTGATGGTTTATCTTCTTTTGGTTGACCCTGTTCATCATTTCCACTATCATTTCGGAAGATTTCCTTATCCATCTTCTATTCTCCCTTCAAAGACATGATAGGAATAGTATGAGATTAGGAAAGATTTTTCATGCAGACATTAAAATTAATTATCTATCTACTCTCCTTGCTTTGCATCACCTTCTAATAATTCTAAGAAATTATACAATACACGTGCCGTTAAGCCCCAAATAACCCTACCATTGTACTGATAGAAATATTCATCCAAATGCCGTTGACCCCATTTGTAATTTTCTCCTCCTGGAATTAAATGCAGCGGAAATCCCTCCTCAGGGATCACTTGATAATAGATTTTATATACTTCCGGTTTTGTTTCACGAAAAAAAGATAGTGGGACAGTAAAAACCTCTCCTACCTCAGACGTATTAGGAATCATTTCCTCCGGGTTTATGATTCGTCCAACAAATGGGTAAATGATATTACTAGATGCATTTATTGTAAAACCTAATGGAATGACATCTTTTATCGATGATGCTTCAATACCTAATTCCTCAGAGGTTTCACGAATGGCACAATGGCGTTGATCAACATCATTTTCATCAATTCTACCGCCTGGAAAGCATATTTCTCCAGGTTGTCTTCGTAAGTTCAGGGACCTAACTTCAAATAATATATGCGTCTCATTCCCTACCTCGACAAGGGGGATTAGCACGGAGTATTTAACCAGTTCTGTTTGTCCCAAAATAGATAGCTTACGCCCTTTTAGTTTTGCAATCACCTTCGCTATTTCCAATCTGTATCACCCCAAGACTCTCATTAGTAATAAGTTATAATATCTACTATAACATGTATATTTGATATATTTTGTCAAAGCATTGACTGAAATGGATTCTTTTACATTTCTATAAAAAACAAAAGTGAGGCAATTATGCCTCACAACTGTATCTTCTATTTTACTTCCATAATAATCGGTAAAATCATTGGTCTGCGCTTTGTTTTTTCATAGAGGAATTGGTTTAAACAATCACGCATATCCTGTTTAATGACAGCCCAATCAAAGGAATCTCGCAGAATACTTTGGTCAACAATCTCACGTACTCGTTTCGATGCTTCATCTAACAATTTTTCCGACTCCCTGACATAGACAAACCCTCTTGAAATAATTTCAGGACCAGATGAAATTTTCTTTTCTTTTTTATTTAACGTTACCACAACAATTAATATCCCATCCTGCGACAATAGCTTACGGTCTCGCAGCACAATATTTCCAACATCACCAACACCGCTGCCATCTATCAGTACGTTGCCAGCTGGGACCCGGCCTGCAGGGCGAATCCGATCATTTTTTAATTCAATCATTTCACCCTTCTCTGGCAAATAGATACGATCGTCAGTTAAGCCACACTCTTTCGCTACTTTGGCATGGGCCTTTAACATCTTAAACTCGCCATGAACGGGAATGAAAAACTTCGGATTCATGATATTAATCATAAACTTGAGTTCTTCCTGACTAGCATGACTTGAGGTGTGATAGGAGTTTTTGCCCGCTAATACAATCGCCCCAGCCCGGAATAGCATATCAACTGTTTTTGAAATAAATAACTCATTTCCCCGCAAAGCAGAAACAGCAAATACAACGGTATCCCCTTTTTGAATATTTACATTTTTATGAGTTTGCTTTGCCATTTTTTGCAAGGCTTCTATTGGTTCTCCCTGACGTCCCGTTGCTAGTACCACGATTTCATCATCGGAATAATTTTGAATTTCTGATACTGGGATAATAATTTCATCATGCACCTGCAAATATCCGAGCTTAATAACAATATCAAAAATACGCTGCAGGCTTTTACCAACGATGGCTACTTTTCGTCTACTTTCATATGCAGCATCAAAAATATGCTGGATTCGGTTTAAATCAGAGGCAAAACAAGCTGCAATAATTCGTCCTTTTGCATTATAGAAAGCATCATTCATTTCTCTTGCCACAACAGCCTCAGAAGATGTATATCCCGGTTTCTCCGCATCTGTACTATCAGATAAAAGACACAGGACACCCTTCTCACCAATTTGAACCATTTTTCCGATTTCAGGCTTGTACGGGTCGCTAGCAGATTGGTCAAACTTGAAATCACCCGTATGTACAATAACGCCATCAGAGGTATGAATACAAATTGCAACCGAATCTGGAATGCTGTGATTGGTTTTAAAGAATGAAATTTGTACCGTATCAAATTCAAGTATCGAATCAGACGTAATTTCAATAAACTGAGCTTTTTGATGATAATCCTGTTCTTTCATTTTGGTTTCAGCAAATGCCAGAGTTAGTTTCGTTCCATATACAGGGACATTAATTTCACGTAAAAGGTAGGATAACCCGCCGATATGATCCTCATGACCATGTGTTAAAAAAATCCCCTTAATTCTGTTTTCATTTTGAACTAAATAGCTGTAATCGGGGATAACAATATCAATTCCGAGCATTTCATTTTCAGGAAACATTAATCCGGCATCAATGACAAATATGTCTTCATCCACTTCCACTATATACATATTCTTGCCGATTTCGCCAACTCCCCCAAGTGCAATAAGTTTAATACTCTCGTTTTCTTTTCTCTTCAAGACAAGCTTCCTCCTATGTTGTATTGCGCCGATCGAAATCAGATACACTCATTATACTTGAAACCGGAAATCCTTTACAACTACGAAGTGAGTAATAACTCATTGAATTAGAGACTACCCATGAGGCAAAGATGGTGGGCTAAATGCCAAATGGGAATAAAAAAACCAGCCAACTATTAAATTGACTGGTTTCTCTTATTCTTTTATTTTATTTTCGCCGAAGTAACAGCGTTAATTCTTCTCGTTCCTTCTCTGTTAAGGGGACGAGCGGGAGTCGAACGGTACCGACATCTAACCCTTTTAATTGTAAAGCTGTTTTTACAGGTACCGGATTTGGCGCTTTAAATAACCCCTCCATAATCGGAAGAAGCTGCTGATGAAGCTTAGAAGCCCCTTTAATGTCACCTTGGAGAAACTTTGCAATCATTTCCTGCATCTCATTTCCAATGATATGAGATGCGACAGAAATGACACCGTCACCACCTATTGATAACACCGGCAATGTCACACCATCGTCCCCAGTGAAAAGCTGAAAATCGTCACTTGTATTCGCGATTATTTTGGTCATGTTACTTAAATTGCCGCTCGCTTCTTTAACAGCGACAATATTATGAATGTTAGAAAGTCGAATGATGGTTTCCGGTTCAATATTAATAGCAGACCGACCAGGAATATTATATAACAGTATAGGCAAAGAAGTGCTTTCCGCAATCGCCTTGAAATGTTGGTACAAACCCTCTTGATTCGGTTTATTATAATAAGGAGCAACAAGCATAATCCCATCAACACCCATTTTTTCTGCTTGTTTCGTCATTTCGATTGACTCATAGGTGTTGTAATTACCTGTACCGGCAATGACTGATACTCGTTTATCAACTACTTTAACAACATGAGCGAATAATGCTAATTTTTCTTCTTTAGTTAATGTAGGTGATTCTCCAGTTGTTCCAGATACTACAAGTGAATCAGTACCATTGGCAATTAAATAATTAATGAGCTGAGTTGTTTTAGGAAAATCTATATGTCCTTTACTATCAAACGGGGTTACCATTGCCGTAGATACTCTACCAAATCGTATCATACAACCACTCCTTCCAAATTAGCGGTAAGGATCTGGTCCTTACCGGCTAATTTTCTTTATCCAGCTCAAACGCATTATGCAAGGCATTGACAGCTGTACTAAGGTCAGCTTCTTTAATAAGCACCCAAATAGTCGTGTGACTATCTGCCGATTGCAAAATACGAATACTGTTCTCAGACAAGGCCCCGACAATTTTGGAGGTTACACCAGGAACTCCAGCCATACCCGCCCCGACAACAGACACTTTAGCACATTCCCGTTCAACAGTCGGTTCATGACCAAGTGAACGAAGGACAGACATGGCCTTATCGGTCATTTCCTCTGTTACGGTATAGACCACCTGGTTTGGTGAGATATTGATAAAATCAACACTGATTTTTTCATTTGCCATTGCCTTGAAAACCTCGGCCTGCAGGTCATACTGTTCCTTCTTGGCATACACCTTGATTTGTGTAACACCAGATACATGAGCAATCCCAGTCACCATACGGTCCTTTATCGTATCCTCACGGGACTGCGAAGTAACTAATGTGCCAAGATTATCTGAATAAGTGGAGCGAATCCGTATCGGCACTTTCGTTTGCATAGCAATCTCAACGGCCCGTGGATGAATAACCTTTGCCCCTTGATAAGCCATATTGCACACTTCCGTATAGGTGACAACTTGAAGCGGTCTTGCTTTTTCAGCAATACGTGGATCAGCCGTCATAATTCCTTCGACATCTGTAAAAATATCGATAAACTCTGCATTTAGGGCAACACCTAGGGCAGCTGCAGAAGTGTCACTTCCACCTCTGCCAATCGTGGTGATATCGCCATTTTTTGTCTGCCCTTGAAATCCGGCGACTACCACTACATCATGTGTTTTAAAGGCCCACATCACTCTTTCGCATCTCATGTCAATAATCTTGGCATTCATATGGTCATCATTTGTCCTAAACCCAGCCTGAGCTCCGGTTAAAGCTATGGCATTAATGCCTTCTTGTAATAACATATTCGTAAAGACAACACTCGAAATAATTTCACCACATGACAGGATAAGATCTGTTTCACGATTACTAATGAGACTTTTTGAACCATTTACGAGTGACAACAGTGTATCTGTGGCATATGGGTCACCTTTTCGACCCATGGCCGATACAACCACTACTACTTTGTAGCCCTCTTTTATTGCGGACTGTATATGTTTTTTTGCATGCTGGCGACCTTTATCGTCACGGACGGAGGTCCCGCCAAATTTTTGGACGATTATTTTCATCGTAACACCTCTAAAATCCATTCAATGAAACGGACTTTTCATGATTGATTTTTTATTCCTCTAGATGCTGTCTCCATTCATAAGCGGGTAGCTGCTGCTACGATAATAACTCGTTCGACCGAGACATAGCTATAATAGAAAAATAGTAGGTTAAATACTAGACTCCTAAAAACAAGTAATTACTTATTTTACTAAACCTAATTTAACAAGGCTTTCAGCAATTTGTACTGAATTCCAGGCAGCACCTTTTAGTAAATTATCGGAAACTACCCAAAGATGGAAGCCTTTTTCATCATGTAAATCTTTACGGATTCGACCTACAAATACATCATTTTTGCCAACGCAATCAGCAGGCATTGGATAGATTTGATTTTCTGGATCATCCTGAAGGACAACACCAGGAGCATCCTGTAACAGCTCCTTCAAATCTGCTGCTGTTACACCTTTTGTATCCACTTCAATAAATAATGATTCTGAGTGCCCAACCGCAACTGGAAGACGTACACATGTAGCAGCGACGCTTAATTCTGGGTTATGCATAATTTTTTTCGTTTCATTAATCATTTTCATTTCTTCATACGTAAAGCCGTTTTCCTGGAATAAATCAATCTGCGGAATGGCATTAAACGCGATTTGATAGTGCTTTTTATCACCTTTAACTGGCAGAATTTTCGGTTCGAATTCCTCATTGTTAACAATCGCCTTTGTTTGCTCATTTAATTCCTGAACGGCAACAGCACCAGATCCTGAAACCGCCTGATAAGTAGATACGATTATTTTATTTAGACCATATTTTTCTCTAATTGGTTCAAGTGCAACAACCATTTGAATAGTTGAACAGTTTGGATTGGCAATAATCCCATTATGAGTGAATAGATCTTTTTCATTTACCTCAGGTACAACTAGAGGTACATTCTCATCCATACGATACGCACTGGTGTTATCCACTACGATTGCTCCACGTTTAACAGCTTCAGGTGCAAGTTCTTTTGATACACTTCCCCCAGCACTAAATAATGCAATATCTACCCCTTCAAAGCTCTCAGGCTTTGCTTCTTGAACCGTATATTCAGCTCCATTTACTTGTACCTTTGTACCAGCAGAACGAGCGGAAGATAATAAAGTAAGTTTTGCAATTGGAAACTGTCTATCTTCCAATGTTTTCAGCATTTGCTGACCCACTGCTCCTGTCGCTCCAACTACTGCTACGTGGAATCCCTTTTTCTGTTCCATTTTTTGCTCCCCTTCCAATTCTGTAAAAATTACGACTATTTTTTGAGTACTAGAACATCACTTTATTATATGAGGAATATTTCATTATGATAAAGCCTAACTTATAAAAGGACGTCGCTTGTAAAAAGCCTCCTTTAGTTATTATATAGCGATTTGAAGCTGAGCTCTACTCCATTTATCTAATGCTGATAAATTAGGTAGGCTGCCTTCTACGCATATGGCTTTACTGGCTTTACAACCTCATACAAAGAAGGCGAGGTAAAATTGACCTATCGCCATCTTTCTACTATAATAACATTTATTTTAACACATTCAATCAGGAAACAAATATTCTTTTATTTGAAATGCTAATTTCCATCCTTAAATCTTTCTACAATCACTGGTTGAATTTGTTTTCCAATTAGTGCAGCTTCAACAGCATCACTTAGCATCGTCATTCGTGCAACCATAGAATTTGGTTTTTTCACAGGATCATCCTGACCGTATGGAATAAAATATATATTTTTTGTTGCCATTAACCTCATTAAATTGACGCCATTCAAACCTAAGGCATCATTAGTTGATATTCCTAATACAACAGGCTTTTGATTACGTAAGGTTGCTTTTGCAGCCATTAAGACAGGAGAATCTGTTAAGGCATTGGCAAATTTGCTCATCGAATTACCTGTTAAAGGAGCAACCACCATACAGTCTAGTGGAATTTTCGGACCTAAAGGCTCAGCTTTCACAATAGAGTCAATCACTTTATTCCCTGTTAACTCCTCAATTCTGGTTACCCAGTCTTCCCCCTTACCAAAGCGTGTCTCTGTATTTTGGACTGTAAAGGTTACAACAGGGAGAACTTCAGCACCAGCGTTGACTAATTTCTCGATTTCTGGAAACACTGCGTCATAGGTGCAATGTGATCCTGTTAATCCAAATCCAATACGTTTTCCATTTAAACTCATGATTTATTCTCCTTCCGCTTATCATAAAGCTCCTGCAGTATATTTGAAAGGACACCCGCTAAAATATTACCTGCTGTTTTCGGGGCAACAATGCCCGGAAGACTAGGGGCTAACAATGCTTTTATGCCTCTTTTTTCAGCATAGCGAAAATCGGTTCCACCTGGTTTAGAAGCTAAATCAATAATCAGCGTGTGCACTGGCATTTTCGAGATAACATTAGCACTTACGACTTGGTGTGGAATCGTATTGATTAATATATCAGTGTCTTTAACCCATTCGATAATGTCATCTAATTGAAATGGAGTTAATCCCATTTCTGTTATTCTCGCAATATGCTCCGATTTACGTGCTCCCACCTTAACCCTCGCTCCCAACGAGTGAAAGGTTCTTGCAACACTCATCCCGACTCTTCCTAATCCAAGGACCGTAACATTTGAGCCGTGAATTGTAAAATCTGTATGCTGTATTGCCATCATAATCGTTCCCTCTACTGTTGGAATGGAATTATAGATTGCAACATCATCTCTTTTAAATAATTGCACTAATGGCCTTGTAGCACCATCGGTAATACTTGATAAATACGAATTCGTTATACCGGAAAAAATCACACAGTGCGGCGGTGTTTTTTTTAGCATTTCCTCTGTAAGAATGACTTTCTCATTAGAAAAAATGGTATCAACGTTCCCTTCAAGGCTCGTGCCTGCTACCGGCAGAATCAAGGCATCTATTTGTGAGAAATCCAAGTCTGCTATCTTCTCCTTTGTTGCACCGGAAAAAGCATGGTCCAGCTGTTCAAAGCCTATTAATGAAAGCTTTGCATCCAGTTCTGTCAGCTTTCGAATAATTTCTAGCTGTCTCGCATCACCGCCAATAATTGCAATTTGCATATCTGTCAGCATGAAAGATTCACCTTCTTTTTTAGGGCTATCGTTACACATGTCTAGATAACTTTCTCATGTATAAAAGAGCCTAATGGTTATCAAAAGCCCCTTTTTAGATTCATCAACCTAATCCCTTTAAAAATAGCCAAGTTGCAATCAAACTAGATGGATGGTGAAGAAACTTCTTCAACATCATATGTCATATAAACTTAATCGGTGACGCCGCCAATGGTTTAGTATGAAAAGTGATGATCGTGTTTAGCAATAGGCATTAATCTATTTAATTATAAAAAGCAAAAAAAGGTGACTACTTGAGCCACCTTTTTTTGCTTTTTACTTTTTACTTTTCCATATCAATAATCAGCATATCCGTGCCAATTTTTTTTATTTGTCCCCATTCGACTCGAATCTCTCCACCATGCTTTTTCATCCCAAACCACTTTAAAGTTGGTATAAGCAATGCCTCAATTTGCCCGCTTTTTTCATTAATTTCTAAATCCGTTTGTCCTAGTATGCCTAAACGCTCAGCTCGATTGACATCAACGATTTCTTTCCCGCTTAATTCACTTAACCTCAATACCTAATCCCTCCATCTCTTTTAGCTGTCCTCCCTATATTCATACGGGATGACAGGTCCATTTAGACGTGATTCGAGAAAAGAGCGAATACAGATTATAACCGTGACATCCGTTGGAAGCATTAGCGTATTAGACTCCTTTTGGCAGTTCTCCGTTAGGACTAATTAATGAAACTGAGCAGTGATCAGTAAATACTTTATTAGCCATCCGATCGACATCTTCTTTTGTTACGGAATCAATTTGTTCCACAATCTCATCAAGAGAACGGTGCAGGCCCAATAGCAGCTCATTTTTACCGTTTCGACTCATCCGGCTGTTTGTACTTTCTAAGCTCAACATTAAGCTTCCTTTTAACTGCTCTTTACTATTTGTCAATTCCTTCTCTGTAATACCATCTCTTTTTAAGACCGCAAGTGTTTCCTGGATAGTCTCATAAAGGAGATCAAGCTGCTTAGCACCTGTTCCTCCATAAATTGTTACAATCCCAGTATCCTCGAAAGCCGAATGGTAGGAGAAGACTGAATAGGCCAAACCTCTTTGCTCCCTGACATCCTGGAACAAACGGCTGCTCATACTGCCTCCCAGTATATTATTGAGCGAAATAAGACTATAAATGTCATCATGTCCAACCTGTAAGCCCTCATATCCAAGGCAAAGGTGCGCCTGTTCCGTTTCTTTTTTACGGGCAATCCTGTTTGTATGAAAAACAGGTATCGAGGTTTCAATCTCACGCTTGCCACCTTCATAGGATCCAAATAATGTCTCTACTTCTTTAATAAAAGCATCTGATATATTACCTGCTACCGATATAACTACATGTTCGGGAGTATACATGCTATGTACATATTCCTTTAATGTGTCACTTGTAAAGGTTGATAAGGTTTCCTCAGTACCTAAAATGGGATAGCCGAGTGAATGATCCTCGTAAATGGCTTTACTAAGTAAATCATGAACAATGTCATCTGGCGTATCTTCATACATCTTTATTTCTTCATAGACAACATTTTTTTCTTTGACTAATTCTTCTTCCACAAATGTCGAATTAAAAAACATATCAGCTAGTACTTCTAAGGCAAACTGTGCATGGTTATCAAGAACTTTTGCATAGTAGCAGGTATATTCCTTTGACGTAAAGGCATTTACCTGCCCACCGATACTATCAAAGGACTCCGCAATCTCACGTGCAGTTCGTGTCTTTGTTCCCTTAAAGAACATATGCTCCAAAAAGTGGGAAATCCCATTATTAGCTGGAGTCTCATTTCGTGATCCGGTACCAATCCATACACCGATTGCAACAGAACGAACGGTTGGAATATTTTCTAATACGACTCTAACACCATTTTGACATGTATATTTCTTGATCAAATAAACTCCTCCTGTTCTAAACCTCAGTTGCTTCATTGCCAAATCAAATTCGCCCGTCGAATTTGCGTCCGGATTACCTGAGCTCGCTCGATAAACTACCATTAAAAATCCGAGACATCCGCCGGAGGCTTAACTTCATTCAGCCGGGGTTTGAAACCTCACTGAATCGAAGTACCATTTGCATTCATCCCCCACTTGTAGAAGTGGAAGACTTCTGTACCTGTCGCAAGCTTTCGGTACAAAAAGCTTATGCTGAATGAAGTTAAAACTTTTTCATCCTATGCCAAGTAAGTATATACTAATAACGTTATTTTTTCCAAAATCTTGACTTTTAGGCAAAATAACTCAATTTTTAGGTTTTTTCTCTATTTTCCCCTCGGGAAAGTTTTCCATTATTCTATCTTCATTTAGTAATTCAGTAATTGTGTCAATCTGTAAACCTTTCCCCTTTATCCTAACAATTAATTGATCTAATGATTTTGCCGTTGAGGAAGTGGGGTGCATGAGAATAATGGCACCATTATGTACCTTGCTCATCACTCGATTGATTAATACATCAGGTGAGGGTTTTTGCCAATCAACCGTATCAACGCTCCACATAATAGTCCCCATTTTTTCTTCAGCTGCAACCGAAATCACTTCATCACGAAAGCTACCACTAGGAGGTGCGAACCATTCCGGGTTCAATCCTGTCGTGGCTTTAATGACTTCATTTGTTCTCATAATTTCTTGACGTATTTTAGTTGTTGAGCTTACTTTTAAATCTGGATGAGTAAAAGAATGATTCCCTACCTCATGTCCTGCATCAGCAATCAGTTTTGCAAGCTCAGGGTTTTTTTGAACCCATCTTCCTTCTAGAAAAAAGGTTGCCTTAATATGATGACTTTTCAAAGTAGCTAGCATTTCCGATAAATATTCATTTCCCCAGGCAACATTTATGATAAAGCTAACCATTGGTTTATCTGGATGTCCTTTGTAAACAGGTGCAGGCGGAAGCTCATCAAGATGAACCTTTGGCTTTATTTGTCTAAAGACCAGCTTGTCTTCCACAAATTCACCGCTGCTTTTCATTTTTTTATAAGAAGCTTCAGCATCGACCTTTAAGCCATTATAGCCAGGGATCGCCTTCCAGATTGGGTCAATTTTTGCATCGCTAGGAGGAACTTCATATTCTTCACTTTTCAAGACAATTTCTTGAAAAAGAGAATCCTTTGGTTTACTTACCGAAAATGAACTACCCTTCATGTTACTTAAATATTCAGTCGTAAAAGGATTGCTAACCAGCATGAAAGCCACTACAAAAATAAATCCAAAAACAAACATTTTTTTCATTGAACCTGCCTCCTCCTTTTAAAATATGAAAAAGAGGGACAAGGTAGAACGAAAAAAGGAAGCAGAATCGATTGTTCACCTGACCTAGAAGAACAAAAAGAAACAGCCAGATCTCCTGACTGTTTTTCATGGTCTTATTTGTTATTTCTGCGTACTTTGTTCGTGCTCACGCTGCTCCTTTAAGACTGCCTTTCGAGAAAGGTTGACACGTCCCTGTTTGTCGATTTCAAGAACTTTAACTAGCATTTCGTCACCAATCTTCACGACGTCTTCTACTTTCCCAACTCGCTCTTCTGCTAGTTCAGAAATGTGTACAAGACCATCCTTACCCTGGAATATTTCAACGAATGCACCAAATTTCTCGATTCGCTTCACTTTGCCAAGATACAACTGACCTGCTACGACTTCTCGAACAATATCCTCAATAATATGCTTGGCCTTTTGATTCATTTCCTCATCTACAGAAGAAATAAAGACCGTACCATCCTGCTCAATATCAATTTTTACGCCTGTTTCTTCGATAATCTTATTGATTTGTTTACCGCTTGGTCCAATAACATCACGAATTTTATCAGGGTTAATGGACATTGTTAGAATTTTAGGAGCAAACTTAGATAGTTGACCTCTTGGACTATCGATAGTAGCCAGCATAGAATCTAAAATTTGCATACGACCTTTTTTCGCCTGCTGCAATGCTTCTTCTATAATTTCACGAGAAAGCCCTTCAATTTTTATATCCATTTGTAAGGCTGTTACACCTTTAGCTGTCCCAGCAACTTTAAAATCCATATCACCAAGGTGATCTTCCATCCCTTGGATATCGGTTAAAATTGTATAGTATTCACCTGACTTCACTAATCCCATGGCAATACCAGCAACAGGTGCTTTAATTGGCACCCCAGCGTCCATCATAGCAAGTGTGCTCGCACAAATACTAGCTTGAGACGTTGACCCATTTGATTCCAATACTTCCGAAACTAAGCGAATCGTATATGGAAATTCCTTATCATCTGGTATAACAGCGACTAACGCCCGTTCTCCTAATGCACCATGGCCAATTTCACGGCGGCCCGGACCACGCATTGGTCCTGTTTCACCAACACTAAAATTAGGAAAATTATAGTGATGCATAAACCGCTTTTCTTCTTCAAGCCCTAGTCCATCTAATATTTGAACGTCACCTAAGGCACCAAGAGTACAAATACTTAAGGCCTGCGTTTGTCCACGTGTAAACAAGCCGGAACCATGTGTACGAGGTAAAATATTAACTTCAGAAGATAACGGACGAATTTCATCAACACCACGTCCATCAGGTCGTACCTTCTCTTCTGTAATTAGACGACGGACTTCACCTTTAACAAGCTTATCTAATATTTGTTTAACCTGCTTTAAGGTCTCTTCCTCGGCTTCTTTTTCTTCATATTTGCTCATGACAAGATCTTTTACTTTCTTAATCGCTTCCTCGCGAGCATGTTTCTCTTGCACTTGAATCGCTTGAATCATATCCGATTCACAAAGCGAACGAATCTCTGCTTCTAATTCTGAATCAAGCTCAAAAAGAACTACTTCAAGTTTTTCTTTACCGATTTCTGCAACAATCGTTTCTTGGAAGGCGATTAATCGCTTGATTTCTTCATGTCCAAACATAATCGCTTCTAACATGATTTCTTCTGGTACTTCATCTGCACCTGCTTCAACCATATTAATGGCATCCTTAGTTCCAGCGACAATTAAATGAATATCACTTTGTTCTTCTTGTTCCACGGTAGGGTTGATAATAAACTGACCATCAATTCTTCCAACTGTCACGCCTGCAATTGGTCCTTTGAATGGAATATCCGACACGCTTAGTGCAAGTGAGGAACCAAACATTGCAGCCATCTCAGTTGAACAATCCTGGTCCACACTCATTACCATGCTGACAACTTGAACTTCATTCCTAAATCCATCAGCAAATAAGGGGCGAATTGGTCTGTCAATTAATCGACTAGCAAGTATTGCCCGTTCACTTGGACGACCCTCTCTTTTAATAAACCCGCCGGGGATTTTTCCAACTGCATACAGACGTTCCTCATAATTTACAGTTAACGGAAAAAAGTCAACGTTTTTTGGCTCCTTTGAAGCGGTTGCAGTACTTAATACTGCTGAATCACCATAGCGAACTAAAACAGCACCATTCGCTTGTTTAGCTAACTGTCCAATTTCAACTGTTAAATTTCGGCCAGCCCAATTTATTGAATAAACATGCTTATCTTGTCCCATTCATTTATTACTCCTCTCTACCTAAAATACATTAGAGGTACTGCGAAACATTATCCATTCGCACATACTTATTCTATATATATAAAGCAGTTTTCATTTAGTAAAACATAGCTATTACTATTATGTACATTTTTTAAAAAAATTAAGCTCTGCTATAGTACAATTCAACGCAAATATCTCTACCCATATTATGGTATCTAATTTTACGCTAATAAAAAAGCGGGAAAAATCCCGCTTTTCATTGACTATCTACGTAAACCAAGCTTATTAATCAGTTCACGATAACGTTGAACATCTTTATTACGTAGGTAAGTTAATAAATTACGACGCTTACCAACCATTTTCAAAAGACCACGACGTGAGTGATGATCCTTTTTATGTGTACGTAAATGCTCATTTAAATTGTTAATCGATTCTGTAAGGACAGCGATTTGAACTTCTGGAGAACCAGTATCCGTATCGTGTACTTTGTACTCATTGATAAGTTCATTTTTGCGCTCTTGAGTGATTGCCATCCTGCTTCACCTCCTAAATTTTTCAAATCCCCTATTACTGAGCAAACGTTGGTGAGTCGTATTGCCAAGCAAAGGTTCAATTTGATACGTTAATAAGAATACAACTTTTTACGATAAAATGCAAGTTTCTTTCCTGATTTTTTCAAAGTAATCATGGGCCTGTGCTTTATCTTTTTCAATTTGTGCAATAAGCTCATCAATGCCAGAAAACTTTTGTTCACTCCGCAGCCGGCGATGCCACTCAATGGTCACTTTTTCATCATAAATGTAGCGGTCAAAATCAAAAATAAATACCTCGATAGATGGTTTATCGGTCTGTTCCTTATGAAAGGTCGGCTTATAGCCAACATTACATACACCCTTGAAGGTCTCACCGCTTTTTTCAATCGTTAACTTTACTGCATAAACACCGGTCGGAGGCAGTAAATAATCATCATGAATATCAATATTTGCTGTTGGAAATCCAATCGTCCTGCCTCGTTTTTCACCATGAATAACCTTACCTTTTGTTGTATAAAAACGACCAAGAAAATGTGGAAGTTGCTCCATTCTTCCATCATGAATACAGCCTCTAATCGCTGTGGAGCTTATTTTTTCCTGTCCATATTGCAGTTTATCCACAACGGAAAAAGTAAACATTTCTCTTGCATGGAATGGTAATGTTTCCATTGTCCCCTTGCCCATACGGCCATATGTATAATCAAAACCTGCCACAACATGCTTAACGTTTAAATCAATCAAAAATCGATCAACATATTCCTGAGGTAATAAGTTGGCAAATTCTTCTGTAAAACGAACAATAAAAAAATAATCAATGCCTAAATCATGGATTAACCTGATTTTTTCTTCAAGCGGGGTAATATATTGAACATGCTGTACACTTCTACCCAATACAACTGAAGGATGCGGATTAAACGACATTACAGCGCTTTTATAGCCTTTTTGGTCAGCTTCCCTTTTTGCAGCTGCAATTACTTTTTGATGTCCAAGATGTACACCATCAAAAAACCCTAAAGCCATTGCCAATGGCGGGATGTCCTCTTTTTTCATATAATGCGGATGATCTAAATAATATACTTCCACTTTCGGTATCACCTTTTCTTTAAAGCATGCTTACTCTATAGCTCTTAGCACTTTTGCTGGCTTCATCATCCCGGGCTTTGTAGGATGATGCATATATATCGCTAAAGCTTGGCCAGCTTCTGTTTCAACCACAATTGGATTCTTTTCATGTATGAAGGTATTAGGAATAGGTATAATAGCTCCATTTTTGACTTTCTCCGCTATTTTATCACTAATCATATATTTGGGCAAATGAGCTAATGCCGCCTCAAGAGGAAATAATAAATCAGAAATCGTCCCTGCTTCAACCTTTGCTTCAATCTCTTCAAATGTGACGCAATCAGAAAGTGAAAAGGAAGCTGATTGAATTCGGCTTAAAGCTGACATATGGGCAGGATAACCTAGCGCTTCTCCAATCATCACAGCAAGAGTGCGAATATAGGTTCCTTTACTGCATGATACTCGAAACCGAAATGTAATTTGCTCGCCGCTAAAGGACTCGCGATCATCAAGAAGATCGATTGAGTAGATTGTAACCGTTCTGGTTGGGCGCTCAACTTCAATTCCTTGTCTAGCATACTCATATAACCGTTTGCCATTGACTTTAACAGCCGAATACATGGGAGGTGTTTGGGTTATGGTACCTGTTAACTCCTTCAGTACAGCGAAAATTTCCCCGCGGTCAATAATCCGGTCAATCGGCTTTCGTTCAATTATTTCTCCAGCAGCGTCTTCCGTGCTGGTTGAAAATCCAATTGTCACTTCTCCTTCATATGCTTTACCAGCATCCGTTATGTATTCTGCAACCTTAGTTGCTCTTCCAAGGCAAATGGGTAATACTCCCGTTACATCAGGGTCGAGAGTTCCAGTATGACCAACTTTTTTCATATGAAGTATTTTTCTTAATTTAAATACACAATCATGTGATGTCATCCCTGCAGGCTTATAAAGTGGAATAATTCCTTCCATTATGTTTAGGTCCTTTCTTATTCTGAAAAAAATGGATAGACACTAGGTCTATCCATTTTTTCAGCCTTGTTATGATGGTTCATTTTCATTTTGTTCGTTTACTTTTTCTTCCTTGTGAATCTGATGCAGTAAAGTATCAATACGGTGTCCATAATCGATGGATTCATCAAATTCAAACAAGATTTCAGGTGTTTTACGCAAACGAATTCGTTGTCCAATTTCAGAACGAATAAAACCTTTTGCTTTTGCAAGTCCTATTAACGTATTTTCGCGCTGCTTTTCGTCACCTAAAACTGAAATATAAACGGTTGCCTGCTGCAGGTCACCCGTAACCTGTACATCAGTAACAGTAACAAAGCCAATACGGGGATCTTTAATTTTGCGCCCGATAATTTCACCAAGCTCTTTTTTCATTTGCTCCCCAACCCGATTTGCTCTAACGCTCATAATCTCACCTCGTTTACTCAAATTCGCTTGTCGAATTTGCGTCCGGATTTTTATCGATCTCGCTCGATAAATTACCTTTAAAAATCCGAGACATCCGCCGGAGGCTTAACTTCATTCAGCAGGGGTTTGAACCCCCAATGAATCGAAGCTTAATTTGCATTCATCTCTTAACTTTAGAAGTGAAGGACTTCTGCTGAATGAAGTTAAAGCCATTCTATATCGGTGATGGTTCGTTCCAATTCTGGAAACGAATCAATAAACTTAAGGGCATTCTGCAATTCCTTTTCTACCCCTATTTGGGCAGACGCAACTGCAGTTATAGCCATTTTACTTCTTTGCCAGGTATCTTGAAAGTCCACCTCAGCAACTGAAACATTATATTTTTGCTTTAACCGTGTCATAACTCTTTGTAGGACTGCTCGCTTTTCTTTTAAGGAATGAGCATCGTAAATAATAAGTTCGAAGGCGGCAAGCCCAACTATCATTAACGTCCCACTTCTTCCATTATATATGCTTCAATTACATCATTTTCTTTAACATCATTAAAGTTCTTAATGGTAATTCCACATTCATAGCCTTGACTAACTTCCTTCACATCATCCTTAAAACGTTTTAGGTCATCAATTTCCCCTTCAAAAATGACGACTCCATCACGAATTAAGCGTATTCCACTATCACGGGTAATCTTGCCGTCCGTAACATAGCTTCCAGCAATCGTTCCCACTTTTGATACCTTGAAGGTTTGACGAACCTCTGCTTGCCCGATAATTTTTTCTTCGAATTCCGGATCAAGCATCCCTTTCATCGCTGCTTCAATCTCTTCAATTACTTTATAGATAATACGGTGTAAACGAATGTCAACATCCTCTTGATCGGCAGCTCGTTTTGCATTGTTATCCGGGCGGACGTTAAATCCAATCACAATTGCATTTGATGCAGCTGCAAGCGAAATATCGGATTCGTTAATAGCTCCAACTGCAGTATGAATAATCTTGATATTTACACCTTCAACATCAATTTTTTGTAACGATGCCGCAAGTGCTTCAGCAGACCCTTGCACATCTGCTTTTATAATGATGTTAAGTTCCTTCATTTCGCCTTGCTTCATGTGCTCAAATAAGTTATCTAGACTTATTCTTGTTTTTTCACTGCGCTGTGCTTGTAGAGCGGATGATGCTCTTAACTCACCAACATGACGAGCTGTTTTTTCATCCTCAAAAACAACGAAACGATCGCCTGCTTGTGGAACTTCATTTAATCCAGTAATTTCGACCGGTGTGGATGGACCCGCTTCCTTTACCCGGCGTCCTAAATCATTCACCATCGCACGGACGCGTCCAAATGTATTCCCAACTACAATTGGGTCTCCCACTTTTAACGTTCCATTTTGTACAAGCAGGGTAGCGACTGATCCACGGCCCTTATCTAATTGTGCTTCGATAACCGTTCCGACAGCTTTTCGATTTGGATTTGCTTTATATTCTTCTACTTCACTTACAAGTAGAATCATTTCAAGTAAGGAATCAATTCCTTCACCTGTTTTTGCAGATAACGGAACAAAAATAGTGTCTCCACCCCATGCTTCCGGAATAAGACCGTGTTCTGTTAATTCCTGCATAACCCGGTCAGGATTTGCAGTTGGCTTATCGATTTTATTAACAGCAACAATGATTGGTACTTCAGCCGCTTTTGCATGGTTGATTGCCTCAACTGTCTGTGGCATTACACCATCATCTGCCGCTACAACGAGAATAGTGATATCCGTAATTTTTGCACCTCTAGCACGCATTGTTGTAAACGCAGCATGTCCAGGAGTATCTAAGAACGTAATCCTTTTCCCATTATCAACCACCTGATAGGCACCAATATGCTGTGTGATACCACCAGCTTCACCTGCTGTTACCTTTGTATGACGAATGGAATCAAGCAATGTTGTTTTCCCATGGTCAACGTGACCCATAATCGTCACAACAGAAGGTCTTTCAACAAGTTCAACTTCCTCATCATCTGTGAAGTAAACTTCAAGGTCTGTTGTATCAATTTTAATCTCTTCTTCTACTTCTACTCCGTATTCGCCGGCGATTAGCTCGATGGCATCCTTATCTAGATCTTGATTAATGGTTGCCATAACACCAAGTAAAAATAGCTTTTTGATGATTTCTGACGGTTCTCTATGCAGTTTTTTCGCAAGCTCAGCCACTGTCAAAGAGTCAGAAAACGTAATTTTTGCTGGTAATTCTTTCTCTTTCTTCTTCTCAGGCTGTCCATGTTGCTGTTGCTTACCTCTATGTTGGTTGTTTTTATTTTTATTCTGGTTATGATTATTTTTACCCTTATTCTTATTAAAGCCGCCTTTTTGATTACCTTGTGGGTTTTGACCTTGCTTTTTAGGTGTTGATTTAATCACATCTTTCGTTTTTACCGCCGAACGATTGTCTGTTCCAGACTGTTGCTGCTTTGTATTTCCTTGCTGCCCGGTTGATTCAGGTTTTTTGTTATCCTTTTTTTGAAAGTGACCATCAAGCTTTTTCACAGCATCATCCTCAAGTGTTGTCATATGATTTGAAACCTCTATATTCATGTCTTTTAACTTCGTAATAACTTCTTTACTTGAAATATTTAATTTTTTAGCGTATTCGTACACGCGCAATTTACTCATACTTTCACCCCCGCTGATATTTAATCGAGCAGCGTCATCAATTTTTTTGCAAATCCCTCATCTAGTATTGCTACAACAACACGCGCTTCTTTCCCGATAGCATGTCCAAGTATTTCCCTGTTCTCAATAAGCTTATAGGGAACTCCGTAGGATTTACATTTATCTGTTATTTTCTTCGCTGTATTAGCAGAAGCATCGGCCGATAATAAAACAAGCTTTGCTTTTCCACTTCTAATTTCTTTTACGGATAACTCTTCTCCCGAAATAATTTTCCGCGCTCGATTGGCTAATCCAAGCAATGATATCCATTGTTGTTCATTCATTAGGATACTCCATTCTGCTTTTCGATTAGCTGTAATAATTCATCATAAATCGTATCATCTATTTTTACCTGTAGATGATTGGCTAAGACATTTTTCTTTTTTGCAGCTAGAACGGTTTCTTTATCCAAGGAAAGGTATGCGCCTCGACCAGATTTTTTACCCGTTAAATCGACTGACACTTCTCCTTCTTTAGAGCGAACGATTCGAACCAGTTCTTTTTTCGGCTTCATTTCACCAGTCACGACACATTTACGTAAGGGTACTTTTTTTCGATTGATCACCTTCATCCCTCCTTGGATTTTTTATTTTTCTGCTCCATCGTCATTCAAATCTAAACCGGTTTCCTCATTCTCTACCGCTTCAAAATCATTCGTTAATTCAAATTCGACATCATCATCTGCTTCTTCTTCAAAGCTTAGAAGAGTTTCCTCACGCGGGAATATTCCAGCATCCCGGGCATCACTTTCTGATTTAATATCAATTTTCCAACCAGTCAGTTTGGCAGCCAAACGTGCATTTTGACCACGTTTACCGATGGCAAGCGATAACTGATAATCTGGCACGACAACAGTTGTTGCTTTATCTGCTTCATTAACAATAACATCAAGAACTTTAGAAGGACTTAATGCATTTGCAACAAACACAACAGGGTCATCTGACCATTTGACAATGTCTATTTTTTCACCCTTCAATTCATTGACAATCGCCTGGACACGGGATCCTTTTGGACCAACACATGCCCCGACTGCATCTACTTCAGAGTTATCAGAGTGAACAGAGATTTTCGAGCGATCACCAGCTTCACGAGCGACTGATTTTATTTCTACCGTTCCATCATAAATTTCAGGCACTTCGATTTCAAATAACCGCTTTAATAACCCAGGATGTGTTCGAGAAACAAAGATTTGTGGGCCTTTCGTTGTTTTTTCCACTTTTGTTAGAAAAACCTTGATACGATCGTGCGGCTTATACCTCTCATTGGGCATCTGTTCATTGCTTGGGAGGATGGCTTCAATTTTACCTAAACTGACATAGATAAATTTAGGATCCTGGCGCTGAACAATTCCAGTCATGATATCCTCTTCACGATCAATAAATTCTGAGTAAATAATACCACGTTCTGCTTCACGAACACGTTGAGTCACAACCTGCTTAGCTGTTTGCGCTGCTATTCTACCAAAATCCTTTGGTGTAACCTCAAGTTCCACCACATCTTCAAGTTGGTAGTTTGGATTAATCCGACGTGCATCTTCCAACGATATTTCAAGACGAGGATCAAACACTTCATCCACAACTTCTTTACGAGCAAATACTCGCATCGTCCCAGCGCCTAAATTAATATCAATTCTTACATTTTGAGCTTGATTAAAATTTCGGCGATAAGCAGAAATAAGCGCTGCTTCTATCGCTTCCATTATCACATTACGAGAAATTCCTTTTTCCTTTTCAAGCAATAACAGAGCATCAAGTAATTCACTGCTCATGAGAATGGTTCCCCCTTAATTTACAGTTGTTCCTTTAGCTATGAAAAGCTGACAGCAAGTCTAGCCTGCGCTACCTTTTCATAAGGAATGTTCACACTTTTCTTTCTTGTTTTTATTTTGATTTCTACCGTTACAGTTATTCCATCAAAATGTGTTAAAAGCCCTTCAAATTGCTTTTCACCATCGATTGGTTCATAGGTTTTAATAAAGACGTTTTTCCCAATCGCTTTTTCAAAATCCTTATCCTTTTTTAGAGGGCGCTCTGCTCCAGGTGAAGAAACTTCAAGGAAGTAATTATGCACAATCGGATCAACCTCGTCGAGCTTATCACTAAGCCGCTCACTCACCAATCCACATTCCTCAATATCAATGCCGGCTTCTTTGTCAATATAGACTCTAAGAAACCAGTCTTTACCTTCTTTAACATATTCAATGTCAACAAGTTCAAGTCCCATATCATCCAATATTGGTGTGACTAATTGACTAACCGTTTCCGTCACTTTGCTCATATTATCCCTCCTTTGCATTTTAGCACCATTATTTATAGGTGAATGTAGAAAACTCCTGTATTTTGCTTACGCCTTCTTCCCATTACATGAAGAGGGCCTGGAGCACAGGAGTTACAAAATCAACCGTATTGTTTAAACAGGGCCGTTTCTAAAAGCAATAACTCACCAGGATATGTATAGACAATACGAAAGAGTGGGTTTCCCCACTCTTAATTACCAGAGTTATCCTTAGTATTTCCACTAAAACTATACCATATCCAAAAATTTAATGCAAACCATTAAAAGGGGAAGGGGCTCGCCCAGCAGACGAGCCTGTGAGGAGGCTTGGGCAGTTGCAACGGACTACACAGAAAAGGAGAGACCTCGTCTCCCCTTTTCAGAAAAATCGCTAGAACAATGACAACTGATTTTGATCTGGCATTGCTTCAAGACAGCCTTGACTATCCAGGTACTCCATAATTGTCTTTGAGACCTTTCCTCTTTGCTGCAGATCTTCTTTTGATAGAAACTCTCCATCTTCACGTGCCTTTACGATATTATATGCCGCATTTGTACCAAGACCCGGAATGGCATTAAACGGGGGAATAAGTGAATGACCATCAATAATAAATTCCGTAGCACTTGAACGGTATAAATCGACATTCTTAAAAGAAAATCCCCTTTCGCACATTTCAAGGGCAAGCTCTAATACCGTCAATAGATTCTTCTCCTTTGTCGAAGCATCGAGGCCCTTTCCATTGATCTCATCAATCTTTACTTTGATTGCAGCAGACCCTTTTGCCATTGCTTCAAGGTCAAAATCCTCAGCGCGGACTGTAAAATAGGCAGCGTAATACAATATCGGATGATGGACTTTAAAATACGCAACACGTACACCCATCAATACATAGGCTGCTGCGTGAGCCTTCGGGAACATATACTTAATCTTTTTACAGGAATCAATATACCATTCTGGAACCTCGTTCTTACGCATTTCAGCTTCCATTTCATCTGTCAGGCCTTTTCCCTTCCGCACAGATTCCATAATCTTGAAGGCTAGTGACGGCTCCAGGCCTTGATAAATTAAATAGACCATAATATCATCACGGCAGCCGATAACTTCAGGAAGTGTACAAATATTATTTTGAATCAGCTCCTGTGCGTTTCCAAGCCATACATCCGTACCATGTGAAAGTCCAGATATCTGCACGAGCTCAGAAAACGTTGTCGGCTTTGTATCTTCTAACATCTGCCTAACGAATCGAGTACCAAACTCGGGAATACCAAGTGTCCCTGTTTTACACATAATCTGTTCTTCTGTTACACCCAATGATTCTGTACTACTGTATATCTTCATTACTTCAGGATCATCCGTTGGGATGGTTTTAGGGTCAATCCCACTTAAATCCTGGAGCATTCTAATGACGGTTGGATCATCGTGTCCAAGAATATCCAGCTTCAATACATTATCATGGATGGAATGGAAATCAAAATGAGTTGTTTTCCATTCTGAATTTCGGTCGTCGGCCGGGAATTGGATTGGCGAAAAATCATATACATCCATATAATCCGGGATAACAATGATACCGCCCGGATGCTGTCCAGTAGTACGTTTTACTCCTGTGCAGCCAGAAGCAAGTCTCTCAATTTCTGCTCCGCGCAGTTGAAGATTATGATCATTCTGATAGGCCTTTACATAACCGAAAGCCGTTTTATCCGCCACAGTACCAATCGTCCCTGCACGGTAGACGTAATCCTCACCAAATAACACTTTTGTATAGTTATGGGCGCGCGGCTGATACTCTCCAGAAAAGTTCAAGTCAATATCCGGAACCTTATCTCCTTTGAAGCCTAAGAAGGTCTCAAACGGGATATCCTGCCCTTCCTTTTTATAGTTTGCGCCACAGTTTGGACAATCCTTATCCGGCAGATCAAAACCAGAACCGACAGAACCATCATTAAAAAATTCCGAGTGCTTACATTGCGGACATATATAATGCGGCGGCAGCGGATTAACCTCCGTAATTTCAGTCATCGTGGCAACGAAGGACGACCCTACTGAACCACGGGAACCAACCAGATAACCATCATCAAGTGATTTTTTCACCAGCTTATGAGAAATCAAATATATAACGGCAAACCCATGTCCAATTATACTCTTTAATTCTTTTTCAAGCCTTGCCTCAACAATTTCCGGTAACGGTTCCCCATAGATTTGCTTGGCCATACTATAGCTCATATTCCGAATTTCGTCTTCGGCCCCTTCAATTTTAGGTGTGTAAAGGTCATCTTTAATTGGCTTAATCGCGTCAATCATATCGGCAATTTTATTAGTATTATCCACCACTATTTCCTTTGCTTTTTCTTTGCCGAGAAAAGCAAACGCTTCGAGCATCTCATTCGTTGTTCTAAAATGGACATCCGGTAATTGATGGCGATTTAACGGGTTAGCTCCCCCCTGTGAGCTGATTAATATCTTACGGTAGATTTTATCATTCGGATTTAGATAGTGAACATTTCCTGTTGCAACAACGGGAATGTTTAATTTTTCACCGAGTTTGACAATATTATGAATAATTTCCTCTAAAGCCTTTTCATCACGAATAAGTTCAAGTTCAATTAAATGCTGATATACCTCTTTCGGGTGTACCTCGAGATAATCATAAAAGCGAGCAGCCTTTTCAACTTCCTCAGGACCCTTTTGCATCATGCCTTCAAATACTTCACCTTTATCACAGGCAGAGCCAACAATAATGCCTTCACGATACTTTTCCAGCTGTGAGCGGGGAATTCTTGGCACCCGGTAAAAATAATTAATATGGGAGATTGATACTAATTTAAATAAATTTTTTAATCCTATATCAGTTTGAGCTAATAACGTACAATGGTATGGTCTTGCCCTTTGGTAAGCATTCCCTTGTCCCATATTGTCATTTAACTGGTCATGATATTCAATTCCCTTTTCAGCCGTGTCCTTTAACATTTTCATTAAGATATAGCCTGTTGCTTCTGCATCGTAAATGGCACGGTGATGCTGTGTTAATTCAACATCGAGCTTTTTAGCGAGCGTATTTAAACGGTGATTTTTCATCTCTGGATATAGAAAACGCCCTAATTCTAGCGTATCGATTACTGGATTAGCAGCCTTTTCCAAACCTACCTTAGTGTAACCCATATTTAAAAAGCCCATATCAAAGGATGCATTGTGTGCAACAAGGACAGCATCCTCTGCCCATGTATGAAATCTTTTTAACACAGCTTCCACTTCGGGTGCATCTAGCAGCATATCATCTGTAATGTGTGTTAAATTAATGATCGTAGCTGACAGCGGACGGTGCGGGTTGGCAAAAGATTCAAAGCGGTCAATGATTTCCCCACCACGAACCTTTACTGCTGCCAATTCGATGATCGTATCATAAACTGCAGAAAGGCCTGTTGTTTCAACATCAAAAACAACGTACGTATCATCCGCTAATTTACGATGAGCCGAGTTATAGGCAATGGGAACCCCATCATCTACTAGGTTAGCCTCTACACCATAGAGGATTTTAATATCATTTTTTTTACCTGCACTAAAGGCCTCCGGGAATGATTGGGCGACAGCATGGTCCGTAATGGCAATTGCTTTATGACCCCATTTCTTTGCTTGACCGACTAAGGTACTGACAGAAGAGACAGCATCCATTTGACTCATCGGCGTATGCAAATGTAACTCAACACGTTTTTCTCCTTCTGGTGCCGTGTCTTTTCTGCTCGGCGGCTTTATTTCATTCACATCATTTCCAATCATGACAAGGTCACGTACAAAGGTATCGTTTTGAATACTACCTCTTACCTTTAACCACATGCCCTTTTTAACATGGTTAAACAATGCGGCATCTTCTTTATCACGCGAAAACATTTTAACAAGAATCGAGCTAGTATAATCTGTGATTTTAAAGGTTAGTAATGTCCTGCCACTACGAAGCTCCTTCGTTTCAGCAGCAAATACATAGCCTTCAATCGAAACCCGGCGTTCTTCATCTGTAATTTCTTCAAGCTTTCTATATTCTGCATCATCTCGGATGGTTAACCCAATCATTACAGGTCCACTGACCTCTGCCACATCATCGGCTTTTTCATCACGCTTTTGCATTTCGATAAGAGCTTGCATTCCTCGCTCTTCATCTTCTTTTTGCTTAGCTAATAAAAATTGTTGATAGGCCTCATCTGCCTGTTCGGTAGATACTTCCGTATCTATTGCAAATAATGGGAAGCCAAACTCTACATAGATTTGTGAGATTAAACTAGCATATTTCCGTTTGATGGATAAACCTTCCATTTCATTTCGAACTTTAATGGTCAGTTTATTTCCTTGTAATTTGGGAATCTGTTCATTCAGCAGCTTGGAAAGTGGTGGTGAAATTCCTTCTATTTCTTGGACACATTTTCGCCAATAATCAACTACCAGCTGTTCAGTATATTGGGGATCTAATACTTTAATTGAGTAGGAAACCTGAGCGATATATGAAAACGTTGTTTCAAGTTTATGGATAAAAGTACTTAAGATATTATAAGGTAAAATTTTCTCGAATAAAAAGTGAAAATGCCATTTTCTAGCTTTCTTTTCAACCACCAATTTTTCAATTTGGGCTTTCGAGAAATATGGAACAACGGCATCTTCAGTAAGGTTTAATTGCTGGAGTAAGAGCTGAAAACGCTCATTTTTTCCTGAGTCAACACTCATTTCGATATCTCTCCTCCCATTATGTTTTCGACAGTATTTTCAAACACAAATTGTATTATAGCATATTACACTCTTTTTTAGGGGAAATTCCCTGACTGAGACGAGAGTAAAATTCTAAAAAAAGAGTTAACGCTTGAAATTGCGCCAACTCTTTTTTATCTATTATAAAGTAGAAAGGATTTCAGTAACCCTTCCAATTAATTCACTTTGATGAATCTCAAACATTTCTCCGGTATGACGAACCTTAACTTCAACAATTCCTTCACTTGCTTTTTTACCAACCGTAATACGTACAGGTAAACCGATTAAATCACTATCCGCAAACTTAACACCTGGACGCTCTTGACGATCATCCAGTAATACGTCATAGATTTGCTTTAGTTCATGATATAGATTGTTTGCAAGTGAGCTTTGCGCCTCATCCTTCATATTGACCGCAACAAGGTGAAGGTCAAATGGAGCAACGGCAACTGGCCAGATAATACCTTTTTCGTCGTTATATTGTTCAACAATCGAAGCCATTGTTCGAGAAATCCCAATACCATAACAACCCATAATGAACGGTTGAGCTTTTCCATTTTCATCTAAATAAACTGCATTCATTGCTTCGCTATATTTCGTACCTAATTTAAACACATGTCCTACTTCAATACCTTTTGCAAACAAGATCGTTCCTTCACCATCTGGAGACGGATCACCTTCGATAATAAAACGTAAATCTTCATAACGGGATACAGAGAAGTCACGTTCTGGATTGACATTAACATAATGGTAATCCTCTTCATTCGCACCACATATTCCGTTCACGATGGCTTTTACAGCATGATCTGCGATAATCTCTACTCCCTTTGCATTTACTGGACCGAGTGACCCAATCGAACAGCCTAGAACCTTGAGAGTTTCCTCTGGTTCAGCAAGTTCAACAATATCCGCATCATACATATTTTTTAACTTAATGTCATTGACTTCATGGTCACCACGTACTAAGACAAGAACAAACTTCTCATCCACTTTAAATAATAAAGACTTAATACACTCTGCAGCTGTGACATTTAAGAATGCAGAAACATCAGCAATTGTTTTTTGATTTTCTGTTAATACCTTTTCTAATGTCTGCAGAGGCTCATTACTTCTTTCATATGTAGTAACAACCGGTGCCATTTCTATATTTGCGGCATATGAGGATGTATCTGAATATGCAATTGTATCTTCACCGATATCCGATAAAACCATAAACTCATGTGTCCCTTTCCCACCAATCGAACCTGAGTCGGCAATAACTGCACGAAAATCTAAACCGCAGCGGGAAAAAATATTAGAATACGCCTGGTAATATTGATCATAAACCTCATCTAAGCTTTCCCTGGAAGAGTGGAAAGAATAAGCATCCTTCATAATAAACTCTCTACCACGTAATAAACCAAATCGTGGTCTTTTTTCATCACGGAACTTTGTTTGAATTTGATACAAAGAAAGTGGTAAACGTTTATAAGATTTTATCTCATCTTTAACTATGCTTGTGATTACCTCTTCATGTGTCGGTCCTAACGCAAACTCACGGTTATGACGGTCGTGTAATCGCATGAGCTCAGGACCATATGAATGCCATCTGCCAGACTCCTGCCAAAGCTCAGCCGGTTGCATAGTTGGCATGAATAATTCAACCGCTCCAATTGCATCTAATTCTTCACGGACAATCTGTTCCACCTTTTGCATAACCCGTTTCGCTAACGGTAAATAGCTGTATATGCCACTTGCATTTTGGCGGATATAGCCAGCACGTAATAAGAGCTGGTGACTTTTTATTTCAGCATCTGCTGGAACTTCTCTAAGAGTGGGAATAAGCATCATACTTTGTTTCATAATTTGCACCTCGGGTATGTTTATTAATGTAATTTTCTCTATTTCCGTATCTATGATTAATAATACGTACAGATAAGTGGAGGGCCCAAAACATCGCCCCCCACTTTGTAACTTGCCTTATTACAAAAAGAATCGCTGGATATCATTCCATGTTACAACAAGCATGAGGAGCATCAGGAGGGCAAAACCAAGAAAATGTATCATTCCTTCCTTCTGGCGGTCAATTGGCTTTCCACGAACAGCCTCAACAGCAAAGAAAAGCAATCTTCCGCCATCCAATGCAGGTATAGGTAAAAGATTCATAATACCGAGGTTAATGCTTAACATCCCTGCCCATCTCATCAAGTAATAAATGCCTGATTGAGCAACCATATCTGTTGATTGATAAATGCCAACCGGACCTGATAAGGCGTCAATTGAAAATTGACCGGTTAATAATTTACCAAGCGCTGAGAAAATTTCTTTCGTCCAAAAATAGGTTTCTGTCGCCCCATACGTAATGGCTTTCAGTGGTGATTTTTCAACTGGACTATATACCCCGATGATTCCAATCGTAGTACCATCCTCTAATTTTTGTGTATTTGGGGTAACTGGAATCTCTAACTCTGTACCATCTCGTTTGATCAGAAAGGTCAGTTCTTTCTCTGGACTTTTCCTAATAACTTCAACTACATCTGACCAGTTTGATATTTCAACACCGTCAATGGTTTGAACTACATCGCCTTCCCTCATACCTGCAGACAGTGCTGCGCCATCCTCTGTCAACTTTCCTAGCATCGGATCATTTGCAGGTATTCCCTGCAATAATGCAATTAAAATAAAAATGAAAAAAGCTAACACAAAATTCATCATTGGACCGGCGAAAATAGCCATCGTTCGCTGTCCCAGTGTTTTCGAAGCAAACTGACGATTATATGGGGCAATCTGAGACTCTGTACCGTCCTCCACAATAACTGCGTTAGGAAGAATCTCAAACCTCTTCATAACCTCATCATCATCACCCTCAAGAAAACCCTTTATGAACAGGTCATGTTCAATATCTGCATATTCCACTTCCATGACGATAGCATTCGGAAATTTATCCTTATTATTTAAAATAATTTTTTGCACCTTTTCGTCATGATCCAAAATTAATCCAACTCGATAGCCTGGTTTGATTTCTATTACTTCGGGATCTTCACCAGCCATTCTGACAAATCCACCGATAGGCAGCAATCGAATCGTATAGACCGTTTCACTTTTCTTAAAGGAAAAGACCTTTGGCCCGAAACCAATTGCAAATTCACGACATAGGATACCTGCTCTTTTCGCAAAAACTAAGTGTCCTAATTCATGGAAAAACACAAGTGCCCCAAAAATAACGATGAAGGCTATTACTGTTGTCAATGTATAACCACCTTTATTTAAAGATAGAGTAAAGAAAATGAACGATTATAGTGTCCTCACCTTAATTATAGCAATGAAAGAACAAAACTCCTTGTTTCACGGTCAATTTCCTCTATTTCCGACAAACTTGGACTGATAATCTTGCTGTGACGTTCTAGGGCTTGTTCGACCAAATCCTCGATTTGTAAAAAAGTGATTCTTCCCTTTAGAAATGAAGCAACAGCAGCTTCATTTGCAGCATTTAGCACAGTAGGAACAGATCCTCCAGCCTTGCCTGCCTCATAAGCAAATTTCATGCAGCGATAACGGTCCATGTCCATTTCCTGAAAATGGAGCTTCCCAAATTCAGCCAAATTCAGTCTTTGAGCAGATTCAAGTGGGATTCTATCTGGAAATGTTAATGCATACTGAATTGGAACTCGCATATCAGGGCTGCCTAGCTGAGCAATGATACTGCTATCATGGAATTCTACCATGGAATGAATAACACTTTCCTTATGGAGAAGTACATCGATTTTTTCATAGGGAAGCTCAAAAAGCCAATGGGCTTCAATAACCTCTAAACCTTTATTCATCATGGTGGCAGAATCAATCGTAATTTTTGCACCCATTGACCAATTAGGATGATTTAAAGCTTCTTCCACTGTAACATGTTGAAGCTCCGCTCTCGTTCGATCTCTGAAACTACCTCCTGAAGCTGTGAGAATGATTCTTTCTATATTCTTTCGCTGCTCTCCTTGTAATGCCTGAAATATCGCTGAGTGCTCACTATCTACCGGCAAAATATCCACACCATGTTTATTGGCTGCTGCCATAACAAGATGTCCAGCTGTCACCAATGTTTCTTTATTCGCAATGGCAATCGTCTTTTTGGCTTCAATAGCATACAAGGTTGGCTGCAACCCTACACTCCCCATTACTCCGTTAACCAAAATATCCGCAGGCTCATAAACAGCCACTTCACTCATTCCATTGTCTCCGAATGTAAAGGAGATATGCGGAAACTCCGCTTGAAGTAATTCGGCATCCGCTTTATCCAAAGTTGAGACAAGTTCAGGCGATAAATCATGGATGATTTTCCTGGCTAGTGGGATATTTTTACCGACTGACATCGCTACTAAAGAAAATTCTTCCCTATGCTTCATAATAATATCTACTGTTTGAGTACCAATTGAACCCGTTGCACCTAATAAACTGATGTTTTTCATGAAAGAACACTCCTAATCTGCAACAAAACCTTACTATTTTTTAAGATATTAACGTAAATGAAAAGACATTCCAACGGAAAAAGATTTAATTCCTATAATAAATTTAAAAAGTGAATCAACGGCCAGACAAAAATGAGGCTATCAAAGCGATCTAAAACCCCTCCATGACCAGGCAAAATAGACCCTGAATCTTTCACATGATAATGGCGCTTTAAAGCTGATTCAACAAGATCGCCAATTTGTCCAAATACAGAAAGAAAAATGGTGACAACCCCAAGCATTAAAAGGGATATATCCATATCTCCAAATAAACCAAAGGGTATGCTTACAATCACGGCACTCACGATACCACCGATAGATCCTTCGATTGTTTTATTGGGACTGATATCAGGCCAAAGCTTCCTTTTACCCATAGCACGCCCCGTAAAATAAGCACCTGAATCAGTTGCCCAAATGATAAATAATGAATAAAAAATATAAACAAGACCTGCTTCACGCGTTTCAATAAAATAATAAAAGCCCATTCCTATATACAAAATGGCCATGATAGAGAAGGCCACATCATCGTAACTAAACCGATTCTTTGTCGCAACCATATAGGCAAATAAGAGTAAAGCAGTCATTAATAGGACTTCAATTTTCGTTATATGGAGAAGGTCCAATATATCTGAATATTTAATCGGAAGGAGAAAAAACCATAATGAAAATAATGAAATAATACCAGAGAAGGAAAGCAATTTCAGTTTTCTCATTTTTAAAAGTTCATATAAGGCAATTGTTGCGAATAAATAAGCTAGAATCACAAATGGTATTCCCCCGACCAATGTCAAGGAAATAAGAATTGCCCCAAAAATCACAGCTGTAATAATTCTTTGTTTCATCTAAATGTCAACACCTTTATTAGACCCCACCAAAACGACGTTGGCGTCTCTGAAATGTTTCTATTGCTTCAATTAAATGCTCTTCAGCGAAATCTGGCCATAAAACATCCGTAAACCAAAATTCAGTATAGGCCAGCTGCCAAAGCATAAAATTGCTAAGCCTAATTTCACCACTAGTTCGAATCAATAAGTCAGGATCGGCTAAATCGCTTGTCATTAAATGCTTCGAAAAGACTTCTTCATTGATGTCATCTTCGCTCAGTTTACCATTTTTGTAATCGTTCATAATGCTTTTTACACCTGCAATAATTTCCGATCTACTACCATAGTTTAGAGCAAAATTTAAAATTAAACCGGTGTTATCCTTTGTTTGTTCTATTGCTCTCTCGACAGCATTAAACGTATGAGATGGAAGCTCCTCCTTATAACCAATGACTTTCACCTTCACGTTTTCTGTAATTAATTCAGGGAGGAAGGTGCCGAGAAATTCCTCAGGAAGCTTCATCAAGTATTCAACTTCAGTTTTGGGACGTTTCCAATTCTCCGTTGAAAAAGCATACAATGTAAGTGTTTTTACCCCTAATTGATTAGCCATTTTCGTTACTTTTCGAACAACCTTCATTCCCTCATGATGTCCGGCTATTCTTGGCAAGGCTCTTTTTTTCGCCCAGCGACCATTTCCATCCATTATAATAGCAATATGTTCTGGAATAGGCTGTTCTTGGACTTTTTGTATTCGTTCTCGGAGATTGGAAGAGTTTTTTGTCGTCTTCCATATATTAAATTTACTAAACATTTGTAGCTCCTCCAAAAGGTTAATCTCACCCTCCGACAAAAGATGAATCCCGTCTTAATCATTGGTAGCCAAAACTACCTTGTTCTATAATACCAAAAATTCCTACTGATATCTCTATTATCACGAATTTGCGCCTGCAAAAAGTTAGATTCTCTCCTGTTTACGGTTACCCTTCAATGAGTAAAAAAACCCCCTAATCGATAGAGGGTCCTTTCACTTAAAATAAACAACTATTCCCAGGTTATACTTCCAAAATTTCTTTTTCTTTTTCTTTTGTCATTGCATCAATCTTGCTGATATTTTCATCCGTCACTTTTTGAATATCATCTGAATACCCACGGTGGTCGTCTTCCGTAATATCTCCTGCTTTTTCACGTTTTTTCAAATCATCATTTGCGTCGCGACGAATATTACGAATCGCTACTTTTGCTTCCTCAGCTTCTTTTTTCACTACTTTTACAAGCTCTTTACGACGCTCTTCAGTTAGTGCTGGAATCGAAATTCGAATAATATTCCCATCGCTTGTAGGATTCAATCCAAGGTCAGACTTTAAGATAGATCTTTCAATTTCTCCCAAGATTGTTTTATCATATGGCTGAATAACTAACAAACGTGCTTCAGGAACAGAAATACCAGCTAATTGATTAATTGGTGTCGGTGCACCATAGTAATCAACTGTAATGCGGTCTAATAAAGATGCATTTGCTCTGCCGGCACGGATACTGGCTAACTCACGAGAATATGCCTGAATCGCCTTTGACATTTTTTCTTTAGCATGATCAATAATTTGTGTTGGCATAATTATTTCCCCCTAACAATTGTTCCAATTTTTTCACCCATAACTGCACGTTTGATATTGCCATTTTCCATTATGGAAAAAACAATTAACGGAATATCATTATCCATACATAAGGAAGAAGCGGTAGAATCCATAACAGCTAATCCTTCTTTAATCACATCTAAATAAGATAACTCATCATATTTCTTAGCATTCTGATCGACGCGCGGATCTGCAGAATATACTCCGTCAACGTTGTTCTTTGCCATCAGAATGACTTCTGCCTCTATCTCAGCTGCTCTTAGTGCAGCAGTAGTATCTGTTGAGAAATATGGATTACCAGTCCCAGCAGCAAAAATAACAACACGTTTTTTCTCCAGATGACGAATAGCTCTTCTACGGATATATGGCTCAGCAACCTGTCGCATTTCAATCGATGTTTGAACACGGGTTTCACAGCCGGCCTGTTCAAGACTATCCTGAAGCGCTAACGAATTCATAACGGTCGCTAGCATCCCCATATAATCAGCATTTGCTCTGTCCATACCCATCTCTTCACCAATCTTACCACGCCAAATATTACCACCGCCAACTACTACTGCAACCTCAACACCTAAATCTGCAAGCTCTTTTACTTGTGCAGCAACCGATTTAATGACAGCCGGGAAAATCCCAAAACCTTGATCACCAGCCAAGGCCTCTCCACTTAATTTTAAGACAACGCGTTTATACTTTGGTTTGGTCATAGAAACCTCCATATGTATTATACTATTTATTTACCTGCTTTAAAAATAGGGAACACAGTGTGTTCCCTGAAAAAAGTTCGTATTTATTTTGCACAAAAATTATTTTTTCATTTGGTTCATAACTTCTTCAGCAAAGTTTTCTGAACGCTTTTCAAGACCTTCTCCTACTTCATAACGAATAAATTCGCGAATCTTTCCACCTTTAGATTCAACAAATTGACGTACTTTTTGATCAGGATTTTTAACAAATGCTTGATCAAGTAGGCAAACATCTTCAAAATATTTTCCTAAACGGCCTTCAACCATTTTAGCAACAATATTCTCTGGTTTACCTTCGTTCATTGCTTGCTGAGTTAATACTTGACGCTCATGCTCAACTTCTTCTGCAGATACTTCGTCACGAGATACGAATTTAGGATTTAGTGCAGCAACATGCATGGAAACATCTTTAGCCGCTTCTGCATCGGTTGTTCCTTCTAAGACAGTAAGAACACCAATACGTCCACCCATGTGCAGATAAGCACCAAATGCATCATTATCAGTTTTTGATTTCACTTCGAAACGGCGAAGGTTCATGTTTTCACCAATTTTTGAAATCGCAGCAGAGATATGTGCTTCTACAGTGGCACCATTAGCCATTGTTGAAGCAAGAGCCTCTTCTAAAGTAGCAGGCTTTGCACTAAGTAATTGTTCACCTAATTCTTTTACTAGAGTTTGGAACGCTTCGTTTTTAGCAACAAAGTCTGTTTCAGCGTTAACCTCTAAAATCACGGCATCATTTCCATTCACTACTACAGATGTAATACCTTCAGCAGCAACACGGTCCGCTTTTTTAGCAGCTGATGCAATTCCTTTTTCACGTAGGAAATCGATTGCTTTTTCCATATCACCATCAGTTTGTTGTAGTGCTTTTTTACAATCCATCATTCCTGCACCCGTTTTTTCACGAAGTTCCTTAACCATTTGTGCTGTAATAGCCATTATGTTTTTCCTCCTTAAATAAATATGTATTTTGTTCAATTCATCACTTTTTTTGAAAAAAAGGTGATAAAGGGAGCTTCCCTTCTATCACCTTTCCCTGTACGGTCTAGCCTATTCTTGACAATTCATGAATAACTTAAACGCACGTAAAACAAATTAACAATTAAGCGTTAGCTTCAACAACTTCTGTTTCTTCCCCTTGCTTCGCTTCTAAAATAGCATCGGCCATTTTAGCAGTTAATAATTTAACAGCGCGAATTGCATCATCGTTTGCAGGGATAACAACATCAATCTCATCTGGATCACAGTTTGTATCAACCATTCCAACGATAGGAATATTTAATTTATGTGCTTCAGCAACAGCGATACGCTCTTTACGAGGATCAATAATAAATAATGCATCAGGAAGCTGTTTCATATCTTTAATTCCGCCTAAGAATTTCTCAAGACGCTCTTGTTCTTTTTTCAATTGAACAACTTCTTTTTTAGGTAGCACTTCAAATGTACCATCTTCAGCCATTCTCTCAATATCTTTTAAACGAGCGATACGCTTTTGAATGGTTTCAAAGTTTGTTAGTGTTCCACCTAACCAACGTTGATTTACATAGTACATACCTGAACGAATTGCTTCTTCCTTAACAGAATCTTGTGCTTGTTTTTTTGTACCAACGAATAGAACAGTTCCGCCATTAGCAGCTAGTTCCTTAACCCATTTGTACGCCTCTTCAACCTTTTTAACTGTTTTTTGAAGGTCGATGATATAGATGCCGTTACGCTCTGTGAAAATATATTTTTTCATTTTAGGGTTCCAACGGCGTGTTTGGTGTCCGAAATGTACACCAGCTTCAAGTAATTGCTTCATTGAAATAACTGACATGATAGTTCCTCCTAATGGTTTTGTTTTCCTCCGCTCATTTCATCTCTACATGAAAACTGTCGAAACAGCACCATCCATGTAAATCCGTGAGCGTGTGTATTAACACCGTTTTATAATATATCATATGTATAGAAGACAATCAAGTTATTCTTGAGTATTTTCATGGAATTTAAGCAGCAAGGCGATTTCAGCCTTTCCTTTATTTAAGCGCTTTGCCATTTCCTCTATCGAAAAACCCTGTTGTTTCATAATCAGAATTTGAAATAGTAATGATTCCTTCAACAATTCATTATTGCTACGTTCCTTTATCAACTCTGTTGCTTGTAATTTCCTCTTTAGTTCATCATGTCTGGTCTCTACCACTTGATTGGTCTTTTCAGGCAAAACATCATTCTCGATTAGTTTATTGTTTTGTTTTTGATAGGCTCTAACGGCCTGTATGTTTACTGCGCTTTCTATTCGTGATGAAAAACCAGGCTTTTCCTGCTTTTGTCCACTTGTTTTACTAGCTTGCTTTGACTCCTCAGCCGATAATGCTTTTTGCAGCTGGTTTACATTTGAGAACTGTTTTTCATTTGTGTCCTTTACACGATTAATAAACCGCTCATTCTCCTCTTTCATTTCCAATAAATAGGAGGACATTAATTCTTCCATTTCCATCATTGTTTTTTTTTGATTCTCGTCCACCTTCACCAATTTATTTTGTCTTAAAAATAAGATAATAATACCCATAAGTGAGATAATATTTAAGATGAAACTAATAATAATAAAAAAAATGGTCATAGAATCCCTCTATCCACTGTAATCAATAATCTTTCCCTTATATGGATGGTGTTCTTGTTGAATTACATCTGTTCCCCTACTTAATTTACTTCTTTTTTTGTGATTTTGATTACGTTCATCTTTCTCCTTCATCCAGTTGGTTTTGCCTGCTTCTTCATTTTTCACGGTCCTGCTTTTATTATGTTCAACATCCTTTTGCACCGCTTCACCGGCATGCTCAACTAAATTCCGTCCCCGTTGTTGAAGCTGCTCCTGTAGCTTCCCCGTATCCATTGTTCTTGGAATCGCAATCTGCATTTCAACAGATTTCATACTCATCCCTTCACGCCCTTTTAGACAATATCCTACTTTCGTAACGCTTGTCTTAGTTTATAGATACATTTAGTGTGAATCTGCGATATTCTTGATGTGGATAAGCCCATAATCTGACCAATTTCGGTTAATGTTAATTCTTCCTGATAAAAAAGACTAATGACTAGCTGCTCGTTCTCATTTAATGTAGAAATAATTCCTGTCATTTCTTCAATGGCTTCATTTTTTAATAGAGTTTGTTCAGGACTCTCTCCTCTCTCATCTTTTATTATAAACGATTGCTTACTCTTATCTTCAGGATCCTCTGGTTGTTCATCAATTGATAACATATTAGCAAAGAATTGCTCGTTCATGATCGCGTATACTTCAGCAACTGTAATATTTAATTCGTCCGCTATTTCCTCTTCTGTCACGTGTCGCAGGTATTTTTGCTCCAGACTTTCTATCACAGCATCTATTTTCTTGGCTTTTTCCCTCGAGCTTCTTGATAACCAATCTTCTTTCCTTAAACCGTCTAGGATTGCACCACGAACACGAAAGGACGCATAGGTTTCAAATTTCAAATCCCTATTTGGATCAAACTTCTCCAATGCATCATATAGACCTATCATTCCTAAACTAGTAAGATCATCCCTCGAAACGGTTTTGGGGAGAGAAACAGAAATTCGCTGCACATGATAACTAACGAGTGATAAATACCTTTTCATCAATATATTCGCAGCATCTTTATCACGACAGGTCACCCATTTATCCCAGTATAGCTGTTCATCAAGCGTTGCTGCATGAACCATCTAATTCCTCCTTTTCCTGAGTAAGCAGCTTTTGTCCTTATGTTTTTCTAAAAAAACCTCTCTCATTCGTTGAGAGAGGAAGGTAGAAAAAATTCAGTCTGTAGCTTAAATAGAGAAAAACTTCACAAGCTTACAAATATGTAATTCCCTTATTAACCGTTTTAATCTGCAGAATACAAGTTTTTGGGTCGAACTCGATTGTACGACCACTATTTCCTCCGACATCTTTTCCTACAATTTCTATATTTAAAGTCAGTAATTGTTGTTTTACTGCTTCAACATTTCGAGGTCCAATTCTCATTAATTCATTCCCCGTAGTAAATTGAAACATTTGGGCACCGCCGGCCATTTTTGCTTTTAGTGCTGTTTTTCTTGCACCTTTTTTGATTAAGCAAGAAACAAGCTCATCTAAGGCTGTATCTGCATATTTGGCTGCCGTAAGTGAACCATTTTTAGCTAGTGATGAATCTGGCAGCATTATATGAGCTAATCCGGCGATTTGCTGCAACTGATCATAGACAACCACACCGACACAGGAACCTAATCCGGACGTACGAATTAAGCCCGGCGCTTTTACAATATTCATATCCGCAATTCCAACTCTTATGATTTGTTGAGGGTTATTCATCTAACGCAACCCCAAGTGATTGAAAAATAGTCTCATATGAATCCGGGTCAGGCAATAGAAAAAAGTGGCCATCCACTCGTTCAATATTTTCAACATTTGTTTCATTCAATGCAGTATCAATCACAATGACATAATCACTAAACTGAGACAGCTCGATGAAGCCATAGCTAATAATAGCACCCAGCATATCAATACTTATTGCTGGAACAGAAGGATATAAATGTAATCTGGTAAAATCCGATAATGAGGTTAAATACGAGCCTGCTAAAATATTTCCTAATTCCTGCAGTGCTGATAATGCGATCTCATCATATGAAAGGGTTTCAAATTCTACCTTAACACCAGTCATTTGCTGAATATATTTATTAGCTTGTTCTAGCGGCAGAACAAAAAACATATGACAGGGAGCATCACCTTCAATTCGTAAATAGACTCCAGCAACCACATTCTCCGCTCCACCGGCCATTTCAATCATTTCATCAAAGGTAACCACTTGGACATTTGGTACCTGCATCTCAATTCTCTTATCTAGAATCATAGAAAGTGCAGTCGCAGCATTTCCTGCGCCAATATTTCCAATTTCTTTTAAAATATCAAGATGAGTTGTTGTAATTTTATCAATAAAATTCATATTTTTATCCTTCTGCTTATAAAATATCGCGGTCCAGAATTTTGTATAAGTCAATAATAATCAATAGTCGATTTTCTACCTTCACTACCCCTTTTACATATTCATCTTCCTCAACACCGACTAAATCCGGAGAGGGCTCAATGGCGGCTTCATTGATATCAATCACATCATTTGCGGCATCCACAACCAAACCGACTTCAATATCATCAAGAGCGACAATGATGATTCTCGTCAAATCGGTATATTCACACTCCTCAAGACCAAATCTTTTCCTCAAATCAATGATTGGTGTCACTATACCGCGAAGATTAATGACACCCTTAAGGAATGGTGCTGTACCTGGAATTCTAGTTATATGTTGAACCTTTTCAATTCCATGAACATCATGGACCGAGATTCCGTACTCTTTTCCATTAAGCTGAAAAACAATTAATTTCATATCTTTGGAGACTACTTCAGACATTCGATACACCTCGTTTACGCCACCTTTAAATCCCATATCCTTATGGCAGCTATTTATTTAAGTAAGGCATTGCAATCAACGATTAAGGCAACCTGACCGTCTCCTAGTATCGTTGCACCCGGAATGGCAAATACATTCGTTAAATAATTGCCAAAAGATTTTAAGACAACTTCCTGCTGACCAATAAAAGAGTCAACAACAAGACCGGCCATCTTCTCACCCTTACGAATAATGACAATCGATACATATTCACTTTCTTCTTTCACCACAGGTACATCAAATAAATCCCTTAGGTATAATAAAGGAACGATTTTCCCACGGAAATCAATGACCTTTTGATTATGAGCATTCAGGATTTCATCCTTTTTAATAATGGCTGTTTCAATTATCGAAGAAAGCGGAATAGCATACTTCTCCATTTGGATTTCGACCAACATGACAGAAATTATCGATAAAGTTAGTGGCAATTGAATCGAAAATACAGAGCCTTTACCAGGCATAGAGTCAACGGTGACGCTTCCACCAAGGTTTTCGATTGTATTTTTGACAACATCTAACCCAACACCCCGTCCAGAGATATCTGAAATTTTATCTGCGGTAGAGAAGCCAGAAGCAAAAATTAATTCGTAGACCTGCTTGTCCGAAAGGGTTGCAGCCGTTTGTTCAGATACAATTCCGTTATTTAGAGCAATCTGAAGCACCTTGTCACGATTAATACCGCCACCATCATCTTCAATTTCAATAAACACATGATTGCCGCTATGATAAGCCTTTAACGTGACGGTTCCTTCCTCACTTTTTCCATTTGCTCTTCTAGCTTGCGGTGATTCAATTCCATGATCTAATGAGTTACGGATGAGATGAACAAGCGGATCGCCGATTTCATCTATAACCGTCCGGTCGAGCTCTGTTTCAGCTCCAATAATTTCTAGATTCACCTTTTTTTCCAAATCGCGGGCAAGCTGTCGAACCATGCGCGGAAAACGATTAAATACAGTTTCAATCGGCACCATCCTCATATTGAGGATAATATTCTGCAAATCGGCCGTATTTCTCGAAATTCGATCAACGGTTTCCTGTAATTCCTGGTTTCTAAGCTCGGATGCGATTTGTTCAAGTCGGCCTCTATCAATCACTAATTCTTCAAATAAATTCAAGAGAATATCCAACCGTTCAATATTAACTCTGATTGTTTTGCTCGCAGCAGCTTTACCGGAATTCACTGTTTTATTTTGTTCATGATCGGACTCCTTATGGCTATTTTCGATCGCTTTATTGACTAGGATTGCTGGAGCGTCATTAGCGTCAAGCTTATCCGATTCGGCGGCCAACTCCTTTGCAACCTGTGAAAATTCTGAAGGGGAAACCGTCTTTATTGTAACCGCTTCTACCTCCGATACTTGCATCACTTTCTTTTCGATATCCAATTCATTTTCTTTTGAGACCAATGTAACTGTAAATGATTTCTCAAATTGTTCTTCCTCGAGCTGCTCTACAGGAGGCAGTGATTTGATAACTTCTCCAAGCTTCTCAATGGCTTCAAAAATCATATACACTCTTGCTGCTTTTAATAAACAATCATCCCGTAATGCAATCGTTACCTCGAATGTAGAAAATCCCTGTTCGTGGGATTCCTCAATAACCGTACGTTCAAATTCATCATATTCCAGCTGCACCGCTTGTTTTGGTTCAGCCGTTGCTGCTGCCTCTTTATCAGCTGCTGCAATCAATGGCGAATGTCCGGTTTCAATCAGTTTCAACTGTTCAACAACAATTGAAACATCTCTTTTCCCATCTCCACCTTCTGCGATAGAATGAACCATTGCCTCTAAATCATCAACCGCTAAAAAAACAACATCTAACAATTCAGGGGTAACTGAAATGGTATGATGTCTTATTGCATCCAACACATTTTCCATTTGATGGGTCAGTTTAGCTAAATCATCATAACCCATTGTTGCCGACATCCCTTTTAATGTATGGGCAGAACGGAAAATTTCATTAATAATGTTCATATCCTCTGGATTTTTCTCTAACACAAGTAAATTATCATTACAGGCCTGTAAGTGTTCTTTACTTTCTTCAATGAAAACCTCTAAATATTGATTCATTTCCACTTGGCTCACACCTCTCGGAATCAAAGATATTTCAAAATCGTCTTGGCTATATGTTCGACATTCACTACTTCATCTACAAGTTCTGTTGCAATGGCGGCTCTGGGCATTCCATACACGACACAGCTTTCCTCTGACTCTGCTATCGCCTTAACGTGACCGCTTCTTTTTAATGTGATAAGACCACTTGAACCATCGGAGCCCATCCCTGTCATTATGACAACAATCTTACCGTATTCGGCTAGTTCAGAGGCCGATGAGAACATTAGGTCAACTGAGGGGCAGTGTGTATAGCTTGTTGTTGTATGGTCAAGCTGTACCGCAACTTGTTTCCCAAATTGGTTTATCCGCAATTGGCAGCCGCCAGGAGCAATATATGCTGTTCCATCTTCTAGAACATCACCCTCCTCGGCTTCCTTCACAGTAATGTCTGCCAGTGCATTTAACCGGTTTGCTAGCGATCTGGTAAAACCGGATGGCATGTGCTGGACAATAACAATGGGAGCAGTGATATTTTCTGGTAGGCTACATAAAACTGTTTGCAGTGCACTTGGACCACCAGTTGAAGATCCCATAAGGATAATTTTTTTCGTTAATTGATTCCAATTAGTTGTTATTTTTGAATTATTTAGTTCTATTTTACTATACTTTTCATAAAGGTTAGTAGTCTTTTTTCTTTCTAAAGACTTTATTATTCCTGCTTTCACCTATATACACTACCTTCCTAAAAGGAATCGTCTTAGCCTGGTCACAAAATTTGTCTTGTTATAGTTGGCTGGAGGATAAAAATCCTGCAGACAATACTTTTCTACCATACTAAATAACGCCTTTGAAGCGGGTGCTTTTTCATTGAACTGAGTAAAAGGAGTCTGTCGTTTGACTGCCTGAGGAATGCTGGAATCCTCAGGTAAAATACCAAGCAGAATAGCCTTTTTTTGTAAAAAATGCTGGAGAACCCTAGATATGCGATTAAACGTATCGATTCCTTCTTTTTCTGATTGGGCCCGATTGACAATGATCAGGAAAGGCATTGTATGATTGGCAATCGTAATATATTTCATTGCTGCATAAGCATCCGTTATCGATGTCGGTTCACATGTTGTAACAACAATTACTTCGTCAACTGCTAAAATAAAACGTAAAGATCTTTCACTCATTCCGGCATCCATATCAAAGATTACATAATCATATTCATATAAAAGGATAGAAAATTGCTCAAAAAAAGTGTGAAAGGAATTTTTCGTTATATTTGTAAGCTGGGACAATCCCGTTCCACCCGAAATATAGTGAATACCACCAGGTACCTCAGTAATCATCTGATTAAGTGGCACATTATTTGTAAAGAAATCCGCTATTGAATAAAAGGAGGAAACTCCCATGAGAATATCAATATTTCCCATGCCGATATCCAAATCGAATAAGAGCACTCTATGTCCCTTATTCTTTAACGTGATGGCAAGGTTTAATGATATATTCGATTTACCAACACCGCCTTTTCCACTTATGACGGCAACCGTTTTTGACTGACTATTCGTCTGCAGCTGTTGTAGTTGTTCTCGTAGTTTTTCTGCTTGATCTTCCATATTAATCGACTCCAATTATCCGATGTACGATATTCTCGGGAGTAGCTGGAATAAAATCATCCGGTACATTTTGACCATTGGTTATGTACGCAGCTGCTTTTTGTTTTTTATGGATCATATTATACAGCGAGCCAAAAGTGGATGTTTCATCTACCTTTGAGAAAATGAACTTATTAATCGTAATAAGTGAAAACTGCTGATATATTTCCTCCATATCCTTTTGCTTTGAAGTTACCGAAAGCACAAGAAACGTTTCAATGTCTTTTTGAAAATCAATAATATTTTTCAAATCCTCGACATATTTACGATTTCGGAAATTTCTTCCCGCTGTATCAATCAATACTAAGTCATATTGACTGAATTTTTCTGTTGCTTTATGAAAATCCTCTAGACTATAACAGACCTCTATTGGAACATTTAAGATATTAGCATATGTTTTTAATTGTTCAATAGCAGCAATTCGATACGTATCAGTAGTGATAAAGGCAATATTTTTTTTATGTTTTAAGATACAGGCAGCAGCAAGCTTAGCTAAGGTTGTCGTTTTCCCCACTCCTGTTGGGCCAACAACGAGCAAATACTTTTTAGTAAATGAAATACCACCAAAAGGCAAATGACTTATTTGTTCAATTAAATACTCTTTAGCCCATTTTCGAACTTTATCTCCTGTCATATTACCTCTGTTCACATACCATTGTTCAATAGCTGCTTTCATAAGGGCATCCATTAATTCATCATGGATGCCTTGATTCATCAACCATTGCTTTAACTCTTGAATAGGAGCAGGCAACGGGATGCTTTCACTGTTTCCAAGCTTAACATTTTGAAGAATGGTTTTTAGTTCTGCTAATTCTTTGTGTAGTTCGCTTGAAATGCTGTCATGACTATGATCAGCTTTTTTCTTGATTTGTGAATTCTTTGCTGGTAGCGGTAAATCGATTGGTCGTTGTTTTTCTTTTACGATTGGTTTTACCAGCTCAGCCGGTTTCGCATCAAGGGCAGCGATTACCTCAATACTCCTTTTTTTAAAGAGGCCAAGAAAACCGCCTGTCTGAATCACTCTAGAATTAAGAATGATTGCTTCATTTCCCAGTTCATTACGTACGAGCTTCATTGCTTCCGGCATGGAAGCCGCCTGATATTTTTTTACCTTCAATCTAAATTCACCACCCCAACACTCTGGACTTCAACATTGGCTTCAAGCTCATTATAGGACAGAATCGGAATTTGCGGAAAATAGCGCTCTGTTAGTTGACGTACATACATACGAACAGCAGGTGAACAAAGTACAATCGGCGTTTGCTCCATTAAAGAGAGATGTTCAACCTGTGCGGCTATTGATTCCAAAATTTGTTGTGAAACCGATGGATCCATTGCTAAATAATTTCCATGTTCTGTTTGCTGAATCGCTTCTGCAATTGACTTTTCTACTTTTCCAGATAAGGTTACAACCTTTAATGAGTCATTCCCCTGCAGATATTGATTAGTGATTTGTCTAGCAAGTGATTGCCTCACATATTCAGTTAAGACATCTGTATCAGACGTCACTTTCCCAAAATCTGCTAATGTTTCAAAAATGATTGGTAAATTTCGAATCGAGATGCTCTCTTTAAGTAGTTTAGCCAAAACCTTCTGAACCTCTCCAATTGAAAGTGGATTGGGTGTTACTTCCTCTACAAGTATTGGATAGTTTTCTTTTAGATGGTCAATCAATTGCTTCGTTTCTTGTCTCCCTAATAAATCATATCCATTTGCTTTAATAACCTCTGTAATATGGGTCGAAACAACAGAGGGAGGATCCACGACCGTATATCCGAGAATTTCCGCTTCCTCTTTCATATCCTCTGTAATCCATTTTGCAGGCAAGCCAAAGGAAGGTTCGATAGTATCAATTCCAGTGATCGAATCATCATCTGTTCCCGGGCTCATTGCTAAATAATGATCTAATAAAAGCTCACCATGCGCCATTTCGATTCCTTTTATTTTTAAACGATATTCATTGGGCTGCAGCTGGATATTATCTCTTATCCTTACAACAGGAATGATTAGACCAAGTTCGATGGCGAGCTGTCTTCGAATCATGACAATTCGATCAAGCAAATCTCCACCTTGGTTTGTATCGACAAGCGGAATTAAACCATAGCCAAACTCAAACTCAATTGGGTCTGTATTTAGTAGACTCACAACACTTTCAGGACTCTTCATTTCATCAGCCTCGGTATCTTCCTCAATTTCTGGTACCCGATCCGGATTCTGTTCAGGAATATTCGTAAACCGATAGCCGGCAAAAATTAATAGCCCTGCAATAGGAATCGTCAAAACGTCATTAATAGGTGTAAATAACCCTAAGCAAAGAATCGTCCCACCTGTAACATACAGCATTTTTGGAAAATGAAGGAGCTGTGAGACAATATCTTCTCCTAAATTGCCATCTGATGTTGCTCTTGTTACAACGATACCTGTTGCTGTTGAGATTAATAAGGCAGGTACTTGACTGACAATCCCATCGCCTACCGTTAATAATGAAAAATGTCCTGCTGCATCAGCAATGTCCATTCCCTGCTGCAGGACTCCTATGATAATGCCAAAGATTAAATTGATTAAAACGATAATGATTCCGGCAATGGCATCTCCTTTAACAAATTTACTTGCTCCATCCATGGACCCGTAAAAATCTGCTTCGCGGCTTACTTTTTCACGTCTTTCCCGTGCCTGCTGCTCTGAAATCATGCCCGCATTCAAATCAGCATCAATACTCATTTGTTTCCCCGGCATAGCATCCAGGGTAAACCTTGCAGCTACTTCAGATACTCGCTCAGAACCTTTTGTAATTACAATGAAATTAATGATGACTAGAATCAAAAAGACAACCATACCAACAATGATATTCCCCCCGACAACAAAGGAACCAAATGTTTCAACTACTCCACCTGCGTCTCCATTGGTAAGAATTGCCCGGGTTGTCGAGATATTTAAACCTAAGCGAAACAAGGTTAAGAGTAGCAAAAGGGATGGGAATACAGAGAACTGGAGAGGCTCTGTCATATTCATTGATGTCAATAGCACGAGTAGTCCTAATGAGATATTTATAATAAGTAAAATACTTAATAACCATGTCGGAAGAGGAATAATAAGCATTGCAACAATCATGATAACGCTTATTATGACAATTAAATCTCTTGCTTTCATGTTATTCCCTCCCAATAATAAAGCTCTGGACCCGATTATACTTTATTTCCAAGCTTTAAATAGATTTCTCCTACAATTGCTACTTAACATGCTGTTTCGTTCTGTATACATATGCCAATATTTCAGCTACCGCTTTAAAAAATTCTTCCGGAATCACATCTCCGATTTCACTTTGACTATATAGAGCCCTTGCCAGCGGGCGATTCTCAATCGTGATAACCTCGTTTTCTTTAGCGACAAATTTTATCTTTTGAGCCACAAAATCGACTCCCTTTGCCACTACATACGGAGCATCATATTTGGTTTCATCATATTTCAAGGCAATAGCATAATGGGTTGGATTCGTGATAATGACATCCGCATTTGGAACTTCCTGCATCATTCGACTCATCGCCATTTCCCGCTGCTTTTGCTTAATCTTCGATTTAATTAATGGGTCTCCCTCACTATTTTTGTATTCATCTTTAATATCCTGTTTCGACATTCGGATATTTTTTTCAAAGTCATACTTTTGGTATAGATAATCCAGTAAAGCTAAAAATAGTAAGGCACTACCTGCATATAAACCCATTTTAACGGTTAAATCCGCTAGAAAAGCAAAAGCGGAACCGATTGATAATTGTGATAATGTTAAAATGTCATTAAGGCTAATCCAAATAACAAGAAATGTAATAATACCAACAATGCAAATCTTTAGGATTGATTTCAAAAATTCAACCACTGAGCGGAGTGAAAAAATCCGCTTAAAACCCTTAATCGGATCAATTTTTTCCAGCTTCATTTGAATTGCTTCTGTTGAAAAAAGAAAGCCAACCTGAAAATAATTAGCAGCCACTCCTGCTGTTAGTGCAACAAGCATAATAGGACCTATAATAAGAGCGAGTTCTTTTAATAGCTCAATTAAAATATAATGAATGCTTGGTTCTGACAAATCCATTAGCATATAGACCTGGAAGGAATGTTTTAGAAGTGATGTTAGTTTTGATAATAAATAAGGACCGCCAAATAATAAGAATAAAAAGACGGCAAGTAAGCCAACTGCTGTATTCACATCCTGGCTTTTAGCCACCTGTCCTTTTTTTCTTGCATCCTGTCTTTTTTTAGGCGTCGCTTTTTCTGTTTTTTCACCAGCAAAAAATTGCAAATCTAATGTTACAAGCTTCAATGTCTACAAACCCCCAAAGAGATTCAATAACCCTCTCATCGTTGTCAGCATCGTTGAAAAAATTCGCGATACAACAACCATCATTGTGCCCATTACGACCATTAGGATGATAAAGCTAACTCCGATTTTAAGTGGAATCCCCACTACAAAAATATTTAACTGTGGAAATGTCCGAGCCGTAATCCCGAGTGCGACATCAACTAGAAACAAACTTCCAACAATCGGGAGAGACATTTGCAATGCAATCATAAACATACTACTAAATGACTTTAGTACATATTGCCATACTTGCTCGGAGCCAAGCGGCAGCCATGCTTGGTTGAGCGGGATAAAATGATAGCTGTAATAAATTCCTTCGATAATTAAATGATGCCCGTTTACCATTAATAGAAAAAATAAACTAATTATATATAAGTATTGGCCCATCAGTGGACTCTGGGCTCCTGTTTGAGGGTCCATCACATTCACCATTCCAAAACCCATTTGAAAATCAATAAAGCCACCGGCAATTTGAATTGCAGACATAATCAAATAGGCAATAAATCCAAGCAGAATCCCAACTAGAGCTTCCTTTAGGATTAATAAATAATAGTCTCCATTGAGCTCCAACACGGGAGCATCGATCTCAAAAAGCATAATCATCGCTATAAAAAAGCCAAGACCCACTTTAAAAGATGTTGGGATTGTCCGATATGAAAAGAGAGGCATTAATAAGAAAAAGGATGTAACCCTGACAAAAACAAGTAAAAAAGCAGGAAATGCTTCAACAATATCCATCATAGTATCAGCCTATAAACCTAACTAAGTTAGAAAAAATATTGTGTGTATAAGAGATTAAATGACTGAGCATCCAAGGACCAAAGAATACAATTCCAAGTAATACCGCCACAATTTTGGGTATAAATGCTAATGTTTGTTCTTGAATTTGCGTTGTTGCCTGAAAAACACTGACGATCAAGCCAACAACAAGCGCCAGCGCTAGTAGCGGACCACTTATTAATAGAACGACCCAGATACCTTCTTCCGCGATCGCTATGACTGTTTCAGGAGTCATCCTTTTCACCTACTTAGAAACTTTGTAACAGAGATTTCACGACTAAATTCCAGCCGTCTACAAGAACAAATAACAAAATCTTAAACGGTAAAGAAATCATAACAGGAGGAAGCATCATCATCCCCATTGACATGAGAACACTAGCTACCACCATATCTATAACTAAAAACGGAATAAAAACCATAAATCCGATTTGAAAAGCTGTTTTAAGTTCACTAATGGCAAAGGCTGGTACGAGAGCGGTCAAAGGGATATCTTGAATGGATTCTGGCTGCTCGGCCTTTGAATAGTTTAGAAATAAGGCCAGGTCCTTTTGTCTAGTATTGGCACTCATAAACTCCTTAAAGGGAACAACCGCTTTTTCATAGGCTTGTTCCAAATTGATTTCATTGTTAAATAAAGGTGTCAACGCCTCACTGTTTACCTCTTGAAATGTCGGTGCCATAATAAAGAAGCTTAAAAATAGAGCTAATCCGATTATTACCTGGTTCGGCGGCATTTGTTGAGTGGCAAGAGCCGTTCTGACGAAAGAGAGCACAATCACGATACGTGTAAAGCAAGTCATTAAGATAAGAATGCTCGGTGCAAGAGACAGGACTGTTAATAGTAGAATTAGCTTTACAGATGTAGATACATTCTCTGGTGAACTAGTATTAAAAAACTCCATGAACTCATTCATTGCTTGTCCGAACCCTTCTCTTTTTCTATTTCATCGTATAGTTTCTGTCTCCCTTTGGATAGGTCGTATAATTGCTTTTTCATTAGGGCTTGAAAAGCGCTGTCTCCACCTTTTTTATCAGTGGTCCCACCCTTCTTCAAAACCTTCGATATTAGATCACCTGGCTGTGTAAGCTGATCCATTTTTACGTTATAGGCTGAAAGCAGCTCATTAAATTCCTCAGGTTTATCAATTTCTTTAATTAATTGGACATTTTCCCCAACACCAACAACTAGAATTCGATTACCTACTTTTATCAGCTGAACGGACCGATTGGCACCTAAGGTTGTCCCGCCAAGGTTCTCAATAAGCTGTGAGCTTTTAAACAGCTGTCCTTTTTTATTTACAAACTTCAAAATTAAATACAGCAGGGCAATCACAAATATTGTAGCCAATATCATCTTGAAAAAGTCCCAAATGGTTAAACCAATAGGACTTGTTGCCTTATCTTGAGTTGAATCCATATCATCGGCTGTAACATTCTGGTTGATCTCCTGTTGTTCTCCACACGTATCAGGTTGTTCCAAGCAATCCTTTACACTTTGATTTACTTGCTCTGCAGAGGCTTGGACCTGAAACCCCAATAGAGCAAACACACAAAAAAGGACGATGAAACAGAATTGTTTATTACGCAACATCCTGCACCCTCTAGTAATAAGTCTTAGCCAAGCGTCTTCGAGATGGCTTCCAATACACGGTCGGCTTGAAATGGTTTTACAATAAAGTCCTTCGCACCTGCTTGGATAGCATCGATAACCATAGCCTGCTGGCCCATTGCCGAGCACATAATCACTTTTGAATTTGGATTAATATTTCTTATCTCTTTTAATGCTGTAATTCCGTCCATTTCCGGCATCGTAATATCCATTGTAACAAGATCTGGATGCAATTCTTTAAATTTATCAACCGCCTGCTGGCCATCTGCCGCTTCACCAACAACCTCGTAGCCATTTTTAGTTAATATATCCTTAATCATCATTCTCATAAATGCTGCATCATCTACAACTAAAATTCTATGTGCCATAAAACGTCTACCCCCATTGTGATTTTTGTCATTAACTTGTTGAATGTTTGTCTTTTGACATTATTTTAACTTTTTGATGCGGTCAGATTGACTAATAATATCTGTCACTCTGACACCAAAATTCTCATCAATTACTACCACTTCACCCTTAGCAATCAAACGGCTGTTAATTAGAATATCAACAGGCTCTCCTGCAAGCTTATCTAGTTCAATAATTGAGCCAGTTGACAGCTCAAGTATTTCCTTCACCGATCTTTTGGTTCTGCCTAATTCAACCGTTACTTGCAACGGTATATCAAGGAGCATGCTCAGGTTTTTAGGCTCCTGCTCTTGGCCCTGATAAGGCTCAAAATTAGAAAACATAGCTGGCTGCACGTTAGGTTGCACTCCAGCTTGATTTGCAGCACCAAAGTGCTGAGGACCAGCAGGCTGGTTCATACCTTGATTAGAAGCTGTATAGCTCTGTTGATAATAATGCTGCTCCTGTTCATGACTTCCGAAACTTGAAGGAGCATGAGCAGCGGTATTTTGTTGTCCTTGATAGCCTATCTGGTTCTGTGCACCCTGATGAGATTCAAGTTCAGTAGGTGCTGCCGAGTAGCTTTCACGAGCATTCGTTGGCTCATTTCCCCCCTGAATTGTATCTGTCATAGGGTTTAACAGCTCGTCAACAAGCCCTTTGGCAAAGTCAAGTGGAAGCAGCTGCATAATATTAGAATCGATTAATTCTCCAATTTTCAAGCGAAAGGAAACCTTTACCAGCTTATCGTCATTCGGTATTTTCTCGGTACCTGTCCCATGGTGAATGTCTAATATATCAATAGAAGGCGGTGAAATATCTACTCTTTTACTAAAGATGGTAGACATGGATGTGGCGGCAGACCCCATCATCTGATTCATTGCCTCCTGCACCGCGCTCATTTGAATTTCTCCCATTAGCTCTGATGGATTTTTTCCATCACCACCAAGCATTAAATCGGCAATAATAGCGGCATCCATCTGTTTAATGACAAGGAGATTTGTCCCGGAAAACCCTTTCGTATAGCTTACTTGAATGGCAACATATGGCTGAGGAAATTCATCAGATAATTTTTGTTTCGATACAACGGTGACCTCTGGAGTTGTAATATCCACCTTTTGATTTAGTAAGGTAGACAATGCAGTGGCGGAGCTTCCAAAAGAAATATTCCCTATTTCTCCTAAAGCGTCCTTTTGCATTTCGGACAAATAATCATCCATATTTAGATCAGAAGAGACATCAGATATATCGTCACTCCCCCTTAATAATGCATCAATTTCATCTTGTGAGAGCATTTCATTACTCATAATCCTCATCTCCCCCCTTCCAAGTTTCTAACACTTGAAACGCTAATTTTTTATTCATTTTCCCAGGCTGTCCGACAAATTTGGGAACCTCGCCAACCTTTAACAGTAACGGTTCATCAATCAATTGATTTAATTCAATTACATCACCAATATCAAGCAGTAAAAAATCCTGAATGGATATCGTTGCTGTACCTAGCTCGACTGAAACCGGTATTTCAGCTTGCTGAATCTTCTTTTCAATCACCTTAATATGTTCCGGCTCCCTGTCCTTTTTGTCTGTTTGCATCCAATATTGCATCGATAGCTTCGGAATAATCGGCTCGAGAACAACATGTGGAATACAAATATTAATCATTCCACTTGTGTCGGCGATAGCTGTATTAAGCGAAATAACCACCACGGTCTCGTTCGGTGAAACCATCTGTAAAAACTGTGGATTAACTTCAAATTCGGATAGTGTGGGATCAATGCCAATAATCGTTTCCCATGCCTCTTGCAGATAGTCACATGCCTTTTCAAAGATAGCCGACATAATCTTCGTTTCAATTTCGGTTAAATTATCTACTTTATTTAAACTTGTGCCTTTTCCGCCCATCATTCGGTCCATCATAGCATAGGCAATATTAGGATTAACCTCCATCAGGATTCGCCCTTCTAATGGCGGAACATCAAATACATTTAATATCGTCATTTTTGGGATGGAGCGGATAAATTCCTCGTATGGAATTTGGTCAGCAGATGCGACACTGATTTGGACATATGTTCTTAGCTGCGCAGAAAAGAAGGTGGTTAATAGCCTTGCAAAATTTTCATGTATCCTAGTTAAGCTTCGAATTTGGTCCTTTGAAAAACGCAAAGCCCTTTTAAAATCATATACTTTAACCCGTTTTTCATCTTCCTCTTTTTTTAATTCGTCTGCATTCATTTCTCCTGTTGACAATGCTGATAATAATGCATCGATTTCATTCTGGGAAAGCACATCTCCTGACATCAAACTCACCTCCATGCTTTCTGAGATGTTTTATTATTGAAGGAGGAATTGCGTGATATAGACCTTCTCCACTTTTCCTTCCTGCATGATTTCATTGATTCTACTCTTTAAGGTTTCTTCCAGCTGCCGCTGCCCTTCCCTACCCTTAATCGTTGCAGCCGTTTGTTCAGATATTTCCAGGATGATAATATTATTCACTTGAAAATTTCTCTTTTCTAATTCTTCCCTGGCTTCCTTACTGTTAGTTTGGATTTTAAAAGAGATACGTACGAAGCCATTCTCAGCCAGGTTTGTGGTAATTTCCGGAATATCTACAGAAGCCTCCAATACTTCATCAATCGAAGGCACTGCGTTTTTATCCTCGTTATTATGATTTAATATCATTACAATAGCTACGGCTCCAACTAGGGCAATCGCAACAAGAAGGATTAGCATAATCATGACTAGTTTGTTATTCTTCACTATCCTTCACTCCTATCTGTTGTCCAAGCAGGTTTACAGATTGATAGAATTCAGAAATCAACCCCAGCACTCGCTCTTCATTTTCCTTTACGATATATTTACTGCCGTTAGTCAGCGTAATCGTTGTATCTGGAAATGACTCTATTGTTTCTATGTACAACGCATTAATTATAAATGGTTTACCGTTTAATCGCGATACTCTAATCACTGTTAAATTAAGGGTTAAAAGGGAGACCCTTTAACCCTTTCCCTCCCTTAAATTAGCGTTTTAGGTTGACTAATTCCTGCAGTATTTCATCTGATGTCGTTATAATTCTTGTATTCGCCTGAAAACCACGCTGCGCCACAATCATATCGGTAAATTCTTCTGAAAGATCGACGTTTGACATTTCAAGAGCACCTGAAACAAGTGTTCCTGCTCCTGTCTTTCCACCTGGCACTCCAATTGAAGGTTTACCTGCGTTTGAAGATCTTTGAAAGTTATTAGATCCTACTTTTTCTAATCCACCATTGTTAGAAAATTTAGCAATAGCAATATGTCCTTTAGCTTGTAATTCTCCTGCATCATCTATATAAGTAACCGAGCCGTCGTTACCAATACTGAAGCTCTTTGCATTAAGTGGTATTCTTATTGGTATCAGAAATTCATCAGCCACTCCAGTATCACCATCAATTTCTGAATCAGCAGAAACTCCAACTAAATACCTTCCCTCTGCGTTAACAATTGCGCCGGTAGAATCTAAATAAAAATTACCTGCACGTGTATATGTTTCTTCTGTGAGATCGTCTTCGGCTACTATTGTATCCTCTATATCTTCTATATTTTCTGTATCAATAGGTTCATACGATCTTGCAAGGATAAAGTACCCATCACCTGAAATAGCCAAATCCAATGTTCTTGCCGTCGTTTGCAAGCTTCCTTGTGTATCAATTGTATCGATAGTTGACAGCTGTGAACCAAGACCGACCTGCTTAGGATTTACCCCACCAAGTCCTGTATCACCAGACGGTGCACTCGCACCAGAAATGCTTTGGCTCACCAAATCTTGAAATGTTACACGGCCTTTTTTAAAGCCATAAGTATTGACATTAGAAATATTATTTCCAATTACGTCTAATTTTGTTTGAAAGTTTTTCATTCCACTGATTCCGGAATACATTGACCTTAGCATGTTCATTACTCCCTTCAGATATAAGCTACGTCAGTCAGTCAGCAGCTTTTAAGGCCTCCATCATGGTCCAGCCCCATCATTAATCCAATAGTATCGTTCCATTAATATTCGTAAAAATTTGTGTTGAAGCTTCCTCACGGTTCATAGCCGTAATTACTGTATTATTTTTGGCACTGACAATTAAGGCAGCATCTTCTAGCAGTACAAGTGACTCCTTTACTCCCATACTTTTAGCTTGTTTTACTCTCTCATCAATTTGCTCCCAGCGAGCCTCATTAATTGAGATTCCTCTTTGCTCTAATCGTTGTTGAGCATGCTTGGAAATGGTTAATCTATCTTGGGTAGTCTTTAAGGCCATATTAAGCTCTGCTGCAAAGGATGTTCCTTGCTGCCTGCTACTTTGTGTATTATTCACATTCCCTTGAATAAATGGTTGTGTCAACGGTCTGAATACGCGCATGAATACCTCCCCTTTATTCGATTTTAATCATTTGTGAAGCTGAAATCTCAGTGTTATTTGCATCATTTAATTGAAAGGAGGTATTTCCATTTCTAAAGGATACAGATTGAATGATGGCAGAAACTTCCTCCTCTGTCTCATTAACATACGTTACTTTTTTCCCAATCATCATACTGGCTTGAATCATATTTGACTCTGTTGCAGATTCATTAACTTGTGAAATATTGGCAGGTTCAAGGACTGTACCATCGTCAAGAATAAATAGGACATTATCATTCTTATATTGAATACTAGAAACTTTCCCTGACCCTTCGATTAATTCTGTTGTACCATCCTCTAATTCAATAAGCCTATGCCAATTTATCTCTTTGCCAACAAATTGATTGTAAGAAATCAAAAGATTTTGTTGCTGTTGTACGATAAACCTTTCGAGTGTGCTATTCATATTAGTCATTTGTTCTAACGATGAAAATTGTGCCATTTGGGCAATAAACTCTGTATCCTGTACAGGATTTGTAGGATCCTGATTTTGCAGCTGTGTAAGCAGTAATTTCAAAAAATCATCTTTTCCTAGCTCGGAAGATCCTGTTTTCCTCTCTGCCTTCTGGTAATTGGAAAGCCATAAGTTCGCATCAATGGTATTCGCCATTCTCATTTCCCCCTAAGCTTCTACATTTAAAAGAACTTCCTCAAATGAAACGGTAGAATGCTGGTTTCCTGACTCTGTCTTCTCTTCCTGCTCATTAGTCTGCTGTTGTCCTTGTTCTTGATGCTGATCTCTAGTCAAGTATCTGTCCTGTTGAAATTGCTGGGCAATTTCAATTTTTTCAACTTGTAGATTTTGACTCTGAAAAGCCTGCTTAAGACCTTGAAGCTGTGATTCTAATAGTTCCTTTGCATTTGCAGTTGTGGTTAAAATCTTGGCTGTTAGCACAGCATTCTGCTGTGTTAACTCAATACGTAACGAGCCGAGATGCTCTGGATATAGCTTAATAAATAACTTTTGGTTTCCATCCCGCATGTGAAATGAACTTTTTGCTAGGATAGCTTCAAACTGCCTAATAAGCTGATCTTTAGTGACAAGCTGATTGGCTTGTCCTTGAAGCAAGACAAGCTGATCCTGCTTAGCAGGGAAGGTAAAGGATTGAATCTGACCGATTGTTGTTGTCCTTTTGGATAAGCGTTCTTCATTCTGAAAAACCTGTACCTGATTGATTCCAGACCATTCATTTCTTATTGCGCCTTTAGGATTAATCGCTTGATTTACGTCTTTAACAAGCGGGGTAAAGACTTTATCTAATATTTCTGCTTTGCTAATCGAATTTTTCCCGCTACTAATTAACTCTAATTTCTCAACGGTCCTTTGCAAAAGATTTTTCAGCTCGATATAATCCTCACTTGAAGGGTTATCTTGTAAGGATAATTCAAAAAGCTTTAAAGCCTTAGCTAATTGAAGCCCTTGTTGATCCATGTTGATTGATAAGCTTTCACCATTTAAGTCGGGCAGCAGGTGAACAAATACTGCCAAAGCTTCATGTAAATCCATGCTTGGGAGCTTCTCTCTGAAATCTGTAAATTCCTCATCTAGAAAGGAAGGTGCTATAACCATTTCGTCTGCAGTAGCTTCCTGTAACACAGATTGAATGGCTGCTTGTACATCTTTTACATTGATGTTTATGATGTTTAGCAGCTCTGTAATCAAAGTAGAAAAATCTACGTTTGCTTCTGTCAGTAATCTCTCGAACAATTCTGACTCAAACTCCATTTCAGAAAAATCACCGGCTTTTAAGAATTGAACAATCTCTTTCAGCTCATTTGTCGTCAGCCCGAGAGGATTCTGATTTTCTGGCTTTTCCGTTTCCTTTGTATACGCAGGCTGGAGAAGCTCGGATAGTACTTGAGCAAATCCTTGAATCTGACTATGCTGCACCTTTTCATTCTGCAAATAAACGGTGTTTGCTTGACCAAGAGCACTTAGTTTCATGTCCATTTTGTCACCTCCCTTCAAATGAGGTCATAACAGAATTAGCGATAAGTGTTGCTATGTTTAGTCAATAAAGCCGTATATTTAGCTGCATCTTGTGCATTCATTTTTTCAAGAATGGCCGCCACGATATCGGGCTTCAAACTTGATAAGATTTTTAAGGCTTCATCGTCATTCATTTGAACCAGGATTGGTGCTGCTTTTTTAGCTGATATCGTTTCAAAGGTATTGACAATAGCTTGAAATGACTGCTGACCTTCCTTCTGCGCCAGCATCAAATCTTCAATTTCTGCCTGTAAATGCTCTTTTTCTTGCAGAAGTGTTTCAATTTCCTGGTCTTTGCCTTCAATCTTTGATTCAAGCTTTGCGATTGCTGCCTCACGATTTTCAATTTCTAATTCTAATTTTGTTACAGTACTTTCAGCTTCCTTAAGAGCTTGTTTAATATTTATTTCTTCCCTTGTCGGAACAAATGGAATTTTGTCTCGATACTCGTTAGCCTTTTCGAATACGTTAATACCTGCCACAGTTAAGACAAGGACAGCAACAGTTATGGCAAATAATGTAGGAATGACAATCACTACAAGAAACCATTGAAGTTTACTGTACTTCTTCTCTTCCTGTTCTTCCAATAACTTTTCCATGTTCACACCTAACTTCCTCGATGTACATAGTGTTGAATCGAGATATCGTCCATCTGTCTGTCCTCAACATACTTTAATTCCTCAAGGAATTCATGCAAGCCTTTTTCTTTCATTTTTTCATATTTTTTCACTTCTATATTTTTTTGCATCAGCTTTTCCTGCTGAAATAGCATGTGATTACGGGCATTTTGCACCATTTGCTGATATTGCTCAATCGATTTTTGCAGATTGACAATAAACTGCTGATGATGTCTGATTTCCTGTACATGCAATCCGCTCACAAGCTTTATAGACTGATAGCTTTCTAAATCCTCTTTTTTTTTCAGAAGCTCATATAATTTTTGGGCAACTTCTTCAAATCTTTTGACTGAATCATTATAGGCGGAAAGCGCTTCGTTTTTCTCACGTTCCTTTACAGACATAATTTTCTCAAACTTAAATCGGTAGCCCATGAAATTAATCGCCTCTTCCTATTAGTTGATATAATGCATGGATACTGTCCTGCAAGGACATTTTTTCATGGGTTCCTTGTTTTAAAAAGGAAATAATCTGTGGATAGGATTGTAGGGCTGAATCGATTTCCTTTGATGATCCCTTTTTATATGCACCAATATTGATTAAATCCTCTGCATTGTAGTAGGTACTAAGCAGTTCACGTAATCTCTCCGCAGATTTTACATGTTCCCTCTCCACGATATTATTCATCACACGGCTGACACTTTTTAACACGTTAACAGCTGGATACTGACCTTTATTGGCTAAACTACGATCGAGTACAAAATGACCATCAAGAATTCCTCGTACCGTATCTGCTATCGGCTCATTCATATCATCGCCGTCGACAAGCACCGTATAGAATGCCGTAATAGAGCCTGATTCATTTGTACCGGTCCTTTCTAACAGCTTTGGCAGTAACGCAAAAACAGAAGGCGTGTAGCCCTTAGTTGTAGGCGGCTCTCCAATGGCTAGACCCACTTCCCGCTGTGCCATGGCAAAACGTGTGACTGAATCCATCATTAGCATGACATTCAGACCTCGGTCACGAAAATATTCAGCAATCGCCGTAGCTGTCAGAGCTCCTTTTAAGCGCATTAAGGCAGGCTGGTCAGAGGTTGCTACAACGACAATGGAGCGCTGCAAGCCTTCCGGTCCAAGATCCTTTTCGATAAATTCACGTACCTCACGCCCCCGTTCACCAATTAAGGCAATGACATTTAAATCTGCTTTTGTATTTCTGGCAACCATTCCAAGCAGTGTACTTTTCCCAACACCGCTACCGGCAAAAATACCGACACGTTGACCATTTCCAACCGTTAGCAAACTATCAATCATTCTGACACCCACTTCAATTGGTTCAGAAATGGGTGGTCTTCTTAACGGATTGGGTGGTGACTGCTCTGTTGGTACGGTCGAGAGCCCTTTCGGTAAGGGATTCCCATCAAGCGAATTTCCTAAAGCATCAATCACACTTCCAATTAATGCCTGCCCTACTTTAATCTCCAGTGGCTTCAAGGTTGCTTCGACAAGGCTGCCGGGTGAAATATCACTAACGGTCGTATAAGGCATTAGAATCACATTCTCTCCTTTAAAACCAACTACCTCAGCTTGAATCACTTTCCTTCGATGACGAACATGTATAAGACATAGATCGCCAATCGAGCTTTCCGGTCCTTGTGATTCAATCATCAGACCAACCACCTGCTTAACCCTTCCATAGCGCTTGTAACAATCAAGTTGATTGAGTTTTCCTGCAAGCTCAGAGGCTTTCATGTCCATCACTCTCCAGCAGCTCTGCCAGCTTTCTTTTTATTTCCAACAGCTGTGTATCAACACCTGCATCAATACGGCCATATGGTGATTCAAGCAAACAACTGCCTTCTGCTAAATCACTATCAGGATAAATAATAAGATTTGTACGATGCGGAAAAATTGCCTGTAGTTCATCTTTTTTCGAAATGAGATATTCGTAGTTCATAGGATGGACATGAATTTCAACATCCTGAAATTCTTTTACTTCACGAATGGCTTTTTTCACCAACGAAACAAAATAATCCTGATTTCCTTTGATTTCTTTATTCACTATTTTTTCAGCGACGGAGACGGCTAAAGCTAAAATGGTCTGCTCTGATGCATCTAAATAGGCATGATATTCCTTTTTAGCCGATGAAACGATTTGCTCGGCATGATGTAATTTTTCTTGACAGGCTGAATAACCATCAGCCTGTCCTTGCTCCCAGCCAGCACGATACCCTTCTTCTCTTGCTTGATTAGTTAATAGGTCTCTCTCCACTTCCCATGCTTCCCGTTCCTTTTGAACCTGGGCTAAAAGCGCCTCTGATGCTAGCTTTGCCTCGTCCTTAATCCTATCAGCTTCGTGCAATGCCTCTTCCATTACTTGTTCAGAGGCTCTTGTTACGGATTCAGCTTTTGCAGAAAAATCCTCATTTACTTCAGGTAGATTAAACGATTTAATCGAAATGACTTTTTTATCAGCTGCACGTTCCGGCCATTGTGATTTAATGAGCCTAGACAATGATATCATCACCTCCACCGCGGGCTATGACAATTTCTCCTGCATCCTCCAGCCTGCGGATAATGGCAACAATCCTTGACTGTGCCTCTTCTACGTCCCTTAACCGAACAGGGCCAAGATATTCCATTTCCTCCTTGAAGGTATCAACCATTCTTGTTGACATATTCCTAAAGACGGTTTGCTTCACTTCATCACTAGAAACCTTCAATGACAGTAATAGATCTTCATTTTCACAATCCCGAATAATCCGCTGGATGGAACGATTATCCAATGTAACGATATCCTCAAATACAAACATTCTCTTTTTAATTTCCTCCGCAAGCTCAGGATCCTGAATTTCAAGCGCATCAAGAATTGTTCTCTCAGTTGTTCTATCAACACCGTTCAATACTTCTACAACTGCCTCTATTCCGCCTGTTTGCGTATAATCCTGGGTAACTGTAGTCGATAACTTACGCTCTAATATCTGTTCAATCTCGTTGATAATTTCCGGAGATGTACTGTCCATTACCGCAATTCTTTTCGCAATATCCGCCTGCATTTCTTGCGGAAGCTCCGATAATATTTGACCTGCCTGCTGTGCATCTAAATATGACAGTATTAAAGCAATAGTCTGCGGATGTTCATTTTGAATGAAATTAAAGATTTGAGCCGGATCTGCTTTTCTGGCAAAGTCAAACGGACGCACCTGTAAGGACGAGGTAAGCCGGTTTAGGATAACCGTTGCTTGTTCTTCCCCTAAAGCCTTTTCAAGAACCGTTTTGGCATAACCAATCCCGCCCTGAGCAATATAATCCTGGGCAAGAGCAATTTGATGGAACTCTTCCACAACTTCTTCTTTAGACTGGCTGTCAACCTTTTTTACCCCAGATATTTCTAAGGTTAATTTTTCAATTTCTTCTTCACTTAAATGTTTATAGACAGAAGCAGAAACATCCGGACCTAGAGAAATCAGAAGAATGGCCGCCTTTTGTTTTCCACTTAAGTCCTTTTGTTCTTTTCTTGCCATCTTTATTCACTTCCTTTAGTCCTCAGCAATCCATGAGCGCAAGAGCTTTGCAAACTCCTCAGGCTTTTCCTTTGCCATTTTTTCAAGCTGCTTCCTGCGGAGACTGCTTTCTGTTTCATGGCTTTCATTAACATCCGGAACTTCAACAGGCTGGATGAAATCGATAACCTCATCCGCTTCTACCTCCTCGTTCCGCTGTCTACGGGCTTTCATAAACAGGAATACAAGCAAACCAATCACGACAATAAGTACTCCTCCAACTGCATACACCCACCAAGGAATTGAGGATTCTTTGCCTTCAACAAATGTCACCTTACCTGCAAATGGCTGAACAGATACGGATATTTTTTGATTAATCTCTTCATCTGTTAGCTCAGGGTTTTGATTCTTATCAATGGAGGTTCTTACTATGGTTGCCAGCATATTTTTAATGTCCTCGACCCGTTCCTCTGATAATGAATCCAGATTGTCTGCTTCAGGAGGCTCTACCATAACTTGAATGCCAAGGTCTCTTACTTTGAAAGGACTCTCGACAATTTCTTTACGAATTCTATTAATCTCATAATTAATGGTTTCATCAACTTTTTCGTAATCACCGTTGCCAGAACTATTTTCCGTAGCCTGGTAAGTATCACCTGTTGACTCTGCCTGCGGAACTCCCTCAGGAGCATTACCAGAACCGGTATACGCTTCAGTAATTTTTTGTGCGCTGATGGCAATCCCTTCCATGTTCTCGTCATCAACCGGCGTAACAAGATTTTCTTCACGATTTTCCTGTGTAAAATCAATGTCTGCGGTCACAGCGACAACGACTTTATCCTGCCCCATTAGAGTACCTAACATGCTTTGAACCTGTCGCTGTACATCTCGTTCAATTTCCTTTTTTACTTCCTGTTGATTAGCAAAAAGAGAACCAGAAAGATTATTTTCATTTTTTAAGTCAAAATACTCAAAGTTTTGGTTCATGATGACGATATTATCAGTAGGCAGCTTAGGAACGCTTTTTGATACTAATTGATACAATGCCGTAATTTGATTTTGTTCAAACTGATAGCCTGGCTTTGTACTTAATACAATCGAAGCTGATGCCTCACCACTTGTTTCATTGACAAATAAACTTGTTTCAGGAAGGTTTATCATGACTTTCGCGTCATTAATCCCTTCTATCCCTTTGATTAAATTTGCCAGCTCCGTTTGCATGGCATCCAGCTTCATAACATTAAATTCATTTTCTGTTGTTCCCATCCCAGCATTTTGACTAAAAAAGGAATAATCAATACTGCCTGATTTAGGGAGACCTTCTGCAGCCAGCTCTACTTTTAATGTATCTACAATTTGATCGGGAACTTTAATCGTTTGACCCCCATCAGTTATTTCTGATTTAATCCCTCTCCCATCAAGGCTTTCTTTAATTGAACCGGTTTCAGAAGGAGTGAGATTGCTATAGAGAGGCACGAGGTTAGTCCTGGTCGTAAAATAGGTGATAATCCCGGCTGCCAATAAAATACATGCAACAGTACTGATCAATATCGTACGCTGCTTTTTCGAGCGGCTTGACCAGTACTCATTTAACGGATTGATATATTTTTGTAACGTTTCCTTCATGATACTCCCCCGGCTATTAAATCTAAATGGTCTGTAATAAACCGCCAAACTCGTGCAACAATATTTCTATTACACTTGCATTCTCATCATTTCCTGATAGGCTTCAACCGCTTTATTACGTATTTCTAGCGTCATCTGCATTGAAATACTAGCCTTCTGTGATGCAATCATAACTTGATGTAGGTCAACGTTTTGTCCTAGAGCTAATTTTTCTGTCAGTTTATCTGACTCAATTTGTGCCTGGTTTACTTGTTCTATTGATTCCTTCAAAAAGGTCGAGAAGCTTTTCTGTGCTTCAGATGAAGTTCGCGCAGCTTGTGATGTTTTCAACATATTGGCTGATACTGCCGGCGTAAACATTACCGATTTCAAGATTTTTCACTCCTTCTACTTACCTATCTCTAATGCTTTCATCAGCATATTTTTTGATGCGTTAAACACCGTTACATTCGCTTCATATGAACGTGTAGCACTCATTAGATCAACCATTTCTCTCAATGGATCTACATTTGGCATTTGCACATATCCAGCATCATTTGCATCCGGATGTGTTGGATCGTAAACTTGCTGGAATGATGTCTCATCTTCAATGATTTTACTTACTTTAACGCCGTTGCCAGCTCCCTGACTGTCATTCATTTTCATAGCGGTTTGCAGATAAGAAGAAAACTGATTTTCCTTTGCCTGCAGGACAACAGATTTCCGTCGATATGGTTCCCACTGGCCGTTAACATTTTTTGCCCTTGTTGTATCAGCATTTGCCATATTGGATGAAACAACATCCATCCGAAGTCGTTGAGCTGTTAAAGCTGAAGCGGTTGTGTTCATACTATGGAATATCGTCATTACTTCCCACCTCTTATGACATTCTGCAGAGTTGAAAATTTACCACTAATTCTTTCTGTTAGAGCATTATAGTAAATTTGATTTTTAGCTAAATCCGACATTTCCTGATCAATATCCACACTGCTCCCATTTTCGTTATAGGACATGTGATTTTTATTGATGATGGAAAAAGATGTTTCAGTTGGTTTATTAAAGACATAATGTCTATTATCCGTACGGTTTGCTGAAATAGACTGACTGATCGCCTGATCTAGAGCAGTCTTAAAACGAACATCCTTCGCCTTATAATTTGGAGTATCTACATTGGCAATATTTTGGGATATGACCTTTTGTTTTGTTGATGAATAATTAAGGGCATTCTCCAAAGTTGATATTGTGCCTGTGAATAAACGCATCTTAACACACCCCTATATTTCTATAATATTTATTCAGAGAGAAATATGTAGAATTTTGGAGAAAAATAATTAATCTATAGTTATAAGTCTAATTGTAATGAAATCGTAATAATATGTCTATGATTGTAGTGTTAATTTTATTAAGTAAATAGTCCCATTTTAATTTCATCCCCATAAAACCCTTATTATCATTTTAATTCATTAAAACAATACTCACAATACTAGCAAAAACATTATCGTTAAACACTGCAATATACCTATAAATACAAAACTTCATAAGAACACAACAATTAACAATAACTATAAATTCAAGCTTATTCAACAAATTCAACTTATCATTGTTTCATTTGTTGTCATTTGTCGAAAAATTTCTCATCTTTATTAAAAATATTATGTTTAAATAACAAAAATACCCAAAAAAATCATCTGTTTAAGAAACAGATGATTTTTTTGGTTTGCACATGATTAATTTGTTTTTAATTTTTCTAATTCAAGTAAAAACTTATCATTAAGAACCTTAATATAGGTCCCTTTCATTCCTAATGAACGCGATTCAATAACACCAGCACTTTCTAGCTTACGGAGTGCGTTTACAATAACAGAGCGGGTAATTCCAACACGATCAGCAATTTTCGAAGCAACCAAAAGACCTTCGGTACCGTTTAATTCTTCAAAAATATGCTCAATAGCTTCTAGTTCACTATAGGAAAGGGAGCTAATGGCCATTTGAACAACGGCTTTACTGCGAGCTTCCTCTTCAATTTCCTCAGCCTTCTCATGAAGAATTTCCATTCCAACAACAGTGGCACCATATTCAGCAAGAATTAGATCATCATCATGAAACTGCTCTTCTAATCTTGATAGAATTAGTGTACCAAGGCGATCACCACCACCGATAATGGGTACAACCGTTGTTAAACCGTGTTTGAAAAGATCTTTATTCTCAGATGGAAAAGCAGAATAATCACTATCAATGTTAAGATTTGGTGTAGTCTCATTGATGCTGAATAAATTCTTAGTATAATCTTCAGGGAATTGACGATCCTCTAACATTTTCTTCATTCGGTCATTTTCAATCTGCTGATTCACTGAGAAACCAAGTAATTTTCCGCGACGACTGACGACAAATATATTTGCATCAATGACATCACTTAATGTATCTGCCATCTCTTTAAAGTTTACTGATTTACCGGTTGCCTTTTGCAGCATTGCATTAATCTTTCTTGTCTTTGTTAATAAATCCATTACATTCTTCCTCCTATTAACTAACACCCATATTATTCTAATCTATTGTTGTATTCGTTCGTTTCTCATAGCCCTAGTAGCATATACGATAATAGAGTTTAGAGAATAAAACGGCTTAAATCTTTATTCCTTGAAATTGCCCCTAGCTTTTCTTCAACATATTGCGGTGTGATTGTTATTTTATCCATTGTAATTTCCGCTGCCTCAAAGGATAAATCCTCAAGCAGTTTTTCTAATATCGTGTGCAGACGTCTTGCCCCAATATTATCGGTATTTTGATTCACCTCAAATGCCACTTCAGCGATCTTAGTAATAGCATCGTCAGAAAATTCAATTTGTATACCTTCGGTTGCCAATAATGCTTCATATTGTTTAATTAATGCATTATCAGGCTCAATAAGTATCTTTACAAAATCATCTGTTGTTAATTTCGTAAGTTCAACCCGGATTGGGAATCTACCCTGTAACTCCGGTATTAAATCAGAAGGCTTTGCGATATGAAATGCACCAGCCGCAATAAATAAAATATGATCAGTTTTCACTGAACCGTACTTCGTAACAACCGTTGATCCTTCCACAATTGGAAGAATATCACGTTGGACACCTTCACGAGAGACATCCGCGGATGAGCCACCACTATTCTTACTGGCAATTTTATCAATTTCATCAATAAAGATGATACCAGACTGTTCTGCACGATATACCGCTTCCTGTGTAACCTCGTCCATGTCAATTAACTTCTGTGCTTCTTCCTGCGTTAATACTTTTCTAGCTTCATGAACAGCTAGTTTTCTTTTTTTACGACGTTTAGGCATTAGACTTCCTAATGCATCTTGCATATTCAAGCCCATTTGTTCCATGCCTGAGCCCTGTAGCATGTCAAACATAGAGGGCTGATTTTCTTCGACTTCAACTGTTACTATTTCATTTTCCAATTCCCCAGCCTCTAACTTAAGCTGCACATTTCTCCGCTTCTCCTGCAGACTCGCTTCTTCTGTACCACTTGTATCCTGCTGTTCCTGGTTATTGCCACCACCAAACAGCATTTCAAGTGGATTTTTTATCGCTGACGCTTTTTTATTGGAAGGGACAAGCAATTCAATTAACCGCTGATTGGCATTCTTCTCCGCTTTACCTTTTACGCTTTGCATTTTTTCTTCTTTTACAAGTCGTACAGCTGTTTCAATTAAATCCCGAACCATTGATTCCACATCACGACCAACATAGCCAACTTCCGTAAATTTCGTAGCTTCCACTTTCACAAACGGCGCCTGAACAAGCTTTGCAATTCTTCGGGCAATCTCCGTTTTCCCCACACCTGTCGGTCCAATCATAAGGATATTTTTCGGGCTGATTTCATCTCGAATTTTTTCATCTAAAAGACTACGGCGATATCGATTACGAAGTGCCACCGCAACCGCTTTTTTTGCATCATTTTGACCGATAATATATTGGTTAAGTCGTTCAACAATTTGACGGGGTGTTAAATTCATACTAGTTCCCATTATTTGGACTCCCTTCCCACTATAGCTCTTCGACAATAATATTGTCGTTTGTATAGACACAGATTTCTGAGGCAATTTCAAGAGCTGCTTTGGCTATTTCCTTCGCTGTTAAATGTTCACCGGTATATTTTTTTAATGAACGCCCCGCAGATAACGCATAGTTACCTCCTGAACCAATAGCTAAAATACCATCATCAGGCTCAATCACTTCCCCAGTACCTGAAACAAGCAGCAAATCCTTCTCATCCATGATAATTAACATTGCTTCCAATCTTCTTAAAACCTTATCACTTCTCCATAGTTTAGCTAACTCTACAGCTGCACGCTGCAGATTTCCATTATACTCCTCTAGTTTGCCTTCAAATAATTCAAATAATGTAAAGGCATCTGCAACAGAGCCTGCAAATCCGGCTAATACTTTTCCATTAAAAAGCTTTCTAACTTTTCTAGCTGTATGCTTCATAACAACAGCATTCCCAAAGGTTACTTGGCCGTCACCAGCCATAGCACATTTCCCCTTGTGCTGAATCGCAAAAATAGTGGTTGCATGAAATTCCGCCACCAAAAGCCCTCCTTTTTATCACGGTTTATCAGCAAATCATTCTTGGAGCCTATCACATGCATTCGCTGTACACTTTTAAGCTCGTGGATGGTGTGAAAGATATGAATTTCTTAGATATTCATTAGTTACATGAGTATATTTTTGTGTTGACGAAAGAAAAGCATGACCTAATAGCTCTTGAACTGTTCTCATATCTGCTCCATTTTGCAGTAAATGAGTCGCAAATGTATGTCTGATCATGTGGGGATGTATTTTCCCATTAAACGTTGAATCCTCAAGTATCTTATTTAATATGACGCTTATCCCTCTCGTTGTAAGAGGACCACCTCGGTAATTGACAAAAAGATAATCATGATTATCGTGATTTCTCATCAAATGTTTACGTCCAATATGTATGTATTGTTCTAATGCATCATGAGCAAAGCTGCCAAAAGGGACATAGCGATCCTTCTGACCCTTACCGTGAACAAGAATGGTTGATAAAAAGAAATCAACATCCTTAAGCTGTAATTGGCTGCATTCACCTACGCGAATCCCTGTAGCGTATAATAATTCTAGTAAGGCTAAATTCCTTAACCCCAACGGTGTATCTGTTTTACATGCCGTAAATAACTGTTGCATTTCTTCACCATAAAAAAAATTAGGCAACCGTTTCTCTGCTTTAGGGATCGAAACAAGCGTAAAGGGATTTTCTTCAATTATTTTTTCCCTCAGCAAAAACTTATAAAAGCTACGTAAGCTGGATATTTTTCTTGCCACTGATTTACGGGCTAATTCTAATTCATACAGTTTCGTTAAATAGATTCGTATGTCTGAATAGGTTACTTCCTTTACTCCGTTAATATTTTGTTCACTCATGAACATAAAAAAATCTTTTACATCATGCTCATAAGACCCAATTGTATATTGTGAATAATTTCGTTCAATTTGTAAATATTCAATAAACAACTTTAACATAACGTTCACATTTTCAGTCATACCTGCTCACCTCATATAGGCTACTATACTATACCATATTATAGCAGCCTCAGCAATTAATTCACAAACTGTTCTTAAAGTTCTGAATTGTTTCCAACGCACGCTTTGCATGTTGTTCATTTCTTTCCTGCTTCCCTTTGATTCTCACTGGAAGTTCAGGAAACAAGCCAAAATTAGCATTCATCGGCTGGAAGTTCTTCGCATTAGTCGTTGTAATATAATGTGCCATACTACCAATTGCTGTTTCCACAGGAAAAGACACTGTCTCTTGCCCATTTACTAGTCTTGCAGCGTTTATTCCGGCAACCAATCCACTTGCTGCCGATTCAACATACCCTTCCACTCCTGTCATTTGACCAGCAAAAAACAAATCTTCACGGAGTTTAAATTGATAGGTTGACTTTAACACTTTTGGTGAATTAATAAAGGTATTTCGATGCATGACACCGTAGCGTACAATCTCCGCTTGTTCAAGACCGGGGATTAATTGCAGCACTTCTTTCTGTGCTCCCCACTTCAAATGCGTCTGAAAGCCAACAATATTATATAGTGTTCCAGCGGCGTCATCCTGGCGCAATTGAACAACAGCATAAGGTCTTTTCCCTGTTTTCGGGTCCTCAAGTCCAACTGGCTTCATAGGACCGAATAACATCGTTTTTCTCCCTCTTTTAGCCATCACTTCAATTGGCATACACCCTTCAAAGAAAACCTCCTTTTCAAACTCCTTCAAAGGTGCTGTTTCTGCCGTAATTAAAGCATTATAGAAGCGATCGAATTCTTCCTCTGTCATCGGACAGTTTAAATAAGCAGCTTCGCCTTTATCGTAACGGGATTTTAAGTATACCTTGTTCATGTCAATACTATCTTTTTCAACGATTGGTGCGGCAGCATCATAAAAATATAAATAATCCTCTCCAGTCATTGTCTTCAGTTTTTCAGCAAGTGCTGAACTTGTTAATGGACCAGTCGCAATAATGGTCACTCCCTCAGGTATCTCCGTTACCTCTTCGTTCATAACCGTCACATTTGGATGGTTTTTTACACTATCCGTAACATGCCCCGCAAATTCATGGCGATCAACGGCTAACGCACCTCCAGCTGGTACAGCGCATTCGTCGGCAGATCGTATGATCACTGAATCAAGCTGACGCATTTCCTCCTTTAATACACCTACTGCATTCGTTAAATTATTGGCTCTTAAGGAATTACTACAGACAAGCTCAGCGAATTTATCTGTATGATGTGCCGGGGTTTGTTTAACAGGTCTCATTTCATATAATCGGACTGAAATCCCCCTTATCGCTAATTGCCAGGCTGCTTCACTTCCTGCAAGCCCCGCACCAATTACATTTACAAATTTATCTGACATACTAAACCTCCTAAAGTAAAGAACATAAACCTTTCATCACAATCACTCAACAAAGCTGAGAATTTATTTCTTCAAGTAAAAAACTTATCCAATTCGCTTATAGTCTTTTTATTTACATTCACTCTGCATTTTACACAAAATCTGCAAGAGAATAAAGTTTCAAGTGATGATTTATGTCGATTTTTATATAATTTTGTCAAAATAACAGCAATTAATCAATTTTCATTTGTCACATAGGAAAAGAGTGAGTATTTTACTCACCCTTAACTTTGCGGCTCTTCTTTATAATCACATTCCACGCATTGTACCTGTATACCCTTTTTAAGCTTCTTTTCTACTAGGAGCGCTTCACATTTAGGACATTTGCGAGGTAATGGCTTATCCCAAGAAAGAAAATCACATTCTGGAAAGCGATCACAACCATAGAATATCCGTTTTTTCTTACTTTTTCTTTCAATTATATTACCTTCATTACATTTCGGACACTTGACACCTATTTCCTTTACAATAGCCTTTGTATTTCGACAGTCAGGAAAATTGCTACATGCCATGAATTTTCCATAGCGACCCATTTTAAATACCATCGGATTTCCACATTGCTCACAATCTTCACCGGCAGGCTCATCTTTAATTTCTACATGTTCCATTTCTTTCTCAGCTATTTTAAGCTTCTTCTCAAACCCTTGGTAAAAATCATCAATGATTTTTACCCAGTTTATTTGACCCTCTTCAATGTTATCCAAATCTTGTTCCATTTTAGCCGTAAATTCCACATTAAGTATTTCCGGGAAGAAATCAAACATTAATTCTGTCACAATCTCTCCGAGTTCAGTCGGAATAAAGCGTTTATTTTCTAGGGCAACGTAGCCTCTCTTTTGAATGGTATCTAATGTCGGTGCAAATGTTGAGGGACGCCCGATTCCAAGCTCTTCAAGAGTTCTTACCAGCCTTGCTTCTGTATATCGCGGAGGTGGCTGTGTAAAATGCTGCTTAGGATCGATATCCTTCTTCAAGACCACGTCACCTTCACGCAAATCAGGAAGTAAGCGGTCTTTTTTCTCCTCGGCATTATCATCCGTTCCTTCTACATAAACCTTCATAAAGCCAGGAAACTTGATTTTTGAACCCGTTGCTCTGAATATGACAGGACCATTCTTTAAATCAACACTCATTGTATCCATGACAGCAGCAGACATTTGACTTGCTACAAATCGTTCCCAAATTAATTTATACAGTCGCAATTGATCCCGAGAAAGGAATTCCTTTAGGCTACTCGGTTCACGTAAAGCACTTGTCGGGCGAATAGCTTCATGGGCATCCTGTGCGTTTGCATTTTTCTTTTCCTTACGCTGTTCTTCCTGCAAATAGTTCTTACCATAGGTGGTTTCGATATATTGTGCAGCTTCTCCCTTTGCTATATCAGAGATACGGGTAGAATCTGTTCTCATATATGTAATAAGACCAATTGTACCTTCACTTCCAATATCTATACCTTCATAAAGCTGCTGCGCAAGCATCATCGTCTTTCTAGCTCTGAAATTCAGCTTTCTTGCTGCTTCCTGCTGTAATGAAGAAGTCGTAAAAGGGGCAGCCGGATTTCGGCGACGTTCTTTTTTCGTCACATTTTCGACAGTGAACCGGTTACCATCCATTTGCTTTAAGACTGCTTCTACATCTGACTCAGAGCCTAGCTCTACTTTCTTCTTATCTATCCCGTAAAACGATGCCTCGAAGCTCTCAGTCCCTTTTAAAAACTCACCATTGATTGTCCAATATTCTTCAGGGATAAATGCTTTAATCTCTTTTTCTCTATCAATAATCAAACGAACAGCGACCGATTGAACTCTACCAGCACTCAAACCCTTTTTTACCTTTTTCCATAATAATGGGCTAATGTTATATCCTACTAGTCGGTCTAGGATTCTTCTCGCCTGCTGTGCATCCACTAAATCCATATTAATTGGACGAGGATGCTTAAACGACTCTTTTATAGCATCTTTTGTTATTTCATTAAAAACAACTCGACAATCAGAGTTTACGTCTACGTTTAAACTATTCGCTAAATGCCAAGCAATGGCTTCCCCTTCGCGATCAGGGTCAGCTGCAAGATATACTTTCTTTGCCTTTTTTGCAGCTGTTTTTAAATCCTTCAAAATAGGACCTTTACCTCGAATCGTAATATATTTCGGTTCAAACTGTTTTTCATAATCAATACCCATTTGACTCTTAGGTAAATCCCTAATATGTCCCATCGATGCTTTTACTTTATATTTCTTCCCTAAATACTTCTCAATCGTCTTAGCCTTTGCAGGTGATTCAACGATTACAAGAAACTCTGACATTCCAAAATCCTCCTCAAGAGGGATTATATCCGCACTATTTCTATCCTTATAGCTGTAAACTTAAAATATTCATTATTATTGTCCAAATTCATCTCGTCTGTCAACAAAAGCCGTTAAATTATTTGCAATATTTCATCTTTTATATGACTATTTTCAAAATGACCATGGTTTTAGGCTATAAAAATAAGTATTAAAAGTCTATTCCATTTGTACATTTATCATCCATTTACACGGATATTTTCCGACCTTTTTCGTAATCTTTAACTAGATGATTTACTTCATTATAATACATTTTTAGAAATTCAGTAATGACATAACTTATGTTGCAAAATGTATAACAGATTAAAAATAATTTCAACCTTTTTATTGAATATTTCACAAAAAGTTGGGGAAAACGAAACAAAAACAGTTATTTTTCTTCATTATATTAATAGCTAAAAATTATATACATACTCTAACTTATAACTCTTCTAAAATATCCTGCGCTGTGATAACAAGTTTGGCACCTTGTTGAATAAGGTGATTCGTTCCAAATGAATACGGAGTAAGAATATGTCCGGGAATAGCAAATACATCCCTTCCTTCTTGCAGTGCGTAATCTGCTGTAATCAATGAACCACTCCTTTTTTTTGCTTCGACAACAAGGGTTCCCTGACTGATTCCTGCAATAATACGATTTCTCATCGGAAAATGCCATTTTTGAGGAGGGGTATGTGGAGGATATTCAGATATCACCAAATGTGTCTGCATCATTTCCTGTGCAAGCCTTTCATTCTGCTTAGGATATATATATTCGAATCCACCTGCAATAACACCAATTGTCTTACCGCCAAGACGAATAGCAGTTTGATGTGCTTCTGCGTCTATTCCGGCAGCAAGACCGCTTACTATGACCGTGTCCTGTTTTATTAACTCTGGAAATAATAACTCGATAGACTTTTTCCCAAATGCTGTTGCCTGTCTAGAGCCAACGACAGCAAGCCGTTTCCTTTTCGAATTTAATAGGTCTATATCACCTTTTACATAAAGGACCCAGGGAGGCTTATACGTTTCTTTTAACAGCATAGGATATTCATCATCAAAAATAGTCAAAATATTAATCTGCAACTGCTCATAAGAGTGAATCCTGTCGATAGCATTCTCTAATTTTAAGTCATGAAGGATGGAAGGAGCGGTTTTTAGCGCGCAGAGCAGGCTCTTAGGATGGGAATCATAGAGGGAGTTTAACTGGGGGTCTTTTTTAAGAATTGTAAAAATACTATCCCAACTCGCCCCTCTGCAATGGTGGAGATGAATCAGTCTTTGTTTGAAATTCATAATAATCCTCCTCTTATCTAAGTATTTAATTCTATAAAAGGTCAGTTGCACCTTCTAAACTAATGGAAACGGGAAAAAGCCCCCCATTTTCGGGGGACTTAGTCCTACAATTACCTTATTAATGTGTTTTACATTTTTCGTAAAGACCCTTTTCCTTTAAAACAGTAATTAACGTTTCTCCCATTACAGAAGGGGTGTCGGCCACTTTGATGCCACATTCATTCATCACACGAATTTTTTCATCTGCCGTACCTTTACCGCCTGAAATAATCGCTCCTGCATGACCCATACGTTTTCCTGGAGGTGCTGTACGACCACCAATAAAGCCAACAACCGGCTTTGTCATATTAGCTTTTACCCATTCTGCAGCTTCTTCTTCAGCTGTTCCACCGATTTCACCAATCATGATCACTGCTTCGGTTTCTGGGTCCTCATTGAATGCTTTAAGAACATCGATGAAGTTTGTACCGTTAACAGGGTCTCCGCCAATTCCCACAGCCGTTGTTTGGCCAATACCAGCCTGTGTTAATTGATGAACCGCTTCATATGTTAATGTTCCAGATCGGGATACAACACCAACGTGGCCTTTTTTGTGAATGTATCCTGGCATGATACCAATTTTACATTCATCAGCTGTAATCACTCCCGGGCAGTTAGGTCCGACTAAGCGGGTTTTCTTGCCTTCCATATAACGTTTCACTTTTACCATATCCAGTACTGGAATATGCTCAGTAATACAAATAGCGAGCTCAATCTCAGCGTCTACTGCTTCAATAATAGCATCGGCAGCAAAAGCAGCAGGAACATAAATAACTGATGCAGTTGCACCTGTAGCATCTACAGCATCTTTCACTGTGTTAAACACGGGTACGCCTTCAACCTCTTGTCCACCCTTACCTGGTGACGTACCTCCAACAATTTTAGTACCATATTCTAACATTTGTTTTGTATGAAAAAGGGCAGTGGATCCTGTAATCCCTTGAACAATTACTTTTGTATCTTTATTAATAAATACGCTCACGTCTATTCTCCTTTCTATTACTTCACTAGTGTAACGATTTTTTGTGCTCCGTCAGCCATTGACTCAGCAGGAACAATATTAAGACCTGATTCACGTAAAATTTGTTTACCAAGATCTACGTTTGTACCTTCTAAACGTACAACAAGCGGCACTTCAAGACCTAATTGCTTCGCAGCTTCGACAACACCCGTTGCAATAACATCACACTTCATGATTCCACCAAAGATATTAACAAAAATACCTTTAACATTTGGATCAGAAAGGATAATTTTGAAAGCTTCTGTTACCTTTTCAGCTGTGGCACCGCCCCCAACATCAAGGAAGTTTGCCGGATCTCCGCCATAATGTTTAATAATATCCATTGTTGACATGGCAAGTCCAGCTCCGTTTACCATGCAGCCTATGTTCCCATCTAGAGAAACATAGCTTAAATCATATTTAGATGCTTCGATCTCTTTTGGGTCTTCCTCTTCAAGGTCACGGTATTCAAGAACATCTTTTTGTCTATATAGTGAATTTGAATCAAAGTTTAATTTTGCATCAAGTGCCATTACTTTTCCATCACCTGTTACAACAAGCGGGTTGATTTCAGCAATTGAGCAATCCTTTTCAACATAAGCATTGTAAAGTCCCATCATAAACTTTACAGCCTGGTTGATTAGATTATGCGGAATATTAATATTAAAGGCGATTCTGCGTGCTTGATATGGCATTAATCCCAACACCGGATCAATTTCTTCTTTAAAGATTTTCTCTGGAGTCTTTTCTGCCACTTCTTCAATCTCAGTTCCACCTTCTTCAGAGGCCATTAAGGTCACTCTTGAAGTCGCGCGGTCTAATACAAGACCAACATAGTACTCTTTCTTAATGTCACAGCCCTCTTCGATAAGTAAGCGTTTGACTTCCTTGCCTTCTGGACCTGTTTGATGCGTGATAAGTGTTTTACCCAGAATTTCAGTTGCGTATGTACGAACCTCATCCAAATTTTTTGCGACTTTTACACCGCCAGCTTTTCCTCTTCCACCTGCGTGAATCTGCGCTTTCACGACACAAACATCGGATCCAAGTTGCTTCGCTGCTTCCACTGCTTCTTCGACAGTAAATGCAACTTTACCATTTGGAACCTCTACCCCATACATTCTGAGGATTTCTTTTCCTTGGTACTCATGAATATTCATTTCCCATCCTCCTATCAAACTAGTAGAAAGCATCTGTATAAAACAGCTACTTCCTTTTCCAATAGTTTTTCACTATTGAATAAAATAAAAATATACTGCGCTTTCATACATTTTATATTAAGGTAACGGAACTTGTCTACAATAATGAATCAAAAATTTACTTTTTTTTAAATATTCGGACACTTTTAGCGTTGTAACCGTTTTCAATTCTCTTAAACTATAGTGAAATAGAAAAAATATTATTTTATATATAAATATTCTATAGTTATAAATAAAATACTACGATACTATCTATATATTTCAATATACCATTAGTTTTATTTATTCACCTTCGAATCTAACTGATAGATGAAGGCAAATACCTCTGCAACTGCCTGATAAAGCTCATCAGGAATCTTATCATTTATATTTAACTTTCCTAATAACTCTACTAAAGAAGGATCCTCCTGTATTGGAATTTGATGTTTTTTGGCTTCTGCTAGAATTTTGTCGGCTGTCAGTCCCTTTCCTTTAGCGACAATCCTTGGAGCATCTGATTGATGCTCCTCATAGGAAAGGACAACCGCTTCTTTTCTTTTCTCAAACTGATTCGTCATATTCGTACATCCACTCCTGAATAAGAACTTTGACCTGTATATAATGATGATGCTTTTAACTGTTTTATATTTTGCTCTGACGGCCTTACAAAGCTGACAGCTGACAGAGTAAAGCGGAATGCCTGCAAATTCTCCGTTAGTATATTGATATAAGGTATCGCTAGTTGCTTTAGATGGGGATGTTCATTAACAACGGTCAATGTAATGATTCGATTCTGTACCTGCATATCTATCATTGTTTCCTTAAGCTGTTGAAGTTCCAAGTAAAAAAGCACTCGGCAGTATGCCGGGTCCATTTGCCCCTTCTTATTTTTTCTTCCGCTCCACTGCATCGTTAAATCAATTGTTTTGTGCCCAAGTGGAAAGGGTATTTGGAGCGCAAATTGTTCCATTACTTTAACATCCTGGGCAAGAAGCTGAAGACCCGTAATTTTATGGAGCATTCTCTCAGCAAGATTCTTACCAACCTCGGTTACATCCTCCTGGATAAAATTCAATAGCAGTCCTTTTAACGTATTTTGTAAAGAGGTCTCATCAGCTTTTCCATGTACCAGCCTGCCAATTTCATATTCATGTGTATAACCAATCTGCTGCATGAGCTCCTTCATTTTTTCCGCAAGCATTGATGGCTGGACATCCTTTTCGATCCCCTCAGTTTTTTGTACGGAAGAGAAAGAATTCCGCTCATGATTAGATTGCAATAAATGCTCAATCATCCACTTCAATGGCTGAGCTACTTTTGACTTAGATTGCCCAAGAATCCCGTCTAATTCTTCCAGCCCCTCTGTCAGAGATACTGTATCGTTAGCGGCCAATAGTGCCTGAAAGGTTGATTTTGTCATCGGTAGCTCCCTTAAGACCATCTGTTTAATCGCTTCGAAGCCAGATTTGTTTGAATCCACCTCTTTAATCCAAGCGATCGCCTGCTCTATCATATCTTTATCAAACGGTAGCTGCTCCTTAAGAAAATAACGAGTCAATTCAAGATGCTCTCTATCTGCTGGAATTTGGAGTTCCTTTAGTAGCAGAGGTAAGGGGTCGATGGGAGCACTCCCATGCTTAGTGGAAGCTGTTAACACCTTCAACCTTACTTTTCCATCTCCAGGCTGAACCTGAAACCAATAACTCTGATGGGCTACTAAGGCTGCTTCCAATTGAGCGACAATCTTTTGCGAACCAATCTGAAGCGAGGCCATTCCATTCGGAAACAATTTGATTATTTTGCCATTCACTATTTGACCTGGCTGAAACGAAGCTGTTTTTAAATCAGATAATGCTCCATTTTGATTCAGTCCTGATATTAAATTGCTGATTATATTCATACTGTTACCCTCGAGATATGTATTCCTTTATAGGAGCGAAGCTCTTACGATGGATGGGTGTAATTCCATTGGCTTGAATGGATTCCAAATGCTCTTTTGTCCCATAGCCTGCGTGGTTAGCAAAGCCGTAGTTTGGATATTGCAGGTCATACTCCTTTAACATGCGATCTCGTGTTACCTTTGCCACAATCGATGCTGCTGCAATGGAAATACTTAATCCATCGCCTTTAATAATTGACTCCTGCGGGTATGGTGTATCTAGTTTCATTGCATCAATTAAAAGAAATTCAGGTTTTGGCTCTAATTGTGAGATAGCGGACATCATTGCTTTTTTTGTGGCAGCAAAAATATTTATGTGGTCAATTTCATTATTATCAATAATACCAAGACCAATGGCTATAGCTTTAGCTTTTATTTCTTGATACAAATGCTCTCGTTTTTGCTCAGTTAGTTTTTTGGAATCGTCAATACCTGGCAGATAAAAGTCTCCAGGTAGGATAACAGCGGCAGCCACAACCGGACCCGCTAGTGGACCTCGTCCAACTTCATCAATCCCCGCAATCAATTGATAGCCTGCTTTTCTATATTTCTTTTCATATACGGTCATTTCCAGAAATCTCTCGTGCTGCAGCTTCCGCATCCTCTGCTCGCGATGCCATTTATTTATAAGGGTTTGAACTCCTTTTCTTTCATCCTGCTGGAGCTGTCGAAAAAAATCATCCTGTTCATCCTTTATCGCGACCAGCTTCTTTTCTATTTCCTTTATTGTCCATTTCAATTTCATCTACCCCTATTATTTCTTTACTATTATTTTTATCGGTTAAAAAACAAAAAATCAAGACGCTCTCTGAATGAAATCGTCTTGATTTTTTTGTTTAGTTCAAGTAAATTACGCATCTGTATTCGACTCAGAAGCAGCTATTACGGGTTTTTCAAACGATATTGCTCCCATTTTTTCAGTCCGGATTTCTCGGATAATGAGCTCGGTTACTTTATCGTAGTCAACCTCGCCTTTTCCCATTAAACAGCCTCGTTGTTTACCAATCATATCAAAAAATTGAACGATATCTTCTGGAAATTCATCGATATGAAAACGTTCCTTAAAACGGGTTGGATAATTCCCCTCAAGAAAGCGAATCGCATAAATTGCCACATCCTGTAAATTTAAGATTGCATCCTTAATCGCTCCCGTTAGTGCAAGCTTCAATCCGACCTCTGGATCTTCGAATTTTGGCCAAAGAATTCCCGGAGTATCCAATAATTCGAGTTCTTTTCCTACTTTAATCCATTGCTGGGCCTTTGTAACGCCCGGAGTATTTCCCGTTTTGGCGATATTTTTCTTTGCTAAGCGGTTAATTAAGGTGGACTTTCCAACATTAGGAATTCCAACAATCATCGCTCTTATAGCTCGAGGTTTAACCCCCTTCGCTTTCAACCTGTCAAACTTATCCTTTAATATCTCCTGGGCTGCTGACACGATTTCTTTCATTCCTGTACCAGCTTGGGAGTTTATGGCTAACGCCTTTATTCCCTGTTTCTTGAAGTACTCCACCCATTCTTTCGTAACAGCCTTATCCGCCATATCTGCTTTATTTAACAGTACAAGCCTAGGCTTATGCTGAATGATTTCATCAATCATGGGATTACGTGAAGACAAGGGAATGCGGGCATCCACCAATTCAAAAATAATATCTATTAGCTTTAACTTTTCTGTTACCTGTCTTCTAGCCTTAGCCATATGCCCAGGAAACCATTGGATTGTCAACTTACAAAACCTCCTGTTTACTTAATAAAACGTACATCCTCTAACGGCCAATAAATCACACTTGTTTTTCCTAATACTTTTTCCATTGGCACGGTCCCGATATGACGACTGTCTTTACTAAAACGGCGATTATCACCCATCACAAATAATTCACCTTCTGGTACGGTTGACTGGCCAATTTTTTCTTCTAATGTAAATGGTTCCGTCAACGGACCATCAATTACTTGCTTTTTATACTCATCTAGATACGGCTCTTTATATCGCTTTCCATTTATGTACAGCGTATCGTCTTTATACTCGATTGTATCCCCCGGAAGACCAATCACTCGTTTTATGTAATCCTTTTCCTCAGGCGCATGGAATACAATGATGTCAAAACGCTCAGGCGCACCAATTTTATAGCTGAACTTACTGACGATCATTCGGTCTTGGTCATGTAACGTCGGCATCATGGAAAGACCATCAACGACAATTGGAGCAAATAAAAAGTATCGGATAACTGCTGCTAATAATACGGCAATAACTAATGCCTTAATCCATTCCCATAATTCATTCTTTTTCTTTGCCAACGAAATCCCCCGCCATTCTTGGGTATATTTATGAAACAGTCGTAGTCGGATGAATCATATGTACAATAGCAGAACTAGGTTTATTGGAATTTTCTATTGCTTTCATAAAAATAGGACTGTTTCATACCTTCTTCTATATATTTTACAATAGTTTCAGATAAAAATAAAAAAAATCAGCTAGAATCAATAAAAAGGAGCCTGTTACCAAGCTCCTTTTTAACGCTCTATTATCGAATTTCTTTAATACGAGCTTTTTTACCACGTAGGTTACGTAGATAATAAAGTTTCGCACGACGGACTTTACCGCGACGAATCACTTCAAGCTTCGCAATTTTTGGTGTATGAACAGGGAAAGTACGCTCAACGCCTACTCCGTAAGAAATCTTACGAACTGTAAAAGTTTCGCTGATTCCACCACCACGACGCTTAATCACAACACCTTCATATACCTGAATACGCTCACGAGTTCCCTCAACAACCTTAACGTGTACACGTACTGTGTCACCAGGACGGAATGAAGGAAGATCTGAACGAAGTTGTTCTTTTGTGATTTCTTCGATTAATTTATGCATCGTTTTCAACTCCTTCCAACAGATGCTCTTGCATAATAAATAGATTATCTAAACTGCAGCGGAACATCGTTATAAGACTTATAACCATTGGTCTAAGCCACAAAAAATATAATAGCATATAATAGACATGAGTTCAATAGTCATGATGTTTTTCAGATAATAAAATTAACTTAACCTGAAATGATTACTACTTATTTCTTTCTTGCTTCTGGATTAACTCCTGAAGCCATTTTTTTTGCTTATCATCTAATTCAAAATCCTCCAGCAAATCAGGACGCCGTAAAAACGTTCTTTTTAATGATTCCTTGGCCCGCCATTCGTCTATTAAACGGTGATTCCCGGACAGCAGTACATCCGGGACCTTCATATCCCTAAATTCAGCAGGACGAGTGTAATGTGGATGCTCCAAGAGACCTGTACTGAAGGAATCCTTGATATGAGACTGTTGGTTTCCTAAGACATCAGGCAAAAGTCGTACAACGCTGTCAATAATCACCATCGCTCCCAATTCTCCACCTGTCAGAACAAAATCACCAATCGAAATTTCATCTGTCACCACATGCTCTCTAATTCTTTCATCATAGCCTTCATAATGCCCGCAAATAAAAATTAAATGGTCAGCCTGCGCTAGCTCCTCAGCCTTTTTTTGATTATAGCGTGCTCCCTGTGGACAAAGCAAAACAACACGTGGTTTCTCTACTTCTGATTTTACTGTTAAATCCGCTACCGCATCAAAAATCGGCTGTGGTTTCAACACCATTCCGGCTCCCCCACCATATGGATAATCATCCACTGTATGATGCTTGTTATCAGCATAATCACGAAAATTTACAATCCGATAGGAAACTGCCTTTATGTCTTCTGCCCGTTTTAAAATAGAGGTCCCGAGTACGCCAGGAAACATTTCAGGAAACAGTGTCAATACATCAATTTTCATCATGACAAAAGTCCCTCGAGCGGGGAGATAATAATCTTTTTCTCCTCAACGTCAATTTCTTTGACAACTTCCTCAATATAAGGGATTAAGTTCTCCTTACCCTTACCCTTCACAACCCAAACATCATTTGCCCCTGGTGTTAGGATTTCCGTTACTTTTCCAATTTCAGTACCATCAGCTGTCAATACCGTGCAGCCAATGATTTCATGAAAATAATACTCATCCTCATCCAGTGCTCCAAGCTGACTTTCAGGAACCTTCAACAACCCGTCCTTAAACAATTCAATCTGATTAATATCATCATATCCCTCAAAGGAAAGCAGATCAAAGTTTTTATGGGTACGATGAGTTTTGACAATTAATTCAATTGGTTCACTCTGACCCTGTTTAAATAGAAATAAAGAATTTCCTTTTTTATATCGCTCATCCGCGAAATCTGTTTTGGAAATCACACGAACCTCACCTTTAATTCCGTGTGTATTCACAACTTTTCCGACATTAAACCACTTCTCCATTAGAATCCTCACCTCTAACGTATTTCAATCACAATGTCATCCTTAACCACAATGGTTTTCCTGTGTAACAGTTCACTCCAGCAATCACCTTTATTGACGTCTACTAGCCCTTGAACTTCTGTTTCCTTTAATTCGCTTCCCAATGGTAGCATATGTAATTGTTCTAATTGAAACTCTATCAGTTGTACTTTTTCAAGTCTACTTTGAATTTCTTTATCAAATTGATTTTTTAACTCTGACTGCTGGAATTTTTTCTTTTCTAGCTTCTTTTGCTCAAAACGGAGCTGATCACATTCCTTTTGCAGCTGAACTAAATTCATATGATACTTCTTTTCCAGCTCTGCTTTACTTTTCTCGGTTAAAATCTGCTTTACGTTCACGGTCTGTACAAGCTTCATCTAAGCGCCCTCCTCTCATACTCCTATTATGATACAAGATAAGCGAAAGCACACAGATTTTTGACTTTGAAATAATATGTAGATGTAAAACTAAATGATGTTAAAAAAAAGCGCAGGAGCCTTATTGGCACTTGCGCTTTTTCTGTCTTATCGATGAATCTAGGCTTTCCATAACGAGAATCATCAGGGATGTTACTCTTTGATTTCTAAAAAAGCCTTTTTTTGCTGGGTATTTGTTGCTGCTGCATATACGACCGTTCGTATTGCTTTTGCAACCCGTCCCTGCTTCCCAATCACTTTTCCCATATCCTTTTTATTGACGGAAAGCTGATAGGTGATTCGATTATCCTCTTCATGAACATTTACTTGAACATCTTCCGGATAGTCAACAAGGGGTTTTACAATTGCTTCGATAAGTTCCTTCATCATACAGAAGAATTACTTAGCGTTTTTGATATTATGGAATTTTTCCATAATACCTTGCTGTGAGAATAGGTTACGTACTGTATCAGATGGTTTTGCACCGTTTTGTAACCATTTTAATGCAAGTTCCTCGTCAATGTTAATCTGTGCCGGTTGAGTAACCGGATTGTAAGTTCCTACTGTTTCAATAGAACGTCCATCACGAGGAGAACGAGAATCTGCTACAACAATACGATAGAAAGGAGATTTTTTTGCTCCCATACGCTTTAAACGAATTTTTACTGCCATTTTAATAAGCACCTCCGAATAGTTTCACACAAGATAATATGTTATCAATTATTAAAAGCTTTGTAAAGTCTTTTTTCTTGTCAGTTAGTTAAAACTACCAACAAGAGCTTAAAACGGTTTAAACGGAAATTTAAAACCGCCCTTTTTCTTTCCTTTTTGCTGCATGCCTGCCATTTGCTTCATCATTTTTTTCATATCTTCAAACTGCTTAAGCAAGCGATTAACCTCTGGAACAGAAGTCCCGCTACCTTTGGCAATTCGCTTACGACGGCTGGCATTGATAATTTCAGGGTTCACTTTTTCCTGCTTTGTCATAGATTTAATGATTGCTTCTACATGGGCAATCTGTTTGTCATCTATTTGCAGGTTATTCAACCCTTTAATTTTGTTCGCTCCAGGCATCATCTTTAATAATTCATCTAATGGTCCCATATTGCGAACCTGACCAAGTTGATCAAGAAAATCATCAAAGGTAAACGATGCTGTCCGCATCTTTTGTTCCAATTCCTTCGCTTTTTCCTCGTCCACATTTGCCTGTGCTTTTTCAATGAGCGTCAGAACATCACCCATGCCAAGAATTCTCGAGGCCATTCTTTCAGGATGGAACGCTTCAATTGCGTCCATTTTTTCCCCAAGGCCGACAAATTTAATCGGTGTATTGGTAACAGAACGGATAGACAACGCTGCCCCGCCTCGAGTGTCACCATCCAATTTCGTCAAGACAACACCGGTTAAGCCTAGCTGCTCATTAAAACTAGAAGCTACATTTACAGCATCCTGACCGGTCATGGCATCAACAACAAGGAAGATTTCATCCGGTTTCGCCAGCTCTTTTATTTGTTTCAGCTCATCCATCAATGCCTCGTCCACGTGCAGACGGCCAGCGGTATCAATCAAAACATAGTCATGATGATCCTCTTTTGCCTTTTGAATCGCCTGCTTGGCAATGTCAACTGGACTTACTTGGTCCCCTAGTGAAAAAACCGGCATACTCAATTGTTTTCCGAGCGTTTCAAGCTGCTTAATGGCTGCCGGTCGGTAGATATCAGCGGCAACCAGCATGGGATTGCGGTTATACTTTTTACGAAGTAGGTTAGCTAATTTACCTGTTGTGGTTGTTTTACCAGCACCCTGTAGGCCGACCATCATAATGACTGTCGGCGGCCGGTTTGAAACAGCGATTTTACTCTGTTCCCCACCCATCAGTTCTGTTAGTTCTTCCTTTACGACCTTAATAACCTGTTGTCCAGGTGTTAAGCTCTTCATCACTTCCTGACCAACAGAACGTTCGCTAACCTTTTTGACAAAGTCCTTCACAACTTTAAAGTTAACATCGGCTTCTAATAGAGCCAGGCGTACTTCACGCATCATTTCTTTAACGTCTGATTCCGTGACCTTCCCTTTTCCACGAATCTTTTGAATCGTACTTTGCAGTCGGTCGGCTAAACCTTCAAATGCCATGTATGCCGCCTCCTAATCTAATTTCGCAAGCTCATTGACTAATTCAGATAATCTTTGTTGAGACAATGTTGCATCTTTCAGTCCCTCTTCCATTTCTTCAATTAACTTTGTTCGCTCTTGAAATTTTTTGAATAATAACAGCTTTTTTTCGTATTCTTCAAGCATTGTTTCCGTCCGTTTGATATTATCATAAACAGCTTGACGGCTAACATTATATTCTTCCGCAATCTCACCTAGGGAAAAATCATCTAAATAATAGAGAGCCATATAACTGCGTTGCTTCGGCGTTAACAACGATTGATAGAAATCATATAAGTAGTTCATTCTCGTTGTTTTCTCAAGCATCGCTATTCCCCCTATGTTAAGTGAAAAGCCTTTACAAAAGTTAGTCTACACACATCTGACCAAGATGTCAAGAAAATATCTTTACATCTTATAAAAAGCCTTTCACCACTTGTATTCTATTAATTTATTCCGCTTTTTCAACAAGGTCAGCAAACAAGCCATACACATATTGCTCAGCATTAAAGGATTGCAGGTCGTCCATTTTTTCACCTAGTCCAACAAATTTAACCGGTATATTAAGCTCGTTGCGAATCGCTAGTACGATACCACCTTTTGCTGTACCATCAAGCTTGGTTAAGACTATCCCTGATACGTCCGTGGCTTCCTTAAAGGTTTTAGCCTGAATCATTGCATTTTGACCTGTTGTGGCATCTAATACAAGCAGCACTTCATGTGGGGCACCCGGAATTTCCCTTTCAATGACCCGTTTCACCTTTTCTAGTTCCTTCATTAAATTAACTTTATTCTGCAAACGGCCTGCTGTGTCACATAATAGAATATCGGCATTCCGTGATTTCGCTGCCTGTATCGCATCGTACATAACAGCAGCGGGATCCGAACCGGCTGCCTGCTTAATCACTTCAACACCAACTCGTTCTCCCCATACCTCTAGCTGTTCAATTGCACCTGCTCTAAAGGTGTCTCCGGCTGCCATTAATACCTTTTTACCTTCTGATTTAAATTGATGACCTAGTTTACCAATTGTCGTTGTTTTACCAACACCATTCACACCAACGAACAGGATAACCGTTAGGCCGTTTTCCTGAATATTTAAGGAAGTGACAGAAGTATCACCTTTTTCATAAATCGCAATAAGCTTTTCAGAAATCACACTTTGAACTTCATTTGGATCCTGGATATTCTTCCTTTTTACTTCCATTTTCAATTCCTCAATCAGCGTCATCACTGTATCAAAACCGACATCGGCTTGAATAAGGATTTCTTCCAGCTCCTCAAAGAAATCCTCATCAACCTTTCGGTAGCGAGAGACAAGCTCGTTGACACGACCGGAAAAGCTATCACGAGTCTTCGTTAAGCCTTCTTTAAATTTTTCTGTAACACTGTCAGTCTGCTTCGTAATTTTTTCTTTTAATCTTTTGAAAAAACTCATAGAATCACTTCCTTTAAGATAATAATCATTCAATTCCTGCCTTAGAAGGAATCGGTCAATCTATTGTGCAGCGAATTCACCAGTCTCTTCAAGCCGAACGGATACCAGCTTGGATACCCCCGACTCTTGCATGGTTATTCCATATAAAACATCCGCTTCCTCCATCGTTCCTTTACGGTGAGTAATAACAATGAATTGAGATTCCTTACTGTATCGTTTTAAGTATTGACTAAAGCGGTAAACGTTTGCTTCATCAAGAGCAGCCTCTACTTCATCTAGTATACAGAAGGGTACCGGCCTGATTTTTAAAATAGAAAATAATAGGGCAATGGCCGTCAAAGCACGCTCACCACCTGAAAGCAAGCCAAGATTTTGCAGCTTTTTACCAGGAGGCTGGGCAACAATATCCACCCCTGTATTCAATAAATCCTCTGGATTTGTTAACCGGAGATCTGCTCTGCCACCACCAAACAATTCCTTAAATACTGATTCAAAGTGGAAACGAACCCCTTCAAACGTCTGCTCAAATCTTCTTTTCATCTCTTCATCCATCTCATCAATAACCTGAAACAATGTATTCTTTGCCTCATCGAGATCATTGCGCTGCTCGATTAGAAACTCATAGCGTTCTGACACTCTTTCATATTCTTCAATAGCACCTAGATTCACAGTTCCAAGCTCTTCTAGTGCTAATTTGATCAATTTCACCTTCGTACGAGCTTCCTCAATCGGAAGGGTCAGCGGGTATGCTTCCTTCGCTCCTTCAAAGGACAGCAGGTATTCTTCTCTTAAATGGGCCAGTTTATTTTCAAGCTCCACATCAAGTCGATTAAGCTGCACTTCCTCATCCTTCATAAATACAGTCACACCTCTGTGCTGACGTTTTAATTCTTTAATTTCTAAATCGAGGTCGTCTAGCACATTTTGCATGCTCAATCGTTCTTCCCGTCTTTTGGCAATCAGCTCGACTGTTTCATTTTTATCACGAAGCTTTTCAAGTGCAGCTTCCTTTAGCTTGCTTTCACCTGATGAACTCTCTGACATTTCCGAATCCAAGAGCTGTAAATCTTCCTGATAGAAGCGTAGCTTCTTTTCACTGTCCTCAAGTTCCATTGATGCCGCAGAAAACTTTTCTTTAGCATGGTTTACCTGTTCACTTTTAGCTGCGTAAACCGCTTTTAGCTCACTAATTTCTGAAAGCAGCGTATCTTTTGAGGTGGTTTGTGAATTCTTCTGTTCACTTAATTGGTTAATGTTTGTTTCAAGCTCTTGAATGTCTGTTTGCAGCTTTTCAAGTAAAGCCTTCAAGCTTTTCCTACGTGCGGTGATTCTTTCCTCTTCCGTCATAAATTCTTGTTTATTGAGGTCATAGAGGGAGAGACGTTCATTCATATTCTTTTCCTGGAGCTCCGCTTCCCTTAATTCCCCTTTTATCGCCTGCTCCTCAAGCCTTAGCGATTCACCCTGTTTCCGCAGCCCCTCGAGCTCGACCTCCTTATTGGCGACATCCTTTTTCAGTTTTTTGATTTTTACTTCCATGTGAGCCGTTTTCGTTTCCATATCAGCTAATTTTTCCTTCAATTCATCAAGCTCACTTTTCCGCGACAATAAGGAAGCAGAATTTTGTTTTAGAGCCCCACCAGTCATTGAACCACCGGCGTTCACGAGATCACCATCGAGTGTTACGAAGCGGCAACGGTATCCTAAGAGCTTGGCCATTTCATTAGCACCCTTTAAATCCTTCGTAATCACAACCATACCTAAAAGGTTTTTTATCACATCGGCATACATAGAATCATAGCTGATCAATTCTGCTGCAACACCAACAAAATCAGGATGGTTTGCCATTAAGCGCAATTGATTTTCTGCTAGTGCTTTGCCTTTGATGACAGTGAGGGGAAGAAAGGTTGCCCGACCAAATCGATTATTCTTTAAAAACTGAATAGCTTGTCTGCCAGCCTGCTCATCCTTGACAACAATATGCTGCATACTGGTACCTAGAGCCGTTTCAATGGCTACCTCATATTCCTTTGGTACCGAAATCAATTCAGCAACCGCACCTTCAATTCCCTGGAGATTCCCTTCCCGTGCCTTTAATACTTCCTTTACACCTTGAAAAAAGCCAGCAAAGCCTTCCTCCATTTCTTGAAGCATCTCTTTACGGGATTTCGTTTGCTGTAAATATTGATATGCCTGATACAGCATTTTCTCATTTTTTTCATAGGTGCTTTTTAACGATTCAAACTCTTTGTGTTGATTTCGATACAGATGGACTTGGGCTTCTATTTGTTGCTGAACAGCGCTGAGTGTTTGTTTAATGTGGACAATTTGCTTTTGTAGCGCTTCACGCTCGGTAATATATTTAGCATTATCGCCTTCCTGTCTCTTACTTCTTTCACTTACCTGCTTTAGCTGCTGTTCAATCAGATTCAATTCATTTTTTGTAGCTGCCTGAGTATTTAATATCTCAATATACTCACTTTTTCTATCATCGATTATCTGATCGATGTTTTCATTTAGAAGATTGATCTGCGTTTGTTTTTCTTTTAGCTGAGCCTTTATTAATGATGCTTCCTTTTCCAGCTGGATAGCGTGCTTTTCAAGCGTTGCTTTCTGACTAGTTAAGCTCAAGACTTTATTCGTTAATTCCGTTACATTATTCTCAAGCTGAGTCTTGTTTTGCGCAGCATTTTTCTTTCTTTCCTTTAAGACTTCCTTCCTGCCCTCGAGCTTTTCAAGCTCCTCACTTGCATGGAGCAATACGTTCTGTAATTGACTAATGGATTCGTCCATTGCAGCAATTTGATCTCTTAGTTCTTCAAGCTTTGCTTCTTTTCCCTGCAGGAGTGTAGAAAGCTTTATTTCATTTTGCTTGAACTCTTCTACCTTCTCTGACATCGACTTCCATTTCGCATACAGTTCTTCAATTTCAAATACCGTAACGGCAACTTCTACTTTTTCCAGCGCTTCTTTTTGCTCAAGATAATCCTTTGCCATCGAGCTTTGAATTTTTAGCGGTTCAATCTGACTTTCCAACTCATAAAGGATGTCGTTAACACGGTTAAGATTCTCTTCCGTTTCATGTAATTTTCCTTCAGCCTTCTTTTTTCGCGTTTTATATTTTAAAACACCGGCTGCTTCTTCAAAAATGGTTCTTCGATCCTCTGCTTTGCTGTTTAGAATTTCTTCTACTTTTCCTTGGCTAATAATCGAAAACGCTTCTCTGCCAAGTCCGGAATCCATAAAAAGATCGACGATATCCTTTAGGCGACACGCTTGTTTATTAATGAAGAACTCACTGTCACCAGAACGAAAAACGCGCCTGGTAACACTGACTTCGTTATAATCAACAGGCAGAAACTGGTCTTCGTTGTCTAAAGTTAATGTGACTTCTGCAAAGTTAAGAGGTTTACGCGAATCACTTCCAGCAAAAATAATGTCCTCCATTTTTGCGCCTCGTAGCGATTTAGCGGATTGTTCCCCTAAAACCCAGCGAATAGCATCGGTAATATTGCTCTTACCACTTCCATTAGGGCCAACAACGGCCGTAACACCTTGAACAAAATCCACTGCTATTCGCTCAGCAAACGATTTAAAGCCCACAATATCCAATCGTTTAAGAAACACTGTATTTCCTCCTTACTCTGGATGCGTTTCTGTTGAGTTTTCATGTAGATGTGCTTTGAGCTTTTCCAGAGCCATTTGGGCGGCATGCTGCTCGGCAGCTTTTTTCGAACGTCCCGCACCCGTGCCAATTTCTACTCCATTTAATAGAACAACAGAGACGAATTCACGGTTATGTGCCGGTCCTTTTTCAACGAGTATCTTATATTCAATCATACCTGTACTATCACGTTGAACTAGTTCCTGGAGCTGACTTTTAAAATCCATCACATGCGAAAAAGCACCCGCATTCACCTTTGGGTAAACATATTTATCGAGGAATGTAACAACCGTTTCCATGCCTTTATCTAAAAAGAGAGCACCTATAAACGCCTCAAATACATCAGCCAACAGAGCTGGTCTCTCACGGCCGCCGGTTAATTCCTCTCCCTTTCCAAGTAAAATGAATTTCCCAAACTGCAGCTCATTAGCAAACGCAACAAGTGATGGTTCACATACAATTGCAGCCCTTAATTTAGTCAGCTCCCCTTCACTCATCATGGGATATTTCAAAAACAAAAATTTGGAAACCGTTAGTTCCAAAACCGCATCACCTAAAAACTCTAGTCTTTCGTTGTCCTCGTAGGGCTTCCTCCTATGTTCATTCACATAGGATGAATGGGTAAATGCTTGCTTTAATAGCTTGGTGTTTGAAAATTGAACACCAATAGCTTCCTGTAACTCTTTAAATTGTCTTTCATTAGTGCGTATACTTTTTTTCTCTTTTCCATTTTTACGCATGTAAAATTCCACCTTAACTAGAAACTTAACTACCTATAAAAGTTTAATGAATAACGAACAAAAAGGCAAAGAAACTTTTAAAAAATCCTTAAACCATTGGAATAACAATTGTTCATAAAAGAAAGCCCCGTAAGAATACGGAGCTTTGTGTGAATCCAACGATTATTGTTTTGCTTGTATGTAATTCACAGCATCACCGACTGTTGCGATTTTTTCAGCATCATCGTCAGAAATTTCCATGTCAAACTCATCTTCAAGTTCCATAACAAGTTCCACTACATCAAGGGAATCTGCACCAAGATCATCTTTGAAAGAAGCCTCTAAAGTGACTTGAGATTCTTCTACACCTAAACGGTCTACAATGATCTTTGTTACACGTTCTAAAACCTCTGCCATTGGTTATTCACCTCCCCTCAGGTCATTATAGAGTATTTCATATGAATAATCTACCAAAAAATAATTACTCATTAACAAGCTCAAGGCGTGTTAAACACCGTATTTTCCCCTTAATATAGGGTTGTCTTACATGACCATACCGCCATCCACATGAATCGTTTGTCCTGTTATATAACGGCTATCATCCGATGCCAGGAAAACAACCGTATTCGCAATATCCTTTGGTTCACCGAACTGGGCTAAAGGAATCACTTTCAACATTTCCTGCTGGATATCCTCTGAAAGCTTGTCAGTCATTTCAGTGGTAATAAATCCAGGCGCAATAGCATTTACCGTTATCCCTCTCGAAGCAAGCTCTTTAGCAGTTGTTTTAGTTAAACCAATAACACCTGCTTTAGCAGCTACATAATTAGCCTGTCCAGGATTGCCCATCACTCCGACAATGGAAGAGATGTTAATTATGCGGCCGCTCCTTTGCTTCATCATCTGTCTTGTCACTGCTTTTGTGCAAAGGAACACGCCTTTAAGGTTGATATTCATGACATCATCCCATTCGTTTTCCTTCATTCTCATTAAGAGGTTATCCTTTGTAATTCCGGCATTATTCACAAGAATATCAATTTTTTCAAATCTATCAATCGTTTCTTTTATCATATTTGCCACAGAGTCACTATTTGAAACATCACATTGAATAGCAAAGGAGTCTTTTCCCATTGCTTGAATTTCATCAACAACCTCTCTGGCTTTTGCTTCACTGCCAGAGTAATTAACGGCAACATCCGTTCCTTGCCTTGCAAGCTCTAACGCAATTTCTCGTCCAATCCCACGAGAAGCTCCTGTAACTAATGCTTTTTTACCCGCTAACCTCATCTTGACCCCTCCTTCAACGCATCCATAACCTCTTGGCATGTTTTCACATCTGAAACTGCATAAGTGTTTACCGTCCGACTTACTTTTTTGACTAATCCTGATAACACTTTTCCGGGTCCAATTTCAATAAAAGTCGTGACCCCTAAATCAAGCATTCTCCGTACACTTTTTTCCCATTGAACCGGGGAATAGAGCTGCTCGATTAGTTTTTCTTTAATATCTGAAGCGTCGGTCATCTCTCGCGCAGATACATTAGCAATCACTGGAATCTTTGCATCCTTTATGTCCATTTCATCAAGTACAGCTTTAAGCTTCTCAGCCGCCGGCTTCATTAATGCCGAATGAAAAGGTCCGCTTACCTCAAGTGGCAGCACGCGTTTAGCTCCAACTTCTTTGGCTTTTGCCCCGGCAAGTTCAACCCCTTTTCTTGTCCCAGATATAACGATTTGACCCGGACAATTAATATTAGCTAATTGAACAAGATGACCGCTTTCGGTAATCTCATTAGTGACAGCTTCAAGCTTGTCACTATCTAGTCCTAATACGGCCGCCATGGTCCCTTCTCCATTCGGGACAGCGATTTCCATATATTCGCCTCTTTTATGAACCGCATATACACCCTCTTCAAAACTGAAGGCACCAGCAGCTACAAGGGCCGTGTATTCCCCAAGACTGTGCCCAGCAACATAATCGGGTATAATCCCAGATTGTCTGAAATATTCCATTACCGCTATGCTCGTTGTTAGTAAAGCAGGCTGTGCATTAAAAGTCAATGTCAGCTCGGACTGCGGACCTTCAAATATCAGCTTAGATAAAGAATAATCTAGTTTCTTATCTGCTTTCAGAAAAAAATCATTGGTAGGCCCATAAGCCTCTGCTAAAGACTTTCCCATGCCAACAGTTTGTGAGCCCTGACCAGGAAAGATAAATGCTATCTTGCTCATTATTTTCCTCCTAAGTAGTCTTATTAAAGGTCGCTTTCTCAACGGCTGCTTTGATCGTATCCGCAACCTGTCCCTCTACCATTTCACGAGTTTGCCTAACTGCATTGAATATCGCCGTTGCATCAGAAGAGCCATGCGCTTTGATAACAGGAGCTTTTAAGCCAAATAAGCCAGCACCCCCATACTCTGAGTAATCCATCTTCGATTTTAATTGATAGAGATTTGGCTTTAACACCGATGCAGCCAGCTTGCTCTTGAAGCTCGACATAAGGGAGCTTTTTAACATCTTCATTATCGACATCGCGGTGCCCTCAACGGTTTTTAACACCATATTCCCTGTAAATCCGTCTGTAACGGCAACATCACAGACACCCTCCATCAAATCGCGAGCTTCTATATTCCCAATAAAGTTTACATCGATGTTTTTCATTAATTCATATGTATGCTTAGTTAATTCGTTACCCTTTTTCTCTTCCGTTCCAATATTCAATAAACCAACGCGAGGATTAGAAATCCCTCTAACCTTTTGACTGTATATTGAACCCATTATGGCATACTGAAGAAGATGTTCAGGCTTAGCATCAGCATTTGCACCGACATCGAGAAGCACAAAGCCCTCTCCGCCAATCGTTGGCAGTGTGGGGGAAAGTGCCGGGCGTTCTATTCCTTCAATTCTTCCAACAATAAATAAACCCGCAGCCATCAAAGCACCTGTATTTCCAGCCGAAATACACGCATCTGCTCTACCCTCAGCTACTTCCTTGGCAGCCAGTACCATTGAGGCATCTTTCTTTCTTCTCACAGCCCGGACAGGCTCATCCTGACCAGTAATGACTTCTTCTGTATGAATAATGGAAATACGCTCATTTCCCTCTAAATATTCATTTATTTTCTTTTCATCCCCAACAAGGATGATTTGAACGTCAGTATAAGTTTCGACCGCTTTTACAGCTCCAAGGACAATCTCTCTTGGTGCATGATCTCCACCCATTGCATCAATAGCGATTTTCATGATGTCTGTCCACTACTCCTTCTATATCACTTCCACTTATGTTAGGAGCGATACATTTCAAATTCACCTTTGCAAACCAAATGATTATTGACGAAACTTTGTACTTCTACAATTGTCCTGCCCATTTCATTATCAATGTTACTAACCTTCGCCTTCGCAACCACCCGTTCGCCTTCTTTTACAGGTTGAATGAAATGGACATTTGCTTTGGCTGTTAACGCAAGCTCATCATTTATCACCGCAACAGCAAGTGAATTTGCCTGGGCAAATAAGTGATGGCCACGAGCAATATGATTGCGCTTGAATACATGCTCAGGCTTCACATCAAAGATTGAAATAGCTGTTTTATCTAATTCAATATCAATGATTTCCCCTATGACCTCATCGATAGGTAGGGAACGAACTTCATCTTCGAACTTTGTTGCAGCTACATGCTTGATTCGCTCTCTTAATTCCGGAATCGATAGTTCAAGCCGGTCTAAGCGAATGGTTTGTACGCTTACAGAAAATTTCTCCGCTAGTTCCTCATCGGTAATAAACGGATTTTCCTTAATTGTTTCCTGTAAGCTTTTTTGTCTATCCCGCTTATTTCTTTTCATTTTATGACACCGTCCACGATACTAAGACTAGGTACTAAAAGTAGTATATAATTTAAAAAAACAGATTGCAAGAATAAAAGTAAATGAAAACCGAAATGGATTTAAAGATAGCCGAAAATAAAATAACACTCAACTTAAAATAAAAGTTGAGTGGATACATGCTAATCAATCTAATTTTTCCCCATCAAACACACCTGTTTCTTCGAGATAGCTTCGCAGCAGCTGATATTCATCCGCATTCCAAAAGTACGAGGACTCTACTAGTATAGCCGCATCCTGTCTGGCCGTTTCAAGTGCTCGAAAGTCATGAACCATATCGGCCACCTTAAACTCCGGCAACCCGCTTTGTTTTTTTCCAAAAAAGTCACCAGGCCCACGCAATTCAAGGTCCTTTTCACTTAATACAAAGCCATCATTCGTTTCAGTCATGATTTTCATTCTTTCTTTACCAGTCTCTGATTTGGGATCTGCTAACAAAATACAATAGGATTGTTCACTTCCTCGTCCAACCCTTCCCCTTAACTGATGAAGCTGGGAAAGACCAAAACGCTCTGCATCATAAATGACCATTAGAGTGGCATTGGGAACATTCACACCTACCTCTACCACCGTTGTAGAAACCAGTACCTGCAGTTTATTTTCACCAAATTCTTTCATCACAATATCCTTTTCATCTGCCGGCAGCCGGCCATGCATCAGACCAATTTGATAGCGGTTTTGAAAAAAATGAACAAGCGTACCATGTACATCGATGGCATTTTGAACATCTAGCTTATCGGATTCTTCTATTAATGGACAAATGACATAGACTTGCCGTCCCTTTAGTAACTCTTTATTCATAAAACTAAGGACTCTATCCATCATTTCAGGCTTTACCCAATAGGTCTCAATGCTCTTTCTTCCTGCGGGCATTTCATCAATAATCGATACATCCATTTCCCCAAATACCGTAATCGCCAACGTACGCGGGATAGGTGTTGCTGTCATGAATAATACATCCGGATTTACGCCTTTTTCCCTCAGGATACGACGCTGCTCGACCCCAAAACGATGCTGTTCATCTGTGATAACAAGTCCTAGCTTGTTGAATTCCACTTCCTCTTGGATTAAAGCGTGAGTGCCAATTAAAATATCAATATCTCCTGTTTTTAATTTTACAAGTAATTCTTTGCGACGCTTACCCTTCACAGAGCTGGTTAACAGCTCACACGATATCCCAACAGGTTCAAGCAACTCTTTCAATGATTCAGCATGCTGCTCAGCAAGGATTTCCGTTGGCACCATCAGTGCACCTTGAAATCCAGCTGAAACGCTAGCAAATAAAGAAATCGCTGCTACAACCGTCTTCCCTGAACCGACATCTCCTTGCAGTAGACGGTTCATGCGATAAATTGATTTCATATCTGCCAAGATTTCCTTTATCACTCTGCTTTGAGCATTGGTCAACGGAAACGGTAGCTGCTGAATAAAAGCAGCTGTTTTTTCTTCATCATATTCTTGAGATGTCCCTTTTGATTGCTCACGCTCAATTTTTCGAAGGGTCTGCATTTTCAATTGAAATAAAAGAAATTCCTCGTAAACAAATCTTCTCCGTGCTTGTTTTAGATTTCCTTGTTCAAGAGGATAGTGAAGAGCCTTTATAGCATCTCTTCGATTGATTAATTTATATTTTTTCCGGAGAGGCTCTGGTAAGGTTTCCTCAACCCATTGACCATATTGGGAAAAGGCCAATTGTATACAGCGCCTAATCCCCTTTAGCGTCATATCGCCCTTTAAAGCGTACACAGGTTCAAAATCCTTTTTGGTATCGGGCGAACCAACCTTTAGCTCGCTTGCCGTAATCATTTGTCTATGCCCGTCCCATTTTCCTGAAACAGTAATTTGATCGTTTATCGCTAGCTTTTTCTTCAAGTACGGTTGATTAAATAATACAACCTGAATTAAATATCGATCCACCAGAAGACGAATGGTTAAACGGGATCGTTTTCGTCCATAATAGGTAAGAGAAGGCTCGCTGTGAACCTTCCCTTCTACTGTTATTTTCTCATCATGCTTTACTTCCGCTAAATCACGCAGACGATAGTCTTCATAACGATACGGAAAATATTCTAATAAGTCTTTAATATTATATATTTTCATATCAGCTAATGCTGTAGCTGTTTCTTCTCCTATGCCTTTGATGGCAGTTACAGATTGCATTAATGGATTTGTCACTTATTGTATCGGCTTACCAAAGATCTTTGCTTCAAGCATACGACCAGTTGGTGTAGCCGCCAACCCTCCCTGTCCTGTTTCTTTAAGTGCAGTCGGCATCGATTGCCCGATTTTATACATCGCAGCAATCACTTCATCGCACGGAATTCTGCTCGAGATTCCGGCAAGTGCCATATCTGCTGCCACTATGGCATTGGCTGCTCCCATTGCATTTCTTTTTACACACGGGACTTCCACTAAACCTGCCACAGGGTCACATACTAATCCTAACATATTTTTTAGCGTTATCGCCATGGCTTCTGCACATTGATTCGGAGTTCCACCACGCAGTTCTACAATAGCCGCAGCAGCCATGCCTGCCGCCGAGCCAACCTCAGCCTGACAGCCGCCCGCAGCCCCTGAAATTGACGCATTATTGGCTACAATAAAGCCGAATGCACCAGCTGTAAATAGATAGGCAAGCATTTGTTCACGGGATGGGTTCAGCTTTGATTTCAGAGCAAATAAAGTGCCAGGCACAACACCTGCAGAACCTGCTGTCGGCGTGGCACAGATGATACCCATTGCAGCATTTACTTCATTGGTTGCCATCGCTTTACTCACGGCATCCAAAATAATGTCCCCTGATAAGAACTGTCCCTTCTCAAGATACTTTTGCATGCGGAGGGCATCTCCACCCGTTAGTCCAGAATGAGATTGTACGCCGTTAACCCCACAGTCCACCGCTTTTTCCATCACGATTAAATTTTGTTCCATTATTGCAAGGATTTCTTTCCTTGAACGCCCGGTAACTTCTTTTTCCCTTTGTATCATGATATCTGAAATTTTCTCACTTTGCTGGTTTGCTAGTTGAACTAACTCTGCAACTGTACGAAACATACTTGCCCCTTCCTTCATCGTTACTTTCTTTTCAACCTTTATGAACTAGTGGAAGGTATCATGCAACCATTAATCTACAATCCTTGTAACGCTTATTATATTCTCTAGCTTCTCTAATTCCCGCAAAATAAAAGTATCCAGATTCTGGTCTACTTCGATGGTCATAAGTGCCTTTTTACCAATTTCTTTTCTGGCAACCTCCATGTGCCCAATATTGATTCTATACTTAGCTAGCACATTCGATACACTTGCAATGGTTCCAAATTTATCCTGATGAAATATGAGAATCGCAGGATGATTACCTGAAAGCCTTAAAACGAAACCATCTAATTCAATCACTTCAATTTTCCCGCCGCCAATAGAAACACCGACAAGCTCTAACTCACCATTTTCATCCCCTATCATGACACGAGCAGTATTGGGATGCTCCCAAACAGCATCCTCTATCAAAAATTGAAGCCTGATTCCTTTTTGCTTCGCAAGACTAATGGAATCAATAATCCGTTTATCGAACGTATCAAAATCAAGGATGCCTCCCACAATCGCAACATCCGTTCCATGTCCCCGATACGTTTGAGCAAACGAACCATAAAAATAAATCTTCGCCCATTTCGGCTCCCTTCCAAATAAGCTACGTGCCACTCGGCCAATTCTAGCCGCACCAGCAGTATGGGAGCTAGATGGTCCAATCATAATAGGACCAATGATGTCAAATACACTTTTGAACTTCACCATACAACCTCCAGGTCTCGAGAATCATAAAGAGACAAACAAAAAATGGGTCTGAGCCTTCTTGATAGTTTATAGCAACAAATCATGTATTGTTACTATAAAAACCAAGAGGATCAAAACCCATTCACAAAGGTCTTACCACGATGGCAAATTATTCAACTGCAATAATAAATGGATATAACGGCTGCTGACCGTTATGCACTTCTACTTCAACCTCTTCAAAGCGCTCCTCAATAAATGAAACAAGGGCTGCAACCTCTTCTTCAGATGCATCGATTCCTTTTAATACCGTGACAATTTCCGAGTCATCATCGACCATTTGCTCAACTAGTTGATTAGCCGTGACTCGCTTATCTTTATTTTTTACGACAATTTTACCGTCTAAAATCCCCATAAAATCATCTTTTTCTATTTCAAGCCCATCGATCGTTGTGTCTCGAACAGCAAAGGTAATTTGACCTGTTTTGACATGCTCTAACGCCTCAGACATATGCTTTTTATTACCAGCTAAATCAGCATTCGGATTAAAGGCCAGCAATGCCGATAATCCCTGCGGTACCGTTTTAGACGGAATCACAAGTACCTCTTCATCACTTACCTCAGCTGCCTGTTCAGCAGCCATGATAATGTTTTTATTATTCGGCAGAATAATAACTTTATGTGCATGCACTTCTTTAATGGCTTTCACAATGTCTTCCGTACTTGGATTCATTGTTTGTCCACCTTCAATCACTGCATGGGCACCAATACTTTTAAATAAATCAGCCACACCGCTTCCCATTGAAACCGCTACAATTCCAAATGGCTGCTTTTCTTTGTTCGCGACGGATGTGGTTTCTTTTACTGCTTCGTGCGTTTCACCCACAATATTGGTATGCTGCTGACGCATATTTTCAATCTTCATATTGATGAGGCTTCCATAGCGTTGACCATAATTTAACACATTGCCTGGTTCCTCCGAATGGATATGCACCTTCACAACCTCATCGTCAGAGATAACTAGTAAGGAATCTCCCAGTTTACTTAAATCCTGGCGGAAGTTTTCTTCGGAGAAAGAATTTTTGTCAAGCTTTTTATCCTCAAGCTTTACCATAAATTCAGTACAATAGCCAAATACGATATCCGCTGTATTTATATGTCCTTGAACACTTTTATGATGCTCAGCGCTTACAAGTTCTTCCATTGAAGGTAAGCTTACAGGTGAATCCGGCAGCTGCTCTCCTTTGAGCTCTGCTTGAAAACCTTCATAAACAAAAACAAGTCCTTGACCCCCACTGTCTACTACTCCTACTTCTTTTAGTACAGGCAACAGGTCTGGTGTGCGGTTTAAGGAAGCTTTCGCTTCCTTGACAACCTCATCCATTATATAAATAAGATCATCACTTTTCTTGGCCGCCTGCACCGCCATTTTGGCGGCATCCTTTGCAACCGTAAGAATAGTTCCTTCAACAGGCTTCATAACGGCTTTATAGGCTGTTTCTACACCAGACTCGAACGCTCTGGCAAATTCTGTTCCGTTAATCACTGCTTTTTGTTCAATTGCCTTAGAAAAACCACGGAACAATTGGGAAAGGATGACCCCTGAATTACCACGGGCACCCATTAGTAATCCCTTTGAAAGGGCTATCCCCACTTTTCCAATATGGTCTTGTTTATTCTGTTTAACCTCTTTGGCACCTGAGGTCATTGATAAATTCATATTTGTTCCAGTATCACCATCTGGAACAGGGAATACGTTTAATGCATCAACATAATTGGCATTAGCAGCTAAATGATTAGCTCCCTTTATGACCATCTCTGCAAAACGTTTTCCGTCCAAAACTGTAATTGACACAATTCTTCCTCCCTCACTACGGATTCGTTACACGAACACCCTGAACGTATATATTTACTGTGTCAACGGCAAGTCCAACTGTTTTATCCAATGTATATTTCACTTTTGATTGTACATTGTGGGCAATCTCAGAAATTTTTGTTCCGTAGCTAACAATGATATACATATCGATATGTACTTTTTCTTCCTCTTGACGCACGATAACGCCGCGGGTAAAGTTTTCTTTTCGTAAAATATCTGTTAAACCATCTTTGATTTGATTTTTTGATGCCATTCCGACAATTCCGTAACAATCTACTGCCGCACCGCCAGCAATGGTGGCAATCACTTCATTTGATATATCTATTTGTCCGTAAGTAGTTTTTAATTCGATGGACATGAGTTTTCCCCCTTTTGGAAATTGCTCCTTGACTAATGACATTTTACTATAAGCTTTCCAATTTTAAAAGGCATACTTATTATGCGTCAATTTTCGCTAAATTATCTTAAAACCTTTAGTGTTGTCTATATATGAGTTTTAGCCTGCATATTTTTGCTTGTCGCGGCTGGGCGAGCGCCCTCCGCATCCAAGATTGTCGAGCTGCGGGCGCTAGCCGCTCGAGGTCTTAAGCCATGTCGATGATGAGGTTAAAGGGCGAACCTCATCCCCGACATGGCTTAAGCTTGTCGCGGCTGGGCGAGCGCCCTCCGCATCCAAGATTGTCAAGTAATTTTTCTTGAAAGGTTTGATTTGAAGTATTGCAAATGGGATGGTTGTGTGATAAATTATTAAGGTATCTTTAATGGATGAAAAACAGAGTATGTCCTGTTTTTCTCATTTTTTCCAGATGGATAAAAGATCTGATTAATAAAAATGTAACTGAACTGTATGAAACGATTCAGTTTTTCTAGTAAGGAGGGAAAATATATGCCACGTAAATGTGTTGTAACTGGTAAAAAAACAACTACAGGTAACGCACGCTCCCATGCAATGAACGCTAACAAACGTACTTGGGGTGCAAACCTTCAAAAAGTTCGTATTCTTGTAAACGGAAAGCCAAAGCGTGTTTGGGTTTCAGCAAGAGCGTTAAAATCAGGTAAGGTTGAACGTGTATAAAAAGTGCGACGTCCTTTTGGGGCGTCTTTTTTTATACGATAAGACGAAGAAAAACACCCATGACTGGGTGCCTATATAATATTGTTATTTATTATTTTCCTGTATTTTATTTATATCCCCAATGGATGGTAGAAAAATGTTGGTCATCCCTTTTTAAAAGTACCTAACATCGCCCGGACAAGACCGCCTAAAAATTTAGGCAACTTAATTGTATAAAATTTCATCGTTACGTCCCTCCTCAAACATATACAAACTCGTACTTGAGAGCTAAACCAGCTAAAGACGACTTTGAATTTTTCAACCACATTATCTTATTCAAATATCAGTAATAAGTACTTTTTATTTAAGCTTTTAATCAGTACTTCTTACAATCATTAATATGCCTTTAGAAAAAGAAAAAGTACCAGAATCACCAAGAAGCTCATTACTAATACATAATGTCGAGCCAATCGAAATATGACGATTGTATAAAGGATATTTAAACCCCGTTAGTGTAATGCCCTTTACTTCACCGGTTAAGGGAATAAAAGAAATATATTTTTTCTCCGTCACCTTTTGAAGGGTATGCTCCCCAGGAGGACGAATGAAAATCGTGTTTTGCACATCAATCATTTCAATATGAATATCCTGATAGTTCATACTATTATCCATGAGTAATTGAATATTTCCAAACATATGATCGAGCCTTCCCCCAGTGGTACCAAACATACGGATGATATGGGGTTCCTGTTTAATAGCCCATTTAAGGGCATGCTCCATGTCGGTTTCATCCTTCTCAGGTTGATATTGATTTAACTCTGTTACTGTACTCTTTATGATGGAGTATTCCATCTCGGTAACAGAATCAAAATCTCCAAATGCTATATCTGGTTTAATTCCATGTTCAATTAACGTATAGACGCCACGATCAACCCCTGCCCAAATAATATTCTGCTCTTGAAAAAAGGAGAGATCCGGCAGAAGATTGTCCGGACCACCACCAATTAAATGTATAATCACAACCTTCACCCCTTCTTCTTTGAAAGAAAAAGAAGCCCGCCTCTAAGCTGACTTCTTCTTTCTTTTTCTTACCCTTTTAATGCAGCAATGGCTTGTCCACGATCAGCCTGACCATAAACAGCTGAGCCTGCAACTAACACCGTAGCGCCCGCTTGAATACAAAGAGGAGCCGTTTCTTCATTCACACCGCCATCAACCTCAATTTCAACATTCAGGCCTTTTTCGTCAATCATTTCCTTTACTTGCTTTATTTTAGTGAGGACTGATGGGATAAATTTTTGCCCGCCAAATCCAGGGTTTACTGACATTAGTAACACCATGTCAATATCCTCAATAATATGTTCAATCAGTTGAACCGGTGTCGCCGGATTTAAGACAACTCCTGCTTTCACACCGAATGATTTAATTAATTGGATTGTCCGGTGGAGATGAACACATGCCTCGACATGAACCGTAATATAATCTGCACCTGCTTTAGCAAAGGCCTCAATATAGTCATCCGGATTTTCAATCATTAAATGAACATCAAGGGGCAGCTTTGTAACAGGTCTAACACTTTCCACAATCAATGGCCCGATGGTGATATTTGGAACATAGTGACCGTCCATTACATCCACATGGATGTAATCAGCGCCTCCCTTTTCAACGTCCTTAATCTCGTCTCCCAATTTAGAGAAATCAGCAGAAAGTATAGATGGTGCAATTTTTATCATCTTTAATACCTCGGCTTTCTATTTTTAATTTCATCTAGAAATTCTAGATAATGTTCATAACGATAGGCTGGCAGTTCCCCATTTTCGTAGCTCGCTTTTACGGCACATCTTGGCTCCGAGATATGCAGACACCCCCGAAACTTACATGCTTTACTGAGGGTTTGAATTTCAGGAAAACAATAATTCAAATCCTCCACTTCAATTTCTGTAAACTCTAAAGAACTAAAGCCAGGAGTGTCTGCGACTAGTCCCTCACCAATGTGAATTAATTCAACATGTCGTGTTGTATGTTTCCCCCTGCCAAGATGGTTAGAAATATCATTTGTCTTTAAGCTCAAATCAGGACGAAGTACATTTAACAAAGAGGATTTACCAACCCCAGACTGACCTGCAAAAACAGAAATTTCTCCTTTTATGTAAGGGAATAGTTCATTTATTCCTTCAGCCGTCTCGGAAGAGGTTAACAATACATCATATCCAGCTTTCCGATAATCATCTGCAAATTGGTGAATCCTGTTTTTTTCAGCTTCATTTGCCAAATCCATTTTCGTAATACAAATCAATGGTCGAATCTGATGATATTCGATCAGAACAAGGAACCGATCTAGTAAAGAAGTGCTGAAGTCAGGTTCGACAGCTGAAAACACAAGGATTGCTTGATCAACATTTGCAATTGGTGGGCGGACTAGCTCATTTTTCCGCTCCTTAATTTCAAGGATATAGCCCTCCGTATCATTATCAGCCTGAAAGACGACCTCATCCCCAACTAAGGGTGTAATTTTGTTTTTTCGAAACACTCCACGACCTCGACATTGAACTAATTTATCATTACTCAAGACATAATAAAAACCACTCAATGCTTTCACAATTTTACCTTCAGGCATAGCAACGCTCCCTTAATGTATTTTTGATGATTCCTTATTCGGGGTATGGAACAGTTTCTTCAAGAATGACATTTTTATCGCGCATTACCTTATAACCAGCTGATTTATCATGAACAATCATTAATTCAATCACTTTTTTAGTGTTTTCTGTAATATAAAACGTCTCATCCGCCTCGGTCATACTTTTGTTCATATCTTCAATAAAAATCTGTACTTCCTGTGGCACCCCATCCACTTCTGGCTCATAAGGAATATCAATTTCCTTGGTCACTGTTTTTGGCGGTATTTCCTCAGGTCCTTTTGATATGATAACCGTTATTTTCGAACCTTTTTTCACCGTTGCACCAGGCTCAGGTGTTTGAGAAATAACAAGACCTTTTGGTATAGTTTCACTGAATTCCTCCTGGGATACATCAGCCTCTAATCCTACAGACTCAGCATAGGTTTTAACCAAGGCTGCATTATAGCCATTTAAATCCTTAACCTCAATCAAAGCAGGTCCTTTTGATATCGTAAATTCAAGGACCGTTTCATCAGGAATTACTTCTTCACCGGAAGGATAATTTTGCTTTAGAATAGTACCAGCAGCAGCTGTCTCGTCAAAAGCCTCCGTTTTTCTAATATCCTTAAAGCCCTTATCCTTTAAGAGGGTAACTACATCATCATATAGTCTACCTGTATAATCCAATAACTCAAAGGTTGGTTTTCCGGAGCTTTCAAAAATGGTAACTTTTGTTCCTTCCTTTACCTTTTTACCTGCCTTTGGTTCTGTTTTTACAACAAAACCCTCTTCCAGCTCTTCATGGCTCATTTCTTTTGTTTCACCTATCACAAACCCAGCTGTCACAAGCTCTGAAACAGCTTGATCCAATTCCAATCCGGATACGTCCGGAATTTCGATATCCTTTGGTGAGAAAAGCGCTGGAAGTACTGTAATCGTTAAGACGGCAAGAATAATTAGTATGCTTAGTACAGAAAATAATATTATAGGCAATTTTTTATTTTTCTTTTTATCCTTACCAGTAACGGTTGCTTTTACTGGTATCGATTCAGTATTCTGTTTGCCATCTTTTTCATGGACAATCGTTTCATCAAGATTAGAATAAGGCCGATCATCTGTAATAATTGGAATTGCCTTTGTTGCATCAATATCCAAAGGAACTGAAAACTTAGGTTCATCTAATCGGTTTGGGTCCAAAGCCGTTCTTATATCTTCAGCCATCTCCTCGACGCTCGAATAACGATGGAAGGGGTCCTTGGCCGTTGCTTTTAATACGATATTTTCTACGCTTTGCGGTATAGAAGGGTTCCATCTTCGCAATGATGGAGTTTCAGACTGTAAATGCTTTAATGCAATGGAAACAGCAGATTCTCCGGAAAATGGTAGTCTGCCAGTTAATAATTCGAACATCACAATCCCAAGTGAATATATATCCGATTTATTAGTTGCGACTCCCCCTCTCGCTTGTTCAGGTGACAAATAATGAACAGAACCAAGAACTGAATTAGTTTGGGTTATACTTGTTGCGCTTAATGCCATGGCAATACCGAAATCAGTAATTTTGACAATTCCACTTTGATCCACAAGAATATTTTGTGGTTTAATATCGCGGTGGATTATATGATTTTGATGGGCATGTAAAATCGCTGAAGTAAGCTGCTGCATAATATCAAGAGCAGCATCAATCGGTATGGGTGAGTGCTTTTGTATGTATTCTTTGAGAGTTTGTCCTTTCACATATTCCATGACTATATAATAGATGGAGTCTTCCTCTTCTCCAACATCAAATATATTAACGATGTTTGGATGTGCAAGGCTTGTCGCCGATTGCGCTTCACGGTGAAAGCGGCGAATAAATTCATCATTATTTGCGAAGTCAAGCCGTAACACCTTCACTGCCACATCTCTATCTAGAATCATGTCATGGGCTAAATAGACATTAGCCATTCCACCGCCGCCAACCATCTCTAATACTTTATAGCGACCACTTATTCTCTTCCCAATCATCATTGGACATCACCCATAAAGCCATCAAGATAATATTCAACGATGATCAACGTGATATTATCCTCACCACCATTATCATTAGCGAGTTTAATGAGCCTATTAGCTTTTTCATCAATCGTAAAATTCGTCTGCAGAATATCGACTATTTCCGTCTCAGACACCTTATTTGACAACCCATCTGAGCAAAGTAATAAACGGTCACCTTCCTCAAACAGGATTGTTTTTATATCCATTTCAACTGAGGTCTCCGTGCCCAAGGCTCTCAACAATACATTCTTACGCGGATGGTTTTCTGCGTCTTCTTTTGTGATTTCACCTGAGCGAACAAGCTCATTCACAAGCGAATGGTCTTCTGTAACTTGAGAGAATCCAGACTCATTTAAGATATAGCAGCGGCTGTCACCAATATGGGCAATCGTGGCAAATAATTCTGTTATAATAGCTGCCACAATTGTTGTGCCCATACCCTCACATTCTGGATTATTTTTTGAATGTTCATAGAGAGAAAGATTAACCTCATGAATATGATTGCTTAACCAGTTTTCAGCTTGTTCAGCGGTTTCAATCATACTTGTTTTTTCCCATTCTTCCTGCAGCTTTATCAAGGCCATTTTACTTGCGACATCGCCAGCACGGTGTCCTCCCATCCCATCTGCTACAATGGCAAGTCGATGACCGGATTGACTATAGAAGATTCCACCGCTATCTTCATTGTGCTGACGGATTTTCCCTTTATCTGTCACGAAAATAGTCCTCATACACTCACCTCGTCTCTTCTTTTCGTTCCTTTGCACGAAGCTGTCCGCAAGCTGCATCTATATCTGAGCCTTGTTCTCGGCGGATTGTGACATTCACCCCTGCATCTTTTAACGTTTTCTCAAATAGAAAAATTTGATCACGTGGTGTGCGAACATAGTCCCGTTCAGGTACATAATTGACTGGGATTAAGTTCACGTGACACTTTATCCCTTTGATTAGCTGCGCTAATTCTTTTGCATGCTCCACCTGGTCATTGACTCCGCCAAATAATCCATATTCGAAGCTAACTCTTCTACCGGTTTTATTAATATAATAACGTACGGCCTCCATCAAATCTGGAAGTTTATAGGCCTTATTAATCGGCATTAAACGGCTTCGTAATTCAGTATTTGGTGCATGGAGGGAAATAGCAAAGTTAATTTGCAGATTTTCATCGGCAAATTGGTAAATTTTCGGAATAATCCCGCTCGTTGATACTGTAATATGTCTTGCCCCAATATTTAAGCCTTGATCATGGTTAATAATTTTCAAGAAGGAAAGCATATTATCAAAGTTATCAAAGGGCTCACCGATTCCCATAATCACCACAGAGCTGACACGTTCGTCTGTCTCGTCAAGGGCCTGTTGAACTTTAACAACTTGAGCTACGATTTCTCCTGCTTCTAAATGCCGCTTGAGCCCTCCAAGCGTTGACGCACAAAACGTACAGCCGATGCGACAGCCAACCTGAGTCGTCACACATACAGAATTACCATAGTCATGCCGCATTAATACCGTTTCAATCGAATAACCATCATGAAGCTCAAATAAAAATTTAATGGTTCCATCTGCCGACTCTTGTTGTACGATAGTATTTAAAGTTGTCAAAGTAAAATGATCGGATAGAATATCCCTTAAATTCTTAGACAAATTGCTCATCTGCGTAAAATCAGTCACTCTTTTTTGGTATAACCAATCAAAAATCTGCTCCGCTCGAAATGCCTTCTCGTTATGCTCCTTTAACCATTCCTTTAACTCTGCAAGCTGCAAGGAATAAATGGAGGGCTTTTGGCTTTGGTTTGTTTGATTCTCGGTTGTTAAATTCTCCATCATTACACCTTCTTCCTTAAACAAGCAATATAAAAACCATCAGAATTCATATGCTGGGGTAAAATTTGTATTTCTCCATCTTTTACAAGCGGTTTTATCACTTCAGGCAATCGCTCTTTAACCGTCTCGTCCCGTTCAAATTCGGGATGCTGCTTTAAAAACGAATCGACCACCTGCTGATTTTCTTCTTGGTCAATTGTACAAGTACTGTAAACTAGAATACCACCTTTTCTTAATAAAGGGGAAACAGATTCTAGTAATGTTTTTTGAATTTTTTGCAGGTGTAAAACATCTGCTTCTTTTTTTGTATATTTAATATCTGGTTTTCTTCTCATCACGCCAAAACCTGAACAAGGGGCATCTAAAAGAATCCGGTCAAAGGATTCCCTTTCATAATGTTGCTGAATGGTTCTGCTGTCAAGCGGTTTTGCTTTAATATTTGTCAAACCTAACCTCTCAGCATTTTCCTTTATAAGCCTTACCTTATGTTCATGTAAATCAAGGGATATGACTTCACCTGAGCCCTTTAACCTTTCAGCAATATGTGTCGACTTTCCACCCGGCGCTGCACAGGCATCAAGAACGTGCTGGTTTTCCTCGATACCAAGCGAAATGGCAACAAGCATCGAGCTTTCATCCTGAATGGTTAGGAATCCCTGTTTAAAAGCATTAGAATGAGCAAGGTTTCCTTTGTAACAAAGAATCGCCTCCGGAACCGTAGGGCTTGGCTCGACTGCATAGCCCTCGTCCACTAAAAGCGTTAAACATTTTTCTCTGGTTACTTTTGTTGTATTTACACGAGCGGTCATAACCGGTGCAGTTAAATTGATTTCACACATTTCTTTTGTGCTTTCGAAGCCAAACTGATGCACCCAACGCTTGACAAGCCAAAGAGGATGACTTGTTGAAACAGCCAGCCTTTCAATTGGGTCCTCAATCATCTCAAAGGAAGGAAGACCTTTTCGTTGAAGACTGCGTAGAACACCATTCACAAGACTAGCGATTCCTTTATGACCACGCTTTTTAGCAATTTCAACTGCCTCATAAATAGCTGCCCTGTCCGGTACTTTATCCAAGTACACCATTTGATAAACCGTCATTCTTAACAATTGTCTTACCCACATCTCCATCTTTTTACTATTTGTTAAAAATGGAGATAAATAATAATCCAGCGTCAGCTTTCTTTGCAGCGTACCATATGTTAATTCTGTTAATAAGCCAATGTCTTTTGTCTCCAGTTCATTTTTTTTGATGACATTATTTAACAGTAAATTACTGTAGGATTGATTTTTTTCAATCATCTCCAAAATCTCAAGTACTGCTTCACGTACATTTTTTTTGCGTTTATTATTCATATAAATCCCCTAATCGAACGCCAGTTGTCAAGTCACTTCCAGCTCCTCTTAAAAATTGGCCAGCAGACATTCTTTTCTTACCTGATGGCTGAAGCTCCAGAACTTTAATGGATGTTTGATTACCGGTTGCCACGATAAATCCATCCTCTTCCAGCTTAATAATTGTACCTGACCTCTCTGTTCCTGCTTGTAATAGTGGAACTTTTTCTGACTGCCAGATTTTAAGAACATTTCCCTGCAATATCGTATAAGCTCCAGGCCAAGGATTTAGTCCACGAATGTGGTTATAAATTACTTCACCATCTAGTGTCCAATCTATTTTTTCCTGGTCTCTTTTAATATTGGAAGCAAAGGTTGCTTCTGCCTCATTTTGTTGAATGGGTGTAAGCTCTCCCTTTAGGAGCTTGGGCATTGTCTCTGATAATAGCTTGGCACCTGCTTCACTTAACTTATCATGTAAGGTGCCAACATTATCATGCTCTGTAATAGGAACCTCTACTTGCGTTAATATATCTCCGGCATCTAATTTTTCCACCATATACATAATGGTGACTCCGGTTTTTTCCTTCCCTTGTAGGATCGCATAATGAATGGGTGCTCCGCCACGGAGCTCTGGAAGTAATGAGGCATGGACATTGATACAGCCATAGCGAGGTGCAGCTAGAAGTTGTTTTGGCAAAATTTGTCCAAATGCTGCTGTTACAATCAAATCTGGCTGTAAATCTAAAATAGGCTGTAGCTCTTCTGGTCGGCGGATTTTTTCCGGCTGAAAAACAGGTATCCCTTGGTTTATCGCCTCTACTTTAACCGGAGGCGGAGTAAGAATTTTTTTCCTACCAACAGGTCTGTCAGGCTGTGTAACAACACCGATTACTTGATAGCCGTCTGCAATGATTTGTCTTAATACCGGAACGGAAAAGTCTGGAGTACCCATAAAAACTATTTTAGTCATTCTCCTTCCACCTCCTGAAGCTCTTTATCCTCTATATATTTCGTAACCTTTGATGTAAACAAAATACCATGCAGGTGATCTATTTCATGCTGGATTGCCCGGGCTAGAAAATCCTCTGCTTCTATAATAAAGCTTCGTCCCTTTCGGTCCTGCGCTTGTACCTTCACATAATAAGGTCGGCTAACCTCCCCATACAAGCCAGGAAAGCTTAAACAGCCTTCCACACCTAATTGCTCACCTTTTGTTTCGAGGATTTCCGGATTGATCATTTCAATCGTGCCTGTTCCATCATCTATATCAACAATGGCTATTTGCTCATCCACACCCACCTGGGGCGCTGCCAAGCCAACACCATCAAACTCAATCATTGTATCGTACATATCATTCAACAACTTTTTTAACTTATTATTAAAAGATGTAACCGGTTTACAAGGCTGCTCTAATATTTCTGCCGGATGCATCACTATTTTTTTTACTGCCAATGTGGTTCCTCCCCTGTTTTTCTATTTAGTTTTTCCAATTTTTCTGAATCATAACATTTAATCTGCAATTTATTAATTACATGAGGATATAAGGGTTCTTGTCAATGGCTATTTGCAGGCCAGATTGATGTATATCCTGTTGGTGATGGTCGAGGACAGCTTTCAAAGCATCAGTTAGATTTGGTTCACGTTTATATTTAATTAAGCATTGATAGCGATATTTATTATTCAGTCTTGGAATCGGTGATGCAACTGGACCAAGAACAATGGCTTCCTTTGACAATCTTGAAGTAAGATATCTTGTTATTTTTTCTGTTACAGAGACGACTTTCATCAATTCCTCATGACTGACAGTGATTAAGGAGATATAGAAAAAGGGTGGATATTTATGAATTTTACGAATCATCATTTCCCGCTGGTAAAATTGATCATAATCCTGGTCCCCAGCAAGCTCAATACTATAATGCTCAGGGGTATAGGTTTGAATCACTACTTCTCCAGCAAGCTCATGTCTCCCTGCCCGGCCGCTTACTTGGGTTAATAATTGAAAGGTCTTCTCGGATGAACGAAAATCTGGTAAATGGAGCATTGTATCAGCTGATAATACCCCTACTAGCGTAATATTAGGAAAATCAAGACCTTTTGCAATCATTTGGGTACCAAGCAATATATCAGCATGACCTTCCTGAAATTCTGTTAATAGCTTTTCATGGGCCCCTTTTCTTGATGTCGTATCAACATCCATTCTTATCACTCTTGCTTGTGGAAAAATTTTCGCAATTTCTTCTTCTACTTTTTGGGTTCCAGTTCCAAAATAGCGAATATGGTCGCTGGCACATTCCGGACACGTTGTTGGAACAATGGATTCGTAGCCACAATAATGGCATTTCATTTGCTGATTGTATCGATGGTAGGTTAAGGAAATATCACAATTTGGACACTGCAGAACATAACCACAATCACGACACATGACAAAGGATGAGTGCCCCCTTTTATTCAGAAATAAAACCGTTTGCTCTTTTTTATCTAAACGATCCTGTAGCTTTTCATGCAATACTCGCGAAAACATTGATCGATTTCCCTCTCTTAGCTCTTCACGCATATCAACAATTTCCACATGTGGCAGATTACGCTCATTCATGCGTTTTGAAAGGGTTAATAACTGATAAACACCTTTTTTCGCACGGGCAAAGGTTTCTAATGAGGGGGTCGCACTCCCTAATACAACCGGGCAATTATAGCGTTTCGCTCTTTCGATGGCGACATCACGTGCATGATATCGTGGATTGTCCTCTTGCTTATAGCTAGTTTCATGCTCTTCATCAATAATAATGATTCCTAAGTTTTCAAATGGAGCAAAAACAGCCGAACGTGCCCCGACAACCACCTTTACTTCTTTACGTTGGATTTTTCTCCATTCATCGTATTTTTCACCCACAGATAATCCGCTATGCAGAACCGCAACCTGTTCTCCAAAACGCCCTTTAAATCGATTGACCATCTGAGGTGTCAATGAGATTTCTGGAACAAGAACAATTCCTTCCTTCCCAAGCTCAAGCACCCGTTGAATCGATTGCAAATAAACTTCTGTTTTTCCACTTCCCGTAACACCGTACAAAAGAAAGACATCATGTTTTTCCTCTTTTAGCGACGACAAAATAGGTTGGATGGCCTGTGCCTGATCACGTGTCAGCTCTAGCGGCATTGTTTTTATAATCTCTCGATCCTTATAAGGGTCACGATATACCTCTTTTGTCGTTTCCGCTAAAATGCCTTTGTCAAGCAGGCCCTTAATGACAGAACTGGAAACCCCAAGCATTGACATGAGTTTTGACCTTTCCAGCGGCAAACCATCAGCGATAAAATAATCAAGTAGTAATAACTGTTTTATACGACGGCTTGGAATTTCTAAGCGATAGGCTTGTAACTTATCCTTTGAAACAGCTGCTCTTATCAACTTTACTTGTTTCTTTTTTATCCGTTCTTTTACCTCGTATAGTACCTCAAGGAGGTCATTGGCGATGGCTTTTTGAATTAGTGAAAGCTCATCCCCTCCGCTCACTTCCTCCCAAGGAATTATATCTTTGTTCATAAAATGCCTTTGTAACACAGGGGAAAGCTGCTCAAGCTGTGAGCGGCTTTTCAATTTAACTTTTTTCTCGTATTTTGCTTTTAATGCAGGCGGAAGCATGACCTGAAAGGCTGAAATCTTATAGCATAATGTTTTTTCAGTTAACCAATCAGAAAGCAAAAGAAGCTCTTTATTCAGTACAGGTTCAATATCCATTAGCTCGCTGATTTCTCTCAGCTTCGGAAATTCCGATTCTTCCACAATATCCATGACAAATCCCTGAACCTTTCGTGGACCAAATGGAACAATCACACGCATCCCAGGCATTAAAACTCTGCTGAGCCTTTCAGGTATAGCATAATCAAAGGGCCTGTTCGTTTGCTTGGCCGGTACATCCACAATGACTTTCGCAACGGTCATTACTGATTTTCCTTTAGAAGCAGATATACTTCATCAATGATTTTTGTTGCAACTTCCTTTTTTGAGAGAATAGGAAATTCCTTTGTCACTCCGTCTTTGCGATAAAAGGTTACAATATTTGTATCCGTGCCAAAACCGGCTCCAGCTTCCTTAACATTATTTGCAACAATCATATCTGCATTTTTACTATTTAGCTTTTTTCTAGCATATTCACTGACATTGTTGGTCTCAGCCGCAAAACCAATCAATAGTTGCTTGTCTTTTCTTTGTCCCAGCTCCATTAAGATATCCTTTGTTCGTTCAAGCTCAATGACCTGCTCGCCAGGCTGTTTTTTTATTTTATGATCGGCATACTCTTTCGGACGGTAATCAGCAACGGCTGCCGATTTAATCACGACATCAGCATCGGCAAATCGATTCATAACCGCTTCATACATTTCCTGTGCACTTTCCACTTGGACCACGTGGATCCCTTCTGGTGGTGCTAACGAAACCGGACCAGAGATTAAAATGACCTCTGCACCTTCTCTTCTTGCTTCTTCAGCAACGGCATAACCCATTTTCCCCGACGAATGATTAGTAAGATAACGAACAGGATCAATCTTTTCTCTTGTAGGACCGGCTGTAATCATAATTTTTTTCCCAGATAGTCTGCCTTCACTCGGAGCAAAGAATCGATTTATTTTCGCTACAATATTTTCCGGTTCTTCTAATCTTCCTTTTCCAACATAGCCGCACGCTAAATATCCCTCACCAGGCTCAATAAATGAATAGCCGTACTCTCTTAAGGTAGCCATATTTTTTTGTACAGCGGGATGGTTATACATATGGACATTCATTGCCGGGGCAATCCAAACTGGTGCAACCGCAGCAAGTAAAGTCGTCGAAATCATATCATCAGCAATTCCGCCTGCTAATTTTCCGATAATATTCGCGGTGGCAGGAGCAACCAATATTAAATCTGCCCAATCAGCTAAATCAATATGGGCAATTTTTTTGGAATCTTTTTCATCAAAGGTATCGGTATATACATCGTTTCGTGATAAAGCTTGAAAGGTAAGCGGTGCAACAAACTCGCAAGCAGATTGACTTAATATCACACGTACCTCTGCACCTTCCTGGGTAAGTTTACTTGTCAAGGCTGCTGCCTTATATACAGCTATGCCTCCTGTCACGCATAATAATATATTTTTACCATTTAGCATAATCTAACCCCCATATACTAAGTTCTGCTAATCTATATACCCGTGCCACTTACTAACACAAAAGAAAAGGCCTGACATGGTCAGCCCTTTCTATCCTTTATTCATACCTTGAACCTAAGTCTCTATCTGCTAAGCGGTAAAATAATCGATCCGCATCAATTTCCTCAAGCGCTTTTCCAACATTTTTATGAGAAATGTAACGATTTAATAAAGTCGTTTCCCCCAATTGCATCTGACGGGCACGCTTAGCTGCTACCGATACTAAAGAATACTTACTATCAATTTTTGTCATTAAAGAATCAATCGATGGATCTAACATACTACTTAACCTCCAGCATTTTTAAATATTTTGGTTCTACTCGTTCTCTTCGGCAATGCTCTGCCACGACAATGGCCTTGATGCGTTCACAGGCAAGCTCGATTTGGTCGTTCTCAACCACATAATCATACAAGTGCATCATTTCAATTTCTTCCTTTGCTACATTTAAACGATTGTTAATGATATCCTCTGTTTCCGTACCTCTTGTCACAATTCGATTTTTCAATTCGGACAAACTAGGCGGCATTAGAAAAATAAATAATCCATCAGGAAACTTTTCACGGACTTGTCGTGCACCTTGTACCTCTATTTCTAGGAAAACGTCCTTTCCCTTATCTAATGTTTCACGTACGTAATCGACTGGCGTCCCATAATAATTGCCGACAAACTGAGCATATTCAAGTAACTTCCCTTGCTCTATCAGATTTTCAAACTCTTCTCGTGTTTTAAAAAAATAATCAACGCCATCTACTTCTCCTTCACGTGGAGATCTCGTTGTCATTGAGATAGAATATTCAAATTTTGTATCCGGCTGTGAAAAAATTTCCTTCCTCACTGTTCCTTTACCAACACCTGAAGGTCCAGATAATACAATCAGTAACCCTTTTTCATGAATCAAAATAAAGTCCTACCCTTCATCCATTATTTCATCCTTATCATTTAAACGATGTGCAACGGTTTCAGGCTGCACCGCACTTAAAATCACATGATCACTATCCATAATTATGACAGCCCTTGTTCTTCTGCCATATGTTGCGTCAATTAATGAACCACGGTCACGTGCATCCTGAATGATTCTTTTTATCGGTGCCGATTCAGGACTCACGATAGAGATAATCCGGTTGGCAGAAACGATATTGCCAAAGCCGATATTAATCAGTTTGATCACCTGATTTTCCTCCTATCATCAGTTATTTAGTTTCACCCTGACGATTATTTTCTAAACAAATACTATTCAATGTTTTGTACCTGTTCTTTCATTTTTTCTAGGATGCTTTTCATCTCAACCACTACTCTTGCAATTTCCGAATCATTGGCTTTAGAGCCTATTGTATTGACTTCTCTATTCATTTCCTGGAGTAGAAAATCAAGCTTTCGACCTATCGGCTCACGAAAAGTAAGAATTTTACCAAACTGTTTGATATGGCTTTTAAGCCTCGTTAATTCCTCGTTTATATCAGCTTTATCGGCAAAAATGGCTACTTCAGTTAAGATACGAGCTTCATCTATTTGACCGCCGACAAATTCGTTGATTCGCTTCGTTAATTTGTCACGATATAATTGTACCACAGTCGGCGCAAGCTCAATTATATTCGTTACCAAATCCTGGAAATTATGTAAATGTATGCTTATATCCTTTTCAAGCGCAGAGCCCTCAGCATTACGCATTTCGATGACTGAATGAGCCGCTTCCTCCACTGCTTCTAGAACGACTCGTTCAAGCTCTTCATCACCGCTCTCTTCTTCTTCGATATGGATAATATCCTCCCTGCTTAATAAATCCTGTAGAGATAGTCCATGCTCAAGAGCGTATTTTTGCTTTATATTTGCAATGGTCTGCACATAATGGTCAAGTAATTCCCAATCGACCATTACCTTTCGATCAACAATTCCTTCTCCCTCAACAGTCACATAAACTTCTATTCTTCCTCTATGTATAGATGAGCTCAATTTCTTTTTAATTTTATCTTCAATTTTATTAAATTGACGGGGCATTCGAATATAAAATTCGGAGAACCGATGGTTTACCGTTTTTACTTCTACAGAAACAGAAGAAGAGTCTGTACTCTTTTTACTTCGTCCAAATCCTGTCATACTCATAACCATTAAGACCACATCCAATCTGCTCCAAATCTAAAGAAGGAGACTTTTCATGCTCATTTCTATCTGTTGTCATGTTGTCATGTTAGCATTTTTTTATGAAAAAGAGGAGGTAGTTTGGCTTTACGAAAGAAAAGGTAATAGAGAACACTCTACTACCTTAGAAATTATAACATATTTTATTTTGATTTTCGCAGTAAAAATGAACCCGCAAGTAAAAAAGTTGGAACTGCCGAAAGTCCTGTTATAATCCACCAATCAGAAGCCACAATCGGTACGGTATGGAATATTGGCTGAAGCGGCGGATAATAAATCACAGCCAGCACCATGAAGAGCGATAAAATAACGGCCCATACTAAGTATTTGTTGCCAAATGGATTACGCGAAAGGATAGATTTTTCACTGCGACAATCAAACACATGAATTAATTGCGCCAGAACAAGCGTGGCAAAAGCAACTGTCTGTGCATATTCAAGCTGTTCAGGATTGTCCTTATACGCAAAAATAAAAGCCAGTAACGTAACCAATCCAATTAAAAATCCTCTCGAAATAATTTTCCAGCCTAGCCCTCTTGCAAATACGCCTTCTTTCGGGTTACGCGGCTTCCGTTTCATCACATCTCCTTCGGGCTGGTCTAAACCAAGCGCCATAGCAGGCAAACCATCTGTAACTAAATTCACCCAGAGAATTTGGATTGGAACAAGTGGTAAGGGTAATGCTAATAACATGGCAAATAACATGACGAGAATTTCTCCAACATTAGAAGCTAATAGATAGCGGATAAACTTCCGGATATTCTCATAGATATTGCGACCTTCTTTAATAGCCGATTTTATCGTGGCAAAATTATCATCGAGCAAGACAAGGGCAGATGCCTCTTTCGCTACATCTGTACCCGTTATCCCCATTGCAACGCCAATATCTGCCGCTTTTATGGCCGGTGCATCATTGACGCCATCACCTGTCATCGCCACGATATGACCTCTATTTTGCAGGGCTTTAACAATTTTTAATTTGTGCTCTGGTGAAACACGGGCAAAAACGGACACATCCTCGACAACAGCCTCAAGCTCCTCGAGAGACATTTCTGAAAGAGCAGGTCCATCGAGCACTTTTGATTGATTCGAAAGAATTCCCAGCTGCTTAGCTATGGCTTTGGCTGTTATAACATGGTCGCCGGTTATCATAACGGTTTTAATGCCTGCATCCTTACATTCTTTAACGGCAAGCTTTACTTCTGGACGCGGCGGGTCAATCATGCCCTGGAGACCAATAATGGTTAGGTTCTTCTCTGCCTCTTTTTCATCGAGAACAAGCGTCTGTGAAGAGATCTCCTTAAAACCAATGGCGATTGTTCTAAGCGCTTTTGATGCTAGCTCATTGATGGCAGATTGAACCGTTTGCTTGGCATCCTGTGATAGCAATTGTTTTTTCCCATTCCATAGAATCGCTTCACTTTTCCCAACGAGAATATCCGGAGCTCCTTTTGTCACGACAAATTGTCTGCCATTCGGATCCTTAATAATGACACTCATCATTTTTCTTGTTGAATCGAACGGGAACTCCTGAACAATTTTAAATTCAGTTAATAGATTTTCACGGTTATAACCCGCTTTCATGGCGGCTACTAGTAGAGCCCCTTCAGTCGGATCACCATCCACAACAAATTCCTTTTTCTTCTGGATTAATTCTGCATGATTACACAACATCCCAAACATGAGCATTTGCTGAAGTGCTTTCTCGTTATTCACATCTATTCTTTCAGCGTTTTGGTAAAATGCTCCCCTCGGCTCGTAGCCAACTCCATCAACAAACCAGGTTTGACCACTGCTCCATAAATGGGTGACTGTCATTTCATTCTGTGTCATCGTTCCTGTTTTGTCAGAACAGATGACAGAAGCACAGCCTAATGTTTCGACAGCTGGCAGCTTTCTGACAATAGCATTTTGTTTTATCATCCGCTGAACACCAAGTGAAAGGGCGACCGTCACAATAGCGGGCAGACCTTCCGGAATAGCAGCAACCGCAAGGGAGACACCTGCCAAAAACATCGTATATAAATCATTTCCTTGAAAAACTCCGACAATTACAACGAGTGTGGTTAATAATAGAGCTGTGACAATTAAGATTTTACCAAGCTGCTCCAATCGTCTTTGCAGTGGAGTTGTCATCGCTTCGGCACTCTGAAGTAAATCGGCAATTTGACCCATCGCGGTTTTCATGCCTGTTCCAACAACAACTCCGATTCCGTTGCCTCGTGTCACCATCGTACCCATAAAAGCCATATTTTCCATATCGCCGATTCCAAGATTTTCTGCGGTAAGTGCTCCTGTCCTTTTTGAAACCGGCAATGATTCCCCAGTAAGCGCTGATTCTTCTATTTCAAGACTTTTTACATCAACCAATCGCAAATCTGCACCAATACGATCCCCGCTAGAGAACTTTAAGACATCCCCAGGGACAATTTCCTTCGATGCAATTTTTATCCATTGTCCATCACGTAAGACTTGTACCTGTGGAGCAGAAAGCTCCTTTAATGCCTGCAAGGATTTTTCTGCCTTGATTTCTTGAAAAAAGCCAAGAAAAGCATTAACGATAACAATGGCAATAATCGCAATCGCATCAATATACTCCCCTAAAAAACCGGAAATTAAGGTAGCTGCCAGTAACACAAGCACCATAAAGTCTTTAAATTGACTGAAAAACAACAGCCATGCAGACTGTTTTTCACCTTCTTCTAGTTCATTTCTTCCGTATTGCTTAAGCCTTTGTTTAACATCTGCAGTTGATAATCCTGACGAGAGGTCTGTATTTAGCGCTTCCTCTACCTCTTTCGTGTTCATCTCATGGTACTTCATCCCGCCATCTCACTTCCCCCTTAATTCGAAAAGCTCTGCCGACACTAGGTGCAAAAGCGTCGACAGGCTTCTCTCTTTTAGTTAGAAACATCCTATTACCGTTCTCTAAGGAAAGCTTATTCACTCTTGTCCAAAAAAATGCTAATATAGTTGCACTTCAATCGAACAACTTGTACAGTTAAATAAAAAGCGCAAGAGCCTTGGTCAGCCCCGGGCAAGCATATGATGAGCCGGCATGAAGGTTGTCAATCTACTCCTTTGTTACGGATTGTCATAGGCCCTTAGTGGGACTTGGCACTTGCGCTAGACTACGATTAAAGTTTATTAGTAAAGGATGTTTTTCATGTCGTTTGATGGATTATTTACACGGGCAATGGTTAAAGAGCTGGCTGACTCTTTGAGAGGCGGTCGGATTAATAAAGTACACCAACCATATAAAAATGAGATAATACTAGTAATACGAGCAAATGGAAAAAACCAAAGAGTGTTACTTTCCGCACATCCAGCGCACGCAAGAGTCCAGATTTCTCAAGAGGAATACGAGAATCCTCCCATCCCACCCATGTTTTGCATGCTGCTGAGAAAACATATTGAAGGATATATATTAGAGGATGTCTGCCAAACCGGACTTGATCGGATGATTATTTTTGATATTAAAGGAAGAAATGAAATTGGGGATACATCCTATAAAAGACTGATTGTTGAGATTATGGGACGTCATAGTAATATTATTCTAGTTGACCGGACCAAAAATATGATTCTGGACAGTATTAAGCACGTTTCATCAGCCATTAATACGTATCGAACCGTTCTGCCTGGTCATGAATATATCCTTCCTCCCGCCCAGGACAAAGCGAACCCATTTGAGGCTGATGAACAGGACTTATTAAGGCGCCTCCATTTTAATGAAGGGAAACTTGATAAACAGCTTGTCAATCAATATGCCGGTCTTTCGCCTTTAATTGCTAAAGAAATCACCTTTCATGCCGGCCTGATTAATCGAGCTACCTTGCCGAAAGCCTTTCTGAATCTAATTGAAAAAGTTAAGCGTCACCAATATTCCCCTTCTATTATGGAGAGCAACCATAAAGAAAATTTTTACTTATTCCCTCTTGAAAGCACGAAGAGTCAACATGTTAAATCCTTTGCAACTCTTGGAGAAATGCTTGACCGCTATTATTTTGGTAAAGCCGAACGCGACCGTGTTAAACAGCAGGCAAATGATATTGAACGCTTAGTGATGAATGAAAAAGAAAAAAACGAGAAAAAAATAGCCAAACTGAATGAGACATTGCAGGAAGCGAATAAAGCACAGCAGTTTCAACTATATGGAGAATTATTAACCGCCAATTTATTTGCTGTGAAAAAAGGAATAAGTGAAATTGATGTTGTAAATTATTATGATGAAACCGGAGCTACTGTTACGATTCCATTGGACCCATTCAAAACACCTTCAGAAAATGCCCAGAGGTATTTTACTAAATACCAAAAGGCGAAAAATGCTCTTGAAATTGTCAAGGAACAAATTGAAAAAGCAAACGATGAAGTTCGATATTTTGACGCCCTTTTCCAGCAGCTAGAAACGGCTTCACCAAAGGATGTCGCAGAAATCCGCGATGAGCTAATAGAAGAAGGGTATATTCGCCACAGACAAAAAAGGCAACTGAAAAAACAAACGCAAAAGCCTGTCCTTGATCACTGCTATGCTTCTGATGGCACCGAGATAATAATTGGTAAAAATAATAAACAAAATGATTACTTGACTAATCGCCTGGCAGCCCGTGATGAAATTTGGCTGCATACAAAGGATATTCCAGGCTCACATGTCGTCATCCGTAGTAAAGAGCCCTCCGAAAAAACCATCCACGAAGCGGCAATCCTAGCTGCCTTTTACAGTAAAGCACGCAATTCAAGCTCTGTTCCTGTTGATTTCACACGGGTACGATACGTAAAAAAACCATCTGGAGCAAAGCCGGGATTTGTCATTTATGATAATCAGCAAACAGTCTTTGTTACTCCTGACGAAGAGGCTGTCCTGAGATTAAAAAACAATAAGAAACAGTAAATGAAACAGGTTAACATATATTAATCTCTACCTAAAAAGAGTGCAGCTGCACTCTTTTTATTCTTTCTCTCCATAGTCCGGCAGAGCGATATTATTGGCACTTAAGTACTTTTCAATGGTTTGGACTATGTTATTTAATGTTTCTAGACGGGCATACCGTTTATTATTACTTGGGATAATATACCATGGTGCATATTCTGTATCCGTTTTCGCAAACATTTCTTCCGCCGCTTCAAGATACAAATCCCATTTTTCTCGGTTACGCCAGTCTTCATCCGTGAGCTTCCAGCTTTTGAGCGGATTGGCTTCACGGGCTTTAAAACGTAACAGCTGTTCAGCTTTACTAATGTGAAACCAATACTTCATGATTAAATAACGGTCATCACTTAAAAGTTTTTCAAAATCATTGATCTCCTTATACGCCCTTGACCATGCTTCTTTTTCAGCAAAACCTTCAATCCGTTCAACAAGCACCCGACCATACCAGGAACGATCAAAAATGGTTATCTCTCCATATCTTGGGAGTTTACGCCAAAATCGCTGCAAATAATGATAGCGGCTTTCATGGGGCTCAGGGGCCGCAATCGGCCATACCTTAAATCCTCGTGGATCTAGATGCTCTGTCACTCTTTTGATTGCCCCACCTTTACCTGCAGCATCCCATCCCTCCATGACAATGACAACCGCAATTTTCTCTTGGTGTAGCAGGTGCTGAAGCCTTAATAGATGCGCCTGTAATCTTAGCAATTTGCTTTCGTACTCTTTTTTACTTTCCACTTTTTTCGCTAAATCTACTTTATCTAACCGAGTAACCACGATTTCCCCCCCTCTCATTGACAACTGTAAATGGACGGTCTCCTTTTATTTATATGATAATCCCTAACTAGCTGCCTATCCAAAATGAAGAAAACCTGACATATTCTATGATGTCAGGCTCGAATATTCCTTTTATTTTCCCCACTCAGCAGGATTCTTACGCCATTCCATGAGTTTAACCCAATCCTTTTGCTCAATATAGCCCTTTTCACTAGCTACCTCGACTAAGGTTGAGAAATCCGTTAACGAATAAGCAGTGATATTGGCATCACGCAATAATTCAAATCCTTTTTCAAGCTGATACGTAAAGATTGAGACAACCCCTAAAACATCACATCCAGCTTCACGTAAGGCTTCCACAGCTGTAATAACACTTCCGCCTGTAGATATCAAATCTTCCACAACGACTACTTTCTGTCCTTCTTCTGCTTTTCCTTCAATCTGGTTACCCTTTCCATGTCCCTTTGCTTTAGAACGAACATAGCACATGGGTAAATCCAGCACCTCACTTACCCAAGCAGCATGTGGAATCCCTGCAGTTGCCGTTCCAGCAACAAGCTCTATACTAGGGAATCTCTCTTTAATGATATCTGCAAGTCCAGCAGCAATTTCCCTTCTAATTTCTGGATAGGAAAGAGTCAATCGATTATCACAATAAATAGGTGAGATGATTCCTGATGCCCATGTAAATGGCTCGTTAGGACGAAGTGATACAGCTTTCATTTCTAATAAACTTTCAGCAATCTTTTTTTTCATAGTTGAACACCTTCCCATGCATGTATAAACTTTTGATAGCTTTCAACAGGCTGATTGGATTTTGTAATAGAACGTCCAACCACCATGTAAGATACACCTGCTTTTTTAGCCAATTCAGGTGTTGCCACCCGCTTTTGATCACCAACTGCATCCTCTTTTAAGCGAATACCCGGTGTAACGGTTAAAAATCTATTACCCAATACTTCCCGAATTATGGCAGCCTCATGAGAGGAGCATACAACACCGTCCAAACCCGACTGTTTGGCTAATTGACCATAATGAAGGACAGACTCTTGCAGAGGAACTTGTATCAGCTGCTCTTTTTTCATTTGCTCCTCCGACGTACTTGTCAGCTGTGTGACAGCAATACAAAGGGGCCTTTTTTGTCCTCCTGAAGTACCAGCTTCCAATCCTTCCAATGCTGCCATCATCATTTCCTGACCACCAGCAGCATGAACATTAACCAAATCACATTGAAGTCTAGCAAGACCCTTCATTGCACTTTTTACTGTATTAGGAATATCATGAAGCTTTAAATCTAGAAAAATACGATGTCCCTTTTCTTTGATATCATGGATAATCTGAGGGCCCTCCTGATAAAAAAGCTCCATACCTACTTTGACAAACAACCTTTCCCCATTGAAAGGCTCTAAAAAATGGGATACTTCAGCTTTTGATGCAAAATCAAGGGCAATAATAACAGGGGTCTTCAATTACTTCCAGCTCCTTCCTGTGCACTGTGAAATATGCTCATATCCTAATCTTTGTAAAAGCTTCGGTAGTTCCTCGATTATGGAAGGGCACACGAAAGGATCCACAAAATTAGCTGTTCCGACAGCAACGGCACTTGCCCCGGCATAAAAATATTCAATAACATCCTCTGCTGATTGAATCCCTCCCATCCCAATGATTGGAAGATTAACCTGTTGACTGACCTCGTAAATCATTCGAATGGCGACAGGCTTTACTGCCGGCCCGGATAATCCACCGGTTTTGTTCGCCAATATCGGACGTCCTGATTTAAGATCAATTCTCATCCCGACTAATGTATTAATCATCGTTAATCCATCTGCTCCACCTGCTTCAACCGCTTTTGCCATCTCTACAATATTGCTTACATTCGGTGATAGTTTTACGTATACAGGAACCGATGATGCTTCTTTCACTTTTCTCGTTAGATTTTGAGCAACCTCCGGAATCGTTCCAAAGGCGATGCCGCCTTCCTTTACATTCGGACAGGATATATTAAGCTCAAGAGCATGGACATTTGGAGCCTTGGAAATTTCTTCAGCTACAATAACGTAATCTTCTTCAGTAGAACCTGCCACATTAGCAATTATCGGAACATCAAACTGTGTTAACCAAGGCAGTTCCTCATCAACCACCTTTTGGAGACCGGGATTTTGCAGTCCGATTGCATTAAGCATTCCGGCAGAGGTTTCGGCCACCCGTGGTGTCGGATTTCCAAAGCGGGGCTCCACTGTCGTTGCTTTTATCATAATAGCTCCTAAGCTGTTTAAATCATAAAGCTGACTGTATTCACGACCAAACCCAAAGCAGCCGGATGCCGGCATTACTGGATTTTTTAAGTTAAGGCCTGGTAATTTCACATTAAGCATGCTCATAGTACAACCTCCCCAGCTCGAAAGACAGGACCATCAAGACAGACCTTTTTATATGAATGTCCGTCTTGATCATTGGTAGTATGACAGACACAGGCAAAACAAGCACCAATCCCGCAGCCCATTCTTTCTTCTAATGAAAGAAATACTTTTTTATCAGGAAAATTTGATTCTAAAGCTTTCAGCATTGGAGTCGGTCCACATGAATAAAGGGTATCAAATGCAATTCCTCTTTCTGCAATCACATCCGTTACAAAGCCTTTCCCACCATACGTTCCGTCCACGGTTGCCACATAGGTCTCGCCAAGCTGAGCAAATTCTTCTTCATAAAAAACAGCAGTTTTGGTCTGAAAACCCAGAACATGTACAACCTTGACACCTTTATCTGTAAGCTGTCGCGATAGTTCATAAAGCGGAGGTACACCAATGCCCCCACCAACTAATAGTGCCGTTTGCCCCAGGCTTGTCTCTGAAAGCGGAAAACCGTGACCAAGCGGACCTAACACATCTACTAAATCACCCGTCTGCTTTTGCGTTAATAAGGATGTTCCTCTCCCTTCCTTTCGGTAAATCATCGTAAATTCTCTGCTTTGTTGATCAATCTTTGCAATCGAAATCGGTCGTCTTAATAGTGGATCTATTCCATTTTCTACCTTTATGTGAACAAACTGACCTGGTTCTTTCATTTGTTGAACAAGCTCACCCTTTAAGGTGAGCTTAAATATAGAATCAGCTATTTCAATCTGCGACACGACTGTGCACAGCTCTTTAGTCATCATGAGAGAACAGCCTCCTTTACATCAACAGGCTGATCCATGGCCTCTGCTGAAAAGTTCATCGATTCAATAACACGTAAAATCGCTTCAGCTGTATCCAATGAAGTTAAGCAAGGAACTCCGTTTTCAACAGATTCACGGCGAATCCTAAAGCCATCGCGCTCAGGCTCTTTTCCCTTCGAGAAAGTATTAATAACAAATTGTGCTTCCCCATTTCTGATAACATCTAGAAGATCAGGACCCTCTGAGCCAATTTTTCTAACAACACTAACTGGAATACCAGCCTTTTTCAAATATTCGGCCGTTCCCTTTGTTGCCATTAAACGATATCCAATTGCAGCATAACGCTTGGCAAGCTGAAGAGCTTCTTCTTTATCTTTATCAGCAATGGTTAACAGAACTGTTCCAAACTTCTGAATCGTAATTCCTGATGCTACTAGTGCTTTATACAGAGCTTTTTCTAATGTATAATCTTTTCCCATTACTTCTCCGGTTGACTTCATTTCTGGTCCTAAGGAAATATCGACATTTCGCAATTTCGCAAATGAAAATACAGGTGCTTTTACGTATACGCCCTTTCTTTCCGGAACTAAACCAGAAACGTACCCCTGCTTAGCTAGAGACTGACCAAGAATCACCTTAGTGGCTATATTAGCCATTGGTACGTTTGTAATTTTACTTAAAAATGGTACTGTACGACTTGAACGCGGATTTACCTCTAGGACAAAAACATCATTATTGCTTACGACATATTGGATATTTAATAAACCGACAATATTTAATCCGAGGGCGAGCTTTTCCGTATAAGATATTAATTTTTCTTTTATCGCAGCTGAAAGACTTTGCGGTGGATATACAGCGATTGAATCTCCTGAGTGGACGCCGGCACGTTCAATATGTTCCATAATTCCAGGAATGACAACATCCTTTCCGTCGCAAATTGCATCCACCTCAATTTCCTTTCCTGTTAAGTAACGGTCAATTAGAACAGGATGCTCTGGATTAATCTTTACGGCATTTTGCATGTAATGAAGCAGCTCTTCCTGCTTGTAGACAATCTCCATCGCTCTTCCGCCCAATACGTAAGAAGGTCTGACTAGAACTGGATAGCCGATTTCGTTTGCGATTTTTAATGCCTCATCTACTGATAAAGCAGTTTTGCCTTTAGGCATCGGAATCTCTAATTGTACAAGAGCATGCTCAAATTTATCCCGATCTTCTGCTCGATCTAAATCCTCTAAGCTCGTTCCGAGAATTTTCACTCCATGCTCAACAAGCTTTGATGCTAAATTGATGGCTGTTTGACCACCAAACTGGACAACAACGCCAACCGGTTTTTCCAAATCAATAATCGATATCACATCTTCCGTTGTTAACGGTTCGAAGTATAACTTATCTGAAATACTGAAATCAGTTGAGACGGTTTCAGGATTATTATTAATGATAATCGCTTCATATCCAGCTTCTTTAATAGCCCATACAGAATGAACCGTTGCATAATCGAACTCAACACCCTGACCAATCCTGATGGGTCCTGAACCTAATACAATAACACTCTTTCGATCTGTCACAATGGATTCATTTTCTTCTTCATAGGTTCCGTAAAAATATGGCGTTTCAGAAGCAAATTCTGCCGCACATGTATCAACCATCTTATATACGGGTATAATCCCTTGCTTCATACGCAAATCATAAATGGAGCGCTCAGTGGAATCCCAGACCTTTGCAATTGCAAGGTCTGATATACCTTTTTTCTTCGCCTTTTCTAACCACTCACGATCAAATGGATGCTTAGAAAGCTCCTTTTCAAACCGTATGATTCCTTCCAGTTTGTATAAGAAGAACAAATCAATTTGGCTCCACTCGTGAAGCGTTTCTATGCTTACACCACGTCTTAATGCTTCAGCGATGTAAAATAATCTTTCATCTCCAGCCTTGCGAATCCGTTTTTCAATTACTTCATCACTAAATTCTTCACCGTTAGGGAGGGCAAAATGATAGACATTACTTTCAAGTGAGCGAATAGCCTTTAATAATGATTCTTCAAATGTCCGTCCAATAGCCATTACTTCACCGGTTGCTTTCATTTGTGTACCTAATAAACGGTTGGCTGATTCAAATTTATCAAAAGGCCATCTTGGTATTTTTGTTACGATATAATCCAAGGCTGGTTCAAAGCATGCATATGTTTTACCTGTGACAGGATTCATCATTTCATCAAGTGTCAGGCCAACAGCTATTTTAGCTGCAAGTTTCGCAATCGGATAGCCGGTTGCCTTTGAGGCAAGAGCTGAAGAACGACTGACACGTGGGTTTACTTCGATAATATAATAGTCATAGCTATTAGGATCAAGTGCAAGCTGAACGTTACACCCACCTTCAATTTCAAGAGCACGAATGATTTTCAAAGATGCATTTCGCATTAATTGATACTCGCGGTCACTTAAAGTTTGGCTAGGTGCTACCACTATTGAGTCACCTGTATGCACACCAACTGGATCGATGTTCTCCATATTACATACAACAATGGCATTATCAGCAGAATCTCTCATAACCTCATATTCTATTTCTTTAAAACCAGCAATACTCTTCTCTAATAGACATTGTGTCACAGGACTATACTTTAAACCGCTTGTGACAATTTCAATGAGCTCTGTCTCATTATGACAGATTCCGCCACCAGTTCCCCCAAGTGTAAAGGCAGGACGAACAATCACAGGATAACCGATCCTTTCGACAAATTGATACGCTTCTTCAAGGTTATGAATAATATCACTTTCTGGAACTGGTTCATTTAACTCATTCATAAGTGTTCTAAATAAATCACGATCCTCTGCCTTTTCAATCGCTGTAAGCTTTGTACCTAAAATTTCGACACCACATTCTTCCAACAAACCGGATTTTGCTAATTCAACTGCAAGATTTAATCCTGTCTGTCCTCCTAATGTTGGCAATAGTGCATCAGGTCTTTCTTTTCTGATAATTCTCTCCACAAATTCAAGCGTCAACGGTTCGATATAGACGGCATCAGCAATCTCTGTGTCTGTCATAATGGTAGCAGGATTAGAGTTTACCAAGATGACCTTATAGCCTTCCTCTTTTAATGCTAAACACGCCTGTGTTCCTGCGTAATCAAATTCAGCTGCCTGACCAATCACAATAGGTCCGGATCCAATAACTAGAATACTTTTTATATCATTACGCTTTGGCATATGTGTTTCCCTCCTGTTTGGCGGTCTCAATTAAATCAAGAAATTGTTGGAATAAATGATTAGAATCCTCTGGCCCTGGAGAGGCTTCCGGATGATATTGAACAGTAAAGGCTGGATAATCCTTATGCTTTAAGCCTTCAATACTTCCATCATTTAAAGCTACCTGTGTGACTTCCAACCTTGTGGCAGCAATTGATTTATCATCAACCGTAAAGCCATGATTTTGTGAAGTAATGTACACTTTCCCTGTAGCAAGATCCTTGACTGGATGGTTTGAACCACGGTGGCCAAATTTCATTTTTTCTGTATTGGCACCACAAGCAAGGGCAAAGAGCTGGTGTCCGAGACAAATGCCGAACAGAGGAACTTTACCAAGAATTCCTTGGATCATGCCGATCGCTTCAGGAACATCTTTAGGATCTCCAGGTCCGTTGGAAAGCATGATACCATCAGGGTTTAACTCAAGTATTTCTTCGGCTTTTGTATGATATGGAACCACAATAACATCACAATCACGTTGATTTAATTCCCTTAGTATTCCATGCTTCATTCCGAAATCAACAAGGACAACTCGTCTGCCTCTACCTGGACTTGGATAAGGAGTTTTTGTTGAAACCTGTTTTACTTGATCACGGCGAATTTCAGTTGCACGCAGTCTTTCCAAAACATCATCGACATTTTCATTCATATTACAGAGGGCACCTTTTAGTGTTCCGTGCTCACGAATCACCCTGGTAAGCTTCCTTGTGTCAATCCCTGAGATGCCTGGGATATTCTTTCTCTTAAAATAGTCATCTAATGATTTTTCACTTCTCCAGTTCGATGGAAAATCAGCTGCTTCCTTCACCACAAAGCCGCTAATCGCAGGAGTGATGGATTCAAAATCATCACGATTGATCCCGTAGTTGCCTATAAGCGGGTAGGTTAACGTAACAATTTGCCCGCAATAGGAAGGGTCTGATAACACTTCTTGATAGCCTGTCATACCTGTATTAAAGACAACTTCTCCCACGCAGCTCGTTTCACTGCCAAATGCTTCTCCAACGAATACTGTTCCATCCTCTAAAATAAGCTTCTTTTTCATACCTCTTCACGTCCTTTTTCCCAAGCTATCCTTCCATCCACCAAGGTGACAACCGGCCAACCTTTACATTTCCAGTCGCTAAATGGTGTGTTTCGACCTTTTGATAAAAAGTTATGCGGATTTATTTTTTCTTCATGCTTTAAATCAAGTAAGACAATATCTGCCGGAGCCCCCACCGTTAACGATCCTCCATCAAGGCCAAAGACCTGTGCAGGCTTACTGCTCAAATATTCAACTAGCTGTGGTAATGTCATAACCCCTTTTTCAACGAAATGGGTATATAAAAGTGGAAAAGCCGTTTCTAACCCCACGATTCCAAATGGTGCAAGCAGCATGCCTTCTGCCTTTTCTTCCTTTGTATGCGGCGCATGGTCTGTCGCAATAAAATCAATGGTGCCATCTAAAAGACCTTCTATTAATGCATCTCGGTCGCTTGAACCACGTAAAGGGGGATTCATTTTGTAATTAGGGTCTAAACCAGGAATATCCTCCTCACATAATAATAAATGATGTGGGGTCACTTCCGCAGTGACATGAATTCCAGCTTGCTTGGCATCTCTAACCGCTCGAACCGATTCCTTTGTGCTAATATGGCAGACATGATAATGACAATTCGCAGCTTCCGCGAGAAGTACATCTCGTGCAATATGTACAGATTCACAAACGGAAGGAATTCCATTGATCCCCTGCTGTTGTGAAAAAACCCCTTCATGAACTGCTCCTTTATTAATTAGTGTATTATCCTCACAGTGAGCAACAATAGCTAAGCCTTCACGTGCTGCTTGCTTCATAGCTGAAAGCATCATACCAGCTGATTGAACACCCACTCCGTCATCAGTTAGGGCAAATACACCCGCTTCCTTTAAAGCTGAAAAGTCGGTTAATTCTTGACCTGCTTCTCTTATGGTAATGGATCCGTAAGGAAGTACTTTTACTGCAGCACTTTCGTCTATACGGTTTCGAAGCCATTCTAACTGCTTCTTTGAATCCGGAACAGGTCTCGTATTCGGCATGGCAGCAATTGTCGTGAATCCACCTTTTGCAGCTGCTTGTGTACCAGTTGCAATCGTTTCTTTCTTTTCGCCGCCAGGCTCACGTAAATGAACATGCAGGTCAATAAAACCGGGTGCAACAACTAAACCTTCTGCATCAATAATCTCATCCGCAGTGACGTTTGTTAGATTTCCTATTTCTTTAATTAAGCCCCTTTCAATCAGAAGGTCACCTTTTGTTAATTCTCCATTAGTTAGCAATTGTCCATTTTTGATGAGCATTGACACGTTCTATTCCCCCTTTATTTTTTTCCAAAGCGCGCTTTATAACGGCCATGCGGACAAAAACACCGTTTTTCATTTGCGTAAAAATCCTTGAGCGGCTGCATTCGACAAGTTCATCAGCTATTTCAACATTTCTATTTACTGGTGCAGGATGCATGATAATACTTCCCTGCTTCATTTTTCGTTCGCGCTCAATCGTTAATCCGTATTGTTGATGGTAATCATTTGCTACTTGTTGATTACTTCCAGCATGACGTTCATGCTGAATTCGTAATAGCATAACAACATCTGCCGTTTCAATGGCTGTATCGACATCCTCATAGCTTCCATTTTCAAGAAAGGCATCGTCAAACCATTCCTGTGGCCCCGAAAAAACTACCTCTGCCCCTAATCTCGTTAAGGCATCAGCGTTGGACCGTGCTACCCGACTGTGTCTCACATCGCCAATAATTGCTACCTTTAATCCACCAAAATGCCTAAACTCCTGTTGGATGGTTAGTAAATCCAATAAGGATTGAGTTGGATGATGTCCACATCCATCGCCTGCATTTATGACCGGTATTCCAACACGACCGACTAGTTCATTAAAATAGTGATCGATTTTATGACGAATGACTACCGCATTCACTCCAATTGATTCAAGTGTGCGAACCGTATCATACAATGTCTCACCCTTCAATACACTTGAGAAATCTGCATCAAATGGAATGACCTCTAATCCAAGCTTTCTTTCTGCCATTTCAAAGCTGGATTTTGTTCGTGTACTAGGCTCAAAAAACAAGTTGGCCACAAACTGCTGCTCTGCCGGCTTCCATTGTTCACCCTCTAAAAAGCTCCGCGCTTCATTTAAAATTTCACTTATCTCTTCTGTGGATAACGATGCAGTCGATAATAAATGGTTCATCTTCATAGCCTCCATTTTTTAGGACTTAGAGCTAGATTCATTCTTACTATCAATGAATCTAGTATTTTCACATGCTCATATCAGATGTTTTGGAATAAAAACTATGTTTAAGCTATTTCATATAGTCAGATAATTTACACCGGACCCATTTTCAAATATTTACACGGTACATGTATTTTCTATTAGAGGCGGCAGGCAAAACTCTGTGTAATCTCATTTTGTGCCGCCTTGTAAAAATTTGTATTGGTTGTGTTTAATGGGATTCAAACATATCTTCTTTTACATCCTCTCTACCAGGCAGAATGAGGTTAAGTATGACACCTATGATGGCAGCAAAGGCCATCCCTTGAAGCTGAAATTGGTCAGACACCTTTATTAATGCTCCCCCGATTCCAAGAACTAATATAACAGAGGAAATGGCAAGGTTTCGGTTACTGCCAAAATCAATTTTATTATCTACAAGCATTCTTAAGCCTGAAGAAGCAATGATGCCAAATAACAGAATTGAAACTCCACCCATGACAGCCTGCGGTATCGTATTAATCAGGGCAGAAACTTTCCCGATAAAACCGAACACTGTCGCAATCACCGCAGCCCCCGCAATCACGTACACACTGTATACCTTAGTTAAAGCTAAAACACCAATATTTTCCCCATATGTGGTTTTGGGAGGTCCCCCGATCAAGGCGGAAATAATCGTGGCAGTACCATCTCCAAGAATCGATCGGTGTAAGCCAGGCTCCTTAATATAGTCACGACCTACTACTTTACTTAACACCAGTTGATGTCCGATATGTTCTGAAATGGTCACAACGGCAATCGGCACCATCAGGAGAATAATATCTAGGGTTACCTTAACGTCGTAATGAACAAATGGAACAATAAATGGAGGCCATTCAAACCATTTCGCTTCCATTACTGGGCTAAAATCGACAATACCGATTAGAAGTGAATAAATATAACCGACAATTATTCCAGCAAGAATGGAAACCATCCCCAAAAAGCCTTTAAAAAAGATAGAAAAGAAAATGGTTGCAGCCAATGTAATAAGGCCAACCGAAAAGTATAGTAAATCATACTCTCCCGTTACCGGTTCGTTCATGGCCATTCCAACCGCAGTACCTGCTAAAGATAAGCCAATTACCATAATAACTGGACCCACAACAATTGGTGGCAGGAGCTTCATAATCCAACGGTACCCCGCTTTTTTAATAATCAGGGCAACAAGACCATAAACAAGTCCGACAATGAAACTGCCAATCATCGCTGCACCAACTCCTCCTCCGCTGGCATTTGCTGCAATAATTGGTGCAATAAAGGCAAAGGAAGATCCTAGGTAGGCTGGAACCTGCCATTTCGTTATCACAAGAAAGGCAAGTGTTCCGAGGCCACTTGATATTAGGGCGATTGCCGGGCTTAAATCAACTAAAACTGGTACTAATACAGTGGCTCCAAACATGGCAAACAAGTGCTGCAAACTTAAAGTCACCCAATGTAGTGGTGATGGAATATCTTTTATATCCAATACGGGTTTATTCATAGCTGTTCCTCCATCTGATTAACTTACGTAAAAACCCTCTTGCTTAATACACAAAGAGGGTAGATAAGGGCAGACTAAAGACAGGTCTTTATTCCATCCCTTTGTCAGCCTCTCAGTGCTGCTTTTAAAAGGGGTATTATTTTTCATATATACTTACTTGATCTAATTGATCAACCTCGTTTAGCTCCACAACAATTTTTTCTGAGCTAGAAGTCGGAATATTTTTTCCAACATAATCAGCTCTTATTGGTAATTCACGATGTCCTCTATCCACTAAGACCGCAAGTTGAATGGAACCTGGACGTCCAAAATCAACAATGGCATCCATTGCAGCACGGACTGTTCGACCTGTATAAAGAACATCATCTACAAGTATAACGGTTTGATCCTGAATTTCTTTCTCAATGTGTAAGCCTTTCACAAGTGGTTCGCGGTCAACCGTTTTAGTTGTTAAATCATCCCGGTATAGAGTGATATCTACCTCACCAACAGGAATGTTCCTGCCTTCAATTTGATTAATTCTTTCAGCGAGACGGTTGGCGATAAAAATCCCTCGTGTCCGAATCCCCACGAGTAGCAGGTTATCGATTCCTTTATTTTTCTCAATAATTTCATGCGCTATTCTTGTTAAAGCTCTGCGTATCGCCTGCTCATCGAGAACGATTGCTTTTTGCGTCATCTGTGACCCACCCTTTCATAAAAACGTCTAACTTGTTATTCTGGCTGTTTAATCAAACGACTATCCTATGAGAAGATAAAAACCCTCTTGCCGATCGGCAAGAGGGTAAACGAATGACATGCTGCGGGATTGGGCACAATGCACCCAATCACTTATCCGTTTCCTTCTCAGCCTCACAGGACCGATTTAAAGGACTTATTTAACTAAAATAAGTTTAATGCACGTGTAGAATTTTGTCAATTAATTTTTGCGTAGCTTTTCTAGCAGCACCTCGTATTCCCGTGGAAGCGGGGCTTCAAATTCTAGGTACTCTTCTGTTCGAGGGTGTGTAAAACCAAGTACTGCCGCATGTAATGCCTGCCCGTTAATATCCAATGTCTTACGTGGACCATACTTCGGGTCGCCTGCAAGCGGAAAACCTATATATTTCATATGTACCCGTATTTGATGAGTCCTACCGGTTTCAAGACGGCATTCAACAAAGGTGAAGTCTTGAAACCGTTCTTGAACTTGAAAATGTGTAACAGCATGCTTGCCGTTTTCAACCACCGTCATACTTTGACGATCCTTTTGGTCTCTGCCAATTGGAGCATCAATTGTACCATAATCATGACTGATATTTCCGTGTACTAATGCTTTATATTTTCTCGTCACTGTTTTTTCAACAAGTTGATTTACTAAGTGTTCATGTGCTTTGTCATTTTTCGCGACCATTAATAACCCAGAGGTATCCTTATCAATCCGATGTACAATTCCGGGACGCAGAACTCCATTAATACCCGATAAATCCTTACAATGAGCCATTAATCCATTCACAAGCGTTCCGGCAGTATGACCAGCGGCAGGATGCACAACCATCCCTTTTGGCTTATTTACCACAATAACATCACTGTCCTCGTAGTAAATATCGAGATTCATCTCTTCTGGAATAACATCGAGGATTTCTGGGTCTGGAATAGAAATCTCAATTTGATCCTCTACATTACATTTATAGTTCGTTTTTATTGGTTTATGATTAACTAATACCAATCCGTCTTTAATCCATTGCTGAACCTGTGTGCGTGACCAATCCGGCTCGAGACTGGTAATGACTTTATCAATTCGTTCCTGCTTTTCATGTTCAAGAACGGTGTGTTCCACTTTCTCCATTAGCTTTCTCCTTATCCTTTTTCTCTTCTAGCAGCATATATATGATTAAGATAGCTACTCCTATGACAAGTGCGGAATCTGCAACATTAAAAATCGGAAAATTATAGCCGAAAGGATACGTATGGATGAAGTCTACAACTTCTTGACGGAATACACGATCAATAAAGTTACCGATCGCCCCTCCCAGCATTAAAGCAAGCGAAAATTTAAAAAGTGGACTTTCCATTTCAGATTTTTTCAGATAATAAATAATTGCAATAATGACAACGACTGTAATCACATAGAAGAACCACATCTGTCCTTGTAATATTCCCCAAGCAGCGCCGCGGTTGCGATGAGAGGTTATGTACAAAAAGTTCTCTACAACGGTTATGCGTTCTCCTAATTCCATATTTTTTACAATAAGCCATTTTGTCCATTGATCAACAATAATGGCCAGTAAAGCTATTATGTAATAAAACACAAAGGTACCCTCCAGAAGATAAGATTTCTCCTTTGCATTTTAGCATAACAAAAAGTAAAACGACAGTAGGAGCTTTACTGATTTTGACTCCTACACATAATCTTTGCCATTTCTGAGAAACTTAATGCTTGCTTATAACATAATTAACCGTTTTGCAGTCTTCTATTGACTTCAATGTTGGAATGATCTGTAATAGCTCCAGTGGCATAAGCTCTCCCGAAACCTCACATGTTCCAAACGTACCTGTTTCGATTTTCTTTAAAGCTGTTTCAATATCTTTTAGTTCAGCTTCAATATAAGGCTTCGCTAGCGGAGAGCAGCATTCCTTATCCAACCGCTGAACTAATTCTTCTTTTGTTTTACGGAGATCTGAATAGATATGATTTGTGGTTAGATCCATGTCCTTCCCTCCGTTCTTGTTGTACCAATTATCATTTCCCGCTTGTACCAATAAACACGGGAAAACATTTGTCAAGGTGAACAACAATTAACGAAGGTGGAATATTTTATCTAATTAATCAAATTCGCCCGTCGAATTTGCGTCCGGATTTTTATCGAGTCGCTCGATAAACTACCTTTAAAAAATCCGTGACATCCGCCGGAGGCTTAACTTCATTCAGCCGGGGTTTGAACCCCGACTGAATCAAAGTACCATTTGCATTCATCCCTCACTTGTAGAGGTGGAGGACTTCTGCTGAATGAAGTTAAACGCTACCTCAGTTTATTTAAAATAGATTTTCAAATCGATTAACACAAAAAGGCAGATATATAAAATCTGCCTTTTTGCAACATATGATTACACTAAATGACTGTAATTCTTCTGCACAACATCTGCACAGCGTGGGCAAAGGGTTGGATGGTTTTCTCTCTCACCAACATTTGGTGTTACTGTCCAGCAGCGGTCACAGGTCTCACCTTCTGCTTTTGAAATGACGATTGCTCCGTGCTCAAGCTTTAAAGCTTCCTCTGGAGCTTTGTCATAGCCATCAACTACCTCAAAGCCGGATACAATAAAGAGCTGCTGTAAATTCTCTTGGATTGAATCTAAAAGATTCTTTGTATCGTCTCTTACATACAACGTTACTTTTGCTGTTAAGGATTTCCCTATCACTTTCTGATTACGTGCCTCTTCCAGTGCTTTTAACACATCATCACGAAGATTCATGAACTTAGACCATTTAGCCAATAATTGTTCTGCTCCCGCCAGTTCTTGTGCTTCAGGAATATCGGTTAATTGCACACTTACCTCTTCTACTTCTGGAATAAAATTCCATACCTCATCAGCTGTATGGGAGAGAATTGGTGCAACTAATTTGGTTAGAGATAGTAAGCTTTCATATAAGACGGTTTGAATGGCACGACGGTCATATTGATCACTTGCTTCGATATATAGGACATCCTTTGCAAAATCAAGATAGAAGGAACTCAAGTCAAGCGTACAGAAATTATTAACTGCATGATAAATACTTGCAAATTCATAATTTTCATAGCTGTTACGAACCTGTTTGATTAACTCATTTAATTTAACTAGCATGAATTGATCTACTTCACGTAGCTTTTCATACGGAATCGCATCCTTAGTCGGATTAAAATCATCAAGGTTTCCAAGTAAAAAGCGGAAAGTATTACGAATTTTACGGTATACCTCTGCCACTTGCTTTAATATTGCATCAGATACACGAACATCTGCTTGATAATCAACTGAAGCGACCCAAAGTCGAAGAATGTCTGCACCTAATTGATTCATCACCTTTGCAGGGATTACTACATTCCCAACCGATTTACTCATTTTTCTGCCCTCACCATCGAGTGCAAATCCATGACTTAATACACCTTTATATGGTGCTTTTCCTGTTACCGCTACACCGGTAGACAAGGATGAGTTAAACCAGCCGCGATATTGGTCAGAGCCTTCTAAGTAAAGGTCCGCTGGGCGCTGTAGGTCATCACGTTCTACTAACACTGCTTGGTGGGAAGAACCAGAATCGAACCAAACATCCATAATGTCTGTTTCCTTTGTAAAGGTACCGTTAGGACTACCCTCGTGCTTAAATCCTTCAGGCAGAAGATCCTTTGCTTCTCGTTCAAACCAAACATTTGATCCATACTCGCGGAATAGGTTTGATACATGTTCAATTGTCTCATCCGTAATAACAGGCTCACCATTTTCAGCATAAAACACTGGAATTGGCACACCCCATGCACGCTGACGAGAAATACACCAGTCACCACGGTCGCGAACCATGTTAAATAATCTTGTTTCCCCCCAGGCTGGAACCCATTTTGTTTCTTTAATCGCTTCAAGCAAATCATCACGGAAATCTTTAATAGATGCAAACCACTGTGCAGTTGCACGGTAGATAACCGGTTTTTTCGTTCTCCAATCATGCGGATAGGAGTGAGTGATAAAGGATAGCTTTAACAGGGCCCCGACTTCTTCAAGCTTTTCTGTTATGGGTTTATTCGCTTTATCATAAAATAATCCGGCAAAACCTTCTGCTTCCTCTGTCATAACCCCTTTATCATCAACTGGGCAGAGAACATCTAGACCATACTTCTGTCCAACATAAAAGTCATCTTCCCCATGTCCTGGCGCAGTATGAACACAGCCTGTTCCGGCATCAATCGTTACATGATCACCAAGCATGACAAGAGAATCACGGTCGTATATTGGGTGCTTTGCTACAATACGGTCAAGCTCACTTCCCTTAACGGATAGAACAGTGACCGGATTTTCCCAGCCGATTTCGCTTGTGACAACCTCAAGAAGATCCTTTGCAACAAGATATTTTTGTCCTTTTTCTTCTACAACAACATAAGTTAAATCAGGATGAACAGAAATACCAAGGTTAGCCGGTATTGTCCATGGTGTTGTTGTCCAGATAATGATTTTAACATCTGTATCCAATACATCTTTACCATCTTTTACTGGAAACCCAACGTAAATCGATGGTGATTTCTTATCTTGATATTCAATTTCAGCCTCTGCAAGAGCAGATTCACTTGAAGGGGACCAATAAACAGGTTTTTTACCTTTGTAAATATAACCTTTTTTGGCCATTTCACCGAATACTTTAATTTGCTGTGCCTCATAGGCAGGCTTCAAAGTAATATAAGGATTTTCCCAATCACCACGAACACCTAGACGCTTGAATTGATTACGTTGGTTTTCAATTTGCTCATAAGCATACTTTTCACAAAGCTTTCTAAATTCGGCAACGGACATTTCTTTCCGTTTTACCCCTTTGTTTGTCAATGCCTGTTCAATAGGAAGACCATGCGTATCCCAGCCAGGCACATAAGGGGCATTATAGCCACTCATGGATTTATATCGAACAATAAAATCCTTTAGAATTTTATTCAATGCGTGCCCCATATGAATGTCACCGTTGGCATATGGAGGTCCATCATGAAGTACGAACATAGGACGGTCCTTTGTTCTTTCCTGTACTAATTGATAAATATCCATTTCTTCCCATTTCTCTTGAATTTCAGGCTCTCTTTTAGGCAGATTGCCTCGCATAGGAAATTCAGTTTTTGGCATTAATAAAGTATCTTTGTAATCCATTTGACTTCCTCCATTACATTCATTAGCTATTTTCATAAGCTGTCTTTACATCACGATAAAAAGAAAAACAAAAAAGCCCTTCTCATCCCAAAAAGGGACGAGAAAGGCTTTATTTCCCGCGGTACCACCCTTGTAGATAGAAAAAATCTCTCTATCCGCTCAAAAGCATTCTTAACGCGAATGACACGCCTTAGCTTAATCCCATTAATCAAATTCGCCCGCCGGTGGCTTAACTTGAGTTATAGTTTCAGTAAGGAACTCAAGGGTGATCTTCCAGACTTAACGCTTATGCCGGGCTTCCACCATCCCCGGTTCGCTTGATAAGCTTTCGATAAGCTGTACTGTCCCTATCAACGTTTAAATGAATATTGTATTAGACATTATATGCTTTTTTCCAGTTACGCGTCAAGCTAAGGAATCTTCTTCCTGAGTTGATTTTAACTCTGTGGAATCAAGCTCATACTCGAGCAAATGATCCCAATCGTCATTATTTAATAAGTCAAGCTGTGCTTCAATCAGCATTTTAAATCGGGTCCGAAATACCTTTGATTGCTTTTTCAGTTCTTCAATTTCAAGCGCAATTTTTCTTGCCTTAGACAGGGATTCATTCACAATGCGGTCCGAATTTTTTTCTGCCTCTTTAATAATCAGCTTGGCTTCTTTTTGAGCATTACGTTTTACTTCCTCAGCAGCTTCCTGTGCAACAACAATTGATTTATTGAGCGTTTCTTCTAGCGAGTTAAAATGACCCATTCTGTCAGTCATTTCGTTTAATTTATCTTCCAGCTCTTTTTTTTCACGAAGAACAATTTCATAATCCTTAATTACCTGGTCAAGGAATTCATTTACTTCATCCTCATCATATCCCCGAAAACCCTTACTAAACTCCTTATTATGTATATCCAATGGCGTTAATGGCATACTGCCACCTCCCAAGTTTTTTCTCTCGTTTGCCCTTTTTATCTTTCGACAAATTCGACTTTATTCCTGCAAAAAAATAATTATTTTTGCCTTCCCACTGCTATACGCCATTTCTCCTTCTTCGTTTTCCCCTCAATTGAGAATAGCTTACCACGACCGTAGCCGCGAACAGATATCGTATCACCTTCACCACACTCAAATGAAGGATTATCTATGCTTGTCCAATTTACTTTTACAAGTCCTGAGCCTATTAAGCTTTGAGACTTTTGTCTGGACAGTTGAAAAATAGCTGCAATCACTGCATCAAGCCTTAACGATGAAACAGTTACAGCATTTTCAACCCACAAATCCTGAGGAAGGATACCCTCAGACAAGACTTGTGTAGATAACTGTACATTTGCCCTTCCCACTGTTTGTAATTGAAGGCGGACATATTCTGCGACCTCTTCAGCACAATAGAATTGCAGGCGGTCCCCAACGATGACAATATCTCCAAATTTTTCCCGTTTTAACCCAAGTGACATCAGACTCCCTAGTAAATCCCGATGAGCGATGCTAATAAATTTCCTTGGATATTCCACTTCATATAATGAAATTTTATAATCACTGTCTTCTGCTTGATAATAGTCTGGAAATAGCAGGGCTCTTTTTCGCTCTGTATGGTCAGAACCACCAAAAAAACCCCACTTGACATCCATATGCTGACCTACAATTTTCTTCACAATTTGCTGCTGGCGCGGATCAAGAAAGTCCGTTAATTTAGGAGCGTATGCTTGCTCCACATACGACTTCCAATTGACCACCTGATTAATAAATTCTCGTTCCTCCGGTCGGAAATGCTGATAGATTGACATGAAATTCACCTAATATTAATGCAATTTTTAAAAAAGGGACCGCGCCCCTTTATATACCACTCTTATCCCTTTACGCAAACCATCTTGCGAGCTGTCCTAAGCCTGCTGTAGCAAAGTTCAATACCATAAAGGCAACAATCGGTGAAATATCAATCATCCCGATAGATGGAATAAAACGACGAAACGGCTCTAAATATGGCTCACATATACGGCCTAAAAACTGACCTATACTAGATGAGCGAGCATTTGGAAACCATGACATTAAAATATAAATAATTAATGCCCAGGAATAGTAATAAATCAATGTTGACACTATGCTAATAATAAATCCCATTTGCTTTTACCACCTCGAATGTTCAAATTCTTTTTCTTGAAGAAATTCAGATATACTGCCGGAAACTTCAACATTATCTGGTGTACAAATAAAAATATCCATGCCGATTTTTTGTATATCTCCGCCTATTGCATAGACAGTTCCACTTAGAAAGTCGACAATTCTTCTTGCCTGGTCATGATCAATGCGCTGTAGATTGACAACAACAGCTTTCCTGTTTTTCAGGTGATCTGCAACGTCCTGTGCTTCTGCATATACTCGAGGTTCAACCAATACCACTTTAGAGGATTTTTGTACGCTTTGTAAGCTAACAACATTTTGCTTAGGCGGAGTTGAGAATGTTTTTTGCTTTTTTTCTGGTTCATATTCTTCTTCATATTGATCCTCTTCGTTATCAGCATATTCATCATCTAAAAAGAAAAAGGTTTTAAATTTAGATTTAATGCTCATCTCTTCGAACCTCCTATTCCTCTCCGACTAAGGCTGTTCCAATGCGAACCATTGTTGCACCTTCTTCAATGGCTACTCTATAATCATTTGACATCCCCATCGATAATTCAGTACAAGGTGCATATTCAAGCTTCAACTGTTTGATGTTTAATTGAATACTTTTCAGCTTTTTAAAGCATTCACGCAAAAATGCTTGATCATCCGTATAAGGTGCCATCGTCATTAACCCGACTACCTCAATATTCGGATATTGTTTTATTTCATCGATAAACGGCCTAACCTCTTCTGGTGCTACCCCGTGTTTGGTTTCCTCACCAGATACATTCACTTGCACTAAGCATTTAATCCTTCGATTTGCCCGTTTATCGATTTCTTTAGCAAGTGATAGTCGATCAAGTGAATGTATATAGTCGACTTTATCGATAATATTTTTAACTTTCCGCGTTTGTAGGGATCCGATAAAATGCCAAGTAGGCTTGTCCTGTAAAGCATCCCATTTAGCCGTTAAGCCTTCCTCGCGATTTTCACCTAAATCAACAACCCCCGAATCCAAAGCTTCCTTCGCCCGTTCAATCGATACGTATTTGGTTACGGCAATGATTCTAATCTCTTCGGGATTTCGGTTAGACTGTACACACGCTTTCGCTATCGTGTCTTTGATTGTCTGTAAATTATCTGCCACTTTCATTTCTTACAGAATTGCCTCCTTCCAGCCGATAAAACTCATCATTCGTCCGGTTTTTCCTTGGTCTCTACGATGTGAATAAAATTGTTCCTTTTGACAGCTGGTACAAAGTTTCGTTATGAGAATATTTTTCTTGGGCAGCCCTGCCTTTAAAAGAATCTCTTTATTACATTCCTTTAAGTCTAGTTTATATTGATTACCACTGATTAAATTATATGGTTTTATCTCGACATCTTCTAGTCTATTTTCCACTAATTTAATAACACGATCATCAACTATATAACAATTTTCGCATATAGAGGGCCCAATTGCCACAAAAATGTCATTTAAATTCAAACCTTCAGATCGAAATACAGAAATCATTTCCTCGGCAATTCCATTAACAGTCCCTTTCCAGCCTGCATGAGCAATACCGACTGCTCCTGAATCAGGGTGAATGAAGTAAAGAGGCACACAGTCAGCAAAGCATAAGGTTAGCAGAATTCCCGGTGTATAGGTGAAAAATCCATCCGTTTGCTTAAACGCATCGTCATATGAAGCTGCCCCCTTCCCTTTGTTAGCTTCGGTGACTTTTTTAATGTTTATGTCATGGGTTTGCTCTCCACCGACCCATGTATTTAAAGGGTAATCTAGTTTATTCGCTAATAGGAGCCGGTTCTCATATACAGCCTGTTCAGAATCATTCACATGAAAACCGACATTTAAACTATGATAGACACCGCTACTTTTCCCCTCATTCTTCGTCGTAAAGCCAGCCGTTAAGTTTGGAAACCTTTGGACCCAGTCATTAAGGACGTAATACTCTTTTTCTTTTAAAACAAAAGGATCCATATTGATACCTCATCTTTTTTTATTAGATTATTCTATCATACAATGAAAACGCATCCCAGTAAAAAACCATTCTTTACGTTTCTTCTTCATTGATTTTATATTCCGAAGATTCCTTGTAGCGAACTAAGATGACATCTTCACCTATTTTCAAAATATTCTTCCAAGGTATTATGATATCCTCATCCTTACCAAAGAATCCAAGGATCTTACCTGAGCCGGAAATCACTATCGCTTCGATTTTTCCTGTTTGTACATCGATTTCAATATCCCCAATATTGCCAAGCTTTTTTCCATCCGCTACATTTACCACGTCTTTTATCTGGAAATCAGAGATTCTTACCATCTGTTTCACTCCCACTATCAGCCTTAATAATGTATATGTGTAGACGTAGCCGAAAAATCACTTAATAAGCTTCAAAAATAAGACGTTTTTTGCCATTAAAAAAGCCGCCCTTATTCGGCAGCTTTAGCTTTGTATATTTTTATTCATTTGTTTTATGGCAGCTTTCTCAAGTCTTGAAACCTGCGCCTGAGAAATACCAATTTCCTCTGCCACTTCCATTTGCGTTTTCCCTTGAAAAAATCGTTTCCGTAGGATAAGCTTTTCCCGTTCATTCAGACGGCGCATTCCTTCTTTAAGGGCGATTTCTTCAATCCAATTGATGTCTTTGTTTTTTTCATCACTCAACTGATCCATAACAAAGATGGGGTCTCCTCCATCATTATAAATCGGTTCAAATAGTGATACCGGATCTTGAATGGCATCAAGAGCAAAGACAATTTCTTCATGCGGGACATCCAATTCTTTTGCGATTTCTTCTGCTGTAGGTTCACGTGATGTTTTACTCATTAATCGTTCCCGTACTTGCAGTGCCTTATAGGCGATGTCCCTGAGTGACCGTGAAACACGTATCGGGTTATTATCACGCAAATAACGTCTGATTTCTCCGATAATCATCGGAACAGCATAGGTGGAAAATTTCACGTTTTGACTTAAATCAAAATTATCAATTGATTTCATAAGTCCAATACAGCCAACTTGGAACAGATCATCAACAAACTCGCCCCTGTTATTAAATCGTTGAATCACACTTAATACGAGGCGCAGGTTCCCGTTAACGAGTTTTTCCCGTGCGGATATGTCCCCTTCTTGTTGCATTTGCTTAAAAAGCAATCTCATTTCTTCGTTCTTCAATACTGGAAGCTTTGATGTATCAACACCGCAAATTTCTACTTTGTTTCGAGTCAATCCATTTCCCTCCTTACAGGAGTTGCTGTACAAAAAACAGTATCTCCCCTGTAAGGAAAAATATGCACGCTCGAAAAATAGCAAATTGAAGCTGAAAATGAAGAAACCTAACTGCCCTCAGGAATTATGCTAATATATCTTTATGAAAAATTTTTTATTTACACCATTTTATTGAACTCTTTTTTGAGTCTCTTTATAATTCGCTTTTCTAATCGAGAAATATAAGATTGTGATATCCCAAGCATATCAGCTACATCCTTTTGTGTTTTTTCCTCGCCTGTACCCAGACCAAAGCGCAATTCCATTATTTGTTTTTCACGATCCGAAAGCTGATGAAGAGCCTTTAACAATAGTTTTTTATCTACACTTGCTTCGAGGTCCTTTGTAATGATATCCTCCTCAGTTCCTAGTACATCAGATAGTAGTAATTCATTCCCGTCCCAATCGATATTTAGTGGTTCATCAAAAGATACTTCGGAGCGAATTTTATTATTTCTCCGTAAGTACATGAGAATTTCATTTTCAATACATCTTGATGCATATGTAGCCAATTTTATTTTTTTTTCTGGATTAAAGGTATTAACGGCCTTAATCAATCCGATTGTCCCAATACTAATTAAATCCTCAATATTAATGCCTGTATTTTCGAATTTTCTGGCAATATACACAACCAATCTCAGGTTCCGTTCAATCAGAATAGACCTAGCCGCTTTATCACCATTCGGGAGTTTTTCTATTAGCAACGCTTCCTCTTCTTTGTTAAGGGGAGGAGGCAGCGCTTCACTACCGCCAATATAGTAGGTTTCATCGGCTTTCAAGCCTAATTTGAACAATAGTTTATACCAAAAATACGAAAGGCGTAGTTTAAGTTTCTTCATCCTTCTTCCTCCTTTTGGCGGTTGATTAATAAAATCATTACCTGTCAAGCCGACTCCGCTTTTCTTTGTCTAGCTCTTCGGCTAGGGACTCGAGTCATAAGCTGTCCCGATGATGAGGTTTAAGTACTACCTCACCCTCGGGCCATCTTATGCCGGTCGTCCCTGTCAAGCCGACTCCGCTTTTCTTATTCCATTGAGCATTTTTGGGTGGACGATGCATTGAAAGCTGTCGTCTGAGGATAATTCCTGCATAGTAAGGGATATGAGCCCTTTTTCTACTTGGATGGTTTCACCATTTTGTGTAATGACCATTTGCTCCGGCTTCAGCGCAAGAATCAGCTGATGTTCCTGTCCGAGCACTTTATATGGAATCACCCTCAAGCGGTTTTCCCATTCCGGTGCCAGTGGTTTGCTTCCCAAGATCACTTCCTCTGATTCTATCGCAATCTCTTTTAATTCCTTTGGCAGCACTTCTATTATTTTTTTGACTGATACAAACATGACTGGCATCTTTGAAATGGGGTCATATAGTTGATTCCCACTATCTACAAGTCCTGTAAAACGATATGATTCGCCTCCTAATACAATCTCCACCAGGACCTTCTGGTTGTGTTGAATCTTTGCTACTTCAATGCGATCCATATTCCTTTTCGAAAACTGCCATGCCAACGGAAAGCCCAGGACTACAAATAACCAGCTTATCGGATCACCAAAACCCTTTATACTTGCCATGAATACGGACGACGAAAGATCTAAATCAAACTGAATAAAATAATGTATGCCCATTAATGAACCGCCAACAAGAAAGGTAGCCAAATAAAACGTCATGAGTCCACTAATAAAATATTTAAATCTCCTATAGCCAAAAACCGTAAGAATCATCACTACTGAAAATAATAATTTGACGATTGGGTGCCCAGAATAGGTATTCAAAGGAGTAATGGATAATAGAATGATGACAGAACCAATCATCCCCCCAGCTAAAATTCTCCAGTAACGGAAATCCCTTTTTAATACCAGCGCAGTTAAATAAAGAAGGAGGCTATCAAATAGAAAATTTAACAACCAAATAATATCTAAATAAACCGCCAATCAGCTTCCTTCCTCCCTATCTATTAATCTGTTACAAAAAAGTATACATTACATTGATTGATGAAGTGTGTCACTTTCTGGATATAAAAAAGCAGAAATTTTCCCTATTCAAACCGTTTTTTGTCATCATCTACTACCCAGCTATCCATACAAAATACAATACACTTCCAATCTATTATTAAGCAAAATAAAAAAGCACAGCCAATGGCTGTGCTTTTTTATTAATTATCTTCTTCGATTACGATTTCTAAGGAAAGTTGGAATATCAAGAACATCTTCACCCTGCTGAGGTGTGCTAACCCTTGGCTGCTCCACCGGAGGTTCTTCCCTTTTAGGCTCCCTCTTCACCGGATTTGCAGCAGGCTTTTGCTGCTGACCAAAAGAAGGGCGTAACGGCTTAGGCTGGATTACCTCTTCATTAAAACCAGTAGCAATAACCGTCACAACAATTTCATCCTTTAAATTATCATTGATTACCGAACCAAAAATCATATTTACTTCTTGGTCAGAAGCACTCGCAACAATATCAGCTGCTTCCTGTACTTCGTAAAGACTTAAGTTTGAACCGCCAGTAATATTTAATAATACACCCTGTGCCCCATCGATAGAAGTTTCCAGTAATGGTGATGATATCGATTTTTTCGCAGCCTCAGCAGCACGATTTTCTCCTGATGCTACACCGATTCCCATTAACGCAGAGCCTTTATTTGACATAATTGTTTTTACATCGGCAAAATCGAGGTTAATTAATCCAGGTACTGCAATTAAATCAGAAATACCTTGAACCCCTTGACGAAGCACATTATCTGCTTCTCTAAATGCCTCAAGCATCGGCGTACTTTTATCTACAATTTCAAGAAGGCGATCATTTGGGATGACAATTAACGTATCGACAGAATCCTTCATACAGGAGATTCCACCTGTAGCCTGTGTAGCTCTTTTTCTGCCTTCAAAGGTAAACGGTCTCGTTACAACACCGACCGTTAGTGCTCCCAAATCCCTTGCAATTTGCGCAATAACAGGGGCTGCACCTGTTCCGGTTCCACCGCCCATACCAGCAGTCACAAACACCATGTCGGCACCCTTTAGGGCTTCTTCAATTTGCTCCTTACTTTCTTCTGCCGCTTTTTTTCCTACTTCTGGATTGGCTCCTGCACCAAGCCCTCTTGTTAGCTTACCACCAATTTGCATCTTCACTTCCGCTTTGGAGAGGTTTAATGCTTGGGCATCAGTATTAACAGCTATAAATTCAACGCCTTGAACACCATGCTCTATCATACGGTTGACGGCATTATTTCCACCACCGCCAACACCAATAACCTTTATCGTTGCTAATGCCTCTACATTTGATTCAAATTCCAGCATGACAAATCCTCCTAATTCGTCGATATTCCTGTTAGCAGTGCATACTCGGATTGCTACATTATATCAGTCTGTTATTTCATTATTATTATTCGAAAAAGTAACCAAAAAACTTCTTCATTTTTGAAGATACTTTTTCTTCCGGTTGTTTTTCCTGCTTTGGTTTTGTCTGTGTCTGCTTAACCGGCCGCTTTTCCTTTACTTCATGGTTAACAGAAGGCGAACTCATCTGTCTACCTTGAATCTTAGCATTCTTATAAGCAAACTTTATTAATCCGACAGCAGTCGTAAAATGAGGCTCTCTCACTCCGATATAGTCAGGAATTGCAATACGAACCCTGTTTTCGAACACAACCTGTGCCAGCTCAAGAATACCAGGTGTATTGGCGACACCTCCGGTCAAAACAAAACCACCAGGTACATCCCTCACCCCAAGACGGTGGATTTCCGCTAGGATTAATTCGAAAATTTCTTCCATTCTAGCTTCAATAATATCACTTAATTCTACTTGGTTAAATTGCTCTTGTTGATCACTGCCAATAATTGGAACACTAAAGACAACATCCTCGGAAGCGTGGTCATAAAAGGCATGTCCATATTTTATTTTGACTTTTTCCGCATCTTCAGAGGAAGTTCGAAGTCCAATTGAAATATCCTTCGTAATATGGTCTCCACCAACAGGAAGAACAGATGTTGCACGTAGTCCTCCTTGTTCAAATAGTGCAATTGTTGTTGAACCGCCACCGATGTCAATGAGTGCAACACCAAGATTTTTTTCATCCTTAGAGAGGGCAAACGCACCTGCAGCAAGTGGCTGTAAAGTTATGTCTAAAATCTCTAAACCCGCTTTTTCTACACAGCGCAGAATATTATGTAGGATGGTCTTAGAACCAGTAATAATCGTACCTTCGACTTCAAGTCTGACACCAATCATACCACGAGGATCATGAATTTCATCCAGGCCATCAACAATAAACTGCTTTGGTATGACGTCAATAATTTCTCTTTCGGGAGGAACAGATACTACCTGTGCCGCCTCTAAAACTCTAGCGATATCCACATCCGATATTTCCCTATTTTCACTCGATACGGCCACTACTCCGTGTGATGGCTGCAGCATGATATGATTACCTGTAATTCCAACAATCACTTGCCGAATATCCATCCCTATCATTCTTTCAGCCTGTTCTATTGCTTTCCTAATAGAATGAACGGTTTCATCTATATCAACAATTGAACCTTTTCGTAATCCTTCAGAGGGAACATTCCCTACGCCGATAATATTTAATGCATCGTTGACCATTTCACCTATGATTACTTTCACACTGGATGTACCGATGTCAAGGCTAACGTAAATTTCATTGCTGTTCATTCTATGGCACCTCCCTTTACAAATACTGTTTGAACAACAAGTCTCTAAATTAAGAAACAACTACCTTTGACGATTTTCGAACCTTTCTTCCATGCTTATTACAAAAGAAGACTACAGTATTTACCGTAATTTTGTTCGCTTTTCCTATATCTTAAAATTATTCGTCAAAATGTAATTATTCCCTTTTTAAATTTTAATTTTTTTACATATTTTCCTTTTTAGCTGTCCACTTTGTAAGAAGAATTCTCCGAATAACAGCAATATTTTGAAAAAGCCTTACACCAAATGCAAAAACTGCTGCTAAATATAAGTCTACACCAAGATGGACACCTAGAAAAGCTAAACTTGCAGCTAAAATAATATTAAAGAAAAAGCCTGACACAAATACTTTTTCATCATAAATATTTTGCAAATGTGCCCTGATTCCCCCAAATAAGGTATCTAGTGCTGCTAGTACAGCAATCGATAAATAATTAGAATATTCAACAGGAATTTTAATATCGGTAAGTGAACCGAGAAATAATCCTATTATTAGTCCGAGAACGGGTAGCCACATGTTTACCCTCCTTTATCAGTCTCAGCCAGCTCCATTTGACGGATGCTAATACTGTCCTTATAGGCTGGTATGATTAGGTTTGCATGAGGCTCAGATATCTTAAGTTGATAATTCTCAACGAAAAAATCGTCTGCTGAGGATGAAACCTGCATGCGATTATGTAGTTTTTCGGCTACCTCCAGACTCTCTACCGTTATTTTGACTTCAATTGGTAAAGTATGAAGGCTGTAGCCATCCACCTTTGTCTGTCCGTTAATATCACGAATCACACTGGAATTTACCAACCTTTGATCTGCAATAGAAATATGCTTGGCACCATATTGATTTAATTCATTGATTAATCTCTGAATTAAATAGGGAGGTATCGACTGTGCCGGTTCTCCAAACAATAAAGCATCATTAATTTGTTCGATATTGATCAAAATTCCCGGGCCTTTTACCTCCGTTAAACCGGCTTCAGACTTTAATTCCATTAATGTTTCATTCAAAATCTGCTCTTTACTTTGTGAGCGCTCTGTTTCATATTTTTCAAGCTTTTCTTCATTCGATTGAATTTCACGAATCAAACTTAGATTAAGCTCCTTTTCCTTCACTAAATCCTCTCGCAGCTGTGATGTATCACGAGTGTCGCGAACAATAGGTTCTTTTACAGTGTGATACTGAACTGCCAGCATAAAACCGATGATTAACGTAATCCCCGTCATACTAAGATAACTCTTTTGCCCCATGTTCCATCCACCTTACTTATCCCGAACAAGCCTTTAACTATTTAATTTTGCGTTAATTTCTATCTCATCCTTTTTTTCTAATGTAAATTGTACATTCTCATTCACAAGAATATCCTTTACCCCACCCTTTAGATTTAATGACTCTGCCATTGTACCTGCATCTCCAATAGCCGTAATAACAAATGGAGCGGGGTGACTTTTCCCATCTACCACTATAACCGGACCATTACATAAAACATAGGAATCATGGGAAAGCCGCTGACCATTAATCGCAATTGCACTGGCTCCAGAAATATTTAGTTCCGTGATGACTTTAAAGATGTGGTGCTCATGGACAATATATTGATTAGGATTATGCTCATTTAAATTATAATCACCATCAGCCAAGGTTACTTGGACACCCTCTCCTTTTACTTTAACCTTACCAAGGTACATACGGTATTTCTCTATGTCCTCTGCTAGATTATAGTAAACTTCTGCTTCATTCGATAATTCCTTTTCTATTTTTAATACCTGCTCTTGCTTTTGATTAAGTTCCTTTTTTAGCTCGAGGTTTTTTTCTTCTTGGGTTATCAATTCGTTTCTAAGCTCCATATCCCGTTCGAATTGACTGCTTGTCATCGTCGTTTTACTTGTTTGTTTATCCGTTAAATGATAGGAAAATGCAATCAAAAATCCAAAAACAAGGAAGACAATCGTTAAGATCACATATCTACCCTTCAAGCTCCTTCTCTGGTTCATCATTCTCAGCTCCTTCCAATTGATAAGCCTTAAAGTATGAGCCAACCTCTAGATTAATCACACCTTTTTGGCTCGGGTCTAGCTGGCTAATAATTGAAGGGTAATGGGACATTTTTTCCGCAAAGGTTCTAATCGTTGCACTTACTTGATTTCCATCATTCATATAAAGAGAAATATGAAACGAGTCTGCTTCTGTTGGGTCGTAATGAATTTCTGAGATTGAATTCAATACTTCGGGTGGTAATTTTTCTAAGCTGAAAATCATTTCCTTTAATGCTTTATCTTCAGAAAAACTAAATAGAATTGGAGCATTTAACGGTAGGTCTGTCGTTTTTTTCTCATGGAGGATATTGCCGTTTTCTAAAACCGGCAAAAAGTATTTTCCTTTCGAGATATAAGATATTCGATTATATTCCTCAACAGTTATGATAATGGAGCTTGGAAGCTTAGTTTCCACCTCCGCCTTTTTCATCTCCGGCAGGTCACTCAGCTTTTCTTCCATTTCGTTATGGCGGACCTTCCAAATATTTGTATCCTTTTTGATTTCGGCAATTGCCATGATTTCTTTATCGGAATGAGCTGTATTACCGTTAATAACAACATGTTGAACGTGGCTTAATGGAGATTGAAAATAGAGAATAAATGCGATTAGAATAAAAAATAGCAGTAGTAAAAGGATTAAGCGTCGGTTGGCTTTTTTTCTCCGTTGTTGTTTTAATTTCGGTATTCGATCTTCAATTGAAACAACATTACCATTTTCCATTCCAATCACCTCACAATCGTGCTTGTCCATTTTTGTTTTATACCTTGGTACCCGTTTTTTTATTAAAAACCATAAACGGCACGAGTATTCATGCCGTTTATGGTTTTTAGCTTTTATTTCAATAGATAATTATAGCACAGTTAATGGAAGTTGCGTTTGGAAGTTTCCTGTTACTTTCTTCCTATTATTTCTACCTCTGTTTCCATTTCTATTTGGTATAATTTAAAAACGGTTTGTTTGACATGTTCAATTAAATTTAATACGTCCTTGGCTGTTGCATTTCCTGCATTAACAATAAAATTTCCATGCATTCCAGAAATTTGCGCACCACCCATTTGATAGCCCTTTAAGCCTGCCTCTTCTACAAGCTTACCCGCATAATTTGGCAGCGGGTTTCGAAAAATACTCCCCGCACAAGGATAATTCCATGGCTGCGTTTCCTTTCGGTAATCTTTATTCTTCTGCATGACTCCAACAATCGTTTCCTTTTCCCCTTCAACAAGCTTAAATCTCGCTTCAAGGACAATCCCCGGACGCTTCTTTTGCAGTACAGAGGTCCGGTAAGAAAATTCCATTTCCTCATTTGATAACCATTTCATTGTTCCATCTTCAAATAGTATATGTGCTTCTGTAAGTATTTTTGAAATATCTGAACCGTGTGCACCTGCATTCATATACACAGCTCCTCCGACAGAGCCTGGAATCCCGCTGGCAAACTCAAGACCGGATAAGCCTTGACGACTTATCTTCATCGCTAGACTAACTAACGGGTAGCCCGCACCAACAGTTAAGATACCGTCTTTAACCACTAAATGGTCTAATCCATTTCCTAGTTTAATTACGACTCCCTCAATCCCACCATCTGAAACAAGCAGGTTGGAGCCCCTGCCGATTGCTCGCCAGCTCACTTGATATTTTCTTATCAATTTTAATGCAGCCTCTAAGCTTTCAATTGATTCTGGCTCAATAAACAAATCGGCAGGACCACCTATTTTAATGGTTGTATGATTGGCAAGTAACTCATGTTCTTTTACATGACAACCCTTAAGTTCTCTAAGCTCATTTAATAACTCATTCATTTTATTGTCCATAAAACCCTCCTGAAAAATAGCTTATCATAGTGTATGCTGAAAACATAAATGGGCTACTTTTTCTTTTCTACAAGCTCTTTCATTAAGAGATAGAGTCTCTTCGCCGCATCCGGAATCCCTAATTCCCTCGCATTCTGTTTCATATCGTTAAGTGTTTTTTCATCCAAAAGAATTCGATCAATTTCCTCAACAAGCCTATGACCAGTTAGATCTTTTTCCAACAACAATTCAGCTGCATGATGATCGCTTAATGCACGGGCATTTTTCTCTTGATGATTATTCGTCACATAAGGACTGGGAATCAGTATACTAGGTATTCCGAGAGAAGTTAACTCAGCAAGAGTTGTCGCGCCTGCTCTTGCGACAGTTAAATCAACTCCGGCTAAAACCTCAGGCATATTATGAATAAATGGTTTTATTATGACATTTTTCGGATTTCCAACTAGTTCTACTTCTTTTTTGACATCTTCATAATGAACATCACCTGTTACATAAAGCACCTGATAAGGTTTCTCTCCCAGTAGCGACAGCGACTTAAGGACCGCCTCATTAATCGGTCTAGCCCCTCTGCTTCCGCCTACAATTAGGACGACAGGCACCGTGCTACTCAATCCTGCTGATAATCTTCCTTTCATGCCATCTTGATGTAATACCTCTGATGCACGCGGATTTCCTGTCAGGACTACTTTTGTCTCCGGGAAATACATTTTCGCTTCCTCAAAGCAAACCGCTATCCGGTCAACATAACGGCTTAAGAATTTATTCGTTAAACCAGGAACACTGTTTTGTTCATGAATGATTGTCGGAATCCCTAGCTTTGCTGCTGCATAGACCACCGGACCACAGACATAGCCCCCAGTCCCAATCACAACATCCGCTTTAAAATCCTTGAGCATTTTCTTACTATCCTTTACACCCTTCAAAAATCGGATAATTGTTTTCACATTTTCAAAGGAGATTTTTCTTTTAAAGCCTGTAATATGTATCGATTTAAACGGAATGCTTTCTCTCGTCACCAGCTTGCTTTCAAGACCTTTTTCCGTTCCGATGTATAAAAAATTTACATCCTTTGCTTCCTTTTTTATTTCACGAATAAGAGCCAGGGCTGGATAAATGTGGCCGCCGGTTCCCCCACCACTTACAACAATATTCATTGTTTCACCTCATAAAACGGATAATTAACAGCAAGTAAACTAAGTGAATACGTTCACTTTAATTTTATCTTTTCTTATTCTACTATATTCCAAACGTTAGAAAGATACCATCAAAAGAATGTTATAAAAACGTAATTATTTATAGAAAAAAAGATATTTGTGTAATAAGCGCAACATAATGATAATCATTTGAAATAACTCTCTACAACCTTAATGTTCTCCCATAAAAAAACTGACCTATATTGGGGTCAGTTCCTAAAGAATACAACAGATTAATACCGTGAATAACGGCTAATATTTAACAAAACGCCAATAGCCAAAAGCATAAGGGTTAATGAAGAGCCACCGTAGCTTAGAAATGGAAGAGTGATACCAGTAACAGGCATTAGTCCTGTTACAACCCCGATATTTATCATCACTTGGATTGCCACCATGGCAATAATTCCTACAGCAAGAAAACTCCCATACAAATCTGGAGCACCTAAAGCAATTCGAATCCCCCGCCAAAGTAACAGTGAAAATAATAATAAGATAAAGGATCCCCCAATAAAGCCTAACTCTTCAGCTAAAATGGCAAATATAAAATCAGTTTGCGGCTCAGGTAAATAAAAAAACTTCTGTCGGCTTTGTCCCAAACCTAAACCAAACAATCCCCCTGGCCCGATAGCGAATAATGATTGAATGATTTGAAATCCACTGCCTAAAGGATCCTGCCATGGGTCTAAAAAAGAAGTAATCCGCTTTATCCGGTAGGGAGCAGATACAACCAACGCCGCAAAACCGGCAACCCCGATTAAGCCAAGAACCGCAAAATGACGGACCCGTGCTCCAGCAATAAAGATCATGACGATACAAGTACCAACCATAACGGTACCAGTACCTAAATCCGGCTGAAGCATAATCATGCCAAAGGCTAAAAAGACTAAACCTAGTGAAGGAGCTAAACCCTTTTTAAAAGAAGTAATATATTTTTGTTTTTCCGATAGAAACTTTGCTAAAAAAGCAATCATCGCTAATTTCATAAATTCTGACGGCTGGATGGAAAAAGCACCAATTCCAATCCAGCTTCGTGAACCATTACGGACATTACCAATTCCAGGTATTAGCACAAGCACAAGCAACACGAAACAGACAATGACCAGTACCTTAGCCCAGGTTCTCCAAGTCCAGTAATCTACATTCATGATGAAAAACATTCCGATAATCCCTACCCCCGCAAACAGCATTTGCCGCTTAGCAAAGAAAAAGGAATCATTAAATTTATAATCTGCCCATATGGCACTTGCACTGTATACCATAATCAGCCCAATCGCTAAGAGAGAAAAAGTTAATATCATTAAAATGATATCAGGAGTCGTTTTTTTTGTCGGCAAAAGACCACACCTCGAAATGCAAGTTATTTGGCCTGTTTAGAGATTGCTGACGATCAAATTCGCCCGTCGAATTTGCGTCCGGATTACCTGAGCTCGCTCGATAAACTACCTTAAAAAAATCCGTGACATCCGCCGGAAGCTTAACTTCATTCAGCTGGGGTTTGTACCCCCGCTGAATCGAAGTACCATTTGCATTCATCCCCCACTTGTAGAAGTGGAGGATGAATGCTGAATGACGTTAAACGAATATGAAAATCTTACATTCTCCTCTAGAGACAAGCCCTTACTTAAGCTTATGCACTGCTTCGATAAAAATGTCTCCCCTTACTTCAAAAGTTTTAAATTGATCCCAGCTAGCGCATGCAGGCGATAATAACACGATATCACCAGGTTCTGAAAGCTGGTAAGCAAGAGGTACAGCTTTTCCAACATTATCGACACGTCTAATTGTTTTTATTCCTGCCTTTTGTGCAGCCCGTTCCATTTTCTCTGCCGTTTGACCAAACGTAATCATGGCTTTAACATTTTTAAAGGAAGGAATTAGTTCATCAAATTCATTGCCTCTATCCAAACCGCCAGCCAATAAAATAGTCGGTTGATCAAAGGCAGCTAATGCATTCTTTGTCGCTAATATATTCGTCGCTTTTGAATCGTTATAAAACAATCTGCCCTCCTTTTCCCCGATGAATTGCAATCTATGTTTAACTCCTGTAAAAGTAGTAAGCACCTCATAAATGGCTTCATTAGCAACACCTGATAGCTTGGCTGCTGATACGGCTGATAAAATATTCTCTAAATTATGGGCTCCAGGTAGCCGAATATCTGCCTGCCTCATAATTTGCTCTCCATTGAATACTACCCATCCACCTTTAATACAGGCTCCTTCTGAAAGCTCCCGTACAGCCGAAAAGGGCACAATCTGAGCCCTTGACTGGCGGGCAATGTTCATAACCTCTTCCTGTTCACTATTCACAATAAAAAAGTCATCACTCATTTGGTTTTTAGTTATATTTGCCTTTGCTTTCACGTATTCTAATCTTGTCCCATGATAATCAAGATGAGCATCATATAAATTGGTTAAAATAGCAATCCTTGGTCTGAAGCTAGGGGTCCCCATAAGCTGAAAAGAGGATAACTCAATGACGATTTGATTGTGCGCCTCAGCAGTCTGTGTAACCTCTGAAGCGACAGTTCCGATATTACCCGCAATAAGCGGATTCTTACTCCCCTTCTGCAGCATTTCATAGACAAGCGTTGTGGTGGTTGTTTTACCGTTAGTCCCCGTAATCGCAATAAATGGCGCCTCAGAAATTTGGTAGGCAAGCTCAACCTCTGTGATAATAGGAATTCCCCGCTCTAATGCCCTTTCAATCATTGGGTTATGATAAGGAATACCCGGATTCTTTACGATTAACTCAAAACCATCCTCAAGCAATTCAATCGGGTGCTCACCGCAAATCACCTTTATTCCCTGCTCCAGCAGGCCTTGAGCTTCAGGATTTTCAGATAATGGCTTATAATCATTGACCGTAACAAATGCACCAAGCTTATGTAATAATAATGCAGCACCTACTCCACTTTTAGCCAAACCAAGCACCAGTATTTTTTTATGCGTATATCTAGTAATTGTTTTCAATTATAACCACACCTCAATATAAATTCCTGTAATGGCAAAAATTAAACCGGCAGTCCAAAATGTCACGACTACCCGCCACTCACTCCAACCTAATAGTTCATAATGATGATGGAGCGGACTCATACGAAAAATACGTTTCCCAGTTGTTTTAAATGAAATCACCTGTAAAATGACGGATAACGTTTCAATGACAAATACTCCGCCAATCACAAGTAAAATAATTTCAAGTTTTGTTAAAATAGCAATCGACGCAATGGCCCCACCTAGTGCCAATGAACCGGTATCACCCATAAAAACCTTAGCCGGATGAGCATTAAACACGAGAAAGCCAAGAACAGCTCCGACTACCGCTACCGAGAAAATCGAAATCTCAATCATCGATTGATTCCAAGCCAATACCGCAAAGGCACCGAAAGCAATGGCAGCTGTACCTGAGACAAGACCATCAAGGCCATCTGTCAAATTCACGGCATTTGAGAAGCCAACAAGCCAAAATACAATAAACAAAGCATAAAAAAAGCCAAGTTCAAGTGAATAATCCGTAAAAGGAATCGACACGGCCGTTGAAAACTCCATCTGCTTTAATAAGAAATAAACAACAACAGATACAATAATTTGTCCAAGCAGTTTTTGCTTCGAGGTTAATCCAAGATTCCTTTTCATAGCCACTTTAATAAAATCATCTAAAAATCCTAAAAGTCCAAAACCGACTGTTACAAACAAAAGAATAAATGTTTTTATGGTAGGCTCACTAAATTTCTCTGTCATCATAAGTGTTGTAATGATGATCGAAAGCAAGATCATGATCCCGCCCATCGTCGGAGTGCCTGTTTTCTTTTGATGCGATTTGGGTCCTTCCTCACGAATACTTTGTCCAAATTTCAATCTTCTTAAAAAGGGAATAAAAATGGGAGATAATAATACCGTTATTAGAAATCCTAGTAAAATGGTAAAAAACAACACTTGCTCTTCCATTTACTCCCCCCTCCCAACATGGCTGTCTTTCAAAAGTTGTTCCAACTTACCCATTACAGCTACATCATATGTGTCTTGTTTAACATTCAGACTTAATTCTGGTAATAAATGAAATTTGGTCTGTTTCATCGATTTTTGTTCTGATTCAAGCTTCTTCTGATAGTATTCAATCATTTCTTTTAACCCTTTCAACAAATCTTTACAATAGAAAACAAGGAATTGATTAGGTGTATACGCTGGCAGCGGTACCTCTTCATCCCATAAAACAGCAATAGCTCCATTATTAATAGCTTCCTTTAATTCTCCTGAAGTCTTAAACAATGGAATAAAAATCCCCTTCGGCTGAGCGAGATGGGCAAAAGAAGTTACGGTTAAGAATGATAACGATAAATCACTAACACCCCTATAATTAGGAAATAATTGCACCAAATCGCTGTAAATTAATCTCATTTCATCTTCTCCTCGATAGCCTCTTTTGCAACAAGCCGATCATCAAAATCTAATACTTCCTTCCCTATCAACTGATAGGTTTCATGTCCTTTACCGGCAATTAAAATGACGTCCCCTTGTGTTGCCTCATTCACTGCGTACTCAATTGCCTGCTTACGATCGATAATACTTGTATATTTTCTCCCGCTGACTCCTGCTTCCATTTCGCGTAAAATCACTTGAGGATCTTCTGTTCGTGGATTATCAGAAGTAAAAACAGGATCTGTTGCCAACTCACAGGCAATTTTCGCCATCAGCGGTCGTTTCATTCTGTCCCGATCACCACCGCAACCAACAACAACAAATATCCGCTTTTTGGCAAACTGCCGAATGGTTTTCAAAGCATTTTCAAGGCTATCCGGCGTATGAGAATAATCAACAATTACGGAAAAGTCCTGACCGGCATTGACAGCTTCAAAACGACCAGAAACCCCCTCTACCTCTTCAATAGAAGCAATGATATCACTAATTTCTTCTCCGGACACAACGGCAGCAGCTAAACTTGCTAAGACATTATACACACTGAATTTACCGATTAACTTCATATTAACCTGATGCACACCTAACGGACTCACTAAAGTAAAGGATGTTCCAGCAGCCGTCATTTGAATATTTTTTGCTTGAAAATCTGCTTCACAATCAATTCCATAGCTCACAACTCTTGCTGCTGTACTATTGATATACTGAACACTTGCTTGATCATCTGCATTTAATACGGCAAACTTTGGTTTGTTAAAGGTATTGCCTAACTGTGAAAATAATAACCCTTTTGCCTGACGGTATTCGTCCATTGTTTTATGGTAATCTAGATGATCCTGTGTGAGATTCGTAAATACTGCCACATCATAATCACAGCCATGAACTCTTCCTTCTACTAAAGCATGTGAGGAAACCTCCATAACGGCAGAGGATACTCCCTTGTCAACCATTTTCTTAAACGTTTTTTGCAGTGTCAGGCTCTCGGGTGTTGTATTTTTTGTTTCAAAGATTTCACTAGAAATTTTTGTATACATCGTCCCGATTAAGCCAGTTTTTTTACCTTGGTCTGAAAAAATTTTTTCAATTAAATGACTTGTCGTTGTTTTCCCGTTCGTACCAGTTATTCCAACTAGATGCAGCTGCTGTGTCGGATGTCCATAATAAAAATCTGCCAATAACGCCAGCGCACGCTTTGTATTTTTTACAACAATAACCGGAATATTTAACGAAAGCTCTTTTTCAGCCAAAACAGCTACAGCACCATTTTTCTCAGCAGAATCAGCATAATCATGTCCGTCTACCGTATAGCCCTTAATACAAACAAATAGACTGCCAGGCCGAACCTTTCTATTATCATTCTCAATTGACGTAACCTCTGGATTTTCACCATCTGTAGGCAAATAAGGATACAAATATTGAAGTAAAGTATGTAATTTCAAATCGCTCAAATCCTCTCAAAATTGAAATGCACAGATGACTTGCTTAAAACAAGCGCGATACTATTTTACATGATAAATGGTAATTAATCTATTTTCATTGATAATCGTAATAAAAAAACGAACTATGTATCCAATATATGAAAGGAGGCGGCGTATATACGAGCCGCCTCACAAAATATATAAATGCTTATAGCAAATTACTCATTTGTATCAGGAGCGTTTCCAAAATAAAGCCTGATGGTTGACCCCTCCTTCAATTTCACACCCGCCTCCGGTGTCTGTCTAACAACGGTGTCTCCATCACCGCTTGCATCAATTTTTAAGTTTAACATTAGCTCACGAATATCTGTTTTAGAGATACCGACAAGCTCAGGTACTTCGATCATTGGTGTATCTAACCAAGTCATTTCTTTTTCTATCTGTTCCTTTCTTGGCTCTACTCCCATAACCCTTAAACTGTCCCCGATTATTTTCCCAACAATCGGTGCGGCTACTGTTCCCCCAAACTGCACGGTTCCCTTTGGATTATCTACTGCGACATACACAACAATTTCTGGATTATCCGCTGGAGCGAATCCGATAAATGATACGATGTGATTGTTTTCGAGATATCGGCCGTTTTGCGCTTTTTGCGCTGTTCCTGTTTTGCCTCCGACACGATAACCATCAACAAAAGCTTTCCCCCCTGTTCCTTGCGCCACTACACTTTCAAGTGCATACCTGATTTTTTCAGAGGTTTCCTTCGAAATCACCTTTCGTTTCGCAGTCGGTTTTTTTTCCATGACCACCTCACCTGTAGTTGGATCAATTAACTCCTTCGCCACAAAGGGAGTATACAGGGTACCCCCGTTAATCGCTGCTGAAACAGCCGTGACCTGTTGAATAGGAGTAACCGAAACCCCCTGTCCAAAAGCAGTGGTTGCTTGCTCTACAGGACCCACACGATCAAGATTAAACAAGATTCCCTTTCCTTCTCCCTGCAGGTCAATCCCCGTTTTTACTCCAAAACCAAAATTCCTCACATATTTAAATAATGTATCTTTTCCCAATCGATCGCCAAGCTCTACAAAGCCAGGGTTACAGGAGTTCTGTACGACCTCCAGGAACGACTGACTGCCATGCCCTCCTTTTTTCCAGCATCTGAGTCTGGCACCGCCAACACTTACATATCCAGGGTCATGGAACTCATCTTTTTCCAAATCAACCTTTCCCTCTTCAAGAGCTGCTGCCAATGTAATAATTTTAAATGTTGATCCAGGCTCGTAGGAGCTCCATATTGGCAGGTTACGATTATAAATTTCCGGCTCCACATTCCTAAAGTCTGCAGGATCAAAGCTAGGTCTAGAGGACATCCCCAGTATCTCACCCGTATTCGGATCCATAGCAATCCCAATCAAACCGTCTGGCTGATAAGTGGCTTCTGCATTATCAAATTCACGTTCCAAAATGGTTTGGATCTTCGAATCAATCGTCAGTCTTAAATCCAAACCATCTATAGGCGGTTCATAATCATCCGCCATGTCATTCATTCTTTCTCCCTTTGCATTCGCATAAAACTTCACTGAACCCTCCGTACCACTTAGCTCTTTATCATAATATAGCTCCAACCCCATTAAGCCCTGATTATCTATGCCGGCAAAACCAAGCACATGTGAGAGATAATTACCAAAGGGGTAATGACGCTTCGAATCTTCACCAATATAGACTCCGTCAATCCCTAAGGCACGAATCTCCTTCGCTTTTTGATGGGAAATTTTTCTTCCTTCAGGAATTTTCACACTGCTTGTCTTTTTTGTAATAAGTCCATAAGCTTTCTCTGTTGACATATTTAAGACAGATGCCAGCTTTCCCGCTGCTTCCTGAGGATTTTTAATTTGGCGGGGAACAACATATACTGTTGGTGCACTAATATTGGTCGCAAGCGCAACACCGTTACGATCAACGATTTCTCCTCTATTAGGTTCGAAGGGAATATTCCGGCTCCACAGTCCTTTTGCCTTTTCAGTCAGCCCATCTCCCAATAATAGCTGAACATATCCTAAGCGCATATCGATGATGGAAAAGACAAGAATCCCGACTAATAATACAATGGTCAATCTCTTCCTGACGGTTACATTTGAAACACGCATAAAAAAGAACGAACCCCCTTTCGTCATGGCTCGTTCCAATATATGCTTGTACCTTTTCTAATAGAACGGACAGTCCGTCCTGAAAATCTATCGTTAATCTTTCACCTGTACCTCGGTCGTCTCCTCGTCTTCTTCGTTCTCTTTGTCTTTACTCATGATGGTTTCAGGATCATTCAATTCCACAATTAAAAATTCACCTGGCTTAATAACCGTGCCTTCCAAAAGATTTTGTTTCACTACATAACCATTTCCAACTGAGTTTAGTTTTAAATCAGCTACTTCAGCCACTTTCATTACATCACGAATAGACCATCCAGTCATATCTGGTGCCGTCAAATCGCCATCTGTCTTAAGGATTACTCTTTCACCCGCTAACAGCGTTTCATCCTTTGCAGGAATTTGACTGATAATTTTTGAACCATTTCCAATTATTATTGGATTTACCCCTTTTTCTTTCAGCACATTCAAAGCTTCGTCTGTTGAAAGCTCTGTAACATTGGGAATCTTCGCTTTCTCAATCGGTTTATTTCCACTTGGTTCAATTTGCAAATACTGGAGGCTTCCTTTCATCACTGGATTGAAAATCATTGATACAGGTTTAGCCCCGTCTGGGTAATCCGATAGATCGGGTTGCTGTACGGCTACATACATAATCAACTCAGGATCATCTTTTGGAGCCATGCCGAGAAAAGAAAAGATGTAGTTGCCTGCACCTGAAAGATAACCACCCTTACCAGGAATCTGTGCCGTACCTGTTTTTCCAGCTACCTCGTAGCCTTCGAGGGCATAAATTTTACCAGTTCCGTTCTCTCCTGTAACCACTGTTTCTAAATATTCTCTTACTTTTGCAGCGGTTTCCGCAGAAATGGGAGTGCCAACTACCTCTGATTTCGTTTCTTTCACTGTTTTTCCAGTGTCTGGGTCAACAATTTTATCAACCACATGCGTCTGCATCATGTTTCCATCATTAGTAACAGCTGTCGCTGCCTGTACCTGTTGTATCGGAGTGATGGCGGTGCCTTGTCCAAATGCAGTTGTTGCCTTTTCAATTGGATAGGTAAAAGCTAGCTTTCCATTGGTTTCATTCGGTAAATCAATACCGGTAACCTGATCAAAACCAAACCGAGATAAATATTCTCGAAATTGATCAAAGCCTAGCTTCTCATTTGCGAGCTTTGCAAAAAGAACATTGGATGACCTCTGTACCCCTTCTAAAAAGCTAATAGTCCCCCAGCCTTTTCCACCATTATGATCGGGAACTCTCTTTGACTTTGGATCAACGATATAGGTGCCTGACTGATAGAATTCATTAGGATTAAACACGCCTTCTTCAACCGCTGCAGCTAATGTAAAAATCTTCATAGTTGATCCAGGTTCAAAGGAAGCTTCAACCGCCTCATTATACCAGCCCTGTTCAATACCCTCCCTTGTTGCAGGATCGAAAGTAGGGCGCTGGCCCATTGCGAGTATTTCACCTGTTTTTGCATCAGCAACAATGGCAACCATCTTTTTCGGCGTATATTCCTTCGCCACTTTATTCAGCGCATCCTCAAGCAATATTTGAATTTTTCGATCGATTGTTAAATAGACATCCTTTCCGTTACGAGCAGGAGTGATTTGTTCTTTACCATCAGGAAGTAAGTATCCCCATAAATCACTTTCAAATTTAAAGGAACCATCCTTTCCTGTTAACACATCATTTAAGCTTTTCTCTAACCCTAGTTTCCCAACGGTTATGGACTTATTGTTTTTTTCTTCTTTTGTTTCCGTGTAGCCTATGACATGGGAAGCAAAAATTCCATTTGGATAAAACCGTTTCATTGTTCTAGTAAAGCCAATGCCAGGCAACTCGAGCTTTTCAATTTTACTTTTCGTTTCATAAGAGATGTCACGACCAGCTAGCCCAAACTCTACTTGAAATCTGTTTTTTTTCTTACCGTCTTCAAGAATGTCATAAATCTTTGATTCTTCTAAATTAATATACTCGCTTAACTCTCTAGCCGTTTTCTTTAGGTCAACGACATGATTAGGTTTCATGTCTTCTGATAAAATCGCAATTAAACTAAACGAACTCCTGTCCTCTGCTATAATTTCTCCGTTCCGATCGTATATCGTTCCACGCTTTGCCTCAATTTTAGTAGCGTCCGCATATTGCTGCTCTGCTTTTGCAGCCAGCACCTGGCCTTTCACTTCACCGGTTGCTTGAATAAAGAAAAAACGAAGTAATAAGACAAAAAAGAGCACGCTAAATATTAAAAATAATATAGCTGCTCCAAAATTAATATTTCGTTGTTTTTTTATCATTAATCCTGCACAACCTTAACATTCTGATTGTTTAGTTCAAGGCCAAGCTTCCTCGCTTTTTCCTTAATTCGGTCATACTGACTTAGTTCACTTATTTGAATGGATAAATCACTATTCGATTTTTGCTGTTCCTGAATCAGGGCTTGTGTATCCTGAATATCTTTATTGAGTTCGTATATAGATGATTGATTGGAGATTATATGAATTGAACCAAAACAAACCAGCGCTCCAAAGGTAATTCCTAAAATTTTTTCACCTGGTGATAGCCATCTTTTCTGTTGTATTTTTTTCTTCGGAGCTTTAGGAGCTATTGTTTGCTGCTGCTTCCGTTGCTCATGTCGAAGCTGTCTTGCTAAATTAGCCATTCATATACCCCTCCAATTACAATTTGTTCTAATTTCTATCATTCATTTATCTTTTTTCAGCAATTCGGAGCTTTGCTGACCGCGCCCGATTGTTTTCTAACAATTCCTCTTCCTTAGGTACGATCGGTTTTCTTGTAATAACTTTTAAAACAGGCTGGTATTCCTCTGGAATAATCGGCAAACCAGGAGGTAAATCAGGTGTCTCACTTGCTTTTTTAAAGGTCACCTTACAGATACGATCCTCTAACGAATGAAATGTAATGACACTGATACGACCGCCAGGCCTTAATATCGAAATAGCCTGTTCTAACGATTTCTCAAACACACCTAACTCATCATTAACAGCAATACGAATCGCCTGGAAGACTCGTTTTGCAGGATGACCGCCTTTTCTACGTGCAGGCGCAGGTATGGCGTCTTTAATTATTTCAACTAGTTGTCCTGTTGTTTCAATGGGATTAATCTCGCGGGCTGCTTCAATTTTGCGAGCAATTTGCTTGGAGAATTTTTCTTCACCATACTGAAAGAATATACGAACAAGCGCTTCATACGACCAATGATTAATCACATCGTAAGCTGATATATCAGCATCCTTGTCCATTCTCATGTCAAGAGGGGCATCGTGATGGTAGCTAAAACCTCTTTCGGGATTGTCAAGTTGTGGGGATGAAACACCTAAATCGTATAATACTCCATCAACACTGTGAACATTTAAATATGCGAGCTGTTCCTTTAGATGAAGAAAATTGCTTTTGATGATGGTTAATTTATCACCATAAGCTGCCAGCTTAGCCTTGGCGTGTTCAATCGCACTTTGATCCTGATCAAAAGCATACAATTTACCAGTTTCAGATAGCTTAGATAGTATCAGTTCACTATGTCCGGCTCCACCTAATGTACAGTCTACATATATTCCATCAGGCTTTATATTTAAGCCCTCTACTGCTTCATTTAATAATACCGTTTTATGATTAAACATTTATGTCCACCCTTCCAATCGAAAAGATCAGGATAATATTTTAATTTCATTCCTGATTATATATCAAACCCTATCATATTTTCTGCAATATCAGCAAAAGAATCCGCTGATTCGCTGAAATACTCGTCCCAAATATCTTTACTCCATATTTCGATTCGATTGGAAACGCCTAATACTACACATTCTTTTTCAAGCTTTGCATAATTTACTAGTGGAGTTGCAATATTAATTCGTCCTTGTTTATCCAATTCACATTCAGTAGCGCCGGAGAAAAAGAAACGAGTAAATGCACGGGCATCTTTTTTTGTTAAAGGAAGAGTTTTTAATTTGTCTTCGATTATCTTCCATTCACCAAGCGGGTAGCCAAACAAACATTGATCAAGACCACGTGTTAATATAAACATTTCGCCTAAATCATTGCGGAATTTAGCAGGTACAATTAAACGACCTTTTACATCAATATTATGATGATACTCGCCCATGAACATACCTGCTACCCCCACTTTCTAAAATTACTTTACCACATCCCTCCACTTTCTACCACTTATTTTTAGTAATTCTCGCAGTTGAAATAAAATCCTTCTATTATGGTACAGATTATGAAATTTTTTTATTTTTGACAAAAAAAAGAGACCTTTTCATTGGGGAAAAGATCTCTAAGCTTTTAGATTTTGATTACTTTGTGCTTACCGTCAAATGTATAAGAAAGATTGGCTAAAGTTGCTAGAAAGCGAATTCCATATTGGTTCATAAAGGGAATAGCATTTAAGATTCGTTCCTGAGGGGAGCCCAAAGGTGTCAATCTATTATTTACTCGAATGTATTTATTCAGAACCACCTGGTGTTTTTCCTGTAACGATAACTCAACCTTTCCTTCCATAAATTCAATCTGTTTAAGCAGCAGTGATTGATTTTTTTCTAACAAAGGGAATAGGCCTTTATCTATCCGCCCTTTTATATCTCGGTAATTTTCAATTAGCTGCTCTTTCGCCTGCTGGAACAGCTTACTAAGCTCTTCATCTTTAACTGTTGATAAATAATCTTCTTTCTGTTTTTCTGTCCCAGAGGTTAAAACCGTATGAAGAGCCAGGCCCAGTTCATGGAGGTCTGTTTCCACTGACCTATCTAAAAGTGTAATATTTAACCTTGGAACAATCGGTGGCATCTTTATCGCATAGCCTTCAAATGCCTTTTTCAATTCTGCCCAATAAGCAATTTCACCCGGACCGGCAATAAAGGCCAATGTTGGAAAAAGTAATTCCTGTGTTATGGGACGAGTCACCACATTATTACTTAATTTCCATGGAAACTCAGAAGCAATTTGCAATAATTCTTCGTATGTGAAGGTAACTGCTCCATTCTTCCCGATAAATTCATTCCTTTCAGCCATATAGTCAAGTAAAATTCTTTCCTTATATCGGTCATCATAATAAAAAATGTTCGCTGCCTGACCACTTATATCTATCGCTTGAAAAAAACCCTCTTTTTCAAGCTCATCCTGAACCTGTTTCACATCATTTGTTATCCTCTGAGCTTGCTGAATTTGAGAAATAAAGATTTCTTTTTCAAGGCAGCGTAAACCAGCATACCCGGAATCGATGATAAGTAATCCGTAATCCTTGAATAGTTCCATTACTATGTAAGCAAAGAAGTCTACGAAGGTTTCTGATTGATTAACCGCTTCTCTTAAACAGGCAAGCAGTTCATTCGTATGCTCAGTTTCACCTAAATTTTCGATGATTTCTTCAACCCATGCTGTACATACCTCTTTGTTAATCGAAATATCCGAAACCATTTTCTTTTCTAACACCTTTTCGGGATAAACAACTTTTTGAACTTTCCCCTCGTTCTCAACAAAGATATGATTTACTTCTTGATAATCATGATCTTCACCAGCTATCCAAAAAATAGGAACAACTGGAATTCCAAGCTCTTCTTCCTTTTGTCTGGCTAACACGATGATGGAAATAATTTTATGAATAGAATATAAAGGACCCGTAAGGATTCCAGCCTGTTGCCCACCAATTACCACAACACTGTCTTCCTGTGTTAGTTTTTGCAATGAATCATTTACTTTTTTTGAGGAAGGAAAGCCTTTCATATATTTTTCTATACACGATGCCAGTTCTTCCCTCATGAAATTTCTTTGTTTTAACTCTAATAGCCGTTCTTTATAATCAGTATCACTCTGATATTGATAATGAAAAAAACGTTGTATCTCAGGTGCTCCGGCTAAATATCCAGTTGCAAACCGATTGGTTGCCGGGAGCTCGAGATTTAACAGCTCCATTTAAGACTTCCTTTCTACAAACAAGATTAGGACATTGAAATAGACATACTAACTCGATGAACAAGTCCATATATTATTAAAATAATATAAATGAATCCAAACAGCAAAAAATTAAACCGCCAATATCCTTTAAAAACCTTGGAAAAATGAATTTCATGCTTTACTTTCCAATGTACAATGACAAATACAATTGCCACAAGCAGCATGATAATAAGTATGACCCATAAGAAGGACGTATCCCAAATGGCCATAATAAAATAATGCACCGATAAAATAAATAAAAAGGTTGTCACATCAATAGCAATTCGGACAGCCTTGCGATGTTGCTTTGTAATAAGCTTGCTAATAACAAACACGATTATATACCCAAGCAACGGAATAGTCACGAATGTTGCAATAATAGAAGAAAAGAATCCTGTCACTTTTTTACTCCCCCACTCTATTTTCCTTCCCTTTAACAGCAAGATAAAAGGCTTCTATGATTGGAGTATTTATGTCTCGTTCAGCGGCCTTTTCTAAAATATATCCAAGAATTGCATCTATTTCTGTTGGGCGATTCTCCATTAAATCACGAAGCATTGAGGACTGGTTTTGAGCTGTTTTTTCACAGACAGCTATTACGTTTTGAAAATATTCCTCACTATTAACTAATGACAAACTGGTTTCAATTTCAGCAAATAAACGTTTAACAATCGCAAAAAAATCAGGATTTTGAATGAGTTCACCGTTATTAACCCCCAAAATGGCAGTTAGTGGATTAATGACAGCATTGACAACTAACTTTTTCGTCAGCATCTTTCCATAATCTTCCTCAAACAAGAATAAGAAGTTATCATCATTCAACATTTTTTTTACTTCCTGACGCATAGGTGATGAATGATGATAGGCTGCCAGCTTTGTTAATCCAACACCTGTATGTATCACTGTATGAGAGTTTATTTTCAACGCTCCATGCTCCACGGTTCCTAATAATATTTTTCCGTGTAATGGCTCCAAGAGTTTAATGTGCCCCATACCATTCTGCAGGAATATAAGAGTTTTATCTGCCTGACTAAAAGCTGTGAGCTGGTCCATTAAATCAGGTAAATGGTATTGCTTTACAGCAATAAAAGTAACGTCTTCTTCCCCCTGCCATTCAGATATTAATTTAACATCTAATTTTATCTGCTTTTCCTCACCACTGTGCATGAAAGATAATCCGTTTTTCCGTATACGTTCTGCCTGCTCTTGAGAGCGGACATACAAGCAGACAGGATGATGCATATGTAAATAGTAGGAAAACAATAAACCAATAGACCCGCCGCCGATAATAGCAATTTTCATATTGAATACCCTGACCCTTCCCAGCCTCTACTAAAGGGACTAATATTTTTCTCTTCATTATTATAAGGGATTTACTATCCATTCGTATAGGAGATTGAAAGAGAAAAAGACCCGCTACCATTTATCAGGCAACGGGTGTTTGACCTAAACAGGGTAAACCGGATGTTTCCTCGAACTAAAGGTCATTTCTTTCGTTTCATATAGAGCAAACCGCGAAATAAGAAATGTTCTTAACTCATGAGGCGCTATGATGTCATCCACAATTAGCTCTGCAGCTAATTTATAAATATCAATTGTTTCTTGATATGCCTTCTCTTTCTCAAGCTTAAACGAAAGTTTTTCCTTTGGATCCTCTAATTCATTTAGTTTATTAGAATAAACTGCATTCACTGCCGCCTCAGGTCCCATAACAGCAATTTGGGCAGTTGGTAAAGCGACACAGCAATCTGGTTCAAAAGCTGGACCTGCCATTGCATAAAGACCAGCACCATAAGCTTTTCGGAGAATAACAGAGATTTTTGGTACTGTTGCTGTACTCATAGCTGCTATGAACTTAGCACCATGACGAATGATTCCGGCTCTTTCAACCTTTGTACCAATCATAAAGCCAGGTACATCCGTTAAAAACAGCAGCGGAATATGAAAGGCATCGCACAGAGTAATAAACCGGGCTCCTTTATCGGAAGAGTCAACGAACAAGACGCCCCCTTTTACCTTTGGCTGATTCGCAACAATCCCTACTACCTTTCCATTTATTCTTGCCAATCCAGTAATTAATTCAGATGCAAATAATCTTTTGATTTCAAAGAAACTATCCTGATCAATTAGCGCATCAATACAATCATACATATTAAAGGGAATATTTTGATTTACAGGGATAATTTTTTCTAAATTAATCCCTTCTTTAGGACTCTTCACAGCAACTTCTGCGGGCTTCCCTTTGAAATTAACCGGTAAATAGCTTAAATATTGTTGGGCTAGTGTGATTGCCTCTTCTTCATTTTGAACCAATATATCCCCACAGCCGCTAATGGAGCAATGCATATTAGCTCCACCCATCTCCTCTAGACTGACCTTTTCACCTATGACCATTTCGGCCATTCTCGGAGAGCCTAAATACATGGAAGCATTCTGTTCAACCATGATGACAAGATCACAAAAGGCAGGTATATAGGCACCACCAGCAGCTGAAGGACCAAATAATACACAGATTTGCGGTACCATACCAGACAGCTTGACTTGATTATAAAAAATCCGTCCTGCTCCTCTTCTGTTCGGGAACATCTCTAATTGATCTGTAATCCGGGCACCAGCTGAGTCGACTAAGTATAGAATGGGCACTAGCATTTTTTCTGCTGTTTCCTGAATGCGAATAATTTTTTCAACTGTACGCGCTCCCCAGGAACCCGCTTTTACCGTCGAATCATTAGCCATTACACATACCGTCTGACCATTAACTTTCCCTATCCCCGTTACAACACCATCAGCAGGAAGACCTTGTTCTAGACAATTAGCAAATCGTCCATCCTCTTCAAATTGACCTTTATCAAACAAGAGTTCCAGTCTCCTGCGAACAAAAAGCTTATTCTGTTGTAACAGCTTTTCATGATATTTTTTTGGTCCTCCAGCTTCTAGCTTTTGTCTCCTTTGCTGTAGTATTTCAATTAAGGTTTGGATGGTAGTCATAATCCCGCTTCCTTTCAGATTAAGTAACCTTTACCGACAGCTTTTTTCAAGTCTTCCTTTTAACGGTAGACTAGCTTAAGGTCAATAGCACATCTCCTTCATTAACAAAGTCACCCACCGTAACGAGGATATTCGTAACCTCTCCAGCTTCTCCACTTTCAATCGGGATTGCCATCTTCATGGACTCTAAGACAAGGACCTCCTGACCCGCTGAAATCCGATCTCCTTTTTGGATCGATATCATTAAGACAGTCCCAGCCATTATCGCTTTAATTTCCTTCATTGTATTACCCCCTTTATTCATCTTTTTTATATTTTGTAACCGTTTTCTGACTACAAAGCAGAATTTTTCAAATAAATAGTATATAATAATACTTACAAACATTATTAATTTATTTAAGTTTAAAACACTTTATTTCTATACGTATTCATTTTAATCAATTTACATGCAATGTTTGCTTCAAAAGGGGGATGAGATCAATGGCGATTGAAATTATTAAACTAAAGGTCAATTACAAAACTCTTGAGGAATTTAAGAAATTCAAGGAATATGGCATTCAGGAGCTCTCCATGACAGAAGATTTAGAGGCGAATATTATTGAAAATGATAGCGAATCACCTTTTTACGGTATTTTTTTTGGTGATAAGCTTGTTGCCAGAATGAGTGTATATCAGGTAAATGCTAAGTATAATCGTTATTTTGAGCCGCCAGTAGATTATTTAGAAATTTGGAAGCTAGAAGTTCTTTCTGAATACCAAGGAAGAGGCTATGGGACGGCACTGGTAGAATTCGCCAAAAGGTTTGGCATGCCGATTAAGACAAACCCAAGAATTAAATCGAGAAGCTTTTGGGAGAAGATGGGGTTCCAATCTGTTAACTATGAGATGGATCGAGATTTAGGAGAAAATCCACTCATTTGGCACCCAAATGGGGTAATGGAAGCTACAAGCTAATCAAAAAAACAAGCAGACAAGGCATTGTCCGCTTGTTTTTTTATTTATCAAGTTTCTCCAAATTTCCGTTTTTATCCATTTGAAAGCGGACCTTTTGTGCAAATTCCTCCTCTTTTAGAACCACCATTTTCCTCGCTCTTTCCATAATTTCAATTAAAGCCTTATAATCATGCTCCATTTCGTAGAGTTCTTTCGACAAGCGATCATTTTCCGCCGAAATATCGTGGAGCTTCTGTTCGAGCGTCATTAATTTTGTTTTGTAAAGCGAAAGATTTTCCTGATAATCTTTAGAATTTTGCGCACGATCATATAGTTTGTTCAAATAGACTACTAAATCTTCAAAAGTTATTTCCTTCATAGACGGTTGGAATGTTTCTTCTGTCTTTTCAGGTGGATTAATCGCCGCCTCTGTTCCTCCATGATTGACATCGTTTTTGACAACGGGACCTCTCTTAGCATCTTTTCGTTGTCTTTTAGCCAACTCAATACCGGACTTATATTGTTTTCTAATGGATGAATTCCAGCGAAAACCGCAGGCTGCGGCGGTTCTTGACAGCCGCTTTCCAACTTCCTCAAAGGCTTGCAGCTGTGTTCCACCTTCACGAATATGGCGAAGTACTACCTCAGCAAGAAGCAAATCCTCATCCTGTGTCCAAGCATCCTGTCGTGTAGTTGACATCAGAAAATCCCTCCTAGTCTTTTTTTATTCATACATATGCTTCTACTAGAAAAGATAGACTGATATCATACCAGTTTTCATTGATTTCTTGAACTTTACTTTTTATTAAGAAAATTCTCTACCTGCTTGTGATGTGCATCTTGTTCCCATAACATTGCACAGCTCCTTACTTCCTCTTCAATTCTTTCAATCACTCCACTTTCCTTCCACCTTCTAATCAGGATTTCTTTATAGGCAGAGGTAACCCCAGATTCCAGCTTCAGAATTTGGCTAACAAACCTTTGTAGTCCAGCCTGTGCATCTCCTTCATACACATCATCCACAAAGCCAAGCTCCTTTAGCTCATCTGTATAATAGAGACCAGCCTCCATGAGCATCTTCAACCCTTTCGCCGGCGCTAGCTTTTCAAGAATCATCGTACCACCGCCCCAGCCAGTCGTAATCGCTAATGTTCCCTGGATAAAGCCTGCTTTAATTCCCTTTCTAGCAATTCGGAAATCACAAGCGGCCGCTATCTCACAGCCACCCCCCACAGCTGTTCCGTTTAATACAGCAATCGTTGGCTTTGGCAAAAGAAACACATCCGTTAAAACCTGAGACATTTTTGACAGCATTCCATATGCCTCTTCTTCCGTATGTAATTGATGAAATACCGATAGGTCTCCTCCTGAGCAAAAAGCTCGGTCACCAGCTCCTGTAATCACAAAAGCCTTTACATCTTGATCATAGGCCTGTTCAACAGCCTTTTGCAATCCATTAATGATTTCATCATTAACCGCATTCCTTTTATCCGCTCTATTAATCGTAAATACTAGAAGCCCGTCCTCGCTTTTTTGAATCAAATAAGGTTCCATCTAGCCTACCTCCCATTCTTTTTCATTATGTAGCTTTTCATATTGGTTCCTTTTTATCTTATTCTTTAAAACAACAAAAGCACAAGAACATTTTTGTTCTTGTGCTTTCATTCTACACGGTAGAATTAGTCGTTAACTACTTCCTTGCCTTTGTATGTTCCGCATGCTTTACATACGCGGTGAGCAAGTTTCATTTCACCACAGTTTGGGCATTCTGTCATACCTGGCACCTGTAATTTAAAATGTGTACGACGCTTTCTTTTCGCAGTTTTTGATGTTCTTCTAAAAGGTACAGCCATTATTCCCACCTCCTTAAAGAGTATTAAGAAAGTTGCGAAGACCTTCCATCTAAATCTTCAACTGCCTCTTTTCTCCTCCTGATTATGAATCAGAAGATTGATCATCTTGATCAAAAAATTTAGCAAGCCCAGCTAGACGAGGGTCAATTTTGTCTTTCTTATCATGTTCATGAATCACTTCCCAATCTTTACCAGATTGAGGAGCACCTTCTTCCGTGCTGTCTTCACAGAAAACTTGCATTGGGACTTCAAGTAATAAAATTTCATGTATAATTGGCATTACGTCAATTACATCATTTTTTACTTGATGAACCTCCTCATCGCTTTCGTAATCATAGCCATTCAGAAGGAATGTTTCGGTTGTTTCAACATTAATTGGATAATTCACGTCAACTAACGTACGAGAACAAGGAAGAATTAAAAAACCGTTTATCCTTAAATGAAAGGTCACTTTTGATGAACTAATATCAGCATAGCCTGTAATATGCATAGGCGATACTTTTCGAATCGATGAGTCGATTTTCATTATTTCATCAGCCTGCACCATTTCATCTATTGGAAATTCCTTACTTCGATGTTTCTGTAACTGACTTAAAGTCCATTTCATTCGAATCACCCCAAGGCAACAAAGGTAATTATAGCTTTCATATAATTATTTGTCAATATTATTTCTTTACAGTAAAACCAGCTATAACATAAGATTTGTACATACTATAGTAGTTTACCCTAATAAGTTGTTTACAACCACCATTTAGATTAAAATGGTAAAAAAATCCGGTTTTAAATTTGTGCAAGAAAAAAGGAGTAGTGAATAAATGAAAGCAGTTGGAGTAGTTGTTGAATATAACCCATTCCACCATGGACATGCTTATCATGTTGAATCTGCCAAAAAGGCAACAGGGGCAAACGTTGTGATAGCAGCTATGAGTGGGAATTTCTTACAAAGAGGTGAACCCGCCATGGTCTCAAAATGGACTCGGACCGAAATGGCCTTAAAGGGAGGAATTGATATTGTCTTTGAACTTCCCTATTCCTTTGCCGTTCAAAAAGCAGATACATTTGCTGTTGGCGCTGTTTCCCTATTAGCTGAAGCAGGCTGTGATTCCATTTGTTTTGGCAGTGAATCTGGCAACATTAACACCTTTTACCAAACCTATCACTTTCTCAGTAGAAACCAGGAAGCATATAACCATAATATTAAACATTTTATCGATAAGGGATACAGTTATCCAAAGGCTTCGTCTATGGCATTCCAAGCGATAGCACCTGCAAATGATTTGATTGACCTTAGCTTACCTAATAATATTCTTGGCTTTCAGTATGTTAAAGCAGCTGAAGCAAGAAAGTATCCTGTGAAAATGGTGACAATCGCTAGAAAAAATGCGAATTATCATGATGAACATTTTACTTCTGCTTCGATTGCAAGCGCAACAAGTATTCGTAAAGCGTTATTTTCAAACGATAGCACGTTAGCAGGTATTCAATCCTACGTCCCCATCGATACTTTTGAAGGATTACAACGATATCAAGAAGACTATGGTGACTTTCATGACTGGAATATGTATTGGTCTTATCTACGGTTCAACCTGCTACAATTAAGTTCCACTGAACTTAAAGAGATATATGAAGTAGAGGAAGGAATTGAAAATCGCCTATTTTCACTTGCACTTAAATGTGAAACCTTCCCACAATTTATGAAGGCCTTAAAAACAAAGCGTTATACCTGGACACGTCTACAAAGAATGCTGACACATATTCTCACTCACTCAACCAAGAGTGAAATGACTGCTGATAGCCATATCACCTATTTACGTTTGTTAGGAATGACCGAAACAGGTCGTAACTATTTAAATCAGTTAAAAAAGACCTGTCAAATTCCTATAATTTCAAAACGATCTTCCTTTACCAATCAACAAATTCAGACGGATACAAAAGCAGCTAGAATTTACGCGATGGGATTGCCGGAAAAGTATAGACAAAAGGCAATTGAATTGGAATTTAATCAGAAGCCAATCTATTTACAAAATCATAGTAGCGAGCAAAAAAATAAAGCGATATAGGTCGCTTTATTTTTTGGGGCTTAATTTTTCTAAATAACTAACTGCTTCATCAAATGTATCAACCGGAATAATTTTCATATCTGTACCAATATTTTTTGCGGTTTGGACTGCAACAAGGTAATTAGAGCTCTTACTCCCCGCTTCATTCGGAGCAAGAAAAATATCAGCTCCAGCCTTATCTGCTGCAATGACCTTTTGCTCAATCCCACCAATTTTCCCAACTGTTCCATCAGGTGAAATAGTTCCAGTTCCAGCTATCTCATAGCCCTTTGTTAAATCAAGCTTGGTTAATTGATTATAAATTTCAAGCGAAAACATAAATCCTGCAGAAGGACCACCTATTTCATCCGTTTTCATATGAACAGCAGGGTCTACCAATAATTCCTTATCATCAACCAGCCCGATACCTATCCCGACTCTTTCCTTATTTTCATTATCTTTAAACGCTTCCACCATAAGGCTTACTTCATTAATTTTATTGTTTCTTTCATACGTGAGCGTAACCTGCTCGCCTGCTTCTAAGCGGCTTACATAGGTGATAAATTCTTCAGAAGAACTAAATTCAAGATCATCCACTTTAAAAATACGGTCAGCAGCTTTTAATTTTCCATCGGCAGGCATGTCTGGTACAACATGAAGAACATAGACCCCCTTATAATGATAATCTATGGGAATTCCCGCTTTTTTATAAGCTACCTCGATGGCGGCAGCTTTAGAAGAATCCATTAGATGCAATTGGCGGATATTGTACTCTTCATCTGTTTCATTCTCTGCTCGAATATCATCCATTGGATACACTTCTACGTAATCCATAAATTTTGCTGTTATGTAGGAATATATATTAGCTCTACCCATTCTAACGGTTGTAAGCATAAAACTTCCTTTTTCATCATATCCGTCCTTCACCTCTATAATTGGCTCAAGCTCCTTTGCCATACCCGGCTTGGAAACATAGTAAGGCAGATAATAAAAAGAAGATACAAGGAAAAGAAATGCTATTATAAGAAGGATACGTATGATGTTTGTTTTTTTCACTCCTGATGCAGCTCCTCCCACATTTTCATGATTCGTTTAATTTCTTCAAGATGCTTTCTCGCTTCCTCTTCACCCTTTTGGATCAATTCATCTATATTGGTAAAGGCTCTTGAGCTGTATTCTTCCACAAGAGGTCTAATCATGACATCTGAAGCAATCTGTCTATGCTCTACCAGCTCCATCTGCATGATATCAAGACTTTGCATAATTACATCGTAGATAGTTGATATATCAGCATTGGTCTTAACACGTGATACATCTACAGCTATTACAATATCGGCTCCCATCTCTTTTACAACCGAAACCGGCACACGGTCAACAACACCGCCATCCACTAATAAACGTCCATTCTGTTTTTCCGGAACAAAAATACCTGGTATTGATATACTCGCCCTTACAGCCTCAGCAATAGGGCCTTTTTGAAATATAACCTTCTCACCTGTCATAAGATCTGTAGCTACAACAGAAACTGGTATCATCAGCTCCTCAAGCCGCTTTCCTTTCGTAAATACTCGAATGAGCTCTTTCACTCGATTACCGGCTATAAACCCCATTTTAGGAACAGTAAAATCTAAATAATACTTCCTTTTGAAAGCCGTAGAAAGCTTATAAAGACGGTCCATTTCTATCCCTGCCCCATAAAAGCAGGCTACAAGTGACCCCATACTGCTTCCAGCAATATAATCAATTGGAATTCCGTTTTCCACCAACACCTTAATCACACCAAGGTGAGCAAAGCCTCGAGCTCCCCCTGACCCAAGTGCCAAACCAATTTTGGGACGGCCCAAAAAAAATCCCCTCCTAAAGAATCGCTGGTATATAATCTTATGGTCTATTTTAATCTTCTATGAGTATATTGATTTATATGAGGACAAGACCGAATAGAAAATATATTCTACATTATTTTACCATCGATTGAATCTGTTGAACAATTCGTTAAACTTGAGGGAGGAAAGCAAGTGTTTCGTTCCAAATTAAAAACCATTTTTTTAGCCTCTTCTGCGTCATTTATGGCGATTTCGCTCATAGCCTTTCCTCAAGAAGCAGTTTCCGCATCCATTCGAGGATTGGATATGTGGCTTCAAATTGTTTTCCCTTCACTTTTGCCATTTTTCATTGTTTCGGAGATGCTAATCGGCTTCGGAATCGTAAAGTTTATCGGAATCTTATTAGAACCTCTAATGAGACCTTTGTTTCGTGTTCCCGGTGTAGGTGGATTCGCATTAGCAATGGGAATGGCTTCCGGTTATCCCGCAGGTGCCAAGTTAACAGCCCGGCTAAGACAGGAAGGTCAGATTACGAAAACGGAGGCGGAACGGCTTGTCTCATTTACTAATTCGTCTAACCCGCTTTTTATATTCGGTGCAGTATCCGTAGGTTTTTTTCATAATGCTAAACTCGGAATTATCCTAGCACTCGCCCATTATCTCGGCAATTTAACCGTTGGGATCATCATGCGGTTTCACGGACCCAATGAAAAGAGAGATGCTGCAAAAAATAAGCAAAGCCTAATTAGAACCGCTTTATCTTCTCTCCATCAAACAAGAATCAAGGACAACCGTCCTATTGGTAAGTTGCTTGGAGATGCCGTGATGTCTTCTGTTCAAACCTTATTGATGATTGGCGGTTTCATCATTTTATTCTCAGTCGTAAACAAGCTTTTATTCCATCTACATATTACCGCCTTTTTCGCCGAAATTTTTGAAGTTCTTTTGCGGGTATTTCAATTACCTGTAGAATTAAGCATCCCCTTTATATCCGGATTATTTGAAATCACCTTAGGAAGCCAGCTTATTAGCAAAATACAAGAAGCAACTCTAATGGAACAAGCTATTATTACCAGTCTAATTCTTGGCTTTTGTGGTTTCAGTGTGCAAGCCCAGGTTGCCAGCATTCTTGCCCAAACAGATATTAACTTCAAACCCTTTTTCTTTGCCAGAATCATACATGGATGTATCGCCGCCTTTTACACGTGGATCCTATGGGGACCAATTTATGAACGTTTCTATGGACATGAACAGCCGTCAAACACAATACCAGTTATCCTACTTGATAAAGAGTCCTCACTCTATATGATATTGGCACAATGGACTAAATTCGGCTCACTCTTCACTATTAGTATGCTCGCTTTATATGTTGTCATCTATGCCAAAAGAATGGTTGTAAATAATAGTTAAAGACGAGCACTAAAATGCGCTCGTCTTTTCATATATGATGTCTTTATTTGTCCTTATTGTCATACTTTTTTCTTAGCGCATTTTCAACTACTTCAGGTACAAGCGCTGAAATATCCGCCCCATGTCGGGCAACCTCTTTTACAATACTTGAACTTAAAAAAGAATATTGATTTCTAGTCATAATAAAGAAGGTCTCTAGATTATGGTCTAGTAACCGGTTCATGGCCGTAATAGACATCTCATATTCAAAATCAGAAACTGCCCGTAATCCTCTAATATTGGCAATTGCCCCAACCTTTTTGGCATAATCAACTAGTAGACCGCTATAAGAGTCTACTTCCACTCTTTCTATCCCCTTTGTGGCTTCTTTGATTAAACCCACTCTTTCCTCAACCGTAAATAATGGATGCTTGGACTCATTGTTCAATACAACGACATATAGCTTATCAAAAATACGAGCACCTCTTGTGATAATATCTATATGACCATTTGTGACTGGGTCAAAGCTCCCCGGACAAATTGCAATTCTCTCCATGATATCCCCCTATTCTCTCCCCTAACTAAAAATGGAGACCGCGATTATGCCATACTTTTCCTGCTTCTTTTTTGTAAAACTGCCAATCGTTTGAGGTAAATCTATATCAGAACTATGTTCACAAATAATAGTACCCTTTTCGTTTAGCAAATTTTGTTCACTTATCATTTCCATAAGCTTTTCAAGCTGTTGTTTTTTATACGGTGGGTCGAGAAAGATGTAATCAAACGAAAGCTCTCTTTTGGTTACAGCTTTAACAGCTCTTTCTGCGTCATTTCTATATATCTCTACCTGATCTTCAAACCCACATTTATGTATATTGTCTCGAATCGTTTGTATGGCTTTCCCATCGCGGTCAACAAATATTACCTGCTGCAAACCTCTGCTTAAAGCTTCAATTCCAAGACCACCACTACCGGCAAATAGGTCTAGACCTACTCCTCCGTCAAAATATGGTCCAATCATATTAAACATTGCTTCTTTTACTTTGTCTGTTGTTGGTCTAGTTGAATGACCAGGAACAGCCTTTAATGCTATCCCTTTACAGCTGCCTGAAACCACTCTCATCTTATCACCACGGCATTATTGATTAGATATACTTTTTTATCCTATCATACAGAAACAAAATAGCCAATCCAACATCTAGCAGATTGTTGAAAAAAGAATCATTAATATGTATATCAATCCTAATTGTGGAAATAATACTAGTAACAACATCATTCGAGGATGTTGTTGCCAACCGCGGAGAAGACTTACGTTTCCCCATAAGTTCTTCCTCCGGTTTCTCCTCTCCCTTTACCTTCTATCCTAATAGGATGTAGAAGGACCCTGCAAATTTTGCAGGGCTTTTTTTATGGTCTAAAACTAACATAGAAAAAAGGGCTCTGAGCCCAAAATCGCCGCCTAGCTAATAAGATAGGTGCAGTTTTAGGAGCTCAGAACCCTTAATCATTAGAGCAATTTCGATCAAATTCGCCCGTCGAATTTGCGTCCGGATTTTTATCGAGCTCGCTCGATATACTACCTTTAAAAAATCCGTGACATCCGCCGGAGGCTTAACTTCATTCAGCCGGGGGTTTGAATCCCCACTGAATCGAAGCACCATTTGCATTCATCCCCCACTTGTAGAAGTGGAGGACTTCTGCTGAATGAAGTTAAATTCCCATTTTATAATCGTATTCCTTTGCTTTATCAGGCTTAGAATTTTCGAACTCAATTTTAATAAATGGTTTTTGGGAAGGCTCTACTTTTTTTACAAAAGAGTAGGACTTCAATTTCGTCATTAGTAAATCTATCTCGTCTGCATTACAATATAGAACAACGTATTTTAATCTTTTTGAAACATAATGAACATTGCCAAACCTTCTAAGCATCTTTGCCTGTTTTAGTGAATGCAGCCAAACAATAAGCCCTTGTCGTTGACTTAACATAGCATTTCCCCTCGTTACCGTTTCTTCATCTAGTCTAGCATAAATATTGAACCATTTTCAATGAATCCATTTCCTAGAAACGAAAAATCGGATTCATCCTATTTGGACAAATCCGATTTCTTTATATATTATGCTGAACAGCCGCAGCTCCCACCTGAGCCGCAACCTCCTCCACAGCTTGATTGCGAATCAAAATAAGGATTTCCAGTTGGAACTTTAATATGCTCGGAAACCGAACGACCAATCAAAATACTGACTTCGTCTAGAAGCTCCTGCAATTCATTTTCCACCCTGCGAAATTCAGCTATGTGATAATCCATATCCATTTCTCGTTTACATTTTCTAACGGTTGACATTACCGTTTTATAGTCAGGATGATATTTCCCGAAACGCTGTACCTCTTCATATTGATCTTTCACCTTAACGAACTCACGGATTTTCCTTTGGGTTTCTTGATTGTTCTTTATATTATCTATACATAAACGATAGCGAGCAGCAATTTCCGATTGCCAGATCATTTTGGCCATTTCCTCGGCATTTTCCAATATCAATACTCTTTCCATTGTAGCAAGCATACTAAGCTCACCTCCGTTTCATATTTTAACATGAAACGGCACGAAAGCGAAGTGGATGTTACTTGTACCATTCAAAAGGTTACTTTTCCCTTTAAGATCATTTAATCGTCAGATCCATTTGCTGTCTTGCTAATGCCTGCTGATTCGGATTATATAACTCTAATGTTACCTGATGCTGACCAGGATTAAGTCCTTTCACGATAAAAGCTGCATTATGATATTCAGCAGTCTTTTTTCCATCAATCGACACAATCAGTTTAGCACCATTTCGAAACGAAACACCCTTTACAATGCATTCAAAATATACATCTTTTCCCTTCACATGATATTTTACAAATAATGGTTCATCTTCAACGACTTTCATATTCGAAGCTTCTACTACCTCAGGCGAAGCAAAGGATACATCCTTTGTTTCAGGCTCAGGTATATCCTTATGACAGGCTGATACACCAAATAGAAGCAGAAAGAAGACAAAACTATGCAGCTTTTTCAATCTTATCACTCCTTACATTTGTTTTTCATAAAACAAATGTTGGTTTGCTTATTACTAATCGTATTGTTTACTAAATTGTACGCTTTTACTCGATACGATGCTGCCATATTTTGAAACAAAAAAAGGAGGCTACCCTCCTTTTTAAGATTGATTATTCATTGATTGAAACATACTAAACATCATTGACGCCATTTGAACCCCATAGGATATTTTTTCAACACGATGGGGTATAGTTTTCTTATAATAATGAAGTGCAGCGATTTCCATTGCTTGTATTTGGGTCGGATCACGGGATATTTTTCGATACCAGACGGGCTGTTCCCGTAAAAATGAATGTAACTCTTTATTTTGTTCCAAATAATTGTAGACATCTTTTCTCATGTCAAATATCCCTCTCACTTAGTCTTTTCTAAAAATAAAGGGATTGTTCTGTTTTTGAGTTTGCGGATTTGATTTATTTTTATTAGCCCCCGCTTGGAACTGTGCGAGCACCCCTTGAACTGCCCCAATAGCTTGGCTTAAATGATTAATATTATGCTGTAACTGCTCTTGATCCATTTTTTTAAAAGCACCAAGAACATTGCTTAGCCAATCTCCTTTTGATTCTTTAGATCCGTGATCTGCTTCAGAACTAACCCGGTCCCACTTTGAATCATTCTCACCTAACAAATACCAGTCCTCATACAATTCCTGCAGCGTGGTCTTCCCTTTCTTAACATCAACTAGAACTCTTGGATTCTTATTAACAAACGCTTTAAATTCCTCGATCGACGGATGAAGCTTTTTATTTTCCATTTGTTTCACCTCAACCCTAACAATTACCTATATTACGATATGTATAGGGATGGAATTGGTGATAAACAAAATAAATCCATTATAGACTGCGTTTAATGCACTTCATTTTCTATTTGTAGTAAGTTTTGCGTAATATGATTCTCATAAACACCTACACCCATATGAGTAAATTGCTTATCTAACAGCTTTTCTCGATGTGCTCGACTATTAAACCAGTCTTCAACTACAGCCGGTGCATCCAAGTAGTAGGGTCCAGCAATTTCTTCTGCTTGTTGAAACTTAACCTCTGCCTCTTCTAACCGCTCTGATAATTCTCGATAGGGTTCTATCGGCAGCACTCCATCGTTATTCTCAGACATATTCTTACTTTGTTCATACGCAACCAGCGCGAGCTTGTCATGCCAAACCAAAGGCTTTAAACCAAAATGAAGCCTTTTCATATTTATCAAGTCAGCAACCTGCATTTCATTATTTTTCGATAGTATTTCCTGCTTGATTCCCTCATTTTTCTGAGTATCCCGCAGCTCCTTATTAGCAGTATCAAAAGGATGAAGTTTAATAAGCGTAGGAATATCCATTAAACGAACACTTGATAGTTTTCCAGTAAATTTATCAATGAATAATTGCATAAAAACATTACCTAATTGAATAAGCGGTCGTGTGTTAATGTCCTCCTCAGAAAGCTCAAAATAATAAGAGGAATTCTTATAATCGAGACTTACAATTGATTCAATGAAATAATTGGCATATATTTCATTTATCGGCTGCCCGATATAAAGCGGTTTTATATTAACATCCTTGCCAATCGCATAAATAGTGGCGACTTGGTTACCTTCAACACCCACTTGAACATAATGACTATCATTACCATTATAAATCCACCAATGAAAACCGTAAGCAGATCTGTCCACTCTTGCCGGTTTTCCCAGCTCCTCCTCTAGCTCGTCAGACGTTTTGCCGATTAAATTAATAAGCCCTTCCGTCTGGATATACTCGCTACCTTTATCAGCTGTTTCCTCAAAGGTTTGGTAAGATTCAGATGTCGAACGACCTTGATTTATTTGGTCCTCCTCTTTATCCTCACTGATATTCATGAGAAAACCTATCACAGTAAAAATCATAATAATAGCGATTACTCGAATAATCGTTTTCAGAAAAGAACCTCCTTTCACAATAATTCATTCCCCTTCGCATTTTCGATTCTTATGTCATTATAACATTTCAAGGAATATGATAATGGTAAAAAACTTAACTTTTGATCCTTTCCAGCAATCCAAAGAAATAAGCCACCGATAATGTTAAAAAAAGGCACCCGTGGGTACCTTAATGTTGGATTTGGTTTGTGTGTTCCGAAATTTCCGAAAGAGCCTCACCCGCCTGATTATCCGTTAATTCCCGGATAGCAAAATCACCAAGACTTACAATGCCGACCAGCTTCTCTCCAACTACTACAGGAAGCCGTCGAATTTGATGCTCTGCCATAAGATTCGCAGCTTCATTTGTTGTCATTTCTGGCGTTATCGTAACCAGCTGGTCACTCATTATTTTCTCCACTTTTGTTGAGCCAGGTTTTTTTTCCGCAACCCCACGTACGGCAATATCTCTGTCAGTTATCATACCGACCAGCTTCTCCTGATCAATAATAGGAATCGACCCAACATTTAATTCCTTCATTTTTACAGCCACTTCATACATATTATCTAATAACGAACAACATTCTACATCATTAGTCATAATATCTCGTATCTTTTCCAATCGTTAAAACCTCCTTTTTTTATTACATTTTCATAAATAGGTAACAGAATCATTTATTAAAGTTTCCAATTTGTTTTTAATTATGCAAAATCTAAAATTCCTGTCGATAACTGATTGAAACTTATTGGTTTTTGCACTATTATTAAATTTGAGTATAATTGGATTTTTGTAAACAATATGATAATTCATCTAACAAAAATGTTTTGCTTGGAGGGGACAAATTATGAAGTTTGAAAACAAAGGTTTCGAAAGTATGAAGGCTGAGCTTAACCGTCTTGATGACGTTATGCTAGACTATGGTCTAGTTCGAGAAGGACAGTGGGATTTTGAAAGAGTTACATACGATCGTAAATTTGAATTAAACGAAGGCGTTTTTTATTTACGTGTTCAAGGCTATGCAGTTGAAGGTGATGTCGGCGCTGGTAAAGCCCTCATTCAGCTAAAGACTCCATTACTTGGTAAGCATTACTATCCACATGGGGTTGAATACGGGGACGGCGAGAGCTTCCCAAAATCATTAGTAGCTCAATGTGAGAAGATCTTAACCAATATTCAATCAGAGATTGCCCATTTTGCTAAATAAAAAAAAGTCAAAAGACGCATACAACACGCGTCTTTTGACTTTTTTTACCGATTAGAATTTATTCCATCGGTGCAGAAATATTCTAAAAACCTAATATCGCTTTAATCACAGAGGTTGTATCACCACCATGGTAAAATACATAAAGTAATAAGTAAACAGCAACACCGGTAATTGCCGTAAAAAACCAAATAATACTTGTAACTGGTCCTAATTTGCGATGCCTGGAAAGATTATTCTTGAGACCTGTAATGAGTGATATGATTCCTAAAACAGCTCCCACCGTCGCCAAAGTAATATGAAAAACTAAGAATATGGTGTAGTAGATTTTGAGATGGTCAGGTCCCCCAAAGCTTGTATTCCCAATAAAAATGGTTCTACTGGCATAGATTATAAAAAAGACAACTGCAAAAATCGCGGCCCATAGCATCACCTTTTTATGCGCTTCAATTTTCCGTTTCCTTATTAAACTCCATCCAATCGCAACCATAATAGCACTGAGCACAATAAATGATGTACTGATTGTTGGTAAAATCGGCAATGTGTAATCCATCTAGTAACGTCCTCTCGACTTTTTTAGATTTATCATTTATGTATACATTACTTCTATATAACTATTATTGTATTAGAGTAGGTATTATTTTTCAATAATAATCAGAATTCGTTCACAAAACATTGCTAATTTATCCTAACATTTTTTAAAAGAGTGTGATGAAAATACTTGACTAAAAAAACCTCTCACATTCTATGAGAGGCCTTTGCGTACTAGCTACAATTATTCAACCGGCTGTGGCTGATATCCATTAAGCTGCTCTGCTTCTGTTTCTTCTTGATCCTTTCGGTACCATTCAAAAAATACACGAGCCAAAACAATCCCATATACAATTTCTTGAATGATCTTCATTAAGATACCACCGAGCTGTTGGTCATGAACTAATGATAGTGATGTAAACATTTCCGGTCCGCTTAAATCTAAGGAAGCAAGCGTTGCTTGGGGAACACATAGCGCTAATGCTTGAGCCCATAGATTAGGGTCTGAGTATGCTGCATACATCGGACTATCATTAAAAATAATCAGTGCACAAGCAGGTAATATCAATGCACCACTTGCAAAGATGTAAGCAACCTTCTTTAATCCAACAATACTTCGATTTTTATCTACTTTGTTCATAAGCGGCCACCACATCGATAAAGCGAGCATAAAAAGTAAGCCAGTGTATGCTTCATGAAGCCACATCGTTGTTTTAATCACATCAAAAACAAAAGGGATATGATACAGAGAAAACGTTACATTGAATAAGACAAGCGCAATAATGGGTCTAGTAAAAAATAATAAAATGGTTTTTATGACTGGTAATGACCAAATATATCTCCAAATCCATACAGGTAAGGCTACAATCAAAATTGGAGGAATAATAAATAGTAATACAGACATCTGAATCATATGAGCATAAAACATCAAATGCCCCATTAAATCAAGCGGTGAACCCTTAATAATATAAATTAACACCATAGCTAAGAGAAACAGTCTGATTTCCAAGCTTGTAAGCCGTTTACTTTCTTCTATCTTATATTTATATTTATCTATTAGGAAAAAGTAACCAACCGTAACAACGATCAGAAAAGTCAAGAAAAACGGACTCCATAATGCCCTAAAACCAAAAATATCAAGCGACAAGTTCTTTCACCTCTCTCATACATAAGGATGAATACCATTCAACATTCTAACTATTAACACTAATTATACTATTTTAATATTATATACTCAAACAAAGTTATTTATCGTAAATGTATAAAAAGGAAATCAGCCATGCCGATTTCCTTTTTATTCTTACCACCAGATAATTGTCATGAACGCAATCACTGTAATGATTGCCACAAACACACCACTGAACATGAAAAGTGCTGGCATTTCATGCCCTTTATGACTCATATGCATGAAGTAATATAACTGATAGGCTACCTGAACACCGGCTAGCAATAATATAAATGGTATTGTAAACCAATTGCTAAAACCATCATAGCCGACAGCTACAAACGCAATGAGAGTAAGGAAGATCATAAGGGCAAAGGTAATCACCTGATGCCTCATTTCCTCGGCATTTTTTTTACGACGATACTTGATATCATTAGGGTTAACTGAATTCATTTGTTCATTGCTCATCAGATTATCCCACCATTCCCATTAAATATACAACTGTGAAGATAAATACCCATACAACGTCAATAAAGTGCCAATACAGACTTGCTGTATAAAACTTTGGTGCATTGTAAAGATTTAGTCCACGTTTAGCATTTCGAATCATCAAGGTCAGAATCCAACCAAGACCAAAGGCGACGTGAGCACCATGGAAGCCTGTTAAAGTATAAAATGCAGATCCAAAAGCACTACTTGTAAATGTATGATGAAATTCATGTACATAATGATTAAACTCATATATTTCAAGCGCTAAGAAGGATGCACCTAATGCCACGGTCACACCTAACCATACCATCATTTTTTTAAACTGAAAATTCTTCATGTGATACATTGCATATACACTTGTTAATGAGCTTGTTAGTAGAATCATGGTGGTTGCAAATACTAACGGTAGTTCGAATATATCCTTCGCCAAAGCATGTTCAGGACTTGGCACCTTATCCTTTAAAGCAAGATAGGTAGCAAACAGGGTGGCAAAAAGGACTGTTTCGCCTCCTAAGAAAATCCAAAACCCCGTAAATTTGTTTTTAGCTTCAAGGGTTTGTCTTTCAGGCGAAGCCGGCCACGTTTCAGTTGTCCATTTTTCTTCCGCGTGCATTATGCCTTCCCCCCCTTATCAAAATCATCCATTAAATCTTCCTTATGAATATGATATCCATGATCATCCTTAGTAGAGCGGAACATCATAGAACCAAATGTTATCACTAATCCGATAATAAATACTGCAATTCCCATTGGGTTTGCAAAAACATCATCTGTTTTCATGTCATACTGATACATGACACCAAAGCCTGCAATAAACAAGCCTAAGCTAATCATAAATGGTATAAATGAAGAATTTGGCATATGAATATCACCAAGCGGCTCTGCCGGTGTCAAATTCTTCTTACCCTCCATCTTTTCAATCCAGTATGGATCCAATCCACGCACAAGTGGAGTTTGTTTAAAGTTATAAAAAGGAGGTGGAGAAGGTAATGCCCATTCTAATGTACGTCCATCTCCCCATGGATCATTTCCTACCTTTTCGTTCTTAACCACTGTGGCAATAACGTTAATTAGCAAAATAATAACGGCCACTGCCATAAGGAATGCACCGATTGTACTAATTAAGTTAGCTGCTTCCCAACCTTGATTTGGGAGGAAGGTAAAGACACGACGCGGCATACCCATTAGACCTAAGAAATGTTGAATAAAGAAAGTTAAATGGAAGCCAATTAGGAATAACCAAAAAGTAACCTTGCCTAACTTTTCATTTAGCATAGTACCGAACATTTTCGGCCAATAAAAATGTGTTCCAGCTAATAAGGCTAGTACAACCCCACCAACAATTACATAGTGGAAGTGAGCAACAATAAAGTAACTGTCATGCAGCTGATAATCAAGCGGTGCCGCTGCCTGCATAACACCTGTAACGCCACCCATTACGAATGAAGGAATAAATGCTACTGCATACAGCATTGGCGTCGTGAATTTAACACTACCGCCCCACATCGTAAAGAGCCAGTTAAAGATTTTAATCCCTGTTGGAACCGCAATAGCCATTGTCGCAACCGCAAAGATTGCATTCGCAATCGGTCCAAGTCCGGTTGTGAACATATGGTGAGCCCATACCATGAAACCGAAAAAGCCGATTAATACGGTTGCAAATACCATGGATGAATATCCAAATAAACGCTTTCTTGAAAAAGTAGAGAAAATCTCAGAGAAAATACCAAATGCAGGTAAAATTAAGATGTATACCTCTGGGTGACCAAAAATCCAGAAAATATGTTCATAGATGATGGTATTACCACCACCGGCAACGTCAAAGAAATTAGCACCGAATAAGCGGTCAAATGTTAATAAGAACAAACCAACCGCAAGCGGTGTAAACGCAAATACAATAAGTGTTGATGCCACAAATGTAGTCCAAGTAAAAAGCGGCATCCTCATAAACGTCATTCCAGGTGCTCTCATATTAATAATTGTCACAAGGAAGTTAATCCCTGAAATTAAAGTACCAAAGCCTGAAATTTGCAATCCAATCGTATAAAAATCAATCCCATGTCCTGGAGATTCAAGTGACAATGATGCGTAAGAAGTCCATCCAGCATCAGGTGCTCCTCCTAAGAACCAAGAAAGATTTAAAAAGATACCGCCAAAAAGGAATAACCAAAATCCTAATGAGTTTAAAAATGGAAACGCAACATCACGAGCACCAATTTGAAGCGGTACAATCGCATTCATAAAGGCAAATAACAAAGGTGTTGCTGCAAGGAATATCATGGTTGTTCCATGCATCGTAATAATTTCATTAAATAATCCAGCACTGACAAAATCATTATTCGGTTCCATAAGCTGGATACGAATCATCATAGCTTCTAGACCACCGATAACGAAAAACAGTGCACCGGCAATAAAATAAAGGTGGGCAATTTTTTTATGATCGACAGTTGTTAAATAATCCCATAAAAAGGCTCCTACCCCTTGTTTCTGAGCATAGCTACTCACAGTTTTACCTCCCCTTAACGCGTTCTCATTCAATTTATTACTGAATTTTCAGATTCATTAAATATTCAGTCAATGCATCGAGCTCTTGTTCCGTAAACTCGCCATATGCACCAGTCATTTTATTTCCTGGTTTAATGCTTTCAGGATCTTGAATCCATTTCTTTAAGTTTTCCTCGTCATGATCCAAAATACCGGCAATAGTCGTACGGTCACCAAAGTTTGTTAAATTTGGCGCAAGTCTTGCTGCTTCTGGTGTTGAATTTGCAGGTGTAACTGCATGACATCCAATACAGCTTTGATTATAAATTTCTTGACCTGCTTGAGCTAAATCTGTAGTCGCTTGTTTTGGCTCAGTAACACTTTGCATATCCTTAACCCAACCGTCAAATTCAGCGCGTGATACTGCTTTTACCTTGAAATCCATTAGCGCATGCGAAGGTCCACAAAGCTCTGCACATTTACCATAGAAAATATTTTTAGCCTCTTCAGCTTTTTGACTGTCAAATTCAAGCCAGAACTTATTGACATTGTCTGTATTGGTATCCATTTTCCCACCAGCAGCAGGAATCCAAAATGAGTGTTTTACATCAGATGCCTTTAAATTGAAATAAACCTTCTCATCTGTTGGTACGACAAGTTCCTGTCCAGTCACAATCTTTTCATTTGGATACTCAAATTCCCACCAATAAAGACTTGCTCGCACATTTACTACTAGTGCATCGGAATCCTTCTTATCCATGGCCTTCGTTTCCGCAAAATTAAATGTAGCAGCAACAGTTGGAACAGCCAAAATCAAGAGTAGGATAATTGGAATAGTAGTCCAAATAATTTCTAACTTGTGATTTCCTTCTACTTGCTTTGGAATTCTGTCATCTTTTCGTCTAAATTTCAAAATGACAAATAAGAAAATTAAGACAACAACGACAATAACTCCTACCATAATAGCAGTACTAAGTAACATTAGATTATACTGCTTTTCCGCCACTTCTCCTGCTGGCTGCAGTGTAGATATAAACGGCTCACCACAACCTGAGAGAACAAGCGCCAGCACCGCTAATAGCGGAAATAGACGCCATTTTGATAGCCTCTTCATAGCGTAAACATACCCCTCTTTCGTGAATAATTTTTTTACAATTAGTAGTGCAAAAAAATATGGATAACTTCTTTCTACCTGCATATGACATAGGAAGAAAGAATTTCCTACCAATTCTTAAAGGAAACGCCACTCATCCCCTTTTCCTGAGTGACGTCCTTTTTTTGTACAATCATGCTGTCTGTCATTAAGAAATAAGAAACTACTATATTTTGAAATAAACTATATGAAAGTCACAATAACCATTGAAACAAACATAATGGTTAAATATTGCAACGAATAAACAAACATAAGCTTAGCCCACTTCAGGTCATCTTTAAATCGATTAGCGTAAATCCCAGTAAGAATCCAGCCTATATTCAAGACGGTTGCTAATACGACGAATGGTATGCCCAATTCCATCATAAAAAACGGAAGCGGTAACAAAGCTAACACCCATAAATAAATGTGTCGTTTTGTCTCCCTGAATCCCTTTACAACCGGAAGCATCGGAATGCTAGCTTTGCGATATTCCTCTACTCGTCTCATTGCTAAAGCATAAAAATGAGGCGGCTGCCAGGCAAACATAATTAGAAATAACATCCAAGCCATAATATCTAAATTTGGATCAACAGCAGCCCAGCCAATTAACGGCGGAACAGCTCCAGACATACTTCCAACCACTGTATTCGAGACATGCTGACGTTTAGACCACATGGAATAGACTACAACGTAACTGAATACGCCCACAATACCGATCACGGCAGCAGAGATTGTCGTTAACAGGAGAAATAGTAATCCAATGATAATAAATAAAAATCCCATAATAGCTACTTTTATTGGATTCATTTTCCCTGTTACGGTCGGTCTAGCCTTCGTCCTTTCCATTAAATGGTCAATATCTCGATCTATGTAGTTATTGAGTGTACAGGAGCCTGCCATAATAAGGGCTGAACCAATTAAAGAAAAGAAAATCGTATCTAGATTGTCAAAGAATCGTTTATCAGTCACAGTAAGTGCTAGCCATATGCCTGTAAACGTTGTAATTAAATTTGAATTCACAATTCCTATTTTTATTAATGCAAGAAAATCCTTCCATACTGTTGTCTCTGGCAGCTTTGTTTTTATGCTATCATCTTCGCTTGTCATAACAGCTTCCGTAATGGTTCTAGAACCAGACATTCTACTTCCTCCCCTTTTGCGTTATACAAGAACATTCACCCAAATCCCCAATTTCTGTTTTCTGCACCATAAAAACTATAGACAATATATAAAACATTAATGAATGTGAAAATATATTAATATACACTATTAATAACACCGTTATGTTGTTAACTGAATATTAAATCATTATTCCTCTCTTCAGTATATTAAATCACACTTTTGACGATTTTTGTGAACTTTTTTTGAATAAATTTTGAAAAAAGTGTGTCTTGCAAGAATATTTTATTTCCATTATTGTTATTTTAGTGCCATAATGAAGGAAATTAAGATAAATTTTGAATTTTTTTCAAACATTTTATCTTCTAAACTTTCTCTCTACCTCTATTTCTAACAAACTATCACATAAGTTTCAACTGTTTTCACGTTAATAACGGTAAAAAATACATTTTAGATACCACATTAACATTTCTCACATTCATTATTTATGAAAAAGGGATTATTTATCACAATTTGTCAATAATTCTGTATGATTGGAATTGTGATATTATTTTGCTTATTTATTTTATTATATCTATTAATGTATTACTATAGCAATAATAAGAACATTTTCTAAGTAGGTGAAAAAATTGCATCGCTCTCTTAAATGGTTTTCTGTATTAACAACCATCGGGATGCTCTTCATTTTATTAGGAGGAGCATTAGTTACAAAAACAGAATCAGGAATGGGCTGTGGCCGATCATGGCCACTCTGTAATGGCCAACTGATTCCAGATGAAATTACCAGTGAATTAATAATCGAATTAGCCCACCGTGTTGTCTCAGGTTCAGTCGGTATCATGCTGATTATTCTTTCCATTATGGCTTGGAGGAAAATTGGTCATATTAGAGAAACTAAATTCCTCGTTATTACTTCGCTCTTGTTTCTCATTTTGCAGGGTCTTATTGGAGCGGCAGCCGTCATCTGGGGACAATCTGATTTTATTCTGGCCGCTCATTTTGGAATTTCGTTAGTTTCCTTTAGTACAGTATTTTTATTAACCCTGCTTATCTTTGAAGTGGATAAAAAATTCGCTGCCGAAAAGCTGATCCTTGATAAACGAATGAGAAAACACATTATCGGTGTAACGCTCTACAGCTTTATCGTCGTCTACACAGGTGCACTTGTACGCCATGTTAATGCAAGTCTTGTTTGTAGGGATTGGCCGCTTTGTCTAAATGATCAGCCAGGACTGCCAACTAATATGTATGAGTGGGTCCAAATGGGACATCGAGCTGCAGCAGGTTTCATTTTTATTTGGATTGCCTATATTATGGTTTTGGCGATTAAGCATTATCGACATGAAAAGATTGTCTATTGGGGCTGGATTATTTCTTTCATTCTCGTCTCATTGCAGGTTACTGCTGGTGCATTCATCGTCTTTCTTCGTGGCAATTTATATATTGCCCTTGGACATGCCTTTTTTATTACCTGCTTGTTCGGAATGCTAAGCTATTTTATCCTTCTCTCTTACAGAAGTAAATTGAATGCACAGGTTATACATCCCGAGACGGAGCAACAGACTGATAAGAATACATCACCATCTTCACCAATCATAACAATGGATTAAAAAAAGAGTTACAGCTTACGCTGTAACTCTTTTTTGCCTTTTAATTGGTCATTTCAATGAGTAAATCTCCAGTCTGTATTGCTTCTCCATTTTGGACAAAAATATCCTTGACCACACCAGAAAACGGAGCTTGTACAGTCGTTTCCATTTTCATTGCCTCTGTAATCATTAAATGATCACCTTTTTCCACTCTTTCACCCTTTTCAACAATAACCTTCACAACCGTTCCAGGCATTGTTGCTGATAGGTGATTTGGATTCTTCGGATCTGCCTTCACCTTTGTTTGAATCGTTGACTTAATGCTATCATCCTTCACAACCACTTCACGGGACTGTCCATTTAACTCAAAATATACAACTCTCGTTCCATCCGCCTGTGGTTGACCAACAGATACTAGCTTTACGATTAGCGTTTTACCTGTTTCGATTTCTACCTGTATTTCCTCACCAAGTCGTAGTCCATAAAGGTAGGTTGGTGTATCTAATACAGAAAGGTCACCATATTGCTGAACCGTTTTAGCATAATCTAAGAATACTTTTGGATACAAGGCATAAGCAATCACATCATGGGCAGTGACTTCTCTACCAAGCTCTTGGTATAATTCATTCCTTAAGGCTTTAAAGTCAATCGGCTCAAGCAATTCTCCAGGTCGAACTGTAATTGGATCCTTTCCTTTTAGAATTACTTTTTGCAGCTCTTTAGGGAATCCACCATGAGGCTGACCTAAAGAGCCCGTAAACAATTCAACAACAGAATCAGGGAAATCGATTGTATCACCTTTTGTTAATACATCTTCTTCAGTTAAGTTGTTTTGTACCATAAATAATGCCATGTCACCAACAACCTTTGAGGATGGAGTAACCTTAACAATATCGCCAAACATTTGGTTTACACGGGAATACATTCTCTTTACGTCATCCCATTGGTCACCTAACCCAACACCTTTAGCCTGCTGTTGTAAATTACTATATTGTCCACCAGGCATTTCATGCTGATACACTTCAGTATGAGGAGCAACCATACCAGATTCAAAATCCTGGTAATATTTACGAACATCTTCCCAGTAATGAGACAGTTCTTCTAATGCTTCTACCTTCACTGCCGGTTGACGTTCGTTTCCTTGCATCGCATAGAATAGGGTATTTGCACTTGGCTGCGAGGTTAAGCCGGCCATAGAGCTGATTGCGACATCGACAATATCGACACCTGCTTCAATAGCGCGTGAATACGTGTAGATTCCGTTACCTGACGTATCATGTGTATGCAAATGAATTGGAATCTCAACCGTCTCTTTCAACTCAGAAATTAATTGATATGCTGCTTCAGGCTTTAATAAACCTGCCATATCCTTAATAGCTAAAATATGAGCACCCTGAGCCTCAAGCTCTCTAGCAATATTTTTATAATAATGAATATCATATTTACTTCTAGTTGGATCTGTAATATCTCCTGTATAACATACAGCAGCTTCCGCAAGTTTACCTGATTGTCTTACCGCGTCAATCGCTACTTCCATACCTTTTACCCAGTTTAAGCTATCAAAGATACGGAAAACATCGATTCCAGCATGTGCTGATTTCTCAACAAATTCGCGAATTACGTTATCTGGGTAGTTTTTATAACCGACTGCATTTGCTGAGCGTAACAGCATTTGGAACATAACATTAGGAATCTGCTTTCTTAATGTTAATAGACGATCCCATGGGTCTTCCTTTAAGAAGCGATAAGCAACATCAAAGGTTGCGCCTCCCCACATTTCCATTGAGAAGAGCTCAGGTAATAATTTTGCTGTTGGCTCCGCAATATGTGTAAAATCATTTGTTCTAACTCTTGTAGCCAATAGAGATTGATGAGCATCACGGAATGTCGTATCTGTTAGTAATACTTCCTTGCGCTCCTTTACCCACTTAACAAGACCATCTGCTCCCTGCGCGTCCAATATTTGTTTCGTACCGTGCTGTATTTCTAGGTCATGCGGAATTTTCGGTACTCTTGGCTTTTCAAAAACAGGGCGTTTCTTTTTCTCAATGCCTGGGAAGCCGTTAATCGTTACAGTTCCAATATAATTTAGAAGTTTAGTTCCACGGTCCTTCCGCTTTGGAAAAATAAACAGTTCAGGAGTTTCATCAATAAAGGATGTATCATAGTCACCATTAATAAACTTATCATGCTTGACGACATTTATTAAAAACGGAATATTGGTCTTAATACCACGAATACGGAATTCATGTAAATTTCGAATCATTTTTGATGCAGCTTGCTCAAAGGTATGTGCATGTGTGGTGACCTTCACAAGCAATGAGTCGTAGAAAGGTGTAATAATCGAACCCTGGTAAGCATTTCCAGCATCTAATCGAACACCAAAGCCACCGCCGGAACGGTATGCCATAATCTTACCTGCATCTGGCATAAAATTATTTAATGGGTCTTCTGTTGTTACACGTGATTGAATCGCATACCCTAATGTGATTATGTCCTTCTGCTGTGGTAGACCTACTTCTTTTCCAAATAAATCATGTCCTTCTGCAACAAGGATTTGCGTTTGAACAATATCAATTCCAGTAATCATTTCTGTAACCGTATGTTCTACTTGAACACGTGGATTTACCTCAATAAAGTAGAATTCACCTTCAGACACTAAAAACTCTACTGTTCCAGCATTTAGATAGTTTACATTCTTCATTAAACTAACTGCTGACTCACAGATCGCATTACGAAGTTCTGTTGATAGTGACACACTTGGTGCGATTTCAACAACCTTCTGATGACGTCGCTGGATAGAGCAATCCCTTTCATACAGATGAACAATGTTCCCTTGTGAATCACCAAAAATCTGTACTTCAATATGCTTTGGTCGATTGACATACTTTTCAACATATACCTCATCATTTCCAAATGCCGCTTTTGCTTCTGACTTAGCACGACTATAGGCTTCTTCTACCTCTGCCATTTCATTAACAATTCTCATTCCACGGCCGCCGCCGCCTAATGAGGCTTTAATAATAATTGGATATCCATACTTCTCTCCAAAGCTTTTTACATCATCTAAGTTGTTTACAGGACCATCAGAGCCTGGAATAACAGGAATATTAGCTTTAATCGCCTGCTCTCTTGCTTTTACCTTGTCACCAAACATATCTAAATGCTCAGATTTTGGTCCAATAAAAATAATTCCTTCTTCTTCACATCTTCTTGCAAAATGAATATTCTCAGATAGGAAGCCATATCCTGGATGGATAGCATCGGTATCACTATTCTTTGCAATCTCAATAATACCTTCAATATCAAGATAGGCGTCAATCGGCTTTTTTCCTTCCCCTACTAAATAGGCTTCATCCGCTTTATAACGATGCAAAGAACTAGTGTCCTCATTCGAATAAATCGCAACAGTGCGAATATTTAATTCAGTACACGCTCTAAATACGCGAATAGCAATTTCTCCTCTGTTCGCAACTAACACTTTGTTAATGCGTCTGCTCACATAAAACACCTCATCTATAAAGATATTTAGATTTAATTAATGAATCTTTCGAAAATAATTGTGAGACTAGTCGTAATAAATGAATTATTATTAGAACAATAACCATACGTACCGTTCATCCCAGCCTATTTGAAAGAATCAATAACCAACCTATATTTAAAGCGCGGGGGAAAATCCCCACGCCTATTTACGAAAGTAATAGGTTTTCCTTGTAGTTTTTTCTGTCTTTTCCGGCTGCGGGTGATCCTTTTTCATTTTATAGTTATGCTCATAATTCACAAACATAGATATATTCAAGAGAATCCCCATCGCTAAGGATAGTTGGAGAAGTGATGATCCCCCATAGCTGACAAAGGGGAGCGGTACACCCGTTAAAGGAATAACGCCTGATATCCCTCCTAAATTGATAAAGGATTGAATACCAATCATTGAAGAAATCCCTATTGCTAATAGACTTCCAAATGGGTCCTTACATTTCATTCCAATAAAGATACCTCTTAATACAATATACCCTAAGCATAATAGGACAAACCCTACACCAAAAATCCCTAGCTCTTCTGCTATGACAGCCATGATGAAATCTGTATGGGATTCAGGCAAATAACCCAGTTTTTGAATACTTTGTCCAAGCCCCAATCCCTTGAGGCCCCCAGACCCAACAGCCATATAAGAATTAGCCAGCTGCCAGCCAATCCCCTGTTCATCTTTAAAGGGATCTTGAAAAGCGAGAAAGCGTCCTACACGGACATCAGAAAAAAGGATTCCACTCATCATGATCAGCAGTGGAATTGCGGCTATTAAACCGATTCCAGCCAGCTTACCGATATTTCGAAAACTCATTCCCGAAGAAAAGATCACCGTTGCTGCAATTAATAATATAATTGCTGCGGTTCCAACATCAGGCTGGATTGCAACAAAAACAACAACAAGTACCAAATAGGCTAACGGAGGGACTACCCCTTTATTAAATTCATTAATATATGATTGTTTTTTAGCATATACAGCTGATAAATAAATAATAACACATAGTTTGACAAATTCTGAAGGTTGAAGGCTTGAGGCGCCAATTTTAAACCAGCTTTGTGCATTCCCAGCCACATGGCCGAAAATAAACAGAGCACCCAAACCGAAGAGGGACAAAAAAACCATTGGTACAAGAATTTTATTACTTTGTAGAATTTTGTATGGAATCAATGCCGTAAAAGTAAAAACCAACGCGGAAATCACGAGGTTCAGCTTTTGCTTTTGATAAAAATAGTCACTCGCAACCTCATACCTTTGAACGGCTGAAACCATACTGGCACTGTAAACCATGATTAACCCAAAAATAACTAGCATGGTTAGAACAATAATTAATGAATAATCATATGATTTAAAGATTTTTTTAAACATCCAACCTCTTCCCTCGTCTTCAAAGTTGTATTATTTATTCTACTATACTATCAAATATCCTGCCTATTGAGAGAAGAAAAATATTTACTTATGAAAGTAAATTGTATTTTTTATATCATACTAGTTAAAACCCACTCACGCAATAATCATTTTTAAATTTTTTTGATAAGTATGTCATTTTTCCTCTATTTATTATAGAATCTGCCTACATTAAAGCCTGATGAATTCGATAAAAAAACTCAAACAAAATAGCCATTGTTTGAGTCTAACACTTATTTCTTTATGGATTCATGTAAAAGCAGTAATTCCTTTTCTAAATCATCCAAGATCGCTTTACCATCATATTCATCTATTAGCCCAAGTCGAACCGCAAAGTCTATTTCACGCGATAAACCAAACATCTGCGTGTCCAAAACATCTTCATAGAGAGGGCATTGTGGCATTGTCAGATTATCCATTTGTACTTTAATTAGCTTTAATATTTTATCAGCATCAGCTTTTAATAACTGATTTGCTTTTTCTTTGTGATCAATAGCCATTTCAGAAGCCAAAGTTGATCCCCCCTATTTTGAAAGCGATTATCCTATCTTTTAAATTTTATACTTTTGGTTTCAAAAATGCAAGGCATTATCTATAAAGATGCGCACGGAAGCAATAGCTGATATCCGTTTCGTGAAGGTACATTCCATGACATAGCTATTTTTTTAAAGTATAATTTGCTTATTAATTCAATAGTGTGAGCACGTGACATTGAACAAAGAGGAGGATATTATGGAGAACATTATATTCATTAATGGAAAGGTCAAATTCCCTATTACACTTGATCCATCTGTTTGGATATTTGACGAGCGTAAGCTAGATTTAGATACATATTTCGATCAACAGGAGACAGCTGTTAATGAATTAGAGGAATATACGAAATCTATTTCCAAGCATTGGGACCGAGAGATAGTGGAGGGCGCACAGCTTCCTGGCACGAAAAAAAAGGAAAAAACATTTATTAAAGAAACTATGTTAACAGGCAGCTTTGGGATTCGTTTTCAGCCTTTTTTAGAAAATGCAGAACCCTCCGATGATGCAAGGTTTGTTGTGATAGAAAGTGATGAGGATGAATATACTCTTCCGATTGAAGAAGCCCAACATATTATTTTAGGATTTTCCACAAAAGGTAAACCTCTTACTGAGGATGGGCCAGTCCATGTATATCTTAATAAAGATAGTAAGGACCATCCTATTAAAAAAATCAAAAGCTTTAGAGTAGAGTAGATACACAACTATGTCTATCAGTCTTAAATGGAAAAGGAGAAAAAGCTTTTACTTTTTCTCCTTTTCATTTATTAAAGTAGGTCAGCTGCTAACTGCGCAATACCAGACCTTTCTCCTTTGACTAATTTAACATGACCAGCAATTTTTTGATCCTTGAACCGTTCGACCACATATGTAAGGCCGTTATTGTACGCATCTAAATATGGATGGTCAATCTGCTCCGGATCTCCCATTAATACAATTTTACTTCCTTCACCTACTCTAGTTAGAATGGTTTTTACTTCATGCTTTGTGAGGTTTTGCGCCTCATCAATAATAATATATTGATCCGGTATACTTCTCCCTCTAATATAGGTTAATGCTTCGACTTCTATAGAACCCATCCCAGCTAGAATAGCTTCAAGTTCTCCAGGTTTTTTTGCATTAAATAAATATTCAAGATTATCATATATTGGCTGCATCCATGGTCTCAGCTTCTCCTGCTTCTCGCCTGGTAGAAAGCCTAGATCTTTTCCAACTGGTACGATTGGTCTTGCCACTAATAGTTTTTTGTAATCTCCAAGGTCCTCGGATTGCATCAAGCCTGCTGCTAAAGCCAATAGGGTTTTTCCTGTTCCAGCCTTCCCGATTAAAGTTACTAAGGGCAAATCATTCCTTAATAATAATTCAACCGCCATTGTTTGTTGGACATTTCGTGGTTTAATTCCCCAAATATGGTCATGATCAAAAACTAACTTTTTCACTTTATGAGCATTTTGGTCAACCATTCCAATTGCCGAGGACGACGAACCAAGTGCATCTTTTAGAAGTATAAATTGATTCGGATAGAATGGATGATTAGCAATTTCAGTTAAGAGCAACTCCCCCTTTTCATAAAAACGATTTAATAAGTCTGTTTCAATAAAAATATTTATATAACCTGTGTAAATATGGTCATTTTCCACAACACGATCGCTAAGGAAGTCTTCCGATAATAGACCAATCGCATCTGCCTTTACTCTTACAAGAGCATCCTTGCTAACAAGGATGACTTGTTTCCCATTTTCCTTTGTTTCCTCTTCCAGGGATAAATTCTTTGCCACAGCTAAAATACGGTTATCATTAGTCTTTTCAATAAAGATCTCTTGAAGCTGATGAAATGAGCGATGGTTAAGCTCAATCCGGATTTCTCCACCATTTTCAAGCGTTATCCCCTCGTGTAATTTTCCTGTTTGCCTCAAACCATCAATCATTCTCGCAACCTGTCGTGCATTTCTTCCGATTTCATCCATATATCGTTTTTTTGAATCTACTTCCTCCAGCACTACAGCTGGAATAATGACTTCATTCTCTTCAAAGGAGAAAATAGAATAAGGATCCTGCAGTAATACATTCGTATCTAACACGTATATTTTACTCAACCCGATGCCTCCTGCTCCTATGCGCTCTATTTGCTGTGATGCGCTCATTTATCTATTGGCAAACTTCGAGATGGTTTTCTGTCTTCTATAATATGTTGTTTACAGCAATCTGTTCACCCTTAACGCAGAGTACTTCTTCTATCCCTTCACAGAGCTGGTCTTGAACGACGGTTAATTTCCAGGATGCCACACCCCTTCATTTATGACTAAAGTAGGACAGTTTGTTCTTTGGTAAAATATATGTTTTTTTGCATAAAGATAGAAGGTAAATTGCACAATAACTAATAATGATTTCAATAATAATTGAAATAATCCCTATTACGTAAAACGGTTGTCATCATTTAGGAGGTGTTTTGAATTGAAGGCATACATCATGCTTCTTTTCAGTTTGCTTATCTTAGCAAGTTGCGGAGGAAATAATGAGGCTGGAAATGATAAGCAGCAGCAAACCATCAATGTGAAGAACAGCACCATCCAGGAGGTAGATAAACAGACAGGTCAAGAGATTTCAAAACATTTAGCAGATCTTGCCACAAGTATTCCAAATGTGAACGATGCCACTGCCGTAGTCCTCGGCAGGTATGCTCTTGTCGGCATTGATGTGAACAAAAATTTGGACCGTTCCGAGGTTGGTTCTATTAAGTATACAGTAGCAGAGAGCCTAAAAAATGATCCAAACGGTGCAAGAGCCATTGTTGTCGCAGACCCAGATATAAATGCACGATTAAAGGAAATAGCTGATGATATTCAAAGTGGAGAGCCGATTCAAGGAATTATGAATGAACTTGCTGATATTTCCGGACGACTCATGCCAGAGGTTCCGGCCGATTTAAAAGATCCAAACCCTAAAAATACACTGCATGAGCAAAAAAATAAGTTAAATAATAATGAAGAGCGGAAGCTTGATCAAAAGCAAGAGGAGCAATCCAATCATCATAAATAATCACTCACGTAAATTCACTCTGCAGAAGTCCTCCATTTCTAAGGAGAATAAAAAAAGCTTAGTTCTACTAAGCTTTTTTTATTGCACTCATAACCTGGTTGTCTAAACGTTTCGCCGCTTTTAGGTCATAGGTTTTATCATATTCTGGCAGGACTGTTAGTTTTGAGCCATAAAACATCACATCTCTAACTTCCGCTACATCCATTTGTACAAGTGCGAGCTTTAATGGGACCCCAGTCATTTTATCTTGTTCTATGCGGGCATCTCCGCTTATCGAGTATGTAGATTCGTTTACCATAACATTAATGACCGCTTTTGGGTTTTGTTTAATATTTGCCACAATTCGCGAACGATTATCAACAGCAAATAAAATGGTTTTTTCATCCTTTGCCATTACCCAGGAAATAGCACTTACATTCGGTCCACTCGTCTCATGGTCAATCGTAGCAAGTAGTACAAAGCGCTCTTTTTGTAGAAAATCAAAAATTGGTTTCGTTAATTCCGGTTCTACTTGATTAGCCATCTTCATCCCCCTTTTTATTACCATCATCATATTATTAAAACAACTAACTTTCAACGATTTCACATACAATTTCAATTTTTTCACGACAAAAATTCGTAACTAATCGAAACATATTATATAATTAACATTATTTCTATGTATAATGGTAATTAAACGAATGATAGGCTGTTAAATTTCCGTTTGGTTTTTTTAATTAGCTCTGTTAAAGCATAGTGTTGATTTTTTAGCAGGTTGATTTTTTAGCAGGTTGATTTTCGTTCCAGGCACGAAGACTCCTGCAGGAGAAGCGAGACAGTCGAGACCCCACAGACACGAAGTGTCGAGGAGGCTCGACGGTCGCCTGCGGAAAGCGAAGTGCCTGGAACGAAAATCAACATCCAAGATTAACAGAGCCTTAAATTAAGAGACAATAGACAAAACAAGAATGATTTTAATCCTTTGAGGTGTTTAAAAATGAGAGTAAAATGCGTTATTTGCGATAAAATTGAATCCATTGAAGATAATTCCTTCCAAGCCAAGCGGCTGCGAAATAGACCCATTTATACGTATATGTGCAAAGCATGTACAAAACGCATCACAGAAAATACGGAAAAGCGAATAGCCACCGGAAATTTTCAGCTTTATCGAACAAAAAAGAATGAAAACGATTGGGAATAAGCCTGTGTCTATTCCATAAAAAAAGCGCCGTGAATACGGCGTTTTTTTAGTCCGGATAGTTCTGGTATCTATCTGGACTTTCATTAATTTGATTAAGCATCACTTCGATTAATTCCTGAGGAAAACGGGTACTCCGTTGTTCTCCTTCAAGGCAATAAGAAATCTGATAAAAGCCGTTTTCCTTCTTCACTTCAATCTCTGAAAGACCTAACTCCTCCATTAATATGGACCTAAACATTTCTTCCGTTTCGGCAGCAGCTTTATCATCAGGTCTTTCTTCTATGACCACTTTTATCGTTAACCAATTATAAATCGCATCTTGAATCTTTTCCATTTAGAATACTCCTAATCAGCATGATACTCATGCGTTTTTATGTCTATGTAGACGTATTTTATAGATAATAAGAATGAGCGCTGCTACAACGAGCCCCTCGGCAATAGGTAGAAAGATGGCTAAAAACGTTAAAAATGTACAACCAAAGATTAAAAATAAATAAATGATGACCGATTTCAACAATGGCAGTTTTTGCGCAAAGCCAAGTTTAAAAACAATAATACTTAAGAGTAAGATTGTGATATACAATAGCCACATTCCAAGATCGGAATTAACATTCACTTTATATAAAGCAGCAAAAAAAGATAATTTTTCCGTAATATCCATAATGTTTTGTCTCCTTCTTTTTTCAAAACTCCTAATCTTAAGATTACTATACTATTTTTCGACAAACCGTTCAACATTCTTAGTTCTCTTATCAAGGATTTATATGTCAATGTCAACAAGCAAAAAAATAAAAGGAGACAAATTGTCTCCTTTTATTTTTTCACATAGATTATGCCTGAACTTCAGCACCTTTTTTCTTTTTTGCTGCTTTTTCACGCTCATTTTTATTAAGAATTTTCTTACGTAAACGAATCGATTCTGGAGTAACCTCACAATACTCGTCTTCATTTAGATATTCCAACGACTCTTCCAACGTTAAAATTCGTGGTTTTTTCATTGTATTTGTTTGGTCCTTCGTCGCAGAACGAACATTTGTCTGTTGCTTCATTTTTGTTATATTAACGGTAAGATCGTTTTCACGATTATGCTCTCCAACAATCATACCTTCATAAATTTCTGTACCAGCATCGACAAAGATAACTCCACGGTCCTCTACTCCCATAATTCCATAAGTAGTGGCTTTTCCATTTTCCATTGAAACAAGTACACCTTGACGTCTGCCACCGACTTGTCCTGGCTGCATCGGCTTATAGCTATCAAAGGTATGGTTCATAATTCCGTACCCACGTGTTAATGTTAAGAATTCAGTAGAATATCCAATCAAACCTCTTGCAGGTACATTAAAGATAAGTCGAACTTGACCATTACCATTGTTAATCATATCAAGCAATTCACCTTTACGGGCACCCATTGATTCCATAACCGAACCAGTATGCTCTTCAGGTACATCAATTTGAACACGTTCAACCGGCTCACAGCGTACTCCATCAATAACCCGCACGATAACTTCCGGTTTAGACACTTGAAGCTCATAACCTTCACGACGCATATTTTCAATCAAGATTGATAAATGCAGTTCCCCACGTCCAGAGACAATCCAGGCATCTGGTGAATCCGTATTATCAACACGTAAACTCACATCTGTTTGTAGCTGTGCACGAAGTCTTTCTTCAATTTTTCTTGAAGTCACATATTTCCCTTCACGGCCAGCAAACGGGCTGTTATTGACGACAAATTCCATTTGTAGGGTTGGTTCATCAATTCTTAGAATTGGTAATGCTTCTTGATGCTCAACAGGACATACCGTTTCCCCGACATTAATGTCTTCCATACCAGAAACGGCAATTAAATCACCCGCATAAGCTTCTTCAATTTCTAATCGTTTTAAACCAAAAAAGCCCATTAACTTTGTTACTCTAAACTGTTTTACTGAGCCATCCAACTTCATTAAGGCAACTGACTGACCAACTTTTATTGTACCGCGAAAAACACGTCCAATTCCGATTCTGCCTACAAAGTCATTATAGTCTAATAAAGCAACCTGGAATTGAAGTGGCTCTTCACGGTTATCAATTGGAGCAGGAATATGGTCCAAAATCGTATCATAAAGTACTTCCATGTTTTCATCTTGTTTTTCCGGATCTGTACTGGCTGTGCCATTAATACCAGAAGCATAAATAACCGGGAATTCAAGCTGGTCTTCGTCTGCACCCAATTCAATAAACAAATCGATTACTTCATCAACTACTTCTGTTGGACGGGCAAAATCACGGTCAATTTTATTAACGACAACAATTGGAGTTATTTTTTGCTCCAATGCTTTTTTAAGAACGAAACGAGTCTGCGGCATCGTTCCTTCATATGCATCAACAACTAAAAGTACACCGTCTACCATTTTCATAATACGTTCCACTTCACCACCGAAGTCGGCATGTCCTGGTGTATCAAGAATGTTTATTCTTTTATTTTTATACTGAATCGCTGTATTTTTTGCTAAAATAGTAATACCACGTTCTCTTTCGATATCATTAGAATCCATTGCCCGTTCTTCTACATGTTCATTTGTACGGAAGGTACCAGACTGCTTTAACAACTGATCTACTAATGTCGTTTTACCATGGTCTACGTGGGCAATGATTGCTATATTACGAATATCTTCTCTCGTTTTCAAAAAACTTCCTCCTACCTATATTTAAGGTCAAACCTTTGCTAGCTAACCAATAGAGTGATTTATATCACAGTAACGAACTTTTAAGCTTAACTGAGATATTATAACACAATAGAGTGGCAAAGAAATAATTTTTTGTGTAAAATATGATTAAAGTTTTTCAAATGATTTAAATTTTTACTCTTATTTCACTTTTTACTGGAGGTGTAATCTTGAAAAAAATTAAATGGTTACCATTATTATTAGCATTTCTTGCAACCGCATGTATGGCAGGGATTGGTATTGCAGTTGCGGAAAGAAGCATAGTAGGAATAACTGGAAGCATGATACTGCTTATTTTTATCATGGGCTTCGGCTTTATGCAAAAGAAAAAAATGAGGGAAAATGGGATTCTTTAATCCCTTTCCCTCATTTTTTCTTATCCATTTGATTGATTTAATTGCTACCAGCTGCCCTTCTGGAGATAATTCTCAAATATTTCATCATAAAGTCCTGGTTTGGCAATAAAAATAGAGCATTGCTCCAGCATGTTGAGTGGTTTTCCTCTTAAATCAGTAACAACCCCACCCAGTTCCTCAACCAATATTTTACCTGCTGCAAAATCCCACGGTGACAACCTTAAAGAGATATAAGCATCAAGTCTTCCAGCCGCCACGTACGCGAACTCAAGTGCGGCACAGCCATATGATCGAGTACCTCTTCCCTTTTTGACTAGCGGTGCAAGAATCCCCGAATCAATTCTATTATTTTCAATTACCCAAGTTGCATTAATCCCAATGATACTATCCGATAATTTTACCTGTTCTAACTGATTAAGACGCGTATCATTCATGTAAGCTCCCTTACCCTTAACCGCATAATATAGTTCATCGCTCACTACATCATAGATTAAACCAATCATCCCGACACCATTTTCATAAATGCCAATTGAAATGGCGAAATTCCGCTGCATATGCACAAAATTCATGGTACCATCAATTGGATCAATCATCCATATGATACCCTCTAATATTTCCGGAGAGTCACCAAACCCTTCCTCTCCAATGATTTTATGCCCTGGATAATGCTGTCGTATCTTCGCAATGAAGAATTGTTCAATAGACTTATCCATTTCTGTCACTAAATCATTACGATTTGATTTAGTTTGTATGTCCAATGTTTTATTAAATGAATTCTTTATCATTTGCGCTGCTTGGTTCATCCAGTTTTTTGCATTTGCCTCAACGTCCGACCAATTTGTCATTCTATACCTCCGCACCATTAGATTCAAAAATTAATTAAGTTTACTTTATTTTAAGCTATTTTTTAAAGAGAACCAACCTTGGAGGGCAAAACATAAAAAACGAACTCTTTTTTACTTACAGAGTTCGTTTCTAAAAAATAACTATATTCTTCATTTTTCTCTCTATCTCCTTTTAAAGAGCCTTTAGCGTAAGAAGTTCCTGTCTAATTTTTTCAAGCCTCGCTTTACTTTCCTTTTTCTTGTTTTCATTATTTTCTCCCATCGCCTCAAATAATACAGCCAGCTCATAATCCATCTCTAATCTTAAAACAGCTTTTCTTTCCTTTTCTATCGCTTTCTTTTTCACTGAATTCATTACTTGCTTCATTGACAGTACACCCCTTCCAAGCATAATTTTTCAGTATTAGAAATCTGATTATTTGTATTATTATATTATGTGGTTCTAACTATTCTTGCAACAAATTTGCACACTCGCCTATCAAGCTACTTACGTTGAATTTGTGGTTGATCCTTTATAAAATCATCTTTCTTCTTGTCTTTAGATGTATGTGATAAAATATTTGTCAGGTATGACACAGGAGGTAAAGGAAATGACATTCACAGGGTTTACAGAATCAGATTTTGAAGTTTTTTCTATAGATGGACTAGAGAATCGTATGGATGCTTTAATCACTCATATTCGTCCAAAGCTAGATGCACTCGGCCAACACTTCGCACCAACATTGTCAGTTATGACTGGCGAAGAAATATATGCCCATGTCGCGAAGCACGCACGCCGAACAGTGAATCCACCAAACGATACATGGGTAGCATTTGCCAACAATTCCAGAGGCTATAAGATGGTACCACATTTTCAGATTGGATTATGGGGATCACACGTCTTTATTTGGTTTGCCATGATTTATGAAGCGCCTAAAAAGGCTGACTATGGAAAGATATTACAAGCAAAGGTTAACCAAATACACCATGACATTCCAAATGATTTTGTTTGGTCCATTGACCATATGAAGCCAGGGGCTTCAAAGCATTCCGAATTGACAGAAGGAGAGCTGACAGACATGTTTGTCCGCTTGCAAACGATTAAAAAATCCGAATTACTTTGTGGTTATCAAATCCCAAGAGATGAGGCCGTCAAAATGTCAGGACAGCAATTTCTTGACCAAGCCCAGTTTGTATTTAACACCCTTATGCCTTTATACAAACTGGTTCATTAAGCACTGCAAATACAATAACGGTAAGATATATAAGGCAATTTGCTAAGCTGGAAACCTAATCCTCCTAAATCAAGTCTAGGAGGATTAGGTTTGTTTTTCATTATATGCAGCAAATTATGAATGCATTCTTATTATTGAATCAGAATCTGCTTCTTTTCCCTTTTTCATCGTACGATAAAAGGAATAACCGCTAACTACCTCGAACTCTGCACATAGTTTTTTTTCCTGCGCTTTGCCCGGTACAATTTCTTTAAACCTTCTGTAAACATCAAGCAGCAGCTCACGTTTAACGCCTTTTTCATAGGCTTGTTCAATCGTTTCAAAAAAACGAATAACATCAATAATTTCTTCTGTTGACCAATCAGGATCAATCGGATATTGATACTCCATCTTTTCATCCCCTCTTTTGTTGTATAAAAGATAAAACAATCCTATTTAATTGTTCTCTTTTCATGTTTATTTTCCTTTATTATTTAGAAACTAAAGAAAAGACATTCTTTAAAAAACATCCATAATACTGGAAAAGGCAATATAAAATTATAAGTTTACCGTAAAAATTTATCTTTGCAAAGAATATTAATAGTGCTATAATTCATATGTTTTATGACTTCAATTCAGGACTAGAACTCTTTTTCTAGACATTAAGTATTATTATAAAAGGGTGTGGTAATAAATTGTCTCAGCAAAATACTCCGTTATTTAGCGGCTTAATTGAACACGCAAAAAAAAATCCAATTCAATTCCATATACCTGGACATAAAAAAGGAAGCGGAATTGCACCTGAATTTCGTGAATTCGTCGGCGATAATGCCTTGTCAATAGATTTAATTAATATCGGACCACTCGATGATCTGCATCAGCCCAAGGGAATGATTAAGGAAGCACAGGACCTAGCAGCAAAAGCCTTTGGGGCTGATCACACGTTTTTTTCCGTACAAGGGACAAGTGGTGCTATTATGGCGATGATTATGTCTGTCTGTGGACCAGGAGATAAAATCATTGTCCCACGTAATGTGCATAAATCCATCATGTCTGCTGTAATCCTCTCAGGTGCTATTCCAATCTTTATCCACCCTGAAATAGATAAAGAGCTTGGCATTTCACATGGGATTACAATCGACTCTGTCCAAAGAGCATTGGAGCAATATCCAGATGCCAAAGCATTATTGGTGATTAACCCAACTTATTTCGGAATTTCTGCCGATTTAAAATCCATTGTTGATCTCGCACACTCCTATAATGTCCCTGTTTTGGTTGATGAAGCTCATGGAGTACATATTCATTTCCATGATGAACTTCCTTTATCGGCGATGCAGGCAGGAGCTGATATGGCGGCTACTAGTGTTCATAAATTAGGCGGTTCCATGACGCAAAGCTCGATTCTTAACGTAAAAGGAAAGCTTGTATCCTACAAAAGGGTTCAATCCATACTAAGTATGTTAACAACGACTTCAACCTCTTACTTATTACTGGCCTCTTTAGATGTAGCACGAAAAGAGCTTGCCACAAATGGACGAGTACTTGTAGAGCGTGCCATTGGGCTTGCAAACTATATCCGCAGACAAATTAATGAAATCGAACATATCTATTGTGTTGGAGAAGAAATATTGGAGTCTGAAGCTGCTTATGATTATGATCCAACTAAATTAATTATTTCTGTTAAAAATCTTGGATTAACAGGCTATGACGTTGAAAAATGGTTAAGGAAAAATTACCATATTGAAGTGGAAATGTCTGACTTATATAACATCCTTTGCATTATTACACCAGGTGATTCAGAAAAGGAAGCAGATGTATTAATTACAGCCTTAAGGCATTTATCAGAAGAACGGCACGAGCTTGCTGAAAAAATCGAAACTCAAGTATTGCTTCCAGAAATACCAATTTTAGCTGTTTCTCCAAGAGATGCATTTTACTCTGAGACCGAGCTTATTCCTTTCGATGAATCAGAGGGTAGAGTCATAGCGGAGTTTATTATGGTCTATCCGCCAGGCATCCCTATTTTCATCCCCGGTGAAATTATTACCGAAGAAAACTTATTATACATTAAAAAGAATCGCGATGCTGGTCTCCCTGTACAAGGTCCGGAGGATTTCGATTTCCGTATGCTTCGCGTGATTAAAGAGCATCGGGCAATTCGCTAAAAAACATAATATATTATTAAGCAAAATAAAAAAGCATGCCGTCTGCATGCTTTTTTATTTGAACAACTATTATTTTTCTTCTTTATGATCATGTTTGCTACAAGTACAAATTGAAGAATAAAGTACCGTGACCTTTTCATCTTCAAAGTAATCAATTGTTGAATTGCAAACTTGACATACGATAGTACCCATCATTTCATCTCCCTTGTATTTAATCCTTCAATTAGTAAGCGTTTTAATTTCTTTATACATATAATAATATAACACTTTTCGAAAATCAACCCTAAATTGTATAACACATTTCGTCTATTTATACTACTATAACAAAAAAACGTTACCAATATTTGAACTATATGCTCAAATATCAGTAACGTTTTTTTGAAGCCTTCAATGAATCTATTAATAATACTGCGGTTCAAACGGCAACGCTGGCAATGTTTCGTTGAAAAATTCAGCCAATGCAGCTGCCTGTTGTCGATCATCGATTTTAAAAATAGCCTGTAGATACTCTATATCTTCAAGATCTTGCGGGTCGAGGAGTGTAGAACGGCCAGTTTGCATACAAATTACTAAAGGTTTGCCAAAAAATAAGTTCGTATAAACAATACCAAAGTCATAACGAGCAACTTCAGTCGTAAAACCTACAAAACGAACTTTTACCTTTTCATCTTCATCGTATAGTTTTTCAAATAGTTCCATTTTCATTTCTCCTCCCTAAAAAAGCTGTTTCTTTAGAATATTATTATATTTTAATATATGTAGTTTATGCAATTTGTTATGAAAATGTTTTGAAAATTGTCATAAGTTTTCAAACAATGTTAGAATAAACATTGGAGGATGTATACATCTTTAATATTCAGTCAATAGTTCATCAAAAGGATGGGGATCGTAATGTCAAGTACAGCATACATCAAGCTAGTTCCAGCTTCCATTAAACAAACAATCACAATGGAAGAGTTAAAGGAAATGCTTGAATACTACAAAGAAATAACAACAAAAACTGGAGAGCAGCTTAGTTGGCCATATAGTCAAGCTGCATTTCCATATGAAATAAAGGAAGAAATTAATAATCATAAAACAGTACTCTGTCTAGCCGCTACCCAAGACCGCTATCATTCTATCTGGCTCAGCATTGAACAGTCACAGGCTGTGAATACTAACACTGATGAAGCACCACAAACCTATATACAGCTCTTACTATCAAACCGTTCTACCCATGGCGATAAAGGGAAAGCAAATGAATTATCTAAATTCCTTGCGAAAAAGCTGCAGGGAGAACTTCAATTATTTAATGGCCGTGTTATGTACTATTACAAACGAAAATAATCTAGCTTAATTCGTCCTAATACCTATGGTAAAAAGAATCCCTGTTTAGACATGCTTTTTACCATAGGGATAGCATAGCCATATGAAAGAAGCCGTATAAACATAGACTAAATATAGTAATCATTACGGTCTTCCTTGTAGATTGGGTAAATTGATTACCAATCACGATGGCAAGATAAATAAAGATAAAAAACATCATCAATTTATAGATAAACCAATCTAAAGATGAAAGCCATTCAATAAAAGTAAAGCCACTCCAAATCATTAACTGAATGATGACAACAGTATATACCCGCATATATAACACCACCATTGATTAAGTACAATGCAAGTCTACTGTAAAATATATGTATGAGCCTTCTTACTTATTTTTCAATTATGTAACAATTAAATAACAATACAGATATTGGCAATTATGTGTGGTATCATATTGCTTACATTCATAAGCAGAATTATTTTGACTGATTATTACGATTTATCTAGTAAAGCGAGGCTTTGAATACATGAGAGGGAAACCCATCCTATTATTGGCTTCTACATTATTGTTAATCATTTCTTGTGACAAAAGAGAGCCGCAGCATTCATTAAATGTTGACCATAATACAAAGCAAATTGTATTTTTTTCCGATGATAAGGCTTTAGAGCAAGAGGTTTCCTATTATGATGCCATAATCGAGTTGAAGCAGGAATATCCAGAGGAGATGAAACACATGAAAATTCTCTCGGCTTCAGAACTGGACGAGTATGGTAATCTCTTTAAAGTCGATCATTGCCCCGCACTGCTTGTATATTATCGCAACAAGGTCATCGTCGAAATAGAAGGGAAAGCTTCAACAGCGGATATTATTTCATCCATTTCAAGGGTTTTATCTTCCTCCTAGAAATGCTGATAATGTCCGTTTTACTATATATGGGGGATAGAGACATGAAAAAAGCTGGCGAAATGCCAGCTTTTTTCATTATTTCACTATATGGATTGGACTGCCTAAAGCAACCTCTGCTGTTTCCATGGTAATTTCACCAAGAGTTGGATGAGCATGTATTGTCATAGCAATGTCCTCAGCTGTCATTCCTGCCTCAATCGCTAAGCCTAACTCAGATATCATGTCAGATGCGCTAGCGCCTGCAATCTGAGCACCAATTACAATCCCGTCGTCTTTTCTTGTAATAAGCTTCATAAAACCGTCTGTGCTATCTAATGAAAGAGCACGGCCATTTGCAGCAAACGGGAATTTCGCTGCTACTATCTTAATCCCTTCATCCTTCGCCTGCTGTTCAGTATATCCAACAGAAGCCAGCTCAGGTTCAGAGAAAACAACCGCAGGAATGCCTAAATAGTCAATTTCGGACGGATGTCCAGCGATAGCCTCTGCAGCAATTTTAGCTTCATATGATGCTTTATGTGCAAGTTGCGGTCCAGGAACAATATCACCAATTGCATAGATATTGCTGATATTTGTACGGCACTGCTTATCTATTTCAATAATGCCGCGATCAGTCATTTTCACACCAATTTGTTCAAGACCCATTTCATCTGTGTTCGGACGACGTCCAACCATGACGAATAAATAATCCGCTTCAATTTTCTGTTCTTCGCCCTTCACTTCAAATGTTACAACAACACCATTATCCGTTTCTTCGACACCTTTTGCACTTGCCTTCGTGAAGAATTCTACCCCTTTGCTCTTCATATTACGTTTAACAAGTGAGGTCATCTGCTTTTCAAATCCAAGCAATATATCATCAGCACCTTCAATAACCGTAACCTGTGTACCGAAGTTTGCGTAAGCACCACCTAGCTCTAAGCCGATAACGCCCCCACCGATTACAACGATCTTCTCTGGAATTTCATCTAATGCTAAAGCACCAGTTGAATTTAAGATACGCTTGGAATATTTAAACGCAGGTAATTCAATTGGACGTGATCCAGTTGCAATAATCGCATTTTTGAAATTATAAGTTTGTGATGAATTCTCACCGATTACACGAAGTGAATTATTATCAACGAAATAAGCTTCACCGTAAGCAATATCAACTTTATTTCCTTTTAATAAACCTTCAACTCCACCAGTCAGCTTCTTCACAACACTTGACTTCCACGCTTGCACTTTAGAAAAATCAACTGTTACATTATCGGCATTAATACCAAACTCAGCTGAATGTTTAGCTGTTTCGTAACGATGCCCCGCTGCGATAAGTGCTTTAGAAGGAATACATCCAACATTTAAGCAAACACCGCCGACTATATTTTTTTCTACAATCGTTACTTTTTGTCCTAACTGCGCTGCACGAATAGCCGCAACGTATCCGCCAGGGCCAGCACCAATTACTATTGTATCTGTTTCAATTGGAAAATCTCCGACTACCATTTATTACGCCTCCATTAGCAATAGTTCTGGGTCATTAAGTAAACGTTTAATATGATTTAAGGCATTTTGTGCTGTAGCACCATCAATCATACGGTGATCAAAGCTTAATGATAAAGAAAGTACAGGAGCTGCTACGATTTCTCCATCTTTAACAACTGGCTTTTCCGCAATTCTTCCGATACCAAGAATAGCCACTTCCGGATGATTGATTACAGGTGTGAACCATTGTCCACCAGCAGAACCGATATTGGAAATTGTACATGATGCACCCTTCATTTCATCAGGAGCAAGCTTTCCATCACGTGCTTTAACAGCAAGTTCATTAATTTCATTTGAAATATTAAAGATAGATTTGCGATCAGCATCTTTTACTACTGGTACTAATAGACCTTTTTCTGTGTCAGCTGCTATTCCAATATTATAATAATGCTTATGGATGATTTCATTATTAGCATCATCAAGCGATGTATTAAGTGCAGGGAATTCACGTAATGCACTCGTTAAGGCTTTAACAACATAAGGTAAGAAAGTTAATTTAATTCCTTTATTAGCAGCAACTTCTTTGAATTTTTTACGATTTGCAACAAGTTTCGTTACATCCACTTCATCCATTAAGGTTACATGCGGTGCAGTATGTTTAGAATTTACCATTGCTTTCGCAATCGCTTTTCGGATACCGCTCATTTTTTCACGAGTCTCTGGGTATTGTCCCTCTGGAATAACAGGTGCTTGAACATTAGCGGTTTCTTCTGCTTTTGTTTCAACAGCTGGTGCATCTTCCGCTACAGCTGCTGGAGCTCCGCCGTTGATGAATGCTTCAATATCTTGTTTTGTAATACGTCCGTTATTCCCGCTTCCAGGAACCATTCGGATATCTACACCTTTTTCACGAGCATATTTACGAACAGATGGCATTGCTACGATATGGCGATTAGGTGCCACTTCCGCTGGAGCAGCTTCTACATTAGAAGCTGCCTCGGCTTTTGGCGGTTCCTCCTGTGCTTTCGGCTGTTCGTCTGATTCATCACCTTTAAATTGTAAGTCCTCATATCCAGGTGCATCAAATTTAATTAGCACCTGTCCCACTGTTGCAACGGTACCTTCACCAACTAATACTTCCTCTACCGTTCCTTCTACTGGAGACGGAATTTCAACAACAGCCTTATCATTTTGGACTTCACACAATACGTCATCCTCTTGGACTTTATCTCCCGGTTTTACAAACCATTTTACTATTTCACCTTCATGGATACCTTCACCTATATCAGGCATTTTAAATTGAAAAGACATTGATCATTAACCTCCTATAGCATCATGTCTAAAGTAGTTGTTCTCTTAATAAAAGCATATGCCCTGTTGTTTGTTATAGCTTACTTTATCATTGTAATACCAGCACAAAACATACAGGGCAATGAATAATGATTAAAACGTTAATACCTTTTTAGCTGTTTCGATTACATCTTTAAAGTTTGGCAGCCAGACAGCTTCTGCCTGCGGGAACGGAAATACTGTATCAGGTGCCGCAACACGCAATACAGGCGCTTCTAAACTTAGGATTGCACGGTCATTAATTTCAGCTACTACCTGTGCGGCAATCCCCGCCTGTTTTTGTGCTTCCTGAACAACGATTGCACGACCAGTTTTTTCAACAGAAGCAATAATCGTATCTATATCAAGCGGTGCAACTGTTCGTAAATCAATCACTTCAGCCGAATAACCTTCTTTTTCAAGTTCTTCCGCAGCCTTTAATGACTCATGAACCATTGCTCCATAAGTAATGATGGAAACATCTTTTCCTTCACGTTTCACCTCAGCTTTACCTAGAGGAATTGTATATTCTTCTTCAGGAACCTCCTGACGGAATGAACGATATAGCTTCATATGTTCTAGGAAGACAACTGGGTCATTATCACGAATTGCAGAGATTAATAGTCCTTTTGCATCATAAGGTGTTGAAGGAATGACTACCTTTACTCCTGGCGATTGAGCCATAAGCCCTTCTAAACTGTCCGCATGCATATCAGGAGTATGAACTCCACCACCAAATGGTGCACGAATGGTTACCGGAGCATGATATTTACCACCTGTACGGTAGCGTAAACGCGCTAATTGACCAGCAATTTGATCAAATACCTCAAAAACAAAACCGAAAAATTGGATTTCTGGAACAGGACGATAGCCTTGCAAGGATAAACCGAATGCTAATCCGCCAATTCCTGATTCGGCAAGCGGTGTATCAAATACGCGATCCTCACCAAACTCCTGATGAAGCCCTTCAGTGGCACGGAACACACCGCCATTTACGCCAACGTCTTCTCCAAAAATTAATACATTTGGATCATTGCGCAGTTCTGTACGTAACGCATCCGTGATTGCTTGAATCATTGTCATTTGCGCCATGGCTTATTTCGACTCCTTTGCTTGATAAATTTCATATTGTTCTTTTAAGTTATGAGGCATTTCTTCATACATAATAGACATTAAGTCTGTTACCTTTTGTTTTGGAGCAGTATCTGCTTTCTTAATTGCCTCTTTTATATCTTCTTTAGCTTGTTCGATTACTTCATTTTCCTTTTCTTCATTCCATAACCCTTTAGCTTCTAAGTATTTACGGAAACGAACAAGCGGGTCTTTCTTCTCCCATTCGTTATCAAGGTCAGAAGTACGATAGCGTGTTGGATCATCGCCTGCCATAGTATGCGGACCATATCGATAGGTTAAAGTTTCAATTAAAGTTGGACCTTCTCCATTAACAGCGCGCTCACGAGCCTGACTTACCGCTGCATATACTGCCAAAGGATCCATCCCATCAACTAGAACTCCCGGGATTCCAGCTGCAACTGCTTTTTGCGCTAGTGTCTCGGCAGCCGTTTGTTTTTCCCTTGGTGTCGAGATAGCAAATTGGTTATTTTGGACAATGAAGATTGCCGGTGCTTTAAAGGCACCTGCAAAGTTAATTCCTTCATAGAAATCCCCTTGTGACGTACCACCATCACCTGTATATGTAATGGCAACAGCCTTTTGCCCACGTTTTTTAAGACCTAGAGCAACACCAGCGGTTTGAATGTATTGTGCACCAATAATAATTTGCGGAACATACACGTTGACACCCTCAGGAATTTGACCACCTTCAAAATGTCCTCTTGACCATAAAAATGCTTGGTATAACGGCAAACCATGCCATACGATTTGCGGTACGTCACGATATCCAGGCAGGATAAAATCTTCTTTCTCGAGTGCAAATTGGGAAGCTAATTGAGATGCTTCCTGACCAGCTGTCGGAGCATAAAAACCTAAGCGACCTTGTCTATTTAATGAAATAGAACGTTGATCAAGTATTCTTGTATATACCATACGGCGCATTAATTCTTGTAATTTTTCATCACTTAAATCAGGCATAGCTGTTTCATTTACAACCTGGCCCTCTTCGTTTAGTATTTGCAGCATTTGAAACTGTTCAGCGATTTTCTCAACTTGAGCAGTTGCATCAAATTGTACATTCTTTGTATTAGAAGCCATCCCAGTCATCCTTTCTTTTCTTTTAGACGTTAATAGAGTATCCAAAAATTAAGTAATCATAGCTTTTCTCGTTTAAAACTTTTTCAATATAGAATACTTACCTTTGTACTACTAGGTAAAGGCAGTTAAATTACTACTAATTGATAATACTCCTGCGGTCTTTCTCAGTTGTAAGTTGTTACAACAATGTTACAACTATATCATAACAACCACTTTCTGTACCAGTATGTTTTTTAAAAAATAATGATACACATTTCGAACTGCACTATTAGTTTACTGATAAAAACGAGGATAGTCAACGGAAATGATTAAAGTTTTTCGTGATTTTTCAAATTAGATTGCTCAGTAATTATCAAACTGTTACAATGCATCCTTTAAACTGTACTATATAACATATCTATTAATTCATATCTGTTATAGGAAAGAATCTGCATAAAAATATACTTTTCCCTTTTATTATTTCAATAAAACAAGTGATATAAAATAATAATTCTTATTGATAATTTGAATGCCGTTAATCTCAAAAACCCTTATTTATCACTATATATACAGTGATTACCCACAGTCACTACCCCTAGCTTCTGTTATTATTTTATTTTTTTACGATATTATGCTTTATTCAACCCACCTCATTTTTATTAACTTTTTATCTTTTCTTTGTTAAAATTGGACTACATGATTTAAGAAGGAAGTGTTTACATATGCTTACAATGGATGATATTATCCGCGATGGACATCCAACTTTAAGAAAAACTGCTGTTGAAGTCAGCTTACCTGCTTCTGATGAAGACAAGAAAATCCTAAATGAGTTATTAGAATATGTTCAAAATAGCCAGAATCCAGATATATCCGCAAAGCATGGTTTGCGTCCTGGAGTCGGTTTGGCAGCACCGCAAATTAATGTTTCAAAAAGAATGATTGCTGTTCACGTGACAGATGAAAACGATAAGCTTTACAGCTACGCCCTCATCAATCCCAAAATAATCAGCCATTCTGTCGAAAAGTCTTTTCTAGCTTCTGGTGAAGGCTGCTTATCTGTCGATGACCCCTATCCAGGCTACGTACCTAGACATGCAAGAGTAACAGTAAAAGGGTATAATGTTGAAGGAACGGAAGTAAAACTTCGCTTAAAAGGACTCCCCGCAATCGTTTTTCAGCATGAAATTGACCATCTAAATGGAATCATGTTTTACGATCATATTGATAAATCAAATCCAATGAAGGAACCTGAAAACGCAATAAAAATTGGACGTTAACCAAAAAGGCAGCTAGCTGCCTTTTTTCTTACAATTAAAATTCTTTAATATCATCCCCGCATCTCTACCTTCAATTAGATTAAATTCCATGTTTCTCCATGCAATGTTTCCTGTTTTTAGACAAAGAATATAACTAAAAAGGAGAATAAATCTTTTTTAAACAGCCATTTCTGCTTTACTTTGTACTAGGATTGTTTAAAATAGAAATAAGGAGATGAGCCACAATGTTAAAGAAGCTGAAAAAAAAGCTTTTAAAACAGTGGAACGATATGTTGCGAAAAAAATCAATTGCCTGATTTATTTGAGCCCTTCACACTTCGAAGGGCTCCTTCCTTATTTTTTTCCAACAGCAAAAGTAAAGTGCACCGCCCATGACCGGAACTTAACTTATCATCATCAAACGGCTATACTAAAAGGAAATTGGAAAGAATGAAAAAACATATATTATGATTGTTTTTTTATAAAAATAATTAGTTGAAAAGGGATTAAGGAGTGATTTGTGTGATTTATAAGGTATTTTTCCAGGAATCAAAAAACCAAGTACCAGTGCGTGAAAAGACAAAAACGATTTATATTGAAGGCGAAACAGTAAGGGAAATACGCCAAAAGCTAAAAGACCATCCTTACAATATTGAATTTGTTAGTCCTATCAATGGAGCATTTTTAGAATATGAACAACAGAATGAAGATTTTAAAGTATTGGAGATATAAATAATGAAATTTGTAAAAAATGATCAGACTGCTGTATTTGCCCTGGGCGGTCTCGGGGAAATCGGTAAAAATACGTATGCAGTTCAATTTCAGGATGAAATCATTCTCATTGATGCCGGAATTAAATTTCCAGAGGATGAATTGCTTGGTATCGATTATGTGATACCTGATTATTCCTACCTAGTAAAAAATGAGGAAAAGATTAAAGGTCTTTTTATCACCCATGGTCATGAGGACCATATCGGCGGGATTCCCTATTTACTTCGCCAAATTAACATTCCAATATATGGAGGAAAGCTGGCATTAGGACTCCTGCGTAATAAATTAGAAGAACATGGCCTTTTAAGACAAGCCAAGCTCCATGAAATTAAAGAGGATGATGTGGTTAAATTCCGCAAAACATCGGTTACTTTTTTCCGTACGACACATAGCATTCCAGATTCATACGGTATTGTAGTCAAAACTCCTCCAGGACAGGTCGTTCATACAGGTGACTTTAAATTTGATTTTACACCAGTAGGAGAACCGGCTAATTTAACCAAGATGGCGGAGATTGGTAAGGAAGGTGTTCTTTGCTTACTATCCGACAGTACAAATAGTGAAATACCAAATTTTACTATGTCTGAAAGACGCGTCGGAGATACCATTCATGATATTTTCCGAAAAGTACAAGGACGGATTATATTCGCTACCTTTGCTTCAAATATTCACCGACTACAGCAGGTAACAGAAGCAGCGATTGCGAACGGCCGCAAGATAGCTGTGTTCGGTCGAAGTATGGAAGCAGCTATCAATATTGGTCTTGATCTTGGTTATATTCGTGCTCCAAAGGATACGTTTATCGACGCCCAGACCATTAACCGCCTACCTGCCGATCGGGTTACGATATTGTGTACCGGAAGTCAGGGAGAACCGATGGCAGCATTATCGCGAATAGCTAATGGTACACACCGTCAAATTCAAATTATTCCTGGTGATACAGTTGTATTTTCCTCATCACCTATTCCTGGAAATACAATCAGTGTTAGCCGTACCATTAATATGCTGTTTAGAGCTGGAGCAGAGGTTATCCATGGAAAGTTAAGTGATATTCATACCTCTGGTCATGGCGGACAAGAAGAACAAAAATTAATGCTTCGTTTGATTAAGCCAAAATTTTTCATGCCTATCCACGGTGAATATAGAATGCAGATTATGCATGCGAAATTAGCCGTTGATTGTGGTGTTGAGGAAGAAAACTGTTTTATTATGGATAACGGAGAAGTACTTGCCCTCAGCGAGGATCAAGCTAGAGTAGCTGGTAAAGTGCCTTCCGGTAATGTATATATTGATGGAAGCGGTATCGGTGATATTGGTAATATTGTCCTGCGTGACCGACGAATCCTCTCTGAGGAAGGGCTTGTTGTGGTGGTGGTCAGCATCAATATGAGGGATTTTAAAATAGCAGCCGGTCCTGATATTATCTCACGAGGATTTGTCTATATGAGAGAATCGAGCGATTTAATTAATGATGCCCAGGCTCTCATTACAAAACATCTAAATAAAGTAATGGAACGACGAACAACACAGTGGTCAGAAATCAAAAATGAAATAACGGATACACTTGCCCCATATTTATACGAAAAAACAAAACGTCGTCCAATGATTTTACCGATTATTATGGAAGTGTAGTACATGATAAGAATGAAAAAAGCACCTAATAGGTGCTTTTTTTATAACACTTTTTTCTCAAATCGGTTGATATCTGCATCTGCCCCGATGACAATAAGAATATCCTTTTCATGGATGATTTCGTTCGCCTGTGGTGAAACAATGATTTCATTACTTCTTTTTATTGCAACGATGTTAATTCCATATTTAGCCCGTATGTCTAAATTAATAATGGAATGGCCATCAATTTTTTCACTCGCAACAATCTCTACGATACTGTGCTCCTCAGAGAGCTCCAAATAATCAAGAACGCTATTGGAAATCATATTATTCGCAATTCGTTTCCCCATATCGCGCTCTGGGTGTACAACGTGATTAGCGCCAATTTTCAAAAGTACCTTTTCATGGTAGTCATTTTGTGCTTTGACCGTAATATTCTTTACCCCGAGCTCCTTTAAAATAATAGTAGTTAATATGCTTGCTTGAATATTATCACCTATGGCAACAATTACATGATCAAAGTTACGTATTCCAAGACTTTTTAATACTTTTTCATCAGTAGTATCACCCACAACTGCGTGTGAAGCAATAGCAGAAAACTCATTGACCCGGTCTTCGTTATTGTCAATTGCCATCACTTCCATTCCTTGTTCAGCAAGTGTACGGCAAATACTGCCTCCAAAACGACCTAAGCCTATTACTGCAAATTCCTTTTTCACAATTCATTCCTCCAACAGTCTTACAAGCTATGTTCTTCATATTTTAGCATAAATACGCTTCATTATATGTATCATTTTTATCATATAATAAAAAGCAAGCAATAAAAAAAACCGGTTTTTTCCCGGTTTTTCTCTTTATTCATTACCTTTATAATCGATATATTGACAAATCATTTTAACAGCTGTATCAATGGCTTTTTCATTCGGGTTAAGCATTGAATGATGAAGGCCATAATCTGATTCAACACCAAGCCAGAACATAAACCCAGGAATTTCCTTTAACATATATCCGAAATCCTCACCTGTCATGGCTTCTTTACATTCTATGACGTTAACGTCTGTTCTCTGCTCAACAAACTCCATAAACTCCCTTGTCAGCTTCGCTTCGTTATAGACCTGGTGATACATAACTCCGAAATCAATGTTTGCTTCACATTGGAACCCTACTTCTATCCCATTGACGATATCTTGAATTCGTTTTTTCACTTTATCCATTGACTCTACAGACAAGGTCCGAATGGTCCCTTCAAGTCTTGCTCTTTCAGCAATGATATTCTGTACAGTCCCACTTGTTATTTTACCTATCGTTATCACTGCACTATCAAGCGGATCAACATTTCTAGAAATAATTGTTTGTAGCTGGGTCACTAACGAACAGGCTGCAATAATCATGTCGTTTGTTTGATGTGGGAATGCCGCATGACCGCCTTTCCCTTTTAAGTCAATGAATAATTCAGATGTATTGGCAAATAACAGTCCTTCTCTTATAGCAATTGTTCCAACCGGATATTCAGGCGCTATATGAAGGGCAAGAATCATATCTGGCATCCATTCCTTCATAATATCCGATTTTAACATTGGCTCCGCACCACCGGGGCCTTCTTCAGCAGGCTGAAAAATAAATAATAAATCATCCTTGATTGGACTAAGAACAAAATGTGTTAATACCCCTAACGCAATCGACATATGGAAATCGTGCCCACATGCATGCATTTCAGTTTCATGCTTGGAGCAAAATTCGAGCCCTGTTTCTTCTACTATCGGCAAGCCATCAATATCTGTTCGATAGCCAATTATTTTTTGCGGCTCTGTCCCTTTAACCTTTACAAAGATACCTGTTTCCCATTTTTTTATTTCCATTCTCTCTGTTGGAAGAGTTTGCAGGTAGGATAAAACATATGCTTGTGTTTTAAACTCTTGAAAGCCAAGCTCCGGAATTTGATGAAGATCACGGCGAATTTGAACAAATGAACTCATTGCATGACACCTTCCTTTCCGTGTAATAGAGTGGGAAAATTCTGTAAAGAAAGCGTGAACTTATACGGTCCACGCCTATGTCTTCATTATAGCTGACGAAGCTCTTGCTTAATTTCAGTTTTTGATTTTGTTTTTTCATCGATTTCTTTAATGACGCGCGCTGGCGTACCTGCTACAACAGTATATGGAGGGACATCGTCAATAACGATCGCACCCGCTGCAACTACTGCTCCTTTTCCTACTGTAACACCTTCAAGTACAACACAATTTGCTCCAATGACAACGTCATCCTCAACAATAACCGGTTTAGCGGATGGCGGCTCAATTACGCCTGCTAATACAGTTCCTGCCCCAATATGACAATTTTTCCCAACAGTAGCTCGTCCACCTAGTACCGCATTCATATCAATCATCGTGCCTTCACCGATAACGGCCCCAATATTGATAGAAGCTCCCATCATAATAACGGCATTATTACCAATTTCAACTTGATCACGAATGATAGCACCTGGTTCAATTCTAGCATTGATATTTTTCATATCCAATAACGGAATAGCTGAATTTCTGCGATCATTTTCAATCACATAATCCTCAATTTGTTCTTTATGCTCTTCAATTACCTGGTTAATTGTTTCCCATTCACCAAATACAACACCACTGTTTCCATTAATAAATGCTTTACTGTTTGAGCCAAACTCTAAGCCTTCTAGATTACCTTTTATGTAAACTTTTACAGGTGTTGACTTCTTACTGTTTTGAATAAATGAGATGATTTCATTTGCATCCATCATGTTCAATTCCCTTACCCCCTATGTTTTCAATATATATATTGCTAGAAATTACTTTATCAAACAAAAGCATTGAAAACAAGCAAAAATAACTGTATCTAGCACCGATTACTCATTAAAAAGGCTGACAAATACAGAGACAATGCTCTGCTTTGCCAGCATTTATTTACGACTGAATAAATAATTGAACCCAGGCTCCATTATAAAAGCCTACACCAATCGCATTGTAGCTTGGATTTAGAATGTTAGCACGGTGACCAGACGAATTCATCCAAGCATTCATAACCTCCTGTGGGGACTTTTGCCCTTTCGCAATATTTTCACCAGCGGATCGATAGGATATACCGAAGGTTTTGAGCATATCAAAGGGGCTGCCATAGTTTGGACTTGTATGAGAAAAATAGTTACTGTTAATCATATCCATGGCTTTTTTCTCGGCCACATTTTTGACATCGGCACGATGCTGAAGGGAACGTAATCCTTGTTTTGCCCGTTCAGCATTTACTAAACGAACGACCTCTTCCTCAAAAGAGCTCACTGAAGCCGCACTTTCCTTTAAGCGAATGACTCCTCCCACTTGCATATTGTAGGGGTTCGTGTCAGGATTCAGCTCCATTAGTCGTTTGTAGTCTAAACCATAGCGTTTGGCAATAAACCAAAACGTATCCCCTTTTGAGATTTTATAGAATTCAAACGGTGGTTCTTTGAACATCGTAATCGATTGAGCATTAGTTGCGGTCGGTATTATACTCAAACTGATTAGGATGGTTAGTAAAAAAGGAACTAATTTTTTCAATAGTATCATCTCCTCACTTTCATTAGTGTAAAAAAAACAAATGAATTTATGAGAAGATATTTGTGGAAATCTATCGGATCAGACCTTTTTCTCCCTCGGCAATAATAAAATCAAAATAAAGCTGATTACTGCAATTAAAAGGACTACATAATAGACAATATGCAGAGAATAGGTTAGCCCATCCTGAAGAAATTGCAGCAAACTGTCAGGCAACAAATTCCTTTCATTTTGATTCAATAGCACTGTTATTGAATCAACAGACAGATCGGCGTTAAAATCCTGTCCATTTTCTTTGAAATAACGCAGGATTTGACTGTTTAATATTCCTCCAAGCAATGCTGCACCTATCGTATTCCCTAAGTTCCTCATAAAAGAATTAGAGGCTGTTGCAATCCCTCTTTGTTCCCAGCTAACAGAACTCTGTATCACAACAATAAATGACGTTGTAGTAAGTCCCATCCCAAGTCCAACCATGAAGGAACCGACAGCTGCCCATAATGGACCGGCATCAGGGGTTAACGTAATAAATAAAATACTTCCCATAATCAGGGCCGCTCCCCCTAAAAGAGAGGTCGTCCGAAAACCAATCTTTAACAGAAGGATACCAGCAAAGGTTGAAGCAATCGGCCAACCAATCGACATGGTTGTTAAGGCAAAACCGGCAACAATTGGTGACCGCTCCATAACACCTTGTACGAACGTAGGCAGATAGCTTGATATACCTATAAGCATGATTCCAGTAGTCATAGATGTCATATTGGCAATAAAGATTGGACGTTCCTTCCAAATGGAAAAAGGCATCATAGGTTCATCCGCCTTTTTCTCTTGGAAATAAAATAAAACAAAGGCAGCTATACTAACCGCTAGTAATGCTATCGATTCAAAAGACATCCATGCCCAGCGGGTTCCTCCCTCTACTAGAACAAACATGAGGCACGATACCGAAATCATGATGAGTACTGCCCCTCTATAGTCAATTCGATGCTTTTTCTTTGCCACATGCTCGTGTAAAAATACACCAACACCAACCATTGCTAGAATTCCAAGTGGTAGATTAAGCCAAAAAACAAATCGCCAGCTCACATACTCAACGAGAATTCCACCCAACGCTGGTCCAGCGATAGCGGATATTCCCCACACACTTGAAAGATAGCCTTGGATTTTCGCTCTTTCTTCTTTCGTATAGATATCACCTACAATGGTTGTCGCAATAGGTGTAATCGCCCCTGCACCCAAACCTTGAATAAAGCGAAAGACAATCAGCATGGTCATGGATTGAGCAAATCCACAAAGAATCGAGCCGATTAGAAAAATAATTATTCCAATTAATAATATGGGTTTTCTTCCAAATAAGTCAGAAAGCTTTCCATAAATTAAAACCGTAACAGCATTCATTAATAAATAACTAGAAAATACCCAGCCATATAACGAAAAGCCACCTAATTCACCGACAATAGCCGGCATTGCGGTTGAGACAATCGTCCCTTCAATTGCTCCTAAAAACATAGCCAGCATAATCGAGGCTAGAACAATCGGTCGATTGGTTTTCTTACTTGACTGTCCTTCAGTCAATGCTTTGTCCATTAAAACAATCCTTTCTATTTAACACTTTCTTTATCTATTTAATAAGCATTAAAACAGAGGATGTCGTTTGACATCCTCCATTAATGGGCATCGTCTTGAAGACCTTCATTTAACAAATGTAATACAGCTCTTCTTGTTAAAATCCCCTCGAACAATCCTGCTTCATTTTCCACACATAAAAAAGGATGGTCAACTAATAGTGCAATAGTATTCTGAATAGAAGCATCAACCGGAAGGTGTGGCACTGTTTTATTCATCACCTGCTCAACACGGCTCTGTTCCAGCTTTTCATACTCAATTCTCTCGAGTCCAAGAATAGATTCCATAATAATGGGGGTAGAAATGAGTCCATGAAGCTTATAATAGGGGTCAAGGACGGGTATAGCTGTATAACCACTTTTTGTTAATACCAGAAGAGCATGCTCCAGACTATTTCCTACTTGAACATGAGCAACCCGCTCAGAAGGAATCATTAAGTTGCGGATATTCAAATTTAAAAACTCATTGCCAAGATTGATCATAGCTGAAAACTCCCTAAACTTTATTATTTCATAACATATATTTTAACACAGTTTACTTTTTTTCGCTTCCTTCACTCAGCCCATTTTGTTATAAATCAGAGACGAAATATCACTAAATGATTGTTTCGATTCATATTAGAAGGCTATCTGTAAAAAAAAAGGGAACCGAATCGGTTCCCTTTTTCTGCTAATTATTGAATTAAATCAAAGATTTCAATTGTTATCATATCGATATTATCGAATTGGTATCTCTTTGGCTTTTCCTTATCAAAATAAACCTCCAACTCAAAGGTTTCAGACTTCGGTTGATACGTAACTTGACATTTCCGTTCACCGTTCACCTCAAAAAAACGTTGTGAAGGTTCTCCATTACTTGATTGTTCCTGCAGGTTCTTCAACCTTGATATAATCCCTTGAAGCTGTGACATGCTCCCTCTCCTTTCAACAAAAGCCAAATATCCTACTACTAGGTTTCTCATTTGACCTATTTCTAAACCATAAATCTAAAGTCTAAATTTTCCTGTACGAAAATGATTTAGCCAATATAAACAGCATAAAATAAAGTGAACTGATTATACAAGTAAAAGATGGAGAAAAATCGAGTTTTTTTTACATAAATACAATAAATTGAACTTTTTTCGACAAGTTTAGATGAATAGAAGCTGTCACGCATTAATTAAAGTAGACTATCATGTTGATAGAGAAAATCATAAGTTAAGTCTATAAATAAATATTCATGAGCATTCAGTGGAAAGGAAAACGTTCTCGTGGTTTCACCCGTTTCAATATCACAGTATAAATCCGACAAAATTCCTTTTTTGTCATTCCGCATTCTAATCATATTTTCTAAAAAATAAGGCCGCCAGCTCCAATTTTTACCTGTATACGCTGGTTGAAGTTCCCATTTCCCGTCATTTTTAAACATATTCGGAGATAGTTGAAAGCCGTCATCATCACATATATACATTCTTAAAGCAACGTGATCCAGGTCTTTACTGAGCGATTTCAATAGCTCTTCAAAATTCATGGATTTACGATTTTTGGTCAAAATTTCCTGAAGCTTCACTTGAAAACTCTCTGTAATCGCAAAAATGGATTCCAGCTTTTTCTTTTCATACACGATAAATTCATGAAATTCTTCCTTTAATTTATCCTTTAAGATATCCCTTGGAATAAAATACGATAACGGTTTTTCCAAGTAAAAGCCTTGATAGTACCTACCACCATGCTGCCAGGCGAATTGAAGCTGATAAATCATTTCAATGTTTTTAAACAAGAGGGTTGCACCGATTTTTCTAGCTAAAATGGATAAAGAGTATAATGTATCCTGATAGGCAGGCGGGGGGTTCATGGAACGAAGCGGCATCAAATCAACCTTTACGATATCAGGCTTTAATTGACCAATTCGATCCAAATGACTACTCTCATCTCCCAATTTATCAATTGCAATCTTGATTCCAAATGTTCGGTAATAATTTAACAAATGATCCATCTCGTCCTTCGATTCATCCATGGCGATTTCTAGGACAATACGTTCTAAGCTAATCCCCTTCTCTTGGAACTTGAGTAAAAACTGCAAGAATTCTTCTCCACTATCATGAATAAGCAGGTCTGCATCTCTGTTCACAAATAACAGTACATCAGGATCTAAGCCAATTGCCAGCTCTAATGCCTTTGCTAGTACGGTATTATCGACTTCTAAGCGATATTCCTCCGGTATGTTATTGTCCTGAAAAAATGGTCCCAGGCTAATGACCTGACCACCACCATTATATCTTCCTAAAATTTCATAACCTATGACTCGATGTTCATCTGCACTGAATACCGGCTGAAAATACGGAAAACAATGGTCTAAGTTGGTTAAGATATCCAATGCGTCCATATTGAACCTCCTCGTGGATAATGAATAATTATACCATACTTTATTTTCCTTCATGTCTGCAGCATAAAATAATGCAAAATTTTGTCCTACAGCTCACGGTTTATGCATATATTTTGGTAATTTACTTCTAATCTTAAAGAACGTTTGATAGTATAGAAGAAGGTAATTTTAATGATAGGTTGGATTATTAGATGTCAAAAAAAATAACACGGAGAACATTTATCAAAAAAACAATAGGCGCTTTATTTGCCTTGGTTGCTGCCGGAGGCGGTGGTTATTACTACGCCAGAGAAATAGAACCACGATTGCTTGATATCAACCGTCATACCATTAAACATCCCCTCATCCCGAACAGCTTTAATCACTTTAAAATGGTTCAATTCAGCGATACACATCTCGGTTTCCAATATACAATCAAACAACTGGATAAATTAGTGGATCGAATTAATCGACTCCAGCCAGATATTGTATTTTTCACTGGTGATTTAATGGATGAGCCGAATAAATATCCAAATAGTGAGCAAATTATTCCTAGTCTTTCAAATATTAATGCCCCCTTCGGGAAATTTGCCATCTATGGAAATCACGACCATGGTGGCTACGGAACGGATATTTACAAGAACATAATGGATAAAAGTGGTTTTACATTATTGCAAAATTCTGCTCAAGAAATCAAGCTGCTTGATGACAGTCGTATTCATCTGATTGGGCTAGATGATGCTATGCTTGGGAAACCAGACTTAGCCTATGCGACCGTAGGTTTACCTCCTGACACATATAAGATTCTCCTCGCTCATGAGCCCGATATGGCTGAATTAGCAGTTGATGAAGGAATTCATCTCCAGCTTAGCGGACACAGTCATGGTGGACAGGTTAAGATTCCATTTTTCGGTGCCCTGGTCACGCCTCCCTATAGCGAGCTATACTATGAAGGCTTCTATAAAATAGGTGAAGCACAAAACCTGTTAACTTTATATGTAAATAGAGGCTTGGGGACTACTAGATTACCCTTTCGTTTCCTGTCAAAACCTGAATTAACACTATTCACCTTGAAACAAGCAAATTAATTGAACGAAAAAGACCGATAAAATAAAATCACCCATAGAAAAGAGCAGCCTTTATTAGCTGCTCTTTTTGTCAAGGAGAATTATTTATTTAGCTACTCTTCTATGTCCTCTATGAACAATTTTGACTTTTCAATTAGAATTGCCTGACTATCAATTTCAGGTTCATTCTCCTTTTTTTGATTATAGTGATACACTCCCTCACGATCCTGTTCCCGCGCTTTCATATTGTCCGACAGTTGAAGTGAAAGGAGATCCTTTAATTTTAGTTTTAACTTTTCTTCAAAGATTGGGAATAGGATTTCCACTCTTTTTTCCATATTTCTTGTCATCATATCTGCAGACGATAAATAAATTTTTTCTTCACCATTATGAAAGAAGTAATATATTCTACTATGCTCTAAAAACCTTCCGACAATGCTGATGACCCTGATATTTTCACTAACCTTTTCAATTCCAGGCTTCAGACAACAGATTCCACGGATGATTAAATCGATTTTAACCCCTGCACAAGATGCCTCATACAATTTGATAATAATCTTTTTATCTGTTAATGAATTCATTTTCGCAATAATATGACCATTGTTAAATTTCTTGTGATAGTCTATTTCTTGATCAATAAGTTTTATAAATTCGCCTCTAATATTATGGGGCGCGACAACCAAATGATGGTAAACGGGTTTTTGTGTATATCCGCTTAAATAGTTAAAAAAATTCGTTGCATCAATGCCAAATTTCCTTTTAGTTGTGATATAGCCAAAATCCGTATATATCTTTGCTGTTTGATCGTTATAATTACCTGTACCAAGATGAATAAATCGCTCAATCATGCCATTTTTTCTTCGAACAACCATTGTAATCTTACTGTGTGTTTTTAAATGAGTCATTCCATAAATGACATGACATCCAGCTTTCTCCAGTTCCTTTGCCCACTGTACATTATTTTCCTCATCAAATCTCGCCTTTAATTCAACTAATACAGTTACCTGCTTGCCATTTTCTGCTGCCCGCTTTAATGCTTCAATGACAGGTGAATCTCCACTCACTCTATACAGTGTCTGTTTTATAGCCAATACGTTCGGGTCATCTGCAGCCTCTGAAACAAAATCAAGAATTGGCTGAAACGATTCATAAGGGTGATGTAGCAACATATCGTGATCCAAAGCATTTTGAAAAATATCTTTGCTACTATCAATTTCTAAAGAAGGAACTGGAATAAACGGTTCATAGATGAGGTCATCCCTCCGTGAAGCAAATACTTTATAAAAGGAGAACAAAAATGTTTTGTCCAATGGTCCTGATATATAATAGACATCCTCTTCTTCAATTTCAAGTTCATTGAGTAAATAGGCTAATATTTGTTCATCTAGATGTTCTTCCTTTATCTCTAAGCGGACTGCTGCACCCCATTTGCGTTTTTTCAATTCTTTTTCAATAACCTGAAGTAAGTCTCTAGCCCCTTCTTCATGAATTTCTAAATCGGCATTTCGCGTTATTCTAAATTGTGTCACAGAGAGAATTTGATAACCATTAAACAGCTTTGAGATAAAATAACAAATAATTTCTTCAAGTAGAACAAAACAAGTTGTCCCATCAATAAATGGTACTTCAATAAAACGCTCTAACAAGGATGGAACCTGTACAATCGCTAGCTGCTGTTTATTAACCTGTTCAGTCATATTTTCAATTTCAATAGAAACTGCGATATTAATACTTTTATTTAATAGCATTGGAAAAGGACGATAGGCGTCTACAGCCATGGGTGTTAAAACAGGAAAGATTTGCTCATCAAAATAAAGCTCTAGATATTTTTTTTGCGCTGCCGTTAATTCATCTACCTTTAATAAATGAATATTTTCTGCTTTTAACTCATCGAGAATTTGTTGTTGAAATGTCTGATCTTGTAGTTTTACTAGGTTATGGGCCCGTTCTGAAATTTTTTCCAGCTGCTGCTTAGGAGTCATACCAGCCTTATTTTCTGGTTTCATAAATCCCACTTTTACTTGATCCTTTAACCCTGCGACCCGAACCATAAAAAATTCATCCAAATTAGAACTGAATATGGCAGAAAATTTTATTCTCTCCAATAATGGATTTCTCTTATCTAGAACTTCTTGCAGCACACGCTCATTAAAAGCAAGCCAGCTGATTTCCCTGTTATTATAATTTGATGGATGATTAAAATGACTGTTATCCAATTAACCCACACCTTTTTTGCAATATTCTACATATATAATATATCAAAAAAATACTAACTTTTTGTTACATTATTGAAAATAAAGTTTTACTAGGAACAGGACTAAACCTTTATCAAGCTTATTTATTCTGAAAAAACTTCAGCGTTATTGTTTTTTCAAGCGCCTTTTCTAATTGGCGGATATGTTTTTCCGTTTCATACTGCTCCACAAACGGATTGCCCTTACAACTAATGACTAATTCAAATGTGTCAGCCGTACGTTTCTTAAGATGCATTTCCTCAACGATTCCTCGTTTCGAAGCATCTAATGCACAAGCCAGCTTAGCAATCGCACCTGCTAAGCGTATTTCTTCCATTTCCGTTTTCGTAAACCATTCCGTAAATGGAAGGTAGTATTGCTTTAATAATGTTTTATTTTTATACGAAGCAATATATGCTAGCTTCAAACGATCTTTATGTAAAAGCCCGTTAATTGATTGGTTAGCTAATAAATAAAAGGTATGCTGGCTACTTGAATCATCATCGATATATTGCCCAAGGTAATAGAGCTGCGCTCCTTTGTTAACGAAATTTCTTAAGGCAGCTTGGTTGTCAGAATGATAATCGGTGCCTATTTCGTCAAGTAAGCTCTCTGCCAGCCTAGCACGATGACGGGCATGTTTTATATCGACATCATAATCAATCAATAATTCCACCACACTGTCATGAATGATTTGATTAGTCGTCAATACTTCTTCACTCATCTCATTAGCACTCATTGAAATTCCATCTCTTAATCCCTTTTTGCTGAACATGAATGAATAGGACTGACTATATTCACATAGTCCGACAAACACTTCAAGTGCAGGAACGATGATATCCGCCCGATCCTTTGAAAGTCCCTCTACCCTTTCACGCTGTTCTATCGTAAGCTGGGCAAGATACATTTGGATTTTCTGTAAATCTGAATAGCACATCACATACTGATGAATCCCAGCAAGGGGATATTTCTTGAAATTTTGATCAATTTGGGCAATATTTCTAGCACTGCCACCAATTGCAATAACTGGAACCTGTAGATTTTTTAACCATGGCAGCTGTGCAAAAGAGGCTTGAATGAAATCAGCCAGATTTTTTCTTTCTTGACTGGTAATGGGATCGTTATGGATGAATTGTTTTTTCAAAGAAACAACACCAAACGGAAAACTATGGTAATGGATTAATTTCCTGTCTTGAAAAAAAGTAATCTCTGTACTTCCGCCCCCCATATCTATCGTGATTCCTGTATCTATTGGAGTAGAACGCGAAACAGCATAAAAACCAAAATATGCCTCCTCTGTTTCAGATAAAACCTTCATATCAAAGCCAGTTTGCTCTTTCACAAGCACTTGGATTTCCCTCTGATTTTTTGCTTGCCTCACTGTGGCAGTTGCTACACAATGGATTTCTATAACCTGATGAAAATGAAGAATCTCTTTAAAGCCTTGCAGTATATTTATTAAAAGGTTGATTCCTTCCTTTTGTAATTCATATTCCGGATTCAGGTATTGATTAAGTCTCGCAACTGTTTTTATATTTTCCTCTTCCTTATAGCTCCCACCTTGACCTTTTGAATAGATAACAAGCCGAATGGTATTGGACCCAATGTCAATCACTGCCCATTTTTTTTTCAGCATCCCTATTCTCCTTTCTTTAAATCCTGTTTCTGAATTCATACGCCTTTTCATCCATATATGTATAATAAACATAATCATGATAATTCTTAAAGAAAAAAGTCACTTTTGCTCGTTTGCTTCATAAGTATAACCATAACCCAAAATGGGCCGGGAGGAGTAAGCGATGCATCACATAGTAAAAAGGGGAGAAACTTTAGCTTCTATTTCAAAGGACTATCGTGTCTCCATTGCAGAAATCTTAAGAGCCAACCCTCATATTACTAATCAGAATATGATTTATATAAGTCAAGCCATCCAAATTCCTGGTTTGCCCAATCCAGAAAGCATTCCCTATCGGATTGTGATTTCCAGAAAAAACAAAACGTTACAGCTCTTTTTGAATAACAATCTAATCAAATCATATCCAATTGCAATTGGGAAAATGCTGACACAAACTCCGGTTGGTTCATTTGTCATAGTAAACCGTCAGCCTAATCCAGGGGGTCCATTTGGAGTCTTGTGGCTTAGCCTTTCAAAAGCAGGCTACGGCATCCACGGTACAAATAACCCCGCTTCCATTGGTCAGGCCGTATCTCAGGGCTGTGTTCGCATGCATAACCATGATGTACTTGATCTTGCCAAACAAGTACCTAATGGCACTACTGTGATGATTCATTAGAAATCAAGCCGTTTTTATCTATCCATTTCTGTATATTAAGCATAATTTTTCGAGAATTTATTTTCTTTTATGGTTAAAAGGGGTATAATAGACCATAATCACATAAATTCATTTTTCTTGACAATATAAAAAACTTATTAACTAGCTGCTCATTCCCAAAAAATTGGAAAGGAGACATCACATTGTCCACAAATAGGGATTTCTCATCAGAACCTCAATTAAATCCAACAATTAAAAACCTCGCACAAGCGATCTTCATTATAAATCGTCATGCTAAGACTGCCCCAAACCCAAAATTTTTATATAAACTTAAATATACTGCACTACACAAGCTGATTAAAGAAGGTAAAGCCAAGAAAGTCGGCCTACATTTTTCAAATAATCCAAAATATAGCCAGCAGCAATCAGATGTCTTGATAGCCTGTGAAAATTATACCTTTCACTTACCTCCGTCAAAGAGTGATTTTACCGAACTCCCTCACCTAGGGAAGTTGGACAAACAGGTTAGGAACCCAAAAGCCTCCCTTTCCTTAACGCAGGCAAAAAAAATTCTATGCTCTTACACTGGTTTAAAAGAAAATGAGCATCAGACCGTTCCGGCAAGAAAAAAATATAACAAACCGATTTTTAAAAAGCTTGGAGAAAGTTATTTTTAAACATTACTACAAAAAAACTTCCACTACTAACGAATGGAAGTTTTTTCTTTTCTTACAAGGCAAATTGATCGATTAGGAGGACTAATTCTGCAATTTCTGGTTTGCTGACTTGGGCATCGGCTCCAACAATTTGTCCTTTATGGCGCAGATCGTCCGTAATGAGTGAAGAAAAAATAATGACAGGTAGCTTCGATAAGTCACTATGTTCCTTAACCTTTTTCGTTAAATGATGACCATCCATTTGCGGCATTTCAATATCAGTAATAACGAGTTGAACCTCCCTTTCAATTGCTTTGCCGCTTTTCACAATACTTTCTAAATAAGCATAAGC